>CALGJQ010000007.1 GCA_937928545.1 uncultured Verrucomicrobiales bacterium
GAGAGGCCGCCATCGACTGAGAGGGATTGGCCGGTGATCCAGGTGTTCTCTGGTGAGAGGAGGAAGAAGAGGGCGTTGGCGATTTCTTCGGCGGTGCCGAGTCGGCCGAGGGGGTGCATTGCTTCGGAGAATTTTCGTGCAGCTTCGTTTCCGGTGATGGGGGCAGCGAGGGGGGTGTCGGTGAGACCGGGGGCGACACAGTTGATGCGGAGTTGTTGCTTGGCGTAGGTGGCGGCGGCGGAGCGGGTGAGTCCGGCAAGGCCCGCTTTGGCGGCGGTGATGGCCTCGTGATTTGAGAGACCTTTTTCGGCAGCGACGGAAGTGACGAAAGCGATGGCACCCCCGCTTTGACTCATGGGGCGAGCGAGTTGGTTGAGGAGGTAGAAGGCGGAGTTAAGATTGGTATCGATGGTCGCTTGCCAATCTGGAACTGAGGTGAGGTGGGCGGGTTTAAGGAGGATGGAGCCGATGCAGTGAGCGGCGGCATCGATGCTGCCAAGGTGGGCGAGCGTTTCGGTGACGCAGGTGGCGACTTGATCAGGGTGAGTGAAGTCGGTGACGATGGCCTTTGCACCGAGTTCGTTGGCGAGGGCAGAAAGGGCGGGTTCGTTGCGCCCTGCGAGGACGAGTTGGGTCCCGGAGGAAGCGAGTTTCCGAGCAAGGGCGGAGCCGATGCCTCCATTGGCTCCGGTGATGAGGGCGGTTTTAGGGGCGGTCATTATTGACCGAAGCGTAACTCGCTTAGCCAAGTTCGCACCTGATTTTTCGTGCCTTCCGCTTCGATGCGATATTGCCCGCTGTTTCCGGAGGGATCTTTGAGAGTCATGCCGAGGGTTCGGAATTCGGCAGCTTTAGAGGCGCTTGGAAAGCTGGATTGGTAGAGTTTGGCGGTTTTGCCGACGAGAGGAAGCTTAGTCCAAAGTTGGGCCTCGTCGGCTTGCGTGGCAACGCCATTGACGATTTTGGTTCCTTTGATGTTTGGCGGGTAAACAAAGAAGGGCAACATCTTGTTGGTGCCGAAAATGCGGATCATTTCCTTGGGGTTTGAGGGGTTGATGTAGGTTGAGATAAATCCGCTAGAGTCTTTGACGGTTCGGGGTGCTCCCCAAGCTTTGGCTCGAGCTGGGCTGGCGAGGATGGGGGGAAGTTCGGCACCTGATCCCGATCCTGAGGTTGATTGAGATGAGCACTGAGTGAGAAAGGGGAGGAGAAGTAGCAGGAAGAGTTTTTTCATAGGTGTTTTTTGTATAATGATTTGGAGTCGGCTTGCATCTCTAAAATTTTGAAAATCAGTTAGTGATGAGTTTTTCTTTGTCTTTGCGGCTCAGTTTTTTGATGCGCATTTCTTCTTTAGTCGCTTCAGAGCGGTTTCCAATTTCTTTTTGGTAAACGAGTTTTAGGGGAAGCCTGCCGCGAAGGTATTTGGCGGATTTGGGGCTTTGGGATTGGTGCTCAGAGAAACGTCGTTCGACATCAGTGGCGATGCCGCAATAGAGGGAGTCGTCGCCACAGCGAATGAGGTAGAGGTGCCACGAAGATTTCGCGGACATCTTAGCTGGGGTTCATTTGCGCGAGGAGGCGCTGGTTGAATTCATCCGCCATGTCGTAGCCGATGCGCCGAAGTTGGAGATCGAGGGCGGCGACACCGATGAGGCGCGCGGTGTCGCGACCAGCGGCGACGGGGATTTCGACGAGAGGGATCTCGGTGTCGAGGATTTTGAATTTCTTTTGGGAGATGCCGAGTCGGTCGACTTTGTTGAGGTCGGTGGCGGGTTTGAGTTCGACGACGAGGTCGAGTCGTTTCTCTGGGCGGATCGCGGAGAGTCCGTAGAGGTTGGCGACGTTGATGATGCCGATGCCGCGCATTTCGAGATAACCGCGGGCGAAGTCTTTGGCGGAGGCGGAGAGTTCACCGCCGACTTGTTTGAGGTTTACGACGTCGTCCGCGACGAGGGCAGCTCCTTTTTCGAGGAGTCCGATGGCGGTTTCACTTTTTCCCGATCCGCTCGGCCCCATGATGAGAACGCCGATGCCACGGTAGTCGACCATGCAGCCATGAAAAAGGGTGCGAGGGGCGAACTCTTCCTCGAGCTTTATGGTGGCGGCATTGAGGACCGACATGGTGGGGCAAGGGGAGTTGATGACGGCGATGTTTCGGTCCCGGGCGATGGCGCTCAGGTCTGGGCCGAGTTGGTGATCGCGGGCGATAATGATGCAGGGGAAATCTTGCTCGCAAAGTTGCGTGAAGCGTTGGATGCGGAGATCATCGCTAAGTTTTTTGAGGTATGATTTTTCTGAGTTACCAAGGACTTGGATCCGCTTGTGGGCGAAGTAGTCGACGAAGCCGGCGAGGGCGAGGCCGGGGCGGTTGACGGCGGGTTCTTCGATGAGTCGATCAAGGCCGACGACTGGATGCTCGATACTGAGTTGTAGATCGTTGCCGTGGCGTTCGAGAAATTCTTGAACGGTGATGCTTTTAATGACCTTACGTTTTCCCCCTGCTGCCATGGGTGAATTGTAGTGAAAGGAGGGGGCTTGGCGAGTCGATGTTTCGTCGTCTTTTAGGGCTCCTTAATCGTATGGGAAAGAGAGAGTTAGGGATTGAGTGTCTTAAGGGGCTGGGGCATCCTAAGACAGTGGTAGATCACAAGGATATATTTCCTCAAACGCGTTGGAGTTTAGTGTTATCAGCTTCGAAGGAAGAGGAAGCGGTGGCTCAGCGGGCTTTGGGGGAATTGTGTGAGATGTATTGGCGGCCGGTTTACACGTATATTCGTGGACGTGGGTGGAAAGCGGAGGAAGCGGAGGATTTGACGCAGGGATTTTTTTTGGCGTTTTTGGAGCGGAAAGGAATTGAGAATGCGAATGAGAGGCGGGGGAAACTGCGGGCGTTTTTGCTGGGGTCAGTGAAGCGGCATTTGGCGGATGAGACGCGGCGGAAGATGGCGCAGAAACGGGGAGGAGGGAGTGAGGTGCTATCGATGGATTACGTGGATGGAGAAGCTGGAGAGCGACAGTTTATGGAGTTGGCGGTGGAGGACGAGACGCCGGAGGTGCTTTATGAGCGGGCTTGGGTGAGGTCTCTGATTGATGAGGTGACGCAGAAGTTAGAAACTCAGTATGAGGTGCAGGGGAAAGGGAAGGAGTTTGCGCAGCTGAAGCCGTCGCTGCTGAGTGAGGAGGATACCAAGTCGCAGCGGGAGTTGGGCTGGGAGCTGGGGATGAGTTTGGCGGCGGTGAAGGTAGCGGTTTTTCGATTACGGCAGAGATTTCGTAAGTTGTTGGAGAAGGAGATCGCGCAGACGGTGGAAGAAACGGGGGAGGTTTCTGAGGAGGTGAGTTGGTTGATGGGGGTTTGGAAGAATGCCTAATTTTTTTGGATTAGGGTGTGCTTTTTGAAGGAATGTTTTGGTGTAACCTTCTTGGCTGTTTTGCGAGAGGAGGGGGTAGTGAATCGAGAGCCTTTCCGTATGACTCAAATATTGGTAGAAATTGAAAAATGATCGGGGACTCGCGCTACAAGATTGAAGAGGAGATCGCGCGTGGTGGAATGGGCGTTGTGCTGCGGGTGAAGGATGGGGATTTGGATCGGACTTTGGCGATGAAGCGGATGGCTTCGGCTCCGGATGAGACAATGGGAGGATCGGAAGGGGGGCGCTTTGCGCGCTTTATGGAGGAAGCGCAGGTGACGGCGCAGCTGGATCATCCGGCGATCGTGCCAGTGCATGATCTGGGTTTCGATGAGGATGGGACGGGGTGGTATACGATGAAGTTGGTGGAAGGGCGGGAGTTGGGGCAGGTGTTTGATTTAGCGCGGGTGAATCAGGAGGGGTGGAATGAGGCGCGGGTTTTGCGGGTTCTGGTGCAGGTGTGTGAGGCTTTGGCTTATGCGCATGGTAAGGGGGTTTTACATCGGGATTTGAAGCCGGCGAATATTATGGTGGGGGAATTTGGGGAGGTTTATGTGATGGATTGGGGATTGGCGCGGGTGGCGGGAAGTGAGGTGACGAGTCCGCGGGAGGATGATGAAATTAGAGGGGGAGGAATGACGACGTTGGATGGTTCGGTGATGGGGACGCCAGAGTTTATGTCGCCCGAGCAGGCGAGGGGGGAGGAGGTGGATGAGAGATCTGATGTGTATGCGGTCGGGGCGATGTTGTATTATTTTTTAGCGGGGCATCCGCCGTATCAAGGGGAGGCGAAGGAGGTGGTGAAGCGGGTGGCGAAGGAAGGTCCGAAGCGCTTGCCCATTGAGGTGAAGAGGGAGTTGGCGACGATTTGCCGGAAGGCGATGGCGCGGGAAAGAGGAGAGCGTTATGGCTCGATGGCGCAGCTGGGGCAGGAGATTCAGCGCTTTCTGGATGGTCGGGTGGTTGAGGCTTACGAGACGGGAAAGTGGGCGGAGTTTAAGAAATTGATCGCACGGAATAAGGCAGTTTCGGCGGCATTGCTGGGAGTGTTTTTGGCCTTGGTGGGAATGTTGGTGATGCAGGGGGTTTCCAAAAAGCGGATTGAGGCATCGCAGGCCGAGGCGGTGTTTGCGCTGGAGCGAATGGCGGTGAGTCAGGGGTTGAATGCGGGGGAGGATTTAGATTATGGAAAGGCTGCATATTGGTTTCACCGGGCGGAGGGATTGGCGGTGGATGAGGAGCGAGCGGCGACGCATCGAGTGAGGGCTCGCATTGCAGAAGAGAGACAGACTGAGCCAGTGCGGGCGTTGATGGTGCCTTTCTTGAGTCCGGGTCATTGTCGGCTTGATTTTTCTCCGGATGGAAAATTCTTGGTGGTGACTCACCATCTGCGTGAGGAGGTGAAGCAGGTGGTGGATGTGGAGGGGGAGGAATTGATGAAGACGGCCATGGGAGGAGAGTTTTTTGCGGCGGTGGCGTTTTGTGAAAAGACGGGAAGGGTGGCGCTGGTAGCGGAGGAGGAGAGTCGGGTGTGTGAGGTGTTTGATCCAGAGAGGAGGGATGAGGGGGTGAATATCGAGTTGGAGAGAGGGGCGATAGCGATCGGGGGGATGGCATTTTCACGAGATGGCGGGAAGTTGTTTTTGGGAGCGGAGAGCGGGCGGGTTTTTGATTTTACGAAGGGTGATTTTGAACCGCTGGTTTACGAGCATCTAGCGGGGAGGCGGATTGGGTATGCGATTTTTGATCCAAGTGGTGATCTAGTCATGACGGTGACGCATAAGGAGACGGTGGAAGGAGAGGAGTATTCGGGTTTGAGAGTTTTCGAGATAGGAAGGTCAGGGGAGTCGTTGTTCCCAGTGAAGGAGACTTGGTTTTGGCCCAATTTGATGAGACCTGGTTTTTTGAATGGGGGGGAAGCGGTGGTGCATTTTCCGGAAGCTGGATGGAGCGAAGTGGCGAAGGCAAGGACTGGTGAGGTGGTTTCTCGGAAGAATGAGATCGCGTGTGATGGGGATTTAGAAGCAGAGCTTTTTGTGGATGTAGGGAAGGAATTTCGAATGACGGAAGGGAGCAGTGTCTTGGATGATATGTTGGGGTATCCAAGATTTCGGAAAGGGCGGGGGACGGTATTGGCAAATCGACCATGGTTGAGGGAGATATCTCTGCGAGATGGGACGGTGATGCGACCGGTGGGCTTGAATCGTTATGAGGTAGGGAATATCGCGGTCTCACGGGATGGGATACTAGTGGCAGGGTGGGAGACGGACGGGTTGATGCGTTTTTGGAGTTTGGAGGAATCGGAATGGGATTTTGAGATGAAGGGAAGGGGTGTTTCGGAGGAGGTTGTTTTTAGTTCGAGCGGTAGATGGGTGACGGGAGTCAGTGAAGGGAAAGTGCGAGTTTATGAGGTGGCGACAGGAGGGGAAGTAGGAATGGATTTGGCCACGGAAGGGAAGGTGATTGAGCTTTGTTTCTCTCCTGATGATGAGGTGCTCGGATTGGGGCTAGTGGGAGGACGAGTTGAGTTTTGGAATTGGAAAAAGGGGGAGAGGCTGGGTGATGCGGTGAAGCTTCCGGGAGAGGTTTTGGTAGGGAGGTTTTCGAGCGATGGTCAGTGGTGGGCTGGGATGTGCCGGAGTGGCGAGTTGGTGAAGGTGGATCGAGCAAGAGGTGTGGCGGAGCTTCTCATGAAGCATGATCAGGTTCGGGAGAAGGTGGCGGCACCGAGATCGCTAAAGGGCTTGGCGTTTTCTGAAAGTGGTCGTTGGCTGGTGATGTGGTCACTTTGTAAAGGGGTGAAGGTTTGGGATTGTGAGCGGGGTGAGTTGGCGGAGTCACCTCCGGTCAAAGAGGGACGGTTCGTGAGCTTGTTAAAGGTGATGGGGGAGCGCTTGGTTTTTCTAGAGGAAGATAATTGGGATCAGGTTTTTGATGTCAAAGAGTGGGATATGGAGAAGAAGGAATGGTCGCGCGAGGAGGTTGATGCGGGAAGAGGTAATTATTCAAATTTGGATGTTTCGGAGGATGGAGAGCGGATTTTGTTGAGTCGAATGGGAGAGGAGTTTGCGAGCTTGGCAGTAAGGGATCAGGAGGGCGACTGGGAGTGGCGGAAAATAATGGCGCTGGGCCGAGGGGCGTCGTTTTTTGTGCCAAGGACGTCGTTCGCGGTGGGAGTGACATCGACTGGGCCGAGTCGATTTGCGATGGTGGATTTAAGGGATGGAAGCGAGTTAGCAGCTCCTTTGGCAAATGAGGTGAGCATGTTTCATCTTCCTAAGATGTCGCCAGATGGACGTCGATTGGCAGCCGTGGATTGGTCAGGAACCGGTGTCGGAAAGGTTTGGAATTTTTCGGTTTTGGATGAGAAAGAAGAGATGCAATTTAGTGAAGATGCGTGGTTGGTGCTTTCGGAGTTGAATGCAGGGGGACGTGATGGAGAGATTGGTTGGGAGGAATTGCGAGGGGAAGAGTGGCTGAGGCAGTGGCGGGAGTTTAGAAGCTTATATCCCGATTGGCATCTTCTCCCGAAGAAAAGTGAGTTGAGAGAATAGTCTCTTTTGAGAGGACCCGTTATTGGGGTGAATTAGGCGTGCTCGGTAAAAGGGCACAAAAAAGGCCCCCTTTTACAAGGGAGCCTCTTTTGTGGGGAATTTTAGTTTAGAAGGGTCACTTCTCCTGTCTGGAGAGAGTAGACTCCGCCAACGATTTTGATTTTGCCCTCTTTCTCAAGATTGGAGAGGACCTCACTCCGCTTCCGGATGTCGGAAAGAGTATTTTTGACGTTCTGTTCAATCACACTTGCGACGAACTCTTTGTTTTTCGAGTTACGCTCTCCATCGTGTCCTTCGACTTGAGCGATGGCGGGATCGATTTGCTCGAGGAGAGTGGTAAGGTTGCCAAGTTTGACGGCGTCAGTAGCGCCTTTCACGGCTCCACAAGATTCGTGGCCAAGAACCATGATGACCTTGATCCCGGCGACGGCGGCGGCGTATTCCATGGACCCAAGTTGCTCGGCAGTTTCGATGTTGCCAGCAACGCGACCGACGAAGATGTCACCAATTCCTTGGTTGAAGACTTGTTCGACTGGAACACGAGAATCGACGCATGAAAGGATGTAGGCTTTTGGATATTGGCCTTTCGTGGCGGCAGCGCGTCTATCTTTGATATTTGGGCCAGCAATTTGTCCTGAGGCGAAGCTCACGTTTCCGTCAGCAAGGTCCTTGAGAACGGCATCAGGGGTGAGACCTTTTTGAACTTCGGCATCAGGTTGGATTCCTGCATCAGATGAAGGAGCCTCATCTTTGTCATTTGAGCAAGCTGAGATGAGGGCGGCGATGGCGATTCCGGTTAAAGCTATGGGTAGTGTCTTCATTTTCGATATTACTGAAGCGCAAGGGTATTTCGCGATCTCAATCGCGCAAATGATTTCGGGTGTTTTTTGTGAAAATCTCAGGGTAAGGGAATAAGCTGAGTTTCGTGGACTCTTATGAATAGTGCAGAGTAAATCAGTTTGGAGTCCGCTTTATAGATAAATGGAGTCCTCGCTGCCGCTTTTAATTATAAGCTTATCAGCCAGAAAAAGAACCAATGAGTCATTCCGAAAGCGACAGCAGTATCCGTCTTTATATGCGGGAAATTATGAAAACTGAGCTTCTCACTCCCGAGCAGGAGGTGAAGCTTGCGGCTCGGATTAAAAAGGGGGATGAAAAGGCTAGGGAGTTGATGATTAAGGCGAATCTGCGGCTCGTGGTGAAGCTGGCTCGGGATTATTCGAACTATGGGGTGCCTCTTGTTGATTTGGTCTCGGAGGGGAACATTGGCTTGATGAAAGCGGTGGAGAAATTTGATCCGAAGAAGGGGGGCAAGTTGAGCACCTATGCGGGGTGGTGGATTAAGCAGGCGATTAAGCGAGCGCTGGCGAATCAGGGGAAGACGATTCGGCTGCCGATTCATCTTGTCGATAAGTTGGCGCGAGTGCGTCGGATCACCGCGATGTTGACTGAGGAGATGGGAGAAGAGCCCAGTGACGAGGTTCTTTCGGATGTTTTGGGGATTCCAGAGCGGAAGTTGGCGATGCTCAAGCAAGCATCTCAGCGCCCGACTTCCTTGGATGCTCCGGTGGCGGATGACGCCGTGGCGACTTACGCCGAGGTAGTGAAGGATGAAAATGTCCTAAGTCCTCTCGATCAATTGGAGAGTAAGAATGATCTTTCAGAGTTAGATGAGATGCTGGAGGTTTTGGATGAACGAGAGAGTTCAATCATCGATTCTCGCTTTGGTCTCAATGGGAAGAAGGTGATGACCTTGGAGGAGATTAGCCATGATTTCGGAGTCAGCCGAGAGCGGATTCGTCAGGTGCAAAATGCGGCGATTGAGAAAATGCGGAAGGTTTTAAGTCAGAAGGAGAAGAATCCAAAGAAGCTCCCAGGGATGGCTTAGTGCGACTCAAATCTACGATCGTATTATCTACGCGCAGCTGGAGCATTTGCTAGTCCGGCAGGCGTGGCCGCAGGAGCAGAGGTTTCCAATGTGTGCGGTGATTAGGAAAATTCCTCCCATCGTGGTTACGATGGCGGCGGGGGGGATGTGTAGGCTGGTTTCGCCACTTTCATCGACTAGGAGGCTGGGGCAGCAGTTGTCGACGCAGCCGGTGGACACTGCTGGATTGGCCTCGTTTTCGTTTGCGACGAGGCCGCATTCTCCTTCGGTACATGCGCTTTCACAAGTGGGTTCCTCGGATGTGATTGACTCAGTTTGGGCGGGTGGTGCGAGGTTGGCTTCGGCGGTGGCGATGTCGTTCGAGTGATTCGATTTGGTGAACGCGGGAAGCATGGCACCAATTAGGACAAAGAAAATTCCGATCGAGGCGGTGATTAGGATCCAGCGTTTTTTGTGGGTCTGATAGCCTTTTCGGATCGAAAAGACGGCAAGTGGCACTACAAAAATGGCGACTAGAATGTGAGAGGCTGGGTGGGCCCAGACACGGCCGAAGGTCGGGAGTGCGAGAAGCAAAATTGGGGCGAGGGCACAGTGGATTGCGCACAGGATGGAGGCTGCAACTCCCACTTGATCAGCTTTTTGATGAGTGAGAGATTGAGGGGCGATGGTGCTTGGTGGATTCATGGTTTAGAAAGAAGTGAGGTTGTTAGAGGTGATTTTTGGGGCCGTAATGCTTGGGTCTTTGAAGATTGCTTGGAGAGTGACGGAGACACTTAAACCACTGAAGAGCGGCGGAGGGTTCGACCCACTGTTTGGCTTTGGGGACTTTGCGATATTTGTGGAAGTTCTCTCTTCGGTAAGCATGGCCAAAACGGGCCAAAACGGCTTCTTCATATTCGATCACCCAATCGAGAAAGGGAAGGGAGGCAGCGTGGAGTTCAGTTTTGGTCGCGGATTTCAATAATCCTTTTTGCCATGCTCCTGGGAGGGGCGTTTCCTCTCCAGACTGCCAGAGGTAGCAGTGCCGGCGTGGACGAATGAAGGTGAAGCCACCTTCTGGGCCATGCCATCCCGCGCAGGCTCCGTAGAGTTCGATATGGCCGCTTTGCCAGGCTAAGCGGTAGCAACTGGTTCCTTGAAGGCCTTTGGATGGGCTTCGCTGAAATCCTTGCTCTTTTAGAAAATTTCCCGTCGGTCTCAGGACATCTTGGCCCCAAAAGAACATCTGTTGTTGTAGTCCTTGGGCAAGGTCTCGTTGAAAGCAGGATGGAATTCCCGAGAGGGCTATGGTGCTCATGACGATAACGCAAATTACTTGCAGCAGCATCTAACGCAAGTAATTTGCGTTAACAATTATTTTTGTGGGATAGGCATGAGCGAAAAGAATGGGTCAGGGATTGAAATAAGCCTTTACCTATGGAAGAAGCGGGTGTGAGTAATCCATTTCGCGAGGATCTCGTGTCCCGCAATTTAGCTGAGGCATGTAGTGTTGTTATTTTTGGAGCGACCGGTGATTTAACCCATCGGAAACTGATTCCTGCTCTCTATAATCTAGCGGCTGATGGCGAGCTGCCAGCTGGGGTGAAGATTTTGGGCTTTGCGCGACGGGATTGGACCGATGAGTTTTTTCGTGAAGGATTGGAGAAGTTGAATAAGCAAGTTTCTCGGACTGGGCATGATGAAGAGATTTGGGAAAGTTTGGCCGCGAATGTTCATTACCATCAGAGTGAGTTTCAAGATGAGGACGGCTATAAGCGTCTTGCCGAGCGTTTGGACGAGATTGATCGCGAGCGCGGAGGGAAGGGGAATCGGCTTTTCTACATTGCGAGTGCGCCGGAATACTTCGACGACATTTTGCTGAACCTTAAGAAGGCGGGCTTGAGCCAAGAACGGCCTGATTGTGAGGGTTGCTGGTCGCGAGTGATTGTTGAGAAGCCCTTTGGGACGACCTTGGCGACGGCGCAGCATTTGAACGAGGTGGTGAACGGAACTTTTCAGGAGAAGGATACTTACCGAATCGATCACTACCTCGGGAAAGAAACGGCGCAGAACATTATGGTGCTGCGTTTTGCGAATGCCATTTTTGAGCCGATGTGGAATAAGGAACACATTGATCATGTCCAAATCACCTGCTCTGAGCATCTGGGAATGGAAGGGGGACGGGGTGGTTATTATGACAAAGCGGGGGCCTTGCGAGATATGGTGCAGAACCATCTTTTGCAGCTTCTCAGCTTGGTAGCGATGGAGCCGCCGACTGATCTCACGGCGGATGGAGTGCGAGATGAGAAGGTGAAAGTGATTCGTTCGCTTCGCCAGTGGGATACGCCTGAGTTGGTGGCGGAGAATGTGATTCGCGGTCAATACGTCGCGGGAAATGTGAATGGCAATGAAGTGCCGGGGTATCGAGAGGAAGACCGTGTCGATCCGGAGTCTGAAACGGAAGCTTATGTGGCTTTGCGCTGCATGATTGATACTTGGCGCTGGAGTGGGGTGCCTTTTTACGTGCGGATGGGTAAGAGGCTTCCGAAGAAGGCGACGGAGATTTCGATTCACTTTAAAGAGACTCCGAGTGTGCTCTTCAATGCCAGCCCTGGTGGAGTTCCAGCGGGGAATGTTTTGGTGATCCGGATTCAGCCTGATGAAGGGATTTCCTTGATGATGAATTCGAAGCTTCCGGGGACGACCTTGAGGATGGAGCCGGTGAAGATGGATTTCCGTTACGCGAGTAGCTTTGGAAAGAGTAGTCCAGAGGCCTATGAGCGTCTTTTGTTAGATGCGATGGCGGGAGATGCGACTTTGTTTGCGCGTCGAGATGAAGTGGAGGAAGCTTGGCGCTTTATTGATAAGATTCACAATGCTTGGGCCGAGAAGGGGAAGGAGATTCCGATCGCGGAATTCCCAGCGGGATCTTGGGGGCCACGGGAGGCGGATGAAATGCTTGCGAAGGATGGGCGCACCTGGAGGAGGCTTTAAGATGAGCGAGGTGATTTCTACAGAAGGTCTCGGGGTGCCGGTGAAAGTTGGCGAGATTGATCGTGAGCTGAAGAAACTTTGGGAGGCAGATGATGCGAGCACAAATGCTTCGTTGATGAACTTCCTCGTTTACACCGAGGATCCCGCGGAGCTGTCTAAGAATTCGGAGACCATTCAGGAACTGACGCGCGAGCATGCTTGTCGGGCGGTTTTGATCGCGATGGATCGAAAGGCGAGCGAGGTCAGTGTGGAAGCATGGATTACCGCTCATTGTCATTTGGCTCATGGGAAGAAGTCGATTTGCTCTGAGCAGATTTCTTTTTTACTTCATGGGAAGGCGATGGGGAGGCTTCGCAATACCGTCTTTGCTCATTTGAATAGTGACCTGCCTTTGGTGTTTTGGTGGCAGGGTGAGTTTAGCGATCTTTTTGAGGAGAGGCTTTATCGGCTTCTGAATCGTCTTATTTTCGATAGCTCGACGTGGACTGATCCGGTGGCTGGCTTCCGTCGTTTGGCAGATGCGCGAGAGGATACCAAAGGGCGGATGGTGACGCAGGATTTGTCGTGGACGCGGAGCTATTTTTACCGTCTCGCGGTGGCGAGACTTTTTGACGATCCGATCGCGCAGCAAAATTTTGCGAAGATTGAGTCAGTGAGGGTGACGGGGCATCCTGATTATCGCATGGCAGGCCTTCAGTTGGCCGCTTGGGTGATTCAGCGTTCGGGGTGGAAAGTGGTCTCGCATGATGATGAGGGATACCTCTTGGAATCGAGAGACGGATCGTCGATCCGATGGGATTTCGTTTGGAAAGAGGATGCGGCTCCGATTGCGGAGCTGGCCATTTTTGCACCCGATTGCACGGTTAAGGTTTCGCGTGAAGCGGGGAATCCTCACCTTTGCCAATCGATTTGTGCGGGTGGTCACTGTGTCGATTTCAGTGGTCCGGCGGATTCCGATGAGCCGGAGGGCTTGGTGGCGAGTCAACTTTCGCGGGGAGGAAAAAATTCTCTTTTTCTTGAGGTTCTTCCTCAATTTGTGGCGCTCCTTGAGGCGGGGGGCTAAAAAGTGGGGAATTGGAAGAGGTTTTCTATTGCCAAGTCCGGCTCCGAACTTTATCACCCGCCCGCAGCAAATGCTGTATGGCTCATTAGCTCAGTTGGTAGAGCAGGGGATTGAAAATCCCTGTGTCCCTGGTTCGATTCCGGGATGAGCCACCACTCTTTTTAAAAGCCTCGCGATGGAAACATGGCGGGGCTTTTTTAGTCTGAACTGATCCGGACCCGAAAGAGGTGGCCTCCGGTGGTGAGAGTGGGGTGGTCTTGGGGGATGAGGAAGGATCCGTTGGTGAAGGGGACGTCTCTGACTCTCGTCCAAGTTTTGAGATCTGATGAGCTGTATAGGAGGAGGGGGGCGTTGGTGGCTTGGAGGGAGATTCTGAGGTTTGAATCCACAAATTGAGTTTGAGTGACGACGGGGGTGGGGAAAGTGGGGAGGTTTGCGATGGTGACGGGGCGGTTTTCAAAGGTGTCTTGAAAGCCTGCGGATGTGGGGTGGATGACGACTTGGAAGTTTAAGGGGGAGTCGAGAAAGAGCTCTTCCCCGAGAGTGGGGATGTTGCCGTGGAAGAAGAGTTCGTTAAGGCTGGTGAGTTGAGAGAAGGCCTGAGTGGGGAGGTGAGTGATGTCGGCGGGGATGTTGATTCTGGTGAGTGATTGACAGCGATGGAAGGCGAGTTCGCCGATTTCTTGGAGGAAGGATGGGAGGACAAGAGTGCCGAGGTTTTGGCAGGAGAAGAAGGCGCGGGCTTCGATGATTTCAAGATCTGTGGGAAGGATGATTTCGGTGAAGTTGAGGCAGTAGGCGAAGGCGCTTTCACCGATCGTGGTGACGCTTGCGGGAACTTGGAAAGTGGGGTTTGAGATTCCAGCGGGGACCATGAGGAGGGTGCTGAGGTTTTTGGAAAAGAGGGTGTTATCGATGACTGAGAAATTAGGGTTATCGGGCGATAGGGTGAGGGTGTCTAGGGAGGAGCAATTTTGAAAAGCAGTGGGAGTGAAGCTGCTCAAATTTGGGGGAAGGGTCGCGGTTTGGAGACTGGTGCAATCTTGGAAGGCTCCGTCTGGCAGCGTGGTGATTTGGTCGCCAAAGTCGATAGAAGTGAGGCTTGAGCAATTAGAAAAAGCGAATGAGCCGAGTTCGGTAGGGCTATTTTCGAAAGTGAGAGACCGGATGCCGCTATTGAAAAACGCGCGCTGAGCGATGCTGTTCACTTTGTTGGGAATGACGAGATTGCGAAGGAAAGAGCAGCTTAAGAAAGCCGTGGCGCCGATTGATTCGAGAGTGGATGGGAAGGTGGGGCTTTGAAGAAAGAGGCAGCTATGGAAGGCGGCGTCACCGATGCTTTTTGTATTGGGGCCGAATTGGACGGACTGGAGGGAGCGGCATCCGAAGAAGGTCCGCGCGGAGATTTTATCGAGTGAATTTGGGAGATCGATCTGACCAAGGCTGGTGCAGTTGGCGAAGGCGGAGGATCCGAGATTTGAAATGCTATCTGGAAGAGTGATTGATCCCAAGCTGAGGCAGGACTCGAAGGCTTCTTGGCCCACTGAGGTGAGTTGGGAAGTGAGGGTGATACTTTGAAGACTGGAGCACTCGAAGAAGAGTCTATCAGAAATTTCGAGAAGCCCTGAGCCAAGGGTGACTGAGCTAAGGGCGCGGCAGTCTTCAAAGGCAGATGGCCCGATTGTGCTCACTGAGTCAGGGATTTGAAGGGATGACAGGAGTGGGCAATCTTGAAAAGCTTGAGAACCGATTGAGCTAAGATTGGCTCCAAAGGAGACGGTTTCGAGATTCGAGCAAGAGAGATAGGCTTCGGATTCGAGAGTGAGGAGGGAATCTGGCAGGGCGACTTGAGCCAAGCGAGTGAAGGCGAAGGATCGTGGGCCAATGGAGCTTAGATTTGAGCTTGGGGTGAGTTCGAGAAGCCCGAGATTCCCTTCGAAGGCTCCGCCTGCGATGCGTGTGACCGATTCGGGGATGGTGAAGGTTTCGGTGTTGTTTGCGACGGGGTAGGCGACGAGGGTCGAGAGGTCTTCGCTGTAGATGATTCCGTTTTGAACTTCGTAGGAGGGATTGTCGGAAGCGACACTGAGAGCGGTGATTCGACGAGTCCCGACGAGCGCGCTGGCTTGTATGTCATCGACCGAAGCCGGAATGGTGAGGCTGGTGATGGTGGTTCCCCAAAAGGCTTCTCTCTCGATGGTTCGTAGGCTGGAAGGAAGGGTGATGGAGCTTAAGTTTTGGCAAATTTGAAAAGCCTGCTCGCCAATCACGGTGACGGGTTGGCCTTCGATGGTGGACGGGATGTTAAGAGGTCCGGATGCTAGAATATTGCAGTCCGTGATGACGACGTGATCGTCTTTGACCTCGTAGGTAAGATCACTGAGAGAAGCGGCCGAGAGGGACGAAAGCGTAGCGAGTAGGATCACCCAATGATGGAGAAGGGTCTTCATGGACTGAGCCGTTCAATGATCCAGGATTTGTCTTTGATGAGGTATCGCAGGCGGTCGTGGAGACGGCCTTGGCGACCTTGCCAAAATTCGATGTAAGTTGGGGTGAATTCGTAACCACCCCAGAAGTCAGGGCAGGGAACCTTTTCGGATTTGGGGAAGCGGGTTTCGAGCTCTGCTTGGCGAGCTTCGAGCGTGGATCGGACCCCGACGCGGGAGGACTGTTTCTCGGAAACCCAGGCTCCGATTTGAGAATCGTAAGGGCGTGATTGGAAATATTCCTCGGAAATTTCGCGGGAGGTTTTTGCGACGGTGCCGCGAATGTTGATTTGTCGTTCGAGTTCACGCCAGTGGAAGGTAAGCGCGGCATTTGGGTTTGCAGCGAGGTCCTTCGCTTTTTGAGATTGGTAGTTGGTGAAGAACTGGAGTTTTTCATTGGCAATCCCTTTGAGCAAAATTGTGCGTGAGGTCACGACGCCTTCTTTATCTGAAGTAGCCAGGTTCATGGCGTTCGAGTCGGGGATTTTTTGGTCACAAGCGACCTGAAACCATTCTTCGAGTTGCGCAAAGGGAGAGGGGTGCATTTCCGCGATGCGGATGCCGCCTTTGGTGTAATTTTCGCGGAGGTCGGAAAGGTTCATGGCTTTGGTTCGTCTTGATCGTCTTCAATTTCAAGTGAAACGTAGTCATCGCCCTCTCTTTGCAGGCGGATGGAATTGATCCAAAAAACGGCGATGAGTCCTAGGAGTGCGAAGGTCAGCTCGAGAAAAACGGGGGTGAACATGAAGCCAGTGATCTTGCGGAAGACCTCGCCCGCGAAGCCGGGTAAGCGCCCGCCGAGGCCGATGCCGATGATGACGGCGGCGACTCCGAAGATGGGGATGACGCCGGTGAGGATCATCTTGCTGCGCTTGCTCATGGGGGGATCATGGCAAAAAGGTCCGGTGCTGGCAATCTTGCTGCCTTGAAATGGAGTTTCATGCTAGGGGAGGCTTGCCCCAATCGTTGAGCTTGGTAATGCTTTCCCCGTGAGGTTGTTTGACACACTGACGCGCGAGCTTGTTCCGCTAGAGCCGGTTGATGGAAAATCGTTCCGTTTTTACTGCTGTGGGCCGACGGTCTATGGGCCGGCGCATATCGGGAATTTTCGAACCTTCGTGATGCAGGATGTTTTGCGTCGGGGCTTGGAATTGGGCGGAATGAAGACGAAGCACGTGCGCAACATTACCGATGTGGATGATAAGACGATCCGTGATTCGGTAGCGGCGGGTCGGACGCTGGAGAATTTCACAGCGGAGTGGCGGGATAAATTTCATGTGGATTGCGAGGCGCTGAATTGCCTGAAGCCGCAAATTGAGCCGAGTGCGGCGAAGCATGTTCCTGAGCAGATCGCAATGATTGAGGATTTGGTCGAGAAAGGTCACGCCTATGCCTCGGACGATGGCTCGGTGTATTTTAAAATCTCTTCTTTCGCGGAGTATGGAAAATTGTCGCGACTCGAAACTCGTGAGCTGGATCTGGGGCATACTCAAAACGAGCGCGCGAATTCGGACGAATACGATAAGGATAATGCAGCGGACTTTGTGCTGTGGAAGAGCCGTCGTGAGGAAGATGGGGAGAATTTTTGGGAGAGTCCGTGGGGACAGGGTCGTCCGGGATGGCACCTCGAGTGCTCCGCGATGATCTTGAAATACTTGGGTGAGACCTTCGATTTGCATGGCGGTGGTGAGGATTTGATTTTCCCGCATCACGAGAATGAACTGGCGCAGTCGAAGTGCTCTTGCGGTGGGGAATTTGCGCGTCATTGGTTTCACGCGGCGCATCTTTTGGTGAGTGGGAAGAAGATGTCGAAGTCGAGTGGGACGCTTTACACGCTCTCTGATCTTGCTGAGGAAGGATGGAGTGCGATGGAGGTGCGTTACGTCTTGATCGGATCGAATTACCGGAAGCAACTCAACTTTACGATGGAGTCGCTGCACGCGGCGCGGGAAGCGCTGGGCAAACTGGCAAAGGCTGCGAGTGGGCAGAAGGTGCCGGGTTATCGTGAGCTTTGCAAAGGTGGCGATCTTGGAGTCTTTGCGGGGGCTTTCGAAAAGTTGAATGAAGACCTTAATACGGCGGGTGCTTTAGGTGAACTTTTCGGGAATCTTAAAGCGGCTTCGAGCGAGGCTGATTGGCGGGGATTCTTTACGGTCTTGGCTTCTTTGGGATTGGTTTTACCAGAGGCAGAGAAGGCGGAAGTGCCAGCTGAGATTGAAGAACTTGCGAGGTTGCGCTGGGAGGCCCGCCAGTCGAAGGATTGGGCGGCTTCGGATCGTTATCGTGATGAGTTGGCGACAAAAGGCTGGGTTGTGAAAGATGGACGTGAGGGCTACGAGGTGGTGCCTTCATGAAGGTGTGCGTGGCATCGCCTTATTCGCTTAAGGAGCTCAAAGGGAACACGGTTACGACCGAGCGGATTGTCGCTCTTCTTCGCGCCGAGGGAGTTGAAGTGCGAGGAAGTCATCTCTTTGATGGTGAGGAAGCGGATGTTTTGATTGCGCTTCATGCGGTGAAAGGGGCACCGGCCGTTTTTGAATTTCGGGAGAAGTTTCCGAAGGGGAAGGTGGTCGTTTTACTCACGGGGACCGATCTTTATGAAAGTCTCCCAGAAGGTTCTGAGGTGGGGCAGCGGGCCCTAGAGATGGCGGATCGGATCGTGGTGGTGCAAGAGGCGGCCATCCTTCGCTTGCCGGAGAATTTACGAGAAAAGGTTCGAGTGATTCCCGCGAGTCTGGATCCGATTGAGATGAAAGCCGCGCCAGAAGTCCCTCCTTTTGTGATTTCGGTGGTGGGGCATCCGCGAGCGGTGAAGCGACCTTTTTTGACAATCGAGGCGGTGGCAAAGCATCCTGAATGGACAAATCTTGAGGTTTGGCAGATTGGGGAAGCCCTTGATAAGGCCTCACAAAAGGAAGGGGAGGCGTGGCTGAAGCGTGACTCTCGTTATCGTTGGTTTGGCGGTTTGCCGAGAGAGGAGGCGCTAGCGCTTTGTGCGAAAAGTTCGCTCACGATCAATAGTTCGATTCTGGAAGGTGGAGCGAATGCGGTGGTGGAGGCGATGACGATGGGGGTGCCGATTCTAGCGAGCCAGATCGAGGGGAATGAGGGAATTTTGGGAAAAGACTATCCGGGGTATTTTGAGGAGGGAAAATTGGAAGAGGCCTTGCAGGGGATTTTGGATCGGGAGTTTGATCTCAGAGAATGGGTCGATTTTGCGAGTGCGCGTTTGCCGCTTTTTTCTCGGGAAGCGGAGTCGAGATCATGGCTTGAACTGTTAGCTGATCTCAATTACGACGAAGTTCCCCTATGACCGAACTCGCTCGAAATATTGCTGAAATCGGCTCCCACTTTGCTATCGACGGCACTTTTGTGGGAGGAGAAGAGATTGAAAGCGGTCACATCAATACCACTTATCTTGCGTCTTATCAGGATGATGACGGGGATGTTTCGCGCTATATTCTCCAGAGGATTAACGAGTATGTTTTTCCAGAGCCACTGGTGGTGATGAAAAATATCGAGCGAGTGACTCGGCACATTAACCGCAAGGTCTTCCGCGCGAAGCGGGACTTTGGCGGGCAGACCTTGAATCTTTATCCCGGGCGTGATGGGAAAAATTGTGTCTCTGGCCCGGCGGGAGGCATTTGGCGTTGCTACAATTATATCGAAGGTTGCCGGACCTATGACGTGGTGGAGAATACACGTCAGGCTTATCAAGCGGCAAAGGCTTTTGGAGCTTTTCAAGACCTGGTGAGTGATCTTCCGGTGGAAAAGGTCTCGGTGACGATTCCGGGTTTTCATGATACCCCGGCTCGTTATGCTCGTCTTTTGGAGGCGATCGAAAAGGACTCTCATGGGCGCGTTGAGTCGGCAAAGGAAGAGATTGATTTTATTAAATCGAGAGAATCGATCACTGGGGTTCTTTTGGATCACTTGAAGGCTGGGCGATTGGTTGAGCGAGTCACTCATAATGACACGAAGCTCAATAATGTGATGATCGATGAGCAAACTGACGAGGCGGTTTGCGTGATTGATTTGGACACCGTCATGCCTGGTCTTGCGCTGTATGATTTTGGCGATCTTGTCCGCGCGGCGACGAGTCCGGTGGAGGAGGATGAGAAAGATGTTTCTAAGGTTGAGATGCGGATGCCGATGTTTGAGGCTCTCTTAGAAGGCTATTTGGAAACCGCTCGGAACTTCCTGACTCCCCTTGAAATCGAGCTTTTGCCATTTTCAGCGAAGTTAATCACGATGGAGACTGGCATTCGTTTCCTCACGGATCATTTGGAAGGGGACGTCTACTTTAAGACTCACCATGAGGGGCACAATCTTGACCGTTGTCGTACGCAGTTAGCACTGGTGAAATCGATTGAAGAGCAAGAGGAGAAGATGTGTTCCTTTGTGAAGAAGTCGAGTCGCTCATAAATGGGGCTTTTGTTTCTGGTCGCCTCTGATTAGGTCTCGCTCATGTTCAGCGTGAGCGATTTGAGTGAAGAGCAGATTCAGGCAATTAAGACTTGGGTTTCGGAAGGGGCCCAGATGGCCGATGTGCAAAAACGTCTTCAAGACGACTTTGGCTTCAAAGTCACCTACATGGATACGAGATTTCTGTCGCTGGATCTCGAATTAGAGTTTCATGTCGAAGAGTCTGCCGCGCCAGAACCTGAGGCAGAGCTTGACGTTCCGGCAGAAGAGGCGATGCCAGCGGCACCTGCCGGCGATGGGGCGATGGCAGCAAATGTGGAGGCCACTCTTGATCAAGTCGCTCGTCCAGGCGCGATGGTGAGTGGAAGCGTGACCTTCAGTGATGGAATGAAGGGAATCTGGATGATCGATGAACAAGGACGTCCATCGGTTGATCCTGAGCAAGCGGGATACCAGCCGACGGAAGCAGACTTAATCGCCTTCCAAGAGAAGCTGCGGGTCTTGCTTGATGGGCAGGTGTAGTTTTTCGACGCCTACATCGTCATTCCGCCATCGACGGCGAGGACTTGTCCGGTGATGTAGCGGGCTTCTGGTCCGGCTAGGAAGAGGGTGGCATTGGCAATGTCCTCAACCTGTCCGAAGTCGGAAAGGGGGACTTTAGAAATGATGCCTTCTTTAAGCTCGTCGGAGAGTTCATCCGTCATGTCGGTGCTGATGAATCCGGGGGCGATGGCGTTGCAAGTGACTTTACGACCGGCGAGCTCGCGGGCGATGGACTTGGTGAGGCCAATGAGGCCTGCTTTCGAAGCGGCGTAGTTGGCTTGGCCGGCGTTTCCGATGAGGCCGATGACGGAAGAAATGTTAATAATGCGAGGATCAGTGCCTTTCATCAAGGGACGTTGGAGAGCTTTAACGAGGTTGAAGGCTCCTTTGAGATTGGTATCGAGAACGGTGTCCCAGTCCTCGGACTTCATGCGCATGATAAGGCCGTCGCGAGTGACGCCGGCGTTGTTGACGAGGATATCGATCCCGCCAAGGTCTTCGACGATGGTTTTGCCGATTTCTTGAACGGAATCGAAATCGGCGACGTCGAGTGCATAAAAACGTGCAGAATCAGGATAAGCGGCATTGATTTCCTTGGCGGCAGCCCCGCAGGAGGTGGGATTGCGCGAGATGATGGCGAGCTTTGCTCCTTCGCGGGCAAAGGCATGAGCGATTGCGAGACCGATTCCGCGGCCTGCGCCGGTGACGACAACACGTTTTCCTGAAAACTTTGACATGCGAGAAGGGTGGAGAAGATTTTGTGAATTTGAAATCACGAAGTGGGAATTTTGAATCGCGATCATCTCATTTTTACCCTAGAGTTCTCTGAGTGATCGAATGCCCCTATTGTCAGACTTCCCTGAAAGAAGATGCCCCGGAATGTCCGCAGTGCGGAATCGATGGTGATAAGCTGACTCGAATGATGGGTCCGATGCCTGTCATTTTTGGGGGGGTGTCCCAAAGCGGCACAACTTTAGATTCTCGCGAGGTTAAGCGATTGGTTAAAGTCATTAATCGATATCAAAGGCGTTTTGCTCAGAGTCGTCTTCATCTTTTGGTGCGGAAATTCCCTCAGGAAATGGATTTCAAAGTGGTTCTTTTCTGGGTGTTTAACCAAGCTGGTCTTTCGGCTGAGGGAAGTAAAGGTGGGCAGAATCGAGATGTCGTGATTGTGGTTGACCCCGGTCGAGCAAAGGCGGGTCTGATTGTGGGATACGGCTTGGAGCCTGTGCTATCCCAAAAGGATATGGACGAAGTGGTCCAGAGTGGGCAAGGCTCACTAAAAAGTGGCGAGTTTGCAGAGGCTCTCGAGGCAATGGTCGACGAGTTGACTGACCGGCTTAAGGCAGTCTGCCAAGTTTTACCCGAAGCAGTGGGTTTGCCCTCTCAGTTGGCAAACGAAGAGGATGACGAATACTAGAGTGCTTCTTGTAAGGCTCTTAGTTGTTGGTCAGTGTGCGCGGCACTTAGGGTGATGCGGAGTCTTGCGGAACCGCGAGGAACGGTGGGGTATCGAATAGCTGGGACTAGAAGGCCTTGATCGTAGAGGTCTCTGGAAGCGGCAAGTGCTTGGTCGTTCTCGCCGATAATTTTGGGAATGATGGGAGTGCGGGAGTTTAAACTTTGGCAATGGTTTTGGAGTCTGGCTCTCAAGTCATGACCTTCTTGAGTGTTGATGAGCTCGAGCGCAGCAAGGCTTGCAGCCGCTTGCGCGGGGGGAGGTGCGGTGGAGTAGATGAAGGAGCGGGCTTTGTTGATCAAGAGATCGATCCATGAGCGGGACGCGGCGAGGTAGCCGCCAGCGGAGCCAAGGGCTTTGCCGAGAGTTCCCATTTGGAAATCGACTTGATCTTGGAGGCCGAGTTCTTCGGCGAGCCCCTGGCCATTTGGTCCGAGGACTCCCACGGCGTGGGCCTCATCTAGGAGGAGGAGGGCTCCGTGCTTTTCTTTGAGGGCGATAATTTCGGCGAGTGGGCAGAGGTCGCCGTCCATCGAGAAAACGGACTCGGTGATGACTAAAGTACGGCCTTTGCTAGAGTTGAGGAGCTTTTCGAGTTTGTTGAGGTCATTGTGAGGGAAGACTCGCAGGGTGGCTTCTGAGAGGCGGGCGGCGTCGATAAGGCAGGCGTGGGCGAGTTTATCGAGAATGATGGTGTCGTCTTTTCCCACGAGAGCTGGGATGACACCCATCGCAGTGGCATAACCATTGGCGAAGGTGAGGGCTGCTTCGGTCTTTTTGGAGAGGGCGAGTGATTCTTCGAGCTCGTGGAAGAGGGAGAGCGAACCGCAGACGAGGCGGGAGGCGGTGGAGCCGGTGCCGAAGTCGAGGAGGGCTTTTTGAGCGGCTTCGATCAGGGCGGGGTGCTTTGAGAGGCCGAGGTAGTCGTTGGAGGAGAAATTGACAAAGTCGCGCCCGTCTATTTCAAGCTTGGTGGGGGAGGTCGGGGTGATTTTGCGAAGAGCACGAAGGAGTCCTTGATCGCTGAGATGTGAGAGTTCTTCGGACGGGGTTTTCATGAAATGGGCCTATTGCGGTGGATCTTGATGTGGCTAGATTTGAAAACCTAGGGCAAAGACTCGATAAGTCGCTCTGGATTTTTAGTGAACAAAAAAGTGTTATGACTCGTTAAAGGAGTAACAAGTATGAACAAATTAACGACAAAACTACAGGAAGCTCTCCAGAGTGCGCAGCAGTTGGCCCTTCGATCGGCGCATCCGGAGTTGCGCAGCACGCATTTGTTGCTGGCTCTTTTGCAGCAGGAAGGCGGGATGATGACGCCTCTCGTGGAGAAAGCGGGTGGGGATGTGACGTCGCTCAAGGCATCGGTTGCTACGGCTCTGGAGGTGGAGCCGCGGGTGCAAGGAGCGGGCTCGCAGCCTCAGATGAGCTATGGCTTGAGGACTGCCTTGGACCAAGCGGATCAGATTCGCGAAAAAATGGGCGATGATTTTTTGAGTGTGGAGCATACCGTTTTGGGAATTTTGAAAGATGATTCTCCCGGTGGGAAGTTGCTTCAAGAGGCTGGTTTGACGGCGGATAAATTTGAGAAAGCGCTGAATGAAATCAGGGGCTCTCAAAAAGTGGTCGATGAAGATCCTGAGGGGAAATATCAGACCTTGGAAAAGTATGGTCAGGACCTCACGGCGAAGGCGCGTGAAGGGAAGATCGATCCCGTGATCGGGCGAGATGAAGAGATTCGCCGGGTGCTGCAGGTGCTTTCGCGTCGGACAAAGAATAATCCTGTTTTGATTGGTGAGCCAGGAGTGGGGAAGACTGCGATTGTGGAGGGCTTGGCCCGACGCATCGTGAGTGGGGATGTTCCTGATTCGATGAAGAATAAGCGGCTTATTTCGCTCGATCTAGGTGGCATGTTGGCGGGCGCGAAGTATCGCGGTGAATTTGAGGAGAGGTTAAAGGCCTTTCTTAAAGAGGTTACTGATTCGGAAGGAGAGATCATTCTCTTCATCGATGAGTTGCACACCATTGTCGGAGCGGGAGCGAGTGAGGGGGCGGTGGATGCTTCTAACCTGCTCAAGCCTCAGCTTGCTCGTGGTGAGCTGCATACAATTGGGGCGACCACGCTGGATGAGTATCGCAAATATATCGAGAAGGATGCAGCTTTGGAGCGACGCTTTCAGCCGGTGAAAGTGGGCGAGCCAAGTGTCGAGGACACCGTGGCGATTCTGCGCGGTCTCAAAGATCGTTATGAGGTTCATCACGGGGTGCGGATTAAGGATAGCGCGATCATCGCGGCGGCAACGCTGAGTGATCGTTATATTTCTGACCGTTTTTTGCCGGATAAGGCGGTGGATTTGATCGATGAAGCGGCCTCGCGTTTGAAGATTGAGCTGGATTCAATGCCAACGGAAATTGATCAGTTGGAGCGTCAGGTGATGCAGCTCGAGATGGAGAGGCAGGCGCTTGAGAAGGAGAGTGATGAAGCTTCCTTGAAACGCCTCGCGACCGTCAAAGAAGACATGGCAAATCTGAAAGAGGATTCGGCTGGGATGATGGCGCAGTGGCGTAAGGAGAAGGAGAGTCTCGATGAAGTTCGGGGGCTTCAGGAGGAAATTGATTCGTTGAGAACTGAGGCTGAACAAGCGCAGCGTTTGGGGAATCTAGGACGTGCCTCTGAAATTACTTACGGGAGACTTCCTGAAGCGGAGGAGGCTTTAAAGGCGCTTGAAACAAATCAGGATGCCTCGCGCATTCTTCGAGAAGAAGTGAGCGAAGAAGATGTCGCTCGCGTGGTGGCGACTTGGACGGGAATTCCGGTGAGTCGATTGCAGGAAGGCGAGCGGGCGAAGTTGGTGAAGATGGAAGAGCGTTTGGGAGATCGCGTGATTGGTCAGAGGGATGCGGTGAATGCCGTTTCCAATGCGGTGCGTCGAGCGCGGGCTGGTTTACAGGATGAAAACCGGCCGATTGGTTCCTTCCTATTCCTTGGACCGACTGGAGTCGGTAAGACTGAGCTGTCCAAGGCTCTCGCGGAGTTTCTCTTCGATGATGATGGCGCGATGGTGCGGATCGATATGTCTGAATATATGGAGAAGCACGCGGTCTCGCGCCTGATTGGAGCGCCTCCTGGGTATGTCGGTTATGAGCAAGGTGGTCAATTAAGCGAACATGTACGGAGAAAGCCGTACTCGGTCGTGCTTTTTGATGAGGTTGAAAAAGCTCATCCCGATGTCTTCAATGTCCTTCTGCAGGTTCTTGATGATGGGCGTATCACGGACGGGCAGGGGAGAACGGTCGATTTCCGAAATACCGTGCTGATTATGACTTCAAATATCGGAAGTCAGTTCATCATGGATGAGGAAAATGCCGAGCAACGTGAAGCAAAAGTGAAGGAAGCCTTGCGTGGGCATTTTCGACCTGAGTTTTTGAACCGAATCGATGAGACGGTGATCTTTGATCGTCTTGATCGAGCTGAGCTGAGCGGCATTGTGGCTTTGCAATTGGAGCGGGTGAAAAAACGTCTCACGAAGCAGGGCCTAGTTCTTGAGATGAGCGAGGACGCGGTCGAGTTCATTGGCAATCAAGGCTACGACCCAGTTTATGGAGCCCGTCCATTGAAGCGTGCGATTCAGAGTCACTTGCTTGATCCTTTGAGTCTTATGTTGCTTGAAGGAAAGTTCGCCGAGGGCGATACGATTCAGATTGGTGTCTCTGAGGGTCACTTGACCTTTGAAAAACGATAAGGAGTGCCGTCAATTCGGATGGCGATTTAGCGGGCGAGGCCTTTTTGATCGATAGTGGTTGAAAAGGTCTGCCCCTTTTTTAGGCGGTTTCAATTTCTTGTAACTATCCCTGGGCTTGTAGCAATAGGGGGAAGTTCTTTCTTTAGAAGGGAAGATTAGGTTTCCTTTTAATAGAAAAGGTTGGAAACTAATTCTCTTCGGCTACGGGATTTTTCGGAGCCGATAATGAAATAATTTCCTTAGAGATGTGTATGAAGCAATTGTCGAAGCAATCATTCTGGTGCCCTTCAGAATCGTTCGTGCGCTAAGAGGTATTTTCCGCAAACGATTTCGTTGAGATCTATCCCAAGTGCCGATATCTGTGGGGAATATTTGTCTGGCTGTGCGGCGAACGACTTTCCCTCCACTGGTTCTAATTTCACTCGAATCTGCAAAGATCAAGAAGCGGGGAAGATTTACGAAGGCGCCAAGGGTGGTTCTTGAAAAAATCCGTCTCAGCTTTCCACGTGAGATATTGGAGACTTCCTCTTTAAGCAGGACAATGACAACTAGGCTTTCATCCCAGAGTGAGTTCACATCAGGCACCCTCACGGCGAGACACTGAACGAGGCTGACATTTCCTCTGAATGCATCGAAGATTTCGGTTTCGATGGGTTCAAGGGAGATCTTGTTGCCCCAGATTTTTGCGCAATTGTCAGCCCTTCCAAGAATCTCAAATTCGCCGGATGGTTTTCTGACTGCTAAGTCACGTGAGTGGAACAGACCGTTAGCCAAACTGGTGCCTCCTGGGGGATCACCCAGGTAGTCTGTTGCGACTGTCGGACCAGAAAATACGAGTTCACCGACTTGGTCCTTATCGGGGTCAATGATTCGAGCTTCGACTCCTGGCAACGCCTTGAGTCTTCGAGAGTTCTGACTACCTTCCTTGGGGGAGATGAGTGCAGCACCACTTGTTTCGGTGGCCCCGTAGACAATGCGTATGTCACATTGAGCTTCAGTGCGAAGCCGCTTCGCCGCATCCGTGCTCACCGCCCCGCCCCCGATTTCGATCACCTTGAGCCACTCTGCCAAGCGCTGGAGGTGCACTTGAGATTCGGATGCCAGATGTGCAAGCCCGCGCGGATTGGTCAGGAAATGGGTGGCCCTTGATTGCAGTAAGAGATCACTCGTCCGGAACGCAAACAAGGTGGTTGGGTAGAGAATACTGCAGCAACCAGATACAAGACCACGAATCAAATGGTCGTGAAAGTGAAACGGGAATGCGCAGAGAGTCCTTGATGAAGACTTGATGCCGATTTCAGCTACGATGGCGATGGCGTTGGCAATGAGCTCGCGATCGTGCGCCGGGACAACCTTGGGAGCTCCGCTGCTTCCGGACGTGTGATTAAAATAAGCGATCGCATCGTTAGGGCGTTGTGCGGCAATATTCCGCCACTCGTTGAGTTCGCTGTCAGAGGAGGAGCGCGGTGGATACGATGTGAACTCTCGTTTCGAGACCCCTGACCCGCAGACCGAACTTTCACAAAAACCTTTTGCGTAGAGGTGAAGCTTGATCCCAAGCGCCTGCTCTACGACAGCCATGGCGCTTTCGCCAGCGTGTGAGCGGATCATCAGTGGAAGAGGGATCCAACCCAGGGACATCGAGGCGAGGTTGAAGATTGCAAACTCAAGCCCATTTTCGCCGGAGATCGCGACCGCATCTCCGTGAGTAATATCTGGAAGATCGGATTGGAGTCTGAGCGCGGCACTGGCTACCATCCTTTCCAACTGATCGAAAGAAGTAGTCGCCCCATCTGTCCCATGGTAGATCGCCGGTGCACAGGGAGTGTTCACGGCCCACTTTCGAAGAAGCGAGAAGATTGAATCAGGTAAATTTTTCATGATCTTACCCTAGATTTTTCCGATCACTTTCATCTCATCCCCTGTTTGGTGGCCAGCGGCCAGATAATTGAAAATTTCCTCGAGGCCGGAAAAGCGACGAGAAATCAGCGGCGCCACATCATCGGGGAATTGCGCAAGGAAATGGACCGCGGCCTCGACGAATCCGACGTGCCCCCGAACACCGCGGAGCGTCAGTTCTTTCGTAATCATTGGCTCGATGACGTCCGAGGGCTGATAAGAATTCCGAGCGAAAAGAAGAATCGTCGCTTTTGGCGGAGCTATCCGAAGTTTTTCTTTGAGATCAACTTTGCCCGAGGTCTCGATTTCCACTCGGCAAGCTGGCAATTTTGAGGATCGGAAATTTGCACTGTCCTGAACCGGGTGAGCCCAGGCTAGGTCAAGGGCCTCCAAATTTTTCTGTCGAGCTGGGTCCGGTTCAAAAATAAGAGTCTCGATATTCTCCCGCCGCGCAGCCAAGCCAACCATCGCCCCGATCGGTCCCCCCCCGGAAATGATCAATTGAGTCAGGCCTGGGTGAGCTTTTTTTGCTTCGTCGAGAAGATGAAGGGCGCAAGCGAGCGGCTCAGCAAGGGCGCCAAGGTCCATTCCCTTTGACTCTCCAACGCTTTCAATGAGAGGTGAAAGAGATGTCGCCGCGCGCTCTGGTAGAATAATGGATTTCGTAAAGCAGCCGTCCCGCTGGAAGCCAACCAGCTGGGCATTTAAACATGCATTAGGGCTCCCTTCCCGACACGTAAGACAATCCCAGCAAGGGAGAAGAGAATCTGAGGTGACTCGATCTCCCGGTTTAAATCTGGATACTCCGTTCCCGACTCCATGGACGATACCGGAGGATTCATGACCCAGAATGACGCCGCGATCAGTTTCCCAGCCACTCGCTGGACCACAAAATTCAGATTTTCCATCAAGGTCAGATGAAACCGCGAGGAACTCGCTTTTACATACTGATGCTACGACGGGGCGGACGTGGATCTCGTGGTCCCTGAGGATGGGAAGTTGAATTTCACTTTCTTCTTCGAGAGAAATGGAGGGATTCAAATAATGTGTCCCGCTTGTTGGATTTGGAACCGTCGACTGGGCGTGGAGGACGATTTTTTGGATTTTGGAATGAGGCTTGTTTCTCATGGCGAAGATCGAACCCCAGTTCGATGGTGCCAATCACGCTATCTTAGCTTCCTAGAATTTTTTCTAGCTAGCATCTAGCTAGCTCTTTACCTGAACATCCGCACAAAGGATGCGGTAGTCCTTTTTTCTATTCATGGTTTTCAACCCGCCAAATGCAGCGTTTAGGTCGCCGGAGGTTTCCTTTCGAATTTTCGTGAGTGTCGCGTTGGCTACCGCAGCCACGTTTGTTGGCTCGGTTATCTCTATCTCCAGATTGTCGAGGTGATCCTTGAATGCCGTATTATCGAGCAGATGTTTGTGGACTTCACAAAATTGACCGTTGTCGCTAATTTTATCGAATGTGCAGCCCATTGCTAAAATTAGCCATGCTTCATCGCGAGGGTGGGTAATAGCTATTGTCTCTTGGTTTCCAAAACTATATTCGAATTTCCATTTGCTCTGTTGCTTAGATTTTGAGACTTTGATTTCCAAGCGCTTGGGCGGTTCTACACTCGTCAAAGGTCCAAGATTCAAGCTGCCGGTGTCAAGCATGCGTTCACTTGATAGCAGGGAATAAAGGTTTTCAGTTGTCAGATTTGGGGGGCAACTACTGTCGTCGACTTTCAGGCTCTGACAGTCTGGATAGGAGCGAATGATAGCGAGAAAATCTTCACCGCGCTCACTCAACGCAGGCACCCTAATCAGGGAAACCTTTTCTCTATCGAGGAAAGTCCCCCAGGTTTCGCTCATCTTGCCGATTCCGGTTTCCAGCCAAATGATCAGAGGGCGACAGGGTCTACTAAGAACGGTTCCTGCGATTTTACTTTGGAGCGACCACCCGTTGTCTAACAGCTTAGTAAACTCTCTAATGATCCATGAAAGCCCCTGAGTAGAGAGGGGAACGCACAAAACTAAGGGAGAAGATTTGTCTCCTTCTGAGTCAGTAGATGACGGTAACATTTCAGGAGCATTATTGTCTGCGCCTTCAAAGAGAAACTTGTATAAGTAGTCTTGATCATCGATCATCGTTACTCTCCGATACTCCTTTCCGAAATGAACCCTGGTTGCAGCTTTCATTTCTATCTGCTCGCCTTTTGTTCCAACTAAGCAGACTACTTTAGCGTCATCATTCTCGATGGAAAATGCTGCCTTCGCGACTTTGCCTTGAAAATCTCCGATGCTTGTCGAGAGCCCTGCAAGAGGATTCCCTTGGACGGTATCAAAGTCTTTAAGACTACGGAGAACATTTTTAAAGGCGGCGTAAAACGCCAAGGTATCCCTTTTGTCTTGAATCCTAGATGGCTTGATGGTCACAGCGAATTGAGCCCAGTGTTTTTTTTGGGGAGGGAAATCATCGCGAGAGCCTGTCGTATACAAAATGTAAGGTGACTTCTCAGGACGGGCTTCTTTATAGTAACTGATGATGCGTTCAGGCATCGTGTACTCATTTTCTTGGTCGATGATATCGACGACCAGAATCTCTGGCTGGTAGTTTTGCTCGAGTCGTGTCTTGAGAGCATCGACAGACATAAAAACTTCAATGGCTGGGTCGCGCCCATTCAATAGAGCCTTACAATGTTTGCAGACCATTTCAATAGTCTGCTCCAACAGCTTCCGATCTTCCTTAACATCATCAACAATACCAATCTGAAGTTGTTTTTCTCTATCACTCATTGAAGTAGCGGGAGGTTGAATTCCTGAATGTAAGCCTCGGTGTCTTCCTTTGGAGAATACCAAAATCCGCCACATCGTTCGACCAATCGGGAAGCAATTTGATTGCCTTTTCCCGAGCGGTTCTCGATTTCCCCAACTTTATTGGGAGTGCTTCTGATCTCTACTTCAACGAATCGGCGGTCGTGTTCGTCATCTTGAATATCGATGACGTTGAAGTTCACATTGATTGGCGATTCGGGTTGGGAGTATGTCAACGCATTCTCCAACACAGAAGAGAGAATCTTACGAAGGTGGATTGGAGAAATCTGGCAATAGTACTCCTGCTGCTGTTCATTGAAATCATCAAAGCGTTTTCTGTCAGCTCCTTGAGTGATCAGCTCTTTCAGCTGTTTAACTAAAGGTGCGCAACTCCAGTGGTTTACGGAGGTAGTTTGCGAGATCCGTCCGAGATAGCCGGTGACCATAGCTCGGTAGGCTCGGTGGAAATCTTCGTCGAGATCCTGTTGCTGATCCGGAGTCAAATTCCTCCAGCCGTCACGCTGAAGTTTCCGCTTAAAGGAATGTAGCTCAAATGCGGGATGAGAAAGTGGATCGGTATCAGCTGAATCGTTTAATCTAAGGATGTGTGCGAGGCAAAGGCCATAGTCCTGATGTAGCCGATGAATGAGTATTTGCTGGAGAGTCTCAGTGTTAAGTGCTTCATCGGGAGTTTTGTCGTAAAGCTTTATAAAAAATTCGTTGTCTATTTTACCTCCTTCGAGTGTGTCTCGCTGAGTGCTATCTAGAAAATCGTCGCATTCAATGAGAGTTGTCTTAATATGGCGGTGTTTGGAGCTGATCATCGTATCGGCTAGGATGACGATTTCTTCGTTCTCAGGGTGGGGTTTGATTGAGTCTGATTCTTCCTCAATTTTTTGGCAGAGATATTTCAAGATCGTTTCAATTAAATTTGTTTCATCTGGTCGAAGAGTGCGCCAATCGAGTGAAATGCGAATGGCGAGCTGGGTTTGTTGCAGATAAAACTCAATGGCGGTGACGGAAGTTCCCTTAAACACGGATCCACTGAAAAACAGGTTTAGAATATCTTCCTCGAATTTGTTGCGAAGCAGCAGCGCATCTGTAAGAGCAATATATCCTTTAATACTTTCATTCAATTTAATCGAAACACCAAGATCGGAGAGCCTCCGCGACATAACGGCAACAACGTTCCTTATCGGTAAAAGGCCCCGTGCTGGGTCCCAGTTAGGCGGTAGAACTGACCCTGCATCATCCCCTTGCAGAAGGGAGTGGATTTTGGGAACGGAATCTGTGTCGTCCGCAAGACGTTTTCTTACCTCTTCAGTGTAAGCCCATAATAGGGTCATTAATGATGACTCTCTGGAGCTGCCCAGAATACTCGCCTCTTCTGGCTTGATTTCTGCGCATGAATTTACGAGACACTGTAAATATTTCTCAAAAACCTTTGGGTCGTCCAGTGCAAATGACAGAATGCACAACCGCATACCAAGCTGCCTTAGGTGAGGGATGGAATCCTTATTAATTGAATCGAGTATTTTATTAGCGATTTTATGCCGGAAAGATGTGTCGAGCGAAGGTTCACAAATCTTTGGTGTGAGCCTAAGGATGGTTTCGGGAACCGTTTGTTGAAGGAGTTTCTGGAGAGTCCAGCTGAAGTCAGGGTCAAGCTCCTGCAACATTTGAGAAAATTCTCGGACGACCGCCCCACTGAGGTGGGTTTTGAGATTATTGTCGGAGTGGCTTAGAAGCTGATCCAAGAGATCTTCCCAGTTGGACGGCTTGTATCGGGCCAAGGTGCGAAAGAACCCAGCCAGAGAAAGGGAGTGAGGCTCCCGTTTTAGTGCCTGCGTGTAGTGGGTCGCCGCTTTTCCCCACTCACGGTTGGCTTCATGACACTGTGCTATTTTCGAGAAGACAATTGCTCGGCTTTTAGGACTTTGAGAGTCATCGGACTGCAGGACCTTATTGAGCACGCTAATGGCAGCACCGTTTTTTCCGGTCAACCTCATCGCGCTCGCATTCAAAAGAGTCAGATAAAAAAGTTGCCTATCGTTTATGATCCCTAAGATCTTGCGAAGGTTAACGATTTTACTGATTTCTTCCACGCACTCTTCTGCCTTCCCTGCCTCGATGAGTTTCCCCGTGGACTGACAATACTGTTTGAATTTTTCAGGGTCGACGAGAGTTAGTGGATCGAGATCTGAAATAGATGGAACTGATCCATTTGCCATCGCCTCCTCTAAGGCTTGGCAAAATTGTTCGTTCAAACTGGGTGTTTTTTGCGCTAATGCTGCTAGTGGCCGTAATTTCTCATGAGTCTCAAGGATGCTTGAGTTGTCTATGTAGGCTTCTTGAGCTTCTTTCTTTTTACCCAGTTCGAGGTAGGATTTGACTATGCAATAGATCGCCCAAGCTAGGTTGAGTCGGTTAATTTCGCTAGTGTTAGAGGTTGACTTGGTGGCTAGCAGACAAAACTTCCCTTGGACTAGGCTCTTCCCCCAATCCTCGTTGGTAAGGTGCAAGTGACCAATCATTTGATGAGCTTTAGCGTGCACAGGATCAACGACTTGATGGTCATTTGGATCTTGTTCACCTACGACTTCGCAAGCTTGCTTAGTCAAGGATTGCGCTTCTTCTTCGCTTGTATTCGAACGGTAGCTAATTCGAGCGAGAGTCAATAGAAGTCCGAATAGGCGATCGCTGTTGCGTAACTGTGAATCATGCTCAGCCAGCTTGATGGCTTTCTCAAGAGATTCGGTAGCCTTACTTGGATTATTTACCAATCGGTAAAACCGAGCTTCCGTATCGTGGAATTCGTATTTCTTTTTCGGATGTATCCTATCTCCAACTTTCTCATAAACTTTTCGGGCCTCTTGCAGGGATTCGTCAGCCAAATTTGTAAGAGTCTCGTAGTTTGATGTGTGCTCATTGAGAGTTAGGCAAATGAATGCGCAATTTACAGATGCGTTGGCTAATTGTCCTTGGTTGTGGTGTTCTTGAGAGTGATTTTTGGCATCTTTAATCCACTGAACACAATTATTAACGATTCCAATAATCTGATTTACCAATTCTTCGATCTTGGAAGTCTGGTAGGTATTGACTAAAACGCGAAGATAATCTCTTAGGTCATCGAGAATCCTGAATTTTGTTTTTTCTGGTGATTCTCCATCGAACAGCGAAGACGAAATATCGAATCGGAGCCTGGAAATATACTCCAAAGCTTCGAAATGACGTTTTTTCATCACCGTTGAATCTTGCTTCTTTAGCTGTTCGAGTATCTTTTGATGAAAATGATATAGTGCTTCTCTATTATCTGACTGATTGTTCTGATCACTAACTGCGATCTCAGCTATTTTAGCCAAGATGGGCTCAAGAGCTTCATTACAATCGGCTACATGGGTACGAAGCACATTCAGCTTCTGAACTATTTGCGTGGTTGGTGTCTCTGCAACAAAGTTGCGAAGGGAATGCGGTATGCTGTCACATCCGAATTTTTGTTCAATATCGTCGAGTCCACTTCTTAGTCTAGCACCTTGTGTTGGCGCAAATTCGCTAGCTTGGATAGTCCCTCTGGAAATTTTTGTGGCAATAAAATTCAGACAAGGCTCCAAGAATTTTGTCGAGTTTCCGGGTAGGCCAAGAGCAGCAGTTTTTACGGACATCACGAGCGAGTTTCGGAACCATGGTGCAGGGTTTCCTGGGCCCGGCCAGCAAACCATTTGAGCCCAAAGCGAAATTGCATAGAGGTTGCGTCGTTCGTTGCTATCCTCCTCCTCATTCTCCAACAACTCGCGAGCTTTGTCTGTAAGGAGAAAAATTTCCCGGGTTTTTTTTTGGGGTTCCGCAACCGGGCCTATAGCGCTTTTAATCTTTTCGCTTAGACATTCGAGGCTTACGAGGCTTCTATCGTTAAAACTCATCTCATTCCTCCGACATACTATTGGAGGTTCTTCCTCGGTTCAAGAATATCGTGAGGGGGTCTACAATGCCCAAGTGTTCCCCCCAAATACCTGCTCGACGCAAGCTGAATGCCTAGCACTTCAGTGCGATACCTGCATTGAATTTTGTAAAAATTCGCGTGCCGATAGATGTTGGGATTCTGGTGTCCCGTTTTCATTCTGAGACTAGCATGAGTATGGAAGAAAAGATAAATTTCATGGGGTTTAAGAGAATTGGAGTGAGTTCGACTTGTGTCTGTGAGCTTAGAAGAATTTTTTAAAAAAAGCCCGAACCTTTGAAGGGTCCGGGCTTTTTTAAATGAGTCTTGCGAGGACTAGGCTGTGATTGGCTTCATCGCACCCATGGCTTCGCGGAGGTAGATGCCGATTTCTTCGACGTCGTGGTTGCGAATGATCGCGTTGACTTGAACGAGGGTCTGGTTGTCGACGCTGCCGTCGGTGTCGCCGAGGCCTTTTCCGATGACGCGGGTGTCAACGCTGGTCATGAAGTCCTTCAAGAGAGGGACGGCGGCGTGGCTGAAGAGGTAGCAGCCGTATTCAGCGGTGTCAGAAATGACGCGGTTCATTTCGTAAAGTTTCTTACGAGCGATGGTGTTCGCGATGAGGGGAGTCTCGTGGAGGGACTCGTAGTAAGCGGACTCTGGCTCGATGCCGGCTTCCACCATGGCTTCGTAGGCAAGTTCAACACCAGCACGGACCATCGCGATCATGAGGATGCCTTTGTCGAAGAACTCCTGCTCGGAAATTTCGCCTTCGCCTTCAGTCTGCTCAAATTCGGTTTCGCCGGTGTCCTTACGCCAGCCGAGGAGGTTGACGTCGTCGTTGGCCCAGTCAGCCATCATGGTGCTGGAGAACTCACCGGAGATGATGTCGTCCATGTGCTTGTAGAAAAGATCGCGCATGATGTCCTTAAGCTCTTCGGAGAGCTGGAAGGCTTCGAGCTTCGCAGGGTTGGAGAGGCGATCCATCATGTTAGTGATGCCGCCGTGCTTGAGGGCTTCGGTGACGACTTCCCAGCCGTTTTGGATGAATTTCACGGCCCACTTGGGGTCGATGCCATCGGCCTTCATTTTGTCGAAGCAGAGAATGGAACCGGCTTGGAGAAGTCCGCAGAGAATGGTCTGCTCACCCATGAGGTCGGACTTGACTTCAGCAACGAAGGAGGACTCAAGAACACCCGCCTTGTCGCCGCCTTGGGCAACGGCGAGGGCTTTGGCGAGTTCCATCCCTTCGCCGGTAGGATCGTTCTCGACGTGGCAAGCGATGAGAGTGGGAACCCCGAAGCCGCGCTTGTATTCCTCGCGGACTTCTGAGCCGGGGGATTTTGGAGCAACCATGATGACGGTGAGGTCTTTACGAATCTGAGTGCCTTCCTCGACGATGTTGAAACCGTGAGCGTAGGAGAAGGTCGCGCCTTCCTTCATGTGAGGAATAACGGTCTCGACAACCTTGGTGTGTTGCTTGTCAGGAGCGAGGTTCATGACGATGTCAGCGGTGGGGAGCATTTCTTCGTAGGTACCGACCTTGAAACCATTTTCAGTGGCGTTGAGGAATGACTGGCGTTTCTCAGAAATTGCTTCGGCACGGAGCGTGTAGGAGACGTCGAGACCGGAGTCGCGCATGTTGAGGCCCTGGTTGAGTCCTTGAGCGCCACAACCGACGATGACGATCTTGAGGCCCTTAGCAGCGGTGACGCCATTGGCGAACTCGGAAGCATCCATGAAGCGGCAGGTGCCGAGCTCATCGAGCTGGCGACGGAGAGGAAGAGTATTGAAGTAATTCGTGCTCATTTTGATCGTTTTGGAAATGGTCGTTGTGACGGGGTCTGAATGTCAGAAAAGGGGACTTTGTAAACCCAGAACCGCATTGAATCCCCGTAATTCGGCAAAAAGTCTCGGTCGAGACTCGACAATAGGCCTCTTGAGTGATTAAGACGCGCGCTCAACGAGACCTTTCTATGACAGACCTCAGCAAATACCGTAACATTGGCATCTTCGCACACGTGGATGCTGGAAAAACCACGACCACCGAGCGTATCCTTAAGCTCACTGGAAAGATTCACAAAACAGGTGAGGTTCACGACGGTGAATCCACCACTGACTTCATGGAACAGGAAGCGGAGCGTGGTATTACCATTCAGTCTGCGGCAACGACGTGTTTTTGGGATGATCATCGCATGAATATCATCGATACTCCAGGTCACGTTGACTTCACGATTGAGGTTTATCGTTCCTTGAAGGTTCTTGATGGTGGTGTTGGTGTTTTCTGTGGATCCGGTGGTGTTGAGCCACAATCTGAGACAAACTGGCGTTACGCGAACGACTCTGAGGTTGCGCGTATTATTTTCGTGAACAAGTTGGACCGTGTTGGTGCTGACTTCTTTAAAGTGATTCAGCAGACCAAGGATGTTCTTGGTGCTAAGCCGCTTGTGATGACCATTCCAATTGGTTACGAGGATTCCTTCGTCGGAGTTGTCGATGTTCTCGAAAAAAAGGCTTATGTCTGGGATGACTCTGGTCTTCCTGAGAACTTTGAAGTTCAGGATGTTCCTGCCGATCTTGTTGAGAAGTGTGACCAGTATCACGACGAGCTCATCGAGACTGCCGTGGAGCAGGATGACGAAGTGATGGAGGCTTACCTTGAGGGTAACATGCCTGACATCGCGACCATTAAAAGATGCGTTCGCAAAGGCACCATCGCTCTTGATTTTTTCCCAGCCTTCTGTGGCTCCGCGTTTAAGAACAAGGGTGTTCAGAACGTCTTGAATGCGGTCGTTGACTACCTTCCATCTCCTCTTGAAGTTGATCCTGAGCCTGAGTTTAACGACGAAGGTGAATTGACTGGTGAGGTTGCGACTGTGGATCCAAAGGGCCCTCTTCGCGCACTTGCTTTCAAGATCATGGACGACCAGTTCGGAGCTTTGACTTTCACTCGTATCTATTCTGGAACTCTCAAGAAGGGTGACACCATTCTTAATACCTTCACGGGTAAAACTGAGCGTGTCGGCCGTCTTGTGGAAATGCACGCGGATGACCGGACCGAGCTCGATAGCGCCCAAGCGGGTGACATTATTGCTCTTGTGGGTCTCAAGAACGTTCAGACCGGTCACACTCTCTGTGACAAGGACAAGCCAGCGACCTTGGAGCCGATGGTCTTCCCAGATCCCGTGATCTCGCTTGCGGTTTCCGCGAAGGATAAGGCGAATGCTGAGAAACTCAGTATCGCACTCGGTAAGATGATTCAGGAAGATCCCTCCTTCCGAGTTGAGACTGATCTCGATTCCGGTGAGACCATTCTTAAGGGAATGGGTGAGCTTCACCTCGACATTAAGGTTGATATCTTGAAGCGGACTCACAAGGTGGAAGTGGACGTCGGTGCGCCTCAGGTTGCTTACCGTGAGACCATCACCAAGGAGCTCTCTGATAGCTACACTCACAAGAAGCAGTCTGGTGGTTCTGGTCAGTTCGCTAAGATCGACTACACCCTCACTCCGCTTGAGCCGGGTGAAGGCTTCCAGTTTGAGTCGAAGGTTGTCGGTGGTAACGTTCCTAAGGAATTCTGGTCTTCGGTTGAGAAGGGCTTCAAGACTTCCCTCGTAAAGGGTGTTCTTGCTGGCTTCCCATGTTTGGACTTCAAAGTCACTCTTACGGATGGAGCCTTCCACGCGGTTGACTCTTCAGCGGTTGCTTTCGAAATCGCCTCACGTGCCGCTTATCGTCAGTCCGTGCCCAAGGCCGGTGCTGAGATTCTTGAGCCCATCATGAAGCTCGACGTCTTCACTCCTGAAGATCACGTCGGTGATGTCATTGGTGACTTGAACCGCCGTCGTGGCATGATTCAGTCACAGGACACTGCGTCCGGTGGTATTCGTATCAAAGCGCAGGCACCTCTTTCTGAGATGTTCGGTTACATTGGTGACCTTCGCACGATGACTTCAGGTCGTGGTCAGTTCTCGATGGAGTTCGAGCACTACTCATCTTGCCCTAAGAATGTTTCTGAGAAAGTGATCGCAGACGCTAAGGAGCGTGAAGAGGCGAAGAAGAAGTAATTCTCTTCTCGCTAAAATTTCAGAAGGCGCGCCGGAAACGGTGCGCCTTTTTTCTTTTTGTGAAATCGAGAGGAATTTGAGGGCGAGGACTAATTGCGTTCGGGGTTTCGTCGCTCGCTTGTTGGTCTCGTGAGTGGCTCAGCTGGCTCGGTAATGAGTTCGACTTCCCCTGCGTCGAGCGCTTGATCGAGATCTTCGCGCAACTGCCCAATGATTTCTCCCCACCACTCATTGTCAGCAAGGAGGGTCTCTTGGTAATCCTCTTGCTGGCTGGGGTCCAAGATTGGGTAAATTTCCGAAGCGAGTTTCTTGTCGCCGGGGCCTGAAGTGGTTGAGCCATTGACGATGAGTCCTTCTTGATATTCGGCATGGTGGCGAACTAAGAGGGGGAAAATTTCTCGCCGTTGGTTCGGGCTGAGTTGATAGCGAGCGGTCATTTTTTTAAGCCGTTCGCGGGAATCAATTTCAATTCTCTGGCCAAGTTCGCGGAGGGACAGATCGGAAACTGAGACTTCGTATATCGTGGGATCGACTTTTTCGATCTTACGGTCGGAGAGGAGGAGAGGGCTTGAGCGTTGGCTCCGAACCGATGGCTGTGGGCTTTGGGTGGGGGAGGCCGCGGGAGCGATGATCTGCTTTTTTTCTTGGTCTCGAAACGAAATGAAGAAGGCGAGCGTTCCAGACACGCAGAGGAGAGCTGCGCCGAGGATGAATTGGGAGCGAGTCATGACGTTCTTCAAATAGGGAGTGAAACAAGCTTACTGGATGCCTAAATCAAGAGTTTCTTGGAGGCGGTCTCGCTGTTCTTGAATGATCACCTTTTGTGACTCTTTGAGGTGAGGAAGGAGTTGAGAATGTAAATCGATGATATTGGAGGAATATTGCCGAAGGGCAGTCAAACGACTCTTACGAATGGCATCATAGGTTTTTCCGATTTCGCGAGTCGCGAGCTCTCGTTGTTCCGGGGTGAACTGGATCTCATTATCAAATGTGGTAAGCGTTCGCTGTACCCAAGGGTCCTTTTTGTCTTCGGAGCTAGGGGCGGAAATTTCGATGAAGGTGGCCTGCCGCTGTCCTTTTTTTTCACCCAAAAGAAAGCCAATCCCATAGCCACAGAGGAGAATCGCGAGCATGGCCATGCCGATGGTGAGCTGGTCTCTTAATTTTGACTTCATGGGTTTACTTGAGGGCTAGATCTGGAATAGAGCTTCACAGAATAATGGGAGAAAAAGCGAGAAAGGCAACCTTTGGAGGAGGGAGGAGAGGGAGTAGGTGAGATGGGTGTAAAGCTCCTGACTTACTGACGAGAAGTGACCTCAGGCCATTTTCGGTGACGAAAGATTGCCTTGCAAGAGGAGCTGAAAGAGGATATTTCTCCTTTTCAACACAAAATAATCAACAATGTTTAAACAATTCAAAGAATTCGCCTTTAAAGGTAATCTCATCGATATGGCTGTCGGAATTATCATCGGAGGTGCTTTTGCCACCGTGATGAAGTCGCTTGTCTCCGACGTTTTCATGCCACCTCTTGGAATGGTCCTGGGAAAGGTCGATTTCACCAAAATGAAGACTGTTCTTCAGCCCGGTGTTGCCGAAGTCAAAGAAGGTGAAAAAGTTGTTACTGAAGCTGTGCCTGAAGTTGCAATCAACTATGGGGCGTTCATTACCGAACTCATTTCCTTCGTTCTCCTAGCCTTTGTTGTCTTTATCGTGATCAAGAAGGTCATGGCATCGATGCAGAAGCAAGAAGACGAGCCTGAAGAGCCAGCGAAGCAGGAAGTCCTTCTCGAAGAGATCCGTGATCTCCTTAAGAAGTAGGTCATCTTACTGATCAGGAATTTTAGAGTCAAAAAAGGGCGGTCCATTTTCATGGGCCGCCCTTATTTAGTTATTGAGAATCTCAATTGGATTTAGGCATCTTTTTTGCCTTTTCCGGGCTTGCCCTCTTTGCCTTTACGGCCTTTCTCGCCTTTTCCGCGGCGTTCTCCACGAGGGGGCATCGCTTTGCGCATTTCGGCTTTCTCCTCATCGCTGAGTTTCCCGTCGCCATCTTTGTCGAACCTCTTGATCATCTCTGCTTTACGAGCTTCTCCAGCAGCCTTGCGCTCTTCTTCGTTGAGTTTTCCGTCACCGTCCTTGTCGAACTTTTCGAGCATCTCAGCTTTGCGAGCGGCCATGGCTGCTTTGCGTTCTTCAGCGCTCAATTTGCCGTCTTTATCGGTGTCGAATTTTTCAAGAAGTGCAGCTGGAACCGGACGATCACCACGGGGGCCTTTTTCTTTCCCTTTTTCTTTGGTCGGTTCTGCGTTGGCGATGGCACAGGTGGCAATGGCCACGACGACTGATGTTAATTTCATTTTCATAATTTGTTTGGAGTTGTCGGGAGTGAGTTTTCCCGGATTCGTATGATCAAACCGGAGAGGCGGGAAGGAGTTGCAAATTATTTTCGCGAATTGTCATTGCCCGCTAGTGGCCTTGTCTGGAAGATCTTCGAATGGCAAGCGAGGTGAAGAAGCAGAGTAAGGCTGAAGTCTTTCGGGCCCGTCTTACAAGCACTCTGATATTATGGGCGATTGTGACGTCGGTTTTTGTATCCCAGAACGCTTGGGCCTTCTTTGGCTTGATCGGATTTCTTACAGTGGCGGGGGCGGTGGAGTTCCGAGGCCTTTTTGCTAAGTTCCCCGGCGGGGAGTGTCGTATGACGGGGCTTATTCTTGGATCGATCGCGGCCCTGCTTACTGGCGTGCTTTTGATTCAGGGTGGGATTGCCCCGGATGATTTTCGAATCGAGATCCTTGCTTTGGTGATCCTAGTTCTCTTTGGGTTTTACCAACGCTTCATGTTCAATATTGAGGGGCGCCAAAGTGTGGATGCCATCGGGGATGCTCTTTTGGCCTACGTCTATGTCCCCATCCTTTTTGGTTCTTTTGTTTTTCGTCTGATGTTCTTGCCGGAGACGGGTGGGCAAGTTCCTGGGGCTTGGCTCATTCTTTTGATGATTACGGCCGCGAAATTTACGGACATGGGGGCTTACATTACCGGTTCTTTGATTGGTAAGAATAAGATGGCCCCGCATTTGAGCCCGGCAAAAACATGGGAAGGATTTTTTGGAGCCTTGGGATTTGCGCAGCTCGCGGCATGGAGTGTGTGGGCGCTTTCTGGCGAGATCCTCGCATGGATCCCTCCGCTGCACGTGGCGATTTTGGCCGTGTTGATTGGCTTAGTGGCAGTGGCTGGTGATCTGGCCGAATCGGTTTTGAAGCGGAGCTTGGAGGTGAAGGATTCTGGCAAGTTGATGCCGGGGATTGGTGGGATTTTGGACCTGATTGATAGCCTCTGTTTTGCGGCTCCCGTGACTTACTTTTACCTCTACGCAACCGGTTTGGTGTCATGAGTAAGCGCGTTTTAATTCTCGGATCAACGGGGTCGATCGGCACGAGTGCCTTGATTGTCGCTCGTCAAATTCCCGACCGCATGAAGGTGGTGGGGCTGGCTGCCGGAACTCGGGTGGAGGAGTTGGAAGCGCAGGCGAGAGAGTTTGGTGTGCAGCATCTTTGTCTGGCCGACGAGAGTCGTTATGCCGAGTTGCAAGGGAAAGGACGGGAAGTTTTTGCCGGAGCAGAAGGGCTTGTTGAGATCGTGGAGGCGACAAAGCCTGATCTAGTTTTGGTGGCGATTGTGGGGGTCGAGGGTTTGCGGCCTACTTTGAAAGCGATTGAGTTGGGCTGTGATGTGGCGGTCGCGAGTAAGGAGATTCTGGTGATGGCGGGGGAGGTTGTGATGAAGGCGGCGCGTGAGAAGGGAGTGAATATTCTTCCGGTCGATAGTGAGCATAATGCCATTTTTCAATGTCTAGAGGGCCATCGAGGAGGCTCAGATGAAGTGCGCCGTTTGATCGTCACGGCATCTGGCGGACCTTTTCGGACTTGGCCTGCGGAACGTCTCAGTGAGGTGAAGCTAGAAGATGCCTTAAAGCATCCGACTTGGGAGATGGGGCAAAAAATCACGATCGATTCGGCGAGTCTTTTTAACAAAGGATTGGAGATGATCGAGGCGCGCTGGCTCTTCGATATTCCGATGTCGAAGGTTGAGGTGGTCGTTCATCCTCAGAGTATCGTGCATTCGATGGTTGAGTTTATCGATGGCAGTGTGTTGGCGCAGTTAAGCACGACGGATATGTGTTTTCCGATTCAGTATGCGGTGGTCTGGCCAGATCGCTTGAAGAATGAGCTGAAGCCTTTGGATTTCCCGACTTTGGCGAAGCTCGAATTTGAAGCTCCGAGAGAGAAGGATTTTCCAGCCCTTGGTTTATCGCGCGAGGCTGGTGAACGAGGGGGAACTTTGCCGGCGGTGTTGAATGCGGCGAATGAGGTGGCGAACGAAGCGTTTCGGAATCGGAGTCTAAGTTTCCCCGGGATTTGGGGGGTCGTTGAAGAAACAATGCGGCGTGTTGAGCATGTCGATTCCCAAGCTCTAGAGGTTGTCGTAAATGCCGACCTTGAAGCTCGCCGGATTGCTCGCGGGTTGATTTGAGTATCACAGATACTTGCTTTTCAGAAAATCGAGCGGAGTGGTCTCTGGTGAAGGAGGAGTTGAAGAATCAAATCATTCGAATGGCTTGGGAAGATCGCACGACTTTTGATGAGATCGAGAAGCGAACTGGTTTCACTGAGGCGGAGGTGATTAAGGTGATGAGAAAGCACTTAAAGCTCCGGAGTTTTCGGATGTGGCGAAAAAGGGTGAGTGGTCGCGTGACCAAGCACCAAGGAAAGTTCCGGGAAAGTCGGCGGGCCTTGAAGCGGGTTTCAGGCCTGCATCTGCTCAATCAGAACGAAATGGATTGAGATCAAAATTCCCACTGGTTCGGAAGGTCTCGGCCGCGACGAGAGATCCGACGACGGCCCCTCGGTGGCAGCTATCGCCGCCAACTTTGGCGTTTGCGATGATGGCGGCGGGAAAGTCGTCGTGATACTTCCAAGCAAGATAGAGGGAGGCGGGAAAGGCTTGGTCGATGTAGCACGCTGGGCTCAGTTTTTGACCGATGACGTGGCGATCGGGTCGACGGGTCCAAGTTTGAGCCTTGCGAGTCGAGAACCAGTCGCCAGCGGCAGCCATGAGGGCATTATGGAGGGAAGTGCCATTTGAAATCTCACTGAGAAGACGAGTGAGGCAGTCGGCGGCACGGAGGACATTGGAATGTCGGTGAGTGAGGGCGATGTGTGTTTTTACGGTTTGACGATGATCGCCCAGGGGCAGAGCTGCAAGAAGAGCTGGAACAGTGGCGAGACCGCCAATGTGTTCATCTGAGATTCCGCATTTAAGAGGTTTTTTCCCCTGAGCATAGCGATTGAAAAATGCGCGGTGATATTCTTCCAAATAGGTATCTCGATGCCAGCCGGGGGTGAGCATGTTGTCGAGGTAGAGCGTGATCCACTTGTTTGGGTCGTATTGCCCTTCTGAGGAAACGTGTTCGTGGAGACTACGTGCCAGTTTGAAGTTTACGGTGTTTTCGCCCGCTGCGAGGTTTTGATGATAGTGAATGTTTCGCTGTCCCCAGAATGGGGCCTGATCGTGCAAGATGTTGGCTTTTTCGTTCACGGGGATGAATTCAGAACGCCAGAGGATGCTATCGGGATGGTGCGGGAGTGGAGCGCAGTAGTTTGAGAGATCAGGGTAGTCCCGATCAAGGGCTGAGCAGTCATAGTACCAATGCACGGGCATCGCGAAGGCATCTGCGATGAGGGAGCCTTGGTAGGCTGCTTCATGAGTTGTCATGAAGGACTATCGGAGCGATTTCCAATTTACCAAGCGCGGATGATATCGTGAATCAAGGCGGGACCGCGATAGACAAAACCGGTGTAGATTTGGACGAGAGAGGCACCGGCATCCTTCTTGGCGAGGGCGTCTTCGGCTGAGAAGATTCCACCCGCTCCAATAATGGGGACTTCTTGGCCGAGTCCGGCATGGAATTGGGCGATCACTTCGGTCGAGTGGCTCGTAAGCGGGGCTCCGGAAAGTCCGCCAGCTTCTTCGGCGTTGCGGTGTCCTTTGACGGCATCGCGGGCTAAGGTGGTGTTGGTTGCGATGAGGAAGTCGAGCCCGCCGTCGCGGAAGACTCGAGAGAGTCCGGAGATTTGATTTTCATCGAGATCTGGTGCGACTTTTAGGGCGAAAGGAACGTGTCTTCCGGTTTCTTGGTGAAGTTTTGTCTGAAGGTTTTTGAGAACTTCGAGGAGGCGACCTGCGGCGTCTTCTGATTGGAGGTCGCGGAGGCCGGGGGTGTTTGGGGAAGAGAAATTTGCGGTGATGTAATCGGCCCAAGGATATGCTTTTTCAAAGGCGATGGCGTAGTCGTCATTGGCCTGTTCATTTGGGGTGACTTTGTTTTTCCCGATGTTGATGCCGAGGATGCCTTTGAAGGATTTCGATGAGCGGGCGTTCGCGAGGCCGTCATCGATGCCGGGGTTATTGAAGCCCATGCGGTTGATGAGTGCTTGGTGTTCAGGGAGGCGGAAGAGGCGGGGGGACTCGTTTCCGTCTTGCGGTTTGGGAGTAAGCGTTCCGACTTCGATGTGGCCGAAGCCGAGAGATCCAAGGGCGTCGATGGTATTGGCTTCCTTGTCGAGCCCGGCGGCTAGACCAACTGGGTTGGGGAACTTTAGCCCGCAGATGGTGACGGGTTTGTCATCACTTTTGGAAGAGATTGCTTTGAGGAGGCCTAGTCTTTCGCTTGTGCGAAGCCCAGCCATCGAAAGGTGGTGAGCACGCTCGGCATCGAGGCGGAAAAGGATGGCGCGAGCGGCTGGGTAAAGAAAGTTCAGCATTTCTGCCGAGAAAGTAGCGAGTTGCCGGAGAGAATGAAGCGGGAATTTTTCCCAATCCAATCTCTGGCAACAATTCGGCTACTGAAAGTTGACGATGAGACGATAGTAAACTTCAGGTCTATTTTCGAGTGGGATATCGCTCAAAAGCTGAACGGTGAAGGTGCCATCAGCATTTTGAGTAGGAGCACCACTAGGAGTTAGGTCTCCGGCGGCTTCCCAGTTCATGAGGTCGGTGGATCTCTCGATTTGGTAGCTAATTTGCCCACCATCAATTCGTTGGCGGTGGCTGAAACCGATGGAATTGCCTTGGTGAACGATCGTGGGAGCGACGTTTTGGTTGAGGTCTCTCCCCAAGGCGTATGCGAGAAGATTACTCATGCCACTGTTTTCATATTCATCATTGGGATCGCTGAATCCATTTGCGGTCATCCAAGCCGTAAAGTCTGTATCGGAAGAGATGAGCATGGCGTAATCGAAACTCGCTTCGAGGGATTGTTCTCTCTCTGTTGTGGCAAAAATTCCCCCTAAGGTGAATACGGTGTCAGAGGGCAGAGTGATCTGATGTACTTGAGTGTAGGTATCGTTTTGGACCCATGAGAAGGTGAGGGAATTACCCTCCTTTTTTAGGCGGACCACGGCGAGTGAAGACTCAAGAGCAGGAAGGGAGTTTAGGGTTTCAGAGGAACCAGAAGGATTGAGCCTGACTGCCGCAATGCTTTCACCGTCTTTAAAGCCAACTCCGTATCGGAAAGAAGTTCCACCTTGTTCGGCCTCGACCAAAAGTCCGGCGTAGAATTCTCCAAATTGAGACTTTTCTAGTTTGATCTCAGTCTGAAGGACCCAATCACCGGATGGTAGGGTTCGTCTAATCCAAGGATGATTCGAGCTGTCTAGATCGGGAAGGGGGGTGACGAGAGGTTGTGCCGCGATGTCAATATTTGCACCAAAGACAAGGTCGCTGTTATTGGCGGCTGAGTTGTGGACCTCGGCAGCGAGCACGTTTGTGCCTTGAACGATTGAGCTTGAGACATCGAGAACGAGAATGTCTTCTTCGATGATTCCCTCATTGGCAGAAGGAAGAGGGGTTGCTGCGGTGTTGGAATCAATCACCCCGCTAGGGAGTCGGACTGAATCCAAAACTTGGCCATTAAGGTAGTAGCGGACCCCGTCATCAACGACATGGTCGATACTAAGTTGAGCTCCAACGGAGCTTTCATTAAATTCGAACTCAGTTCTGAAATAATAGGTGATCAATCCAGTGTTGGGGAGTCCAGCGGTGGTTGTTCCTCGTGTCAGAGAGTTGGTCTGTAAGCCCGGAGCTGGAAGCGTGCCATTGTTGCCGAAGCCAAGGAAGCCAGAGCCGGAGGACCACGATGAATCATCGTAGTTTGGTTGAGCGAAGGTGCCGGTTAGGTCGGTGTTGGAATCGTCGTACTTCCATACTGATCCGAATTGGATGTAGTTGACTGGAGCTGGAAGTGCGGGAGGAGGGAATCCAAGTGGTAATTTGCTTTGCGGAATGTTGATGGTGAGGCGGTCATCTTGATCCTGTAGGGAATAGTGAGCACCGGCTGAGCTGTTTCCATGCTTTTCGGTCTTAAAGAGACTCCAATAGTTTTCGAGTTCTGGGCTTCCAAAATTTGAGAAGTCGTCTTCGAGGTGAACTGAAACTCCCACCGTTTTAGTGGTGGAATTTGCATTTGGATCACTGACGGTCGCAGTGACGAGATAGAAGCCAGGCTTTGAGAAGGTGGCATCTGTCGTAGATCCAGTTGGGCTGACAAAAGTGATGCCATCGCTGGGGTCAGATTGCCAATTGAAGATGAGTCCATCTCCGTCAGGATCGTAGCTTTCTGAGGCGTCGAGTACGAGAGTCTCATCAAGGGCGAGATTTCGAGATTTGGGAGAGGAGTCGATAATGACGACTGGAGGAGCGTTACCAGTTTTTGTGATATTGAAGGTCAGTTGCTCGACGATGTTGCCATCATGATCGACGCCTTCAAGGTTCAGAGTGTTGGCGCCTTCTTTGAGGACGACTCCTTCGAGGGTCCAGTCGGTCTTATCAATCCAAGTGAAGGAGGTTCCAGACTGTCCGTTGATCCGAATCTGGAAGACGGTCGGTGGAGAGGTTCCTTCGAGAGTGATGATGTCATCAGAGGTGGTGGCATTTGAGGTGGTGACGGCAAAAGCGGTATTGGTGACCGCTGATGTGATGAAGTTTCTAGCGAGATTTTCGCGAATGTTGAACCAGTTGGTGTAATGGGAAGTCGGCATCACGACACCAGAACCAGCAATGGCATTCGACTCCGCTTGCATCCAAGCAAGGGTGCGAGTCGAGCCTTTGGTATGCTCATTGAGAAGCTTCGTCATGTAGTAATTCATCTGACGTCGGACAAAGGGGCGGGCGAAGTATTTACTGACGCCAGTTCGCCCTCCTAGGATTGCTTGGCCTGAGTCCGAAAAAACGCGGTCGCCATCCCAGTGAAGAAGCATCCAACCGTTTCCATCCTTTGGTCGGAATAAGTAGGCGTTTTTACCCCGACGGACGGTGATAGTGTCCCAATCGGCATCGTAGCCACGAACCGCAGCGTTGAGAGCTAGCATATCAATATCAGTGATTCGGTTGAGAGTGGCTTCGTCAGTTTTGTCTTCGTCGAGCGTCCTTGTTAGCTCGATGAAACTTCCAAAGTCATGATCAGATTCGCGGGTTCGCATGATCCATTCGCTTTGGTAGGCGGTGGGGTTGTCGGTGTCCTTGTAGGACCAATCGGCATCACGCGCCGAGGGTCTAATAGTGGTGGTTGCAGTGTCGATGGTAACACGCCATTCGTCATCGATTCGAAGGAGGGTGCCATCACTTCCTCCGGGGAAGTTGCGATTTAGAAAATCATTGGAAATGGGCTCGTGGCTTTCACGGAGCTTGAAGGCGTTGCTATTGATGACCGTATGGGTGAATTCCATCTCGTTGACGGGGTGCCCCAGTTGGTAGAGGAAGTAGCGAGCGATGCGGTCATCGTAGAAGCGAGGGGTGTTACTGCCTTCGGGTGTTCCTGAGGCGTCAATGACGTTACGCCGGCGACCTCTAAATAGGCGGTCGCCAGGAAGCTTCCATTTGCCATGATCGATGTTGGCATTGTCGGCGCGGGTGAAGGGACTGCCACTTTTCCGGATTTCGGCATTGTAGTAGATCTCACTTTCATTGGAGATGAAGGTGGCGTTATAAAAACGGTTTGAAGTTTTGGGGTAGTTGTAGCTGAAGGAGGAACTCCCACCGATTGCGGTGGTCATGGCTCGTTGATCATAATTAGAAAGGATGAATCTTTCTTGATGGAGGACACTGGGCATGGTGCGGCTATCCACGATCCACATCGCAGGACGGTCTGCCCCAAAGCGGGGTTGGGTTGTTGTGACTGAGCCTGAGGTCGCTTCGACATAGAACTGAACGATGTTCGCGTTCGTGGTGTATTGACTCACAGTGGCTTGGTAGAGACCTAAACCTGTGTCTGCCATGGCGGTACGAATCCAAGTTCCATTGCCATTGTTGTTATCACGGCGATAAACAAGATCGACCGAGGTGAGTGCGTCGGCGGATTCAACCTGAGCACTGACGGTGACGGCTTGCCCGGGTTTCGGAACGGCGGGGCTATGGATGATTCCTTCGACGGTTGGAGCTGCCGAGGTGGTAGCGCTTGAGTTTGGTGCTCCAGGTGTTCCAAGGTTTTCGGGGATAGGGATCAGGAAACTTGTGCCGAAGCCGTGGTCGAGAGTTTGGAAGATGATGCGGGACTTTCCGCTGACCCAGCGGGCATCGAATGATAAGGTGTAGCTTTCGCCAACGATCGGACTTGTCGCGAAATCGACTTCACCTTGGTTGCCTTTGTTGTCGCCATGGCCGTCTGCGATGAGGTTAAGTTTTCCTCCAGTCATGAAGCTGGCCCAATGAGTTCCCTGGGTGACCCAGCCTAAAGCACTGGAATCGGTGGGAGACATCACGGTAGGATTGAGAAGGAGGTTGGAGCCGGTGTTGTCGCGTTTGACGGAGATGTTTTCGAGAATGACGTGAGAATCTCCTACGAGATGGACATGAAGTTCTTGGCCAGAAGTGAGAGGCAGCCAAGTGGACCTTCTGAAGTCTTCGGTGTAAGTGAAAGTTTGAGTGGTTGATTTTTGGCTTTCATCGCTATCAGCCCAGGCCGTGCCGACATCGTTATTCATGTCAGGATGGCGAAGCTCCATACTGCTCCCGTCACCATCGGCGAGGTTTGGCCAGTCGCCTTCGGGCAGGTAGTCGACTTCATCGACGAGGTTGCCGTTTTGGTCTTCGATCCGGAGAAGTTCTCCGCCGTCGCTCAGGCCTCCTGACCAGTTACCGAGAAATGAGATTCCGGGGTGGGCTTCACTCATGCAAGAGGTATCAGCAGCGATGACGAGATAGCCACCAGGGGCGAGAGTTGTTCCTGCAGGAAAGTCATATCTCACTCCGTCGCAAATTTTCCAGTCCGTGAGATCTACGCTTTGCGCGCCTCGGTTGTAGAGTTCGATAAATTCGCCCGTTCCATGATCGGAAGGAGCGTCATACATGATCTCGTTGATCACGATGGAGGTCTGGCGGGAAGAAGGGTTATTGGGAGCGTCTTTGGTGTGTCCCGCACCGCCATAAAATTCCACGCCAACGGGGAAGGATTGAAAGCTCTCTTCAGCGAGATCGCGGTCTAAGCGAACGGCATCGACAACGTTCGCGCCTTCGGCAAGGAAGAGGTCAAGGTCGCCATTGGCTTCTGGAGTGAAGCTTACGGAAAAGCTCTGATATCCTCCGGCCGAGATGCTTCCTGAAAGTGATACTGGAGAGCTTAAGTCTTTGTTCGCAGAAAGGAGGAAGTTTGTTCCGGAGATGGCAGAGTTTCCGGGAGCGTGGACTTCGATCCAGTCGACATCGCCGTTCGTGTCAAAGTGGACTTCACTGATGACGAGTTCAGCGGCGGGAGGAGGGGTTTCGAGGAATCCGGGAGTGCCGCCGGGCTCTTCACTGGCACGCCAGTTACGCCAAGCTCGGTTGCTGAGATCGGGATTGATGCGAGTGAGGGTGTGACCGGTGCCGTCTGGTGCGGCGGGCCATTTGCCGCCGTCATTGTATTCGACGGTGGTCATGACAATTCCGTTTTTGTCACTGAGGGTCAGAGTTTCGCCTGAGTTAGAAAGGGCACCGGTGTAGGGGCCGAAAACCCGAACTCCTGCGGGGATGTTAGAGTAAGCAGCCCGCAGAGTGGCCTCATCGACAGGGGAGACCAGAATGGTCTCGAAGTCTTTCAAGATATGAGCATCGGTATCTCCGGCGTTGAAATCAGGAAAGGTGTATTCGACGCCATTTGTAAAAGACCACTTTCCCATGTCGAAAGGAGTGGCGGTGTTGTTGGTCACTTCGATGAACTCAGGCTGTCCTGCGGCCGCATTATATTGGATTTCCGTAAAAATGACCTGTTCGGCAGAGGAAAATGGAGAGCTTAGAAAAAGCCCGAAAATCGAGGCCGCGAGGCATCGGCATTTCGTAGGAGTTCTGTGATTCATGTCGTGTATGCGTGAAATGATGAAAGAAATATCTAAATTTCTTCCTCAATACACGCTACCATTAAAGTTCTCTGTCCTCAAAGGGCATTTTCTAATTGATCGGAAGTCGACGAGTGTTCGTGCTAGAAAAGCCTGAAAATTAAGTTTCCAGAAGTTTTCGGCCTTTAGGAATTCTCAATCATTTCTCGTGAGATGCCGCGAAGGGCAAGAACACGGACAATGGTCTCTTCAATGAGGTTGGCGGGACAGGATGCTCCAGCGGTTATCCCGATGGTGACGTCTTCATTGTCAAAACCAGCAAGGACGTTGGGAGTAGAGACCTCGGCGCTTTCTTCGATGTCGAAGTGGACCACTGTTTCGAGTGACTCGAGACAGGATGCTTCACGGATGAAGTAAGTGGGAAGGTTTTCTTGTCCGATCTCAACGAGGTGAGTGGTGTTCGAGCTATTATAGCCACCGACGACGAGAAGGAGATCCATTGGTTTGTTGAGCATGTCGAAGAGGGCATCTTGCCGTTCTTGGGTTGCTCCGCAGATCGTGTCGAACATTTGGAAGTTATCGGGATTGCCATCGCGGTCGCTAATGGCTTTGCGGATTCTTCCTTGAATGTCCTCGGTTTCGCTTTTCAGCATCGTGGTTTGGTTAGCGACTCCGATTTGCTGAAGGTGAATTTGAGGATCAAAGCCCTCCGAAAGGGCGCGGTCGAATTTTTTGAGGAATTCTTCGGTGTCACCACCGTTGCGGATGAAGTTACAAACATATTCAGTCTCCTCAAGAGTGAGGACGATAATGTAGTGTCCCTTACCATCTTCACCGGTGGCCCGAGATGCGGTGGCTTGGGTTTCTTCATGACCTCGCTTTCCGTGGATGAAGGAAGTCATGCCCGTCTTGGCGTAGGTGCGAACTCTCCGCCAAACTTTCATGACATCACCACAGGTGGTGTCGATGATGTGGCAGCCTTGTTGCTCGATTTTCTCAGTGAAGGAAGTGGGGGCTCCGAAGGCGGGGACAATGACAACGTCGTCTTCAGTTAAGTCATCGTATTCACTCGTGATTTCCTTCCAAGGGAGCGAGACGATATCCATTTTGGCCAACTGCTTGTTGACCTCTGGGTTGTGAATGATTTCGCCAATCAGGAAGATTCGCTGATCAGGAAAAACACGGCGTGCGGCGTAGGCCAGATCGATGGCGCGCTCGACTCCGTAGCAAAATCCGAATTGCTCCGCGAGACGAACAGTGGACTTTCCGATTGTGATCGAGCCTCCGTTATCGCGCAATTTTTCCACGATGGGGGAATGATAGTGTTTTTCGACCTCAGCCTGAACGAGGGTCATGACGTCTGGACGACGGACATTGACGCGCTTCTTTTTCTGGGGCTTGGCGGCTTCACTCATGAGAGTGACTTAACTCGATTCGGCGAGGTCGCCAAATGTTTATTGTCTTCCGAAAGGGCAAAAGTAGGCAGGTCATGAAGAGGGCAGCGAGAATCTGAAGCCAGATTAAGTAAATGGGCCAATCACCCAGGTAGTCCAAAGGTGATGCGACCTCTGGTTTGGCGGCGAGAAAGCCGAAATTGGTTCCAAGGCTCCAATTCACGATGATGGCGAAAAGAAAGTAGACTTGATTCCAAAATAGGATGCGCGGAACCACTCCGGGGAGTGGCTTCCATTTCATTGCGAGCGGCAGATAAAGAGCCACGATCACAACAACCCCGTGTTGGATAAAAAAGCTCCAGAACATGGGATGAGGGAAATCCCAGCCTAAGTTGGGGGTGATGAGACCTTGGATCGTACCGACGAGGCCCCAGCAATAGGTCAGTTCGCAAAGGAGAGGCTTTCGAGTCAGGATGCCAAAGCCCGCGGTGAGGGCTGCGAAGTCGCAGAGGTGGAAGGGAAGGAGGTTGTTGAGGGGGATTTCGAAGTCGAGAGTCGCTAGGGCGAGTTGATTGATCGGGAAGACTGAAAGGCAGATGAAGGCTAAGAGGACCTGAGGCCAAGTCGCGCCTCGCCGCCCAGCGATAATACAAATCGCTGCGATCAAGGCGATGCTGAGCACCGTTAGTCCGTGGCTGAGGCCAAAAAGATCCATCGAATGGCGTTTTACCGTAACTTTGCTCGCTTGGACAGGGCATTGACCAAAAGCGGGCTTTCGCGTAGGACCTGCTTGAAATCATGTCCCAGCCGACCATTCTCTACACAAAAACCGACGAGGCCCCGTATCTCGCGACTCAGTCTCTGCTCCCGATTATTCAGGCCTTTACGAAATCTTCGAATATTGCGGTCGAGACTCGTGACATTTCTCTGGCCGGCCGGATTTTGGCGGTTTTTTCCGATAAGTTACCGGCGGATCAGCGGATTGACGATGCCCTGAGCGAGCTGGGCGACCTTGCCAAAACTCCTGAGGCCAACATCATCAAGCTCCCAAATATCAGCGCGTCGGTTCCTCAGCTCGTCTCCGCGATTTCGGAACTTCAGAAGCAAGGCTTCGTGCTTCCAGACTACCCCGAAAATGCCTCAAGCGATGAGGAAAAGGACATTAAGTCCCGCTACGACAGCGTGAAAGGAAGCGCCGTGAATCCTGTTCTGCGTGAGGGCAACTCAGATCGACGCGCGCCCAAGGCGGTGAAGGAGTTTGCGAAAGCCAATCCTCATTCCATGGGAGCTTGGTCTGCTGATTCTAGGACCCGCGTTGCAACGATGGGCGAGGGGGATTTCTTCTCAAATGAAAAATCCGTTACGGTTGAGGAAGCCACTTCAGTGAAAATCGAGCACACTGCGGCTGATGGCACTGTCACGGTTTTGAAAGAGGGCATCGCTCTTCTCTCCGGTGAAATTTTCGACGCCACCGCGATGAGTAAGTCAGCTCTCATCTCCTTCCTACAAGAGCAAACCGCCGCTGCTAAGGAAGAGGGCGTTCTCTACTCGCTGCACATGAAGGCCACGATGATGAAGATCTCAGATCCCATTATCTTCGGTCATGCGGTTGAAGTTTACTTTAGTGACCTCCTAGAAAAACACGGCGAGGTTCTCGGCGGACTTGGCATTGATTTCAAAAATGGCTTCGGCGACCTCGTCGCTAAGATCGAGTCTCTTCCTGCCGATCAGAAATCTGCGATCGAAGCTGACATCACCGCGGCTTACGAAAATGGCCCTGACCTCGCCATGGTGGATTCCGATAAGGGTATTACCAATCTACACGTTCCCAGCGATGTCATCATTGATGCTTCCATTCCGGCGATGGTTCGTAATTCCGGGCAGATGTGGGATAAAGAGGGCAAGGTCCGCGACACCATCGCGATCATTCCCGATAGCTCCTACGCTGGAGTTTACCAAGCGACCATCGACTTCTGTAAAGAGAATGGAGCCTTCGATCCTACCACGATGGGAACCGTTCCCAATGTCGGCTTGATGGCTCAGAAAGCCGAGGAATACGGCTCACACGATAAGACCTTTGTCATGCCGACTGCTGGTGCCGTTCGCGTGATCAATGCCGCTGGCGAAACCCTCATCGAACATGAAGTGGCCGAGGGTGACATCTGGCGCGCTTGCCAAACCAAAGATGCTCCTATTCAGGACTGGGTGAAGCTTGCCGTGAACCGCGCGACCGCGACCGGTTCTCCTGCCATTTTCTGGCTCGATGAAAATCGCGCGCACGATGCTGAACTCATTGAAAAAGTTGGCACATATCTCCTCGACTACGACACGGATGACTTGGATCTCCGTATCCTCAGCCCAGTGGAAGCGGCGCAAGAAACTCTCGTTCGCTTAAAGGACGGCCTTGAGACGATCTCTGTCACCGGCAATGTTCTCCGCGACTACCTCACTGATCTTTTCCCCATTCTCGAAGTGGGCACGAGCGCCAAGATGCTCTCGATCGTTCCTCTCATGAATGGTGGTGGGCTCTTTGAAACCGGAGCGGGTGGTTCTGCGCCGAAGCACGTGCAGCAATTTGTCACCGAGAACTACCTTCGCTGGGATTCTCTCGGGGAGTTCCTCGCGCTCGCGGTCTCGCTCGATCACATCGGCTCCGCCAAGGCGAAGGTGCTCGGGGTGACTCTCGATGACGCCACAACTTCAGTCCTTCTAAATGGAAAAAGCCCTCAGCGTAAGTTGGGTCAGCTTGATAACCGAGGCAGTCATTTCTACCTCGCTCTTTTCTGGGCCAAGGAACTCGCCGCGCAGTCGGACGATGCCGAACTCGCCGCGCAATTTGCTCCCATCGCCGAGGCTCTCGTCGCTCAGGAAGACGCGATTGTGGCTGAGCTCAACGGAGTGCAAGGCAGCCCAGTTGAGCTTGATGGTTACTATGCGCCGGATGAGGATAAACTCCGCGCCGCGATGCGTCCTAGCGCGACCTTTAATGCGATCATTGACGGCATTTAATTTTGGATGATGAAAGAGCACATTGGCACATTCCTTAAAGGCTTCGCAATGGGCGCAGCCAACGTTGTTCCCGGAGTTTCGGGAGGGACCATCGCGCTCATTACCGGAATTTACGAACGCCTCATCGATGCGCTCAAGGCCTTCGATGTCGAGGCTGTGAAGCTCGGGCTGAGCTTTAAGATCGGTGCTCTTTGGAAGAAAGTTGATGGGACTTTTCTCGCTGCGCTTATGTTGGGGGTGGCCTTCAGTATCGTAAGCTTGGCCAAGATTTTAGAAAAGCAGCTGGAGCAAAATCCGGTCATCGTAATGTCGATTTTCTTTGGCCTCATCGCCGCTTCCATTCCTTCAGTCGGTAAGACGGTGAAGAAGTGGTCACCAGATGTCATTGTGGTCTTCTTGATCGGAGTTGTGATTGCGGTTTCGATGGCCTTTCTCACGCCTGCTTCGGAGCGGACCGATATGTTTTACCTCGGGCTCTGTGGCGTGGCTGCGATGTGCAGTATGATCATTCCCGGTTTGAGTGGTTCCTTTGTCCTTCTCCTGATGGGGAATTACCGTCTGGTTCTAGCCTCGGTGAATGACCTCACTTCCGGTGAACTCGGGCGCGCGCTTTCGGTCATCATTCCCGTTGGGATTGGTGCCGTCATGGGTCTTCTCGTTCTTTCCCGCTTCCTGAGCTGGCTTTTTAAAGCTCACCACGACCGAGCCATCGGATCGATCACGGGTTTTGTCGTCGGTTCTCTCGTCATCATCTGGCCGTGGAAGGATACCGTCACTCAGACCATCATGAAGAAGGGGGTCGAGGAAGAGAAAATTATCGGCTACGAGAACTGGGGTCTTCCTAATTTTGGAAGCTCTGAGGCGTGGGTGCAGCTTGGTGCAGTGGTCGTCGGAGTTGTCCTGATCCTTGCGATCGAGTTCTTCGCAAATCGAAATCAAAAAGCATGAGCCTCGCAGTCCCAGCAATTGGAATCATCGGAGGAAGCGGAGTTTCAGGCTTCGATGGCATGGGAAATGTCGAACGTCGCAAAGTTGAAACTCCCTTTGGTGATCCCTCAGATCTTCTCATCGGAGGGCAGTATGAAGGCCGTCAGGTGTGGTTCATTTCACGTCATGGTCAGAACCACACCATCCTGCCGACCGAAGTAAATCATCGTGCGAATTTCTGGGCTCTTCGTTCGCTGGGAGTTCGTTGGGTCATTTGCGCGCCCGCCGTGGGGAGCTTGAAGGAGGAATACCCACCCCGTTCGGTGGTGCTTCCCGATCAGTATTTTGACCGCACCAGCCAGCGAGCTGACCATACCTTCTTTGGCGAGGGCATCGTGGCTCACGTCGGATTTGCTGAGCCCATCAGTGCGGGCCTGCGAAGCATCCTTGCGGAAGCAGGAAGAGCCGAAGGCGCAGAGATTCATGATGGCGGGACTTATGTCTGTATGGACGGGCCTGCTTTCTCCACTAAGTCTGAGTCGCATTACTACCGTCACTTTGGATTCGATATTATCGGAATGACAAATCTCGCTGAAGCCAAGCTCGCCCGCGAAGCCGAGATCGCCCTTGCAACTCTTGGCATGGTCACGGACTACGATTGCTGGCGAGAAGGGGAAGAGTCGGTCGAAGCCAGCTCCGTCGTCGAACACCTCGCCGCAAACGCCGAGATGAGCGCCCGGATCATGAAGCGAGCGATCGCGATGATTCCAGAGGAAGCCAACTGGCCTGAGCATAACAGTCTCGATGCCGCCATCTTTACCCCAAAAGAAGCGTGGCCAGCCAAGACTGCAGAGAAGTTAGCTCCGATTCTAAATGGACGATAGAGTGTTCCTCTGGTTGACTTTAAGCTTTAGAATGACTTCGATCCCCAAAATAATATCCATGATATGAGAATTTTAATTTCATCATTAGTCGCCTGTTTCTTGGTGCTTTTGCTGATGCTATTTAAAAATCCCGAGTCTCGGGGAAATGCCGTAGCGAAGACTAGTCTGCTGGTCCCGCCGACCGACAGAGTCGAAAGTAGTGAGGGCATTTTAAAGAGGCCGGATCTTCCTCCCATTGAAGAAATTGAAAAACATCATTCAGAAAATCTCAGGGTAGACTTATCAGGAAGGTGGGTTTCCAAAGATGGTAATTCCGAAATGATTGTCGATGGGAGCGATTTTACTTTCAATATTGTGGCCTCCTACAAGTTCGATAACGGTCATCCCACTTCTTTTCCGGTGGATACACGGTCTCCTTGTTTCACCTATGGGGATAGGATGTATAAATTCGATTATGAAGGGAAAGATGGAGAGAAGCTCCACAAGATTTTTTTGTTATGGCGAGAATTAGACAGGAAAGGTTTTCATTCACAGCTTGTTTTGCACAAGCGTTGAAGCTCCGATGGTTTACCGCTATTTTTTCTAAATAGTCGGACGATAGGTTTGGCCTACCTAGCCATGATAAGGAGGCGTCCAAAGAGGCGCGTTGTTTCCTTAGCCGCATCCGGAGTTCGGAAGCTGTAGGTCACTGTCCCATCTCCGTTGTGGGTTTCTTGGCCGTCTTCGAGGGTGTTACCGGGGAGGGTCCAGATATTCAGATCGGTGGAGATTTGGAGAATGACCTCGGCATCATCAGCGGCGAGATTTCGTGGATAGGTCAGGTTGTAGCGACCATTGCTATCGATGCTTCCAATCAGGATCTCATCGTCCGGGGTGTTGTCGTCTGTTCCCAGGGCGTATTCCGCGAAGGCGTTGTAGCCGTCGTTGTCATTGTCGGCGCTTGTGTTACCCGCGAAAATCGTCGCGTCTCCCGTGCCGGGGTTTCCTGCGGCATCAACGCTGGGACGCCAGTTGTTTGCGACTCCTTGATCGGCTGAGATGAAGACGAGGCTTGGGCCATCGCCGTCAGGTGATTTAGGCCAAGGTGATTTATTGTTGTAGGTGATGTCTGAGATGACGCCTTCCAAGCCCGTCATGACAAGGCGTTCGCCACTTCCAGAAAGAGAAGAGCCATTGGCAAATTCTCCGGCGATCTGGCTCGCAAATCCATTTCCGTATCGCTCGGTAAATCCAGCGATGCTTTTCACGATCAAGGCTCGTGCGCCGGGCGCGAGTTCGGTGACATTTGAACCGGTAAAGGTGAAATCAATGCCGTTCGTGAAATGAACCTGAGCAAGACTCACGATGTCATTCGAGGTATTGTGAATTTCGAGATATTCGAAGGCGCTATCAACGGTGAAGCCCGCGCCTTCTTCGGCCGCGGATGGGCCCGCTGGGTCATACATGATTTCGGAAACGACGAGGTTGCTGTCGTTTGCAATCTCAGCTCCAATAACAAAGGTAGCGGTAGAGGGAGCGCTCCATTGTTGGCCGTCATAGGAGCGGGCCATGACGCTTGTGGTTTCCGTAAGAATCGCATTTGAAGACATCACGGCCGATGCGGAAGGAGCTCCTCCGTCGGCGCGAGGATCGCTTCCGTCGGTCGTGTAGTAGACTGAGCCATTTCCGGCTGAAATGGAGAGAGAGAAGTTCTCTGTGACTTCACCGCCGTTCTGACTGAATGAAGGGGGAGAGAAGAATTGATCATCGATCCAGTCGGAGCGGGTTGTGAGCCAACCTTTGAGGTGTGAGACTTCTCTGGACCAGCCAGACGTTCCTGCGGAAGCAAAATTTTGGCCTGTGACCGAGCCTGGATTCAAGGCAGTCCAGCGGGTGAAATTTCGGTTTTGGGCTTCGTTAAGTTGACCAGCCATCGAGTCGACGATGGCGTGAAGATTTGCTTCGGAGAACTCGTCTTGGCGAAGTTCATACCACCGATCAATGACTTTTTGGAAGACGTCGGGCCGTCCCGATCTGAGCTGAGGGTTGCTCATGTTCATGACCTGATCATCGGCAGTTGTGAATCCAAACAGGAGGCCGAACCACTCGTATTCACGATCAAACCAAGCAAAGCTGGTGTCTGAAGTCGGAGCTTCCCAGCGGGACGGGTTGTCGTCGCGGCTGTCACGAGATCCCATTGTGCGGTCATAGTCCCAAAGTGGACCTGCGATGATTTTTCCGCCACGGTCTTTGTGGAAAAATTGGCTCAGACGTCCCCAATCAGGGTCCATGGCGAGAAGGTTGAGCCAAAAATGATCGATGAAGGAATCGACATCAAGGTAGTCAGAAAAGTGAATTCCAGTCGTCGGATGAATCCCATCGCTTGCTCTAAGTGCTACGGTGAGTTCATTCGTTTCGTTCGTGAGGTAGGTCTTCTGAGTCGAAGTAATGTCTAATCCATCAGGAGCGACATGAACCATCGCGCGCTGGAATCCACTCACGGAGAAAGTGGGCTCTCCGGGATCAGGGCGGTCATTTTTGAAGATGTAGCCACCTGTCACTTCTTCCGCGGAATTTTCCCAAGGATCGAGTTTTGAGAGGTCGAGGCGCCCGCTATCACCTTCGATTTTTTCCATGAAGGTGTAGACGCCAAAGTAGTCGTTACCAGCAACCTCGGTACCGCTCACATCGTTGAAGAGTTCAACGAATTGGGTTTTTACAGCCCATCTTCCGATTTGATTGCTGAGATCATAAAGGAAGGGGTTTCTCATAAGGGAAAGATCAAAGGTGTAGCGAGTGTTGAGGATCCAATCGGCTTCGGGAGAGAAGCCAAACGGAGTAATGTCTTGGTCATCGCCGTTTTCATCCCAGCTCTCAAATGACATTCCGTATTTTGGGAAGTTGGCCGAGCTTGATCCTCGTCTTCGGAATCCTCCACGTGTTGCAACCGTCGGGGTGCCAGTGAAGCTGGCGCGGCCAGTGGCGGGATCGGGCTCGTAAATGAGCATAAAGGTGTCTTTCCGGGTTGTTACCGTGGTGGAAGGTGGCCCGCCTTTTCCAAAGGTGGACAGAAGGACGATGGGGAGGTCAGAGCTGAAGTCTGCATCACCCGCCGCGATCTTCATGTAACCTTCGCTGCGGCTAGGTCCGGGAAGCGAACTCGGAAGAAATGCTCTGGCTCGAATCAAAGTCGATCCGCTGAGGCTCAAAGGTCCCAAATAGGTGTTTGAGGTTTTGTTGGGAAGGCTTCCATCTGTGGTGTAGCGGATGACGGCACCCGGATCAGCGATACTTAGGGCGACCTGAAGCGTCTCGGTGAAGGCTTGGCTCGTGACGCTGAAATCGACTTGAGAAGGAGGAGTGAAACTGGGTGCACCGTTGGTTGAGCTAGGAGTGGGGGTTTCAAAAAATCCTCGTGGAAAGGGCGGGGTGAGGTCTTGGATTTCGCCTTCAAGTTCTGAGATGAAGATGAAGTCATTATTGTTCACCACGCGGTTGAGAGCCTGGATCGCGAGTATGTTTTCTCCTGCGACAAGCTTCCCCGCGAAATTGAGGTCGTAGCTTTGGTAATCTTCGCCATTGTTGACCTCATCACTTGCGGTGGCTGCAGAATCAAAAGCGAGAGGAGAGGGGGCATTAAAGGAGGCTACTTCTTGACCGTTGAGAAAAGCGACAAAGCCATCGTCGACCTTAGTTTTGAGCTTTAGGCTGCCGATACCGGATGGGTCGAGAACTTGGAAGGGCATTCTGAGATAGATACTCGTGTTCTTGTTGAACATGTCGTCTTTTACATCTCCGTTTTGTCCGATGAGGTTCCCGACGGAACCAGAGTAGCCAAAGCCAACGGCGGAGGTCGCACTGGTCCACGATGAATCGTCGAAGCCAAGAGTTTGCCATGAGTTCCCGATGTCTGCGGTAGGAACAAGGAAGGTGAGGGGGGTAGAAACTGGAATGATGCTTGTTTCGACGAGTGGCCCTCCATTGCCTAAACCATAGGAAATGTCGGTGAGCTGAGGAGGGTATTCTGGGGCGAATTCATCGGCGATCGTACTGCCGTCTGGTCTGACGAGGGCGAGGTATTCACCTCCAGCATTTAGGCTGAAGTTGGTGTGGAGCTGATTCAGGTTTGCCTTACGGTCTTTTCCGGTAGCGAAGACGCGCAGATAAGTGCCTGAAGGAAGCGTTACGTTAGGGAAAACCCATTTCGTGAGATCATCTGGATCGTCGGTTAGGGCGTAGTCTTGGAGTGATATCGAGGCGTCGTCGGGATTATGGATTTCAATCCAATCGGCGGGGAATCCGTCTTCATCTGTCAGAGTAGCGCCCGAGTTGTCCGCCAGGAACTCACTGATAATCAGTTCGCCTTTGAGAAGTGAAGGGAGAATAATGAGGCTGGCTAGGGAAAGCGCCTGCTTAGAAAGTGGAAATTTTAAACAAGTCATAGAATGCCTTTAGATCCACCTACTAAAGAGGAGATCGAATGACACATCCAGCACTTTTGAGGATTCAGGTTTTAGAGGCTGACTCCAGTGGCGTAAATGACACCCTGAGTGCTGCGGATTTCATCCATCACCTCTAGCTTAAGAGGTTCATCGAGTTCGATCACAGTGAGGGCGCAACCTTCCGAGCTGTTACGAGCTAAGGAGAGGTTCGCGATGTTTGCCTTGGCGTTGCCCAGGGCGGTGCCAATCGCTCCCACCATGCCGGGACTGTCGTCGTTTTTGACGATGAGGAAATCTCCCTTGATGTTGATGTCGACGTAGAGTTTATCGATTTCGACGATGCGAGGAGATTTGCCGATGACGGTTCCGGAGACGCGATAGAACGTGTTGCCTTTACTGAGTTCGGCGACGACCAGTTCGCTGTATTCGGTCGCGGCATTGATGGTGGACTCGGTGGTTTCGAGGCCCATTTCTTTCGCTACGGCGGGAGCATTGACGATGTTGACTTGGCCATCACCGCGAGCGGCTTCGAGGAAGCTGGTGAGAACGCTGCGCGAGATGAGAGCGGTGTCTTTTTCTGAGATCGGTCCGTGATAAGAAACACGAAGTGAATCGGGATTGTCAGGGCCAAGCTTTGCGAGGAGTTTGCCGAGGCCGTTTGCGATGTCGATGTATGAACCTAGCTCGTTCAGGGCGGTAGCGTCCATCGAGGGCATGTTGATGGCATTGCGGATCTCTCCGGTGGCACAGAAGTCACGGATTTGCTCCGCGACTTGGATGCCGACGTTCTCTTGTGCTTCGTTGGTGGAAGCTCCGAGGTGCGGGGTGAAAGTGATGTGCTTGCCGAGGCTGAAAAGAGGATGATCTGCAGAAGGAGGCTCTTCTTCAAAAACATCGAGACCGCAGCCGGCGATGTGACCGGAGTCGATGGCTGATTTGAGCGCGACTTCATCGATGAGGCCGCCGCGAGCGCAGTTGATGACGAGCGCCCCTTGGTTCATGAGGGCGAGGCGGTCGGCATTGAGAATGTGCTTCGTGTCCTCCGTCATGGGGACGTGAAGAGTGACGACGTCGGCACCTGTGAGAGCTTCATCTGGAGTGGCAGCGAGGCGAACCTTCATCTCATCGGCCCGAGCCTGAGTGAGGAAGGGGTCGTATGCAACGATGGACATGTTGAAGGCTTGGGCGCGTTTCGCGAACTCGGAGCCGATGCGGCCCATGCCGATGACGGCGAGAGTCTTTCCGTTAAGTTCGATTCCCTGGAAGGCTTTGCGAGCGGCTTTGAAATCACCGGCAAGGACTCCGGCATGTCCGAGAGCGATGTTACGCGCGGTGGCGCACATGAGCGTGAAAGCATGCTCGGCGGTCGAGATGGTGTTGCCGGTGGGCGTGTTCATCACGATGACCCCGTGAGCGTTTGCGGCATCGCGGTCGATGTTATCAACTCCGACTCCGGCACGGCCGACGGCTTTAAGCTTGGAAGCGGCGGCGAGAACCTCGGGGGTGACTTTGGTCTGGGAGCGGACGATGAGGGCATCGTAGTCGGCAATGATGGAGATCAATTCCTCTGGCGAAAGTCCTACCTTAAAGTCGGCAGTGATATCGGGATGGGCATTGAGAAGTTCAACACCTTTTTCAGAGATGGGGTCGGAGACCAGAACGCGGCTTGGCATAACAGGGGCAGCGGTAGACTAGGTTTCGCGACAAAGCAAGGGTGAGGGCGCGTAAAAAAAGCGCGCTGGAGTGAACCAGAGCGCTTTTGTTGAAAAGAATCAAAGATGAACTCTATCGCATGGAAGCGAAGCGCTGCTTGAGAAGGTCGCGCTGGCTGAGATCACCGATTTTGCTTTGAGCGTCAGTGAGCCATTCGCGCTCGAGCTCGTTTTTGGTGGGACGCTTGGTTTCGTAGTAGACGCCAAACTTGCCGGGTGAGAGGTCCTGCGAGAGGTCCATGGCGGCGGCGATGGACTCAAGGTCTTGGGCTTCTTCGTCGACGAGATCAAAGACGCCACCCTTTCTGGGGATGGAGTCATCAAAGGAGCCGGGGTTGAACATGGTGCACTCGGAAAGCGTTTCGACCACTGCGAAGCCGGGGTGGAGGATCGCGCGCTCAAACATCTCGTTCATGTGCTTCACCTGAGAAGCGTGGGTGCGAGCAATGAAGGTCGCACCGCTGGAGACGAGCTGAGACATGGGATTGATGGGCTGGTCGATCGCTCCACGGGGGTCTGTTTTGGAACGTTGACCGATGGGGGTGGTGGGAGAGGTTTGGTTTTTGGTCAAACCGTAGACGAAGTTGTCCATCACCACGTAGGAGAGATTGACGTTTTTGCGAGCGGCGTGGTTGAGGTGGTTTCCACCGATTGAGAAGCCGTCGCCGTCGCCGCCGAAGACGAAGACGTGGAGATCGGGTCGCGAAAGGGAAATGCCAGTCGCGAGCGGCAGAGCCCGGCCGTGGATGAAGTGAATCCCGTGGGTATTCACGAAGTATGGGAAACGGGATGAGCAGCCGATGCCGGCAACGCAGACGATCTTCTCGTGCGGGATATTGAGTTTTTGCACCACGTTAAAGAAGGATGCGAGAACGGCGAAATCACCACAAGCCGGACACCAGGTAGGTTTGTCGGCTTTCAGTTGTTTCTTGGTGAGCTTTTCAGCAGGAGCGGCGGAGGTGGTGTCAGACATAATCAAGTCGGGTTTTTAAAAGGTGAGTAGAGGAAATTATTTTCCAGCAATTAGGGCTTCGGAGGCTTCGGTAATTTCTTTGACGCGGAAGCTGATGCCTTGAACTTTGTTCACCGACTTGATGGCGGCGTTGCAGGTCTTGGCGCGGAGGAGGGTGGCGAGTTGGCCGTAGCCATACATGCCGGAGTCGTTCATTTCAGGAACGAGGATGTGATCGTATTTTTCAAAGAGCTCGGTGAGGCCGTTTGGAAGTGGATGGACGTGGCGGATGTTGATCGAGCCGACTTTTTGGCCGTTGGAGTTGAGGCGATCGGTCGCTTCTTTGATCGGGCCGTAGGTGGATCCCCAACCGACGAGGAGGAGGGAGCCTTCTGCTTCTCCATGAACTTCCGGAGTGGGGAGAGATTCGGCGAGGGCGACGAGCTTGTTGCGTCGCTTCTCGGTCATCTTCTGGTGATTGTCTGGGTTGCCAGAAGGGTGGCCCCATTCATCGTGCTCCAAACCGGTAACGACGGGGTATTTTCCTTCAGAGGAACGCGCGCCTGGAGGGGAGTGGCGGGTGATTTTGTCGAGCGGGTAGGGCTTGAAGTCTGCGCCGCGTTCGGAGAGGTCGAGCGTGGGCTCTTCCCAGTGCTCTTCGAGATCGGGCTCTTGGAAGGCTTCGAGACGAGTCGCGATGGCTTGGTCCGAGAGGATGAAAACGGGAGTGGAATATTTTCTGGCGAGGCGGCAAGCCTCGAGCGCGGTGTAGAAGCAGTCTTCGACGTTTTTAGGAGCGAGGACGATGCGGGGGGCGTCGCCATGTGATCCGTAGATGGCCTGCATGAGGTCGGATTGCTCGACGGAAGTTGGGAGACCGGTTGAAGGTCCGCCGCGTTGGATGTTGACCACGATGACGGGGAGCTCTGCCATGCTGGCGTAGCCGAGAGCTTCAGCCTTCAGCGCGAGTCCCGGGCCGGATGATCCGGTGATGGCAAGGTGACCGGAGTAAGCGGCACCGAGTGCGAGGGAGACGGCAGCGAGCTCGTCCTCACACTGGATGAACATGCCGTCGTATTTGGGGAGCTCAGAGCGAAGGAACTCCATGATGGTGGTCCAAGGAGTGATGGGATACCCGGCACCGAAGCGAACGCCACCCGCGATGAGGCCGAGAGCGATCATGGTGTTCCCGTCGGTGGAAATTCGTTTGTCTCCTTCGTTTTCACCAGGTGCCATCGGCATGTGCTCGATGTCGTGAACGGGCCAAGCGTATCCCGCATCGAAGGCGAGCATGGCATTGCGGAGAATGTCTTCGGACTTCTTCCCGAACTTGCGGCCCATGATTTCGGAGAGGCGCTCGCGGTCGAGTTGGTAAACGGCGCAGAGGAGTCCGAGGACGAAGATATTTTTACCACGAGACTTGGCGCTACCGCCGATGGCTTCGATGGTGGCGGAGGTGAAGGGAACCCCGATGTGAATGATGCCGCGCTCTTCTTTGATTTCTTCCACCTCATCGCTGTCGTAGAAGCAGATTCCGCCATCTTTGAGGGTGTGAAGGTGGTTCTCGTAAGAATGTTGGTAGAAGGCGACGAGGGTGTCGGCTTGGTCACCGGGGTGGAGGACTTCGCCTGATCCAAGGTGGACTTGGAAGATGGAAGGGCCGCCAGAAATGGTGCTGGGAATGGTCATATAAGTCATGACCTCTTGAGCGGTAGATCCAGCCAATTGGCCGAGGAAGGCACCGATAGATTGAATTCCATCTTGAGAATTACCGGCGAGGCGAATGACGGCGTTACGAATGTCGGATGAAGAATCCGCTGGCGTAGGAGTGGCTGTTTGCGACATGGGGCAGGCGTGAGAAAAAGAGCTAGCGGGCGGGGAATACCGTTTAAGACCTCTAAACTAAAGGAAAAAAAAGGGTTTTGAGCTAGCGTTGTCGCGAGATTCCCTGTTCGAGGCGGATTCGTTCGGCGCTCTCTTGCGCATTCTTGGCTCGTGGGCTGCCGCTGGCGGCCAATTTTTCAGCTAGCTTGATGGCTGCGAGCCAACGCTTTTCGCGCTCAAGAAGGGCTAGGGCGCGTTCGCCACACTTGTTGAACCAGGTCCACTCAAGACTTGTTGTCTTGTTGGGGTCAAAGTCGCGGTTGACGACAGAAAGGTAGCAATCAAGGGCTTCTGCTTTTTGCTCGAGTCTTTCGTGGGCCTCTCCCATTTGGAAGCTGGCTTGATTTCGAGTGGATTCGGGCAGGTTTTCAATTTTCAGGAGCTCTGCATAGGAGGAGAGAACCTCATCGTGTTGTCCGACTTGACCGTGGGCATCAGCTTCGAGGATGAGGAGCCGGCGGCGGTCGCTATCACTCAATTTGGGGGTCTTGAGAAATTCTTCGATTTCGTTGAGAGCGGTTTTTTGGTCCTCGCGATCAATGAGAAGGCTGGCGAGGGAAACTGCGGCTTCACTGGCAAGGACGCCCTTGCTTTCGATGAGTTCCTTGAAGCGAGTGATGGCATTGATCTGGCCGGATTCGACTCCGGTGGCTGCAGATGATTTCGCACTGAGGAAGCGAGCGGCATTGGCGAATTCGCTCTCGGGGTATTCGGTTAAAAACTTCTCAAAGGTGCCGTAGGCTTTTCCGATGAGGTCAACTCGTCGTTGCGTTTGGCCAAGTTGAAAGAGGATGCGAGGTGAGAGTGGGTAATCGGGTGCTCTGGCGACAAAGTCCGAGGCTTGGTCTTGTCCAAGGTCGAGGGCGAGAAGGGCAAGGATCCGGCGAGATTCTAGGAGAGGTTGGGTTTCAAAATCAAACTTCAGCAGGGTGAGGTCGGACTTGATGAGGTCGGTGAGAACCGGGTCAGCTGGCTCGGCGTGAATGGAGCTTTCGGCAAGGGCGAGCAGTGCTTCGTCTTTGCGCGGGCTATTTGGGAAGTCGGCGATAAAACTGGCGAGAAGATCGCGCGCGGCGGGGTCGGCGATGCTATTTAGATAGAGACCACGTTCGAGGATGAGGAAGGACTTGGCTTCGGGGTTTCGCAAATTCCCGGTGAGGGTGTCGAGATCCTTGGACTTCGTGGTGGCGAGCAAGCTGATGCCGGCATTGAGCTCACTGGTGGCGCGGAGTGAGGTTTCTCGGAGGCGGGAGGCGATTTCCGAGGCTTCTAAGAAAGATGCGCTGGCTTCTTCAGGTTTGTTTTTTGCAAAGAAGGCCTTGCCCGAAAGCGCGCTAGCGTAGGCTGTTAAAAGGGGGGATTGGCGACTCTCGCTCAGGAGATCGAAGAGGGTGATGGCGCGATCGAATTCTTCCTTCTTGAGGTGAGTTATGCCGAGATCGAGGAGGGAGCGGTTGATCAAAGGGGTGTCAATTTTTCCGGCAAATTGAAGTTGTTCGATTTGCTTGATTCCTTTGGCGATCACGTTGGGGTCTGAGGATTTCAGATTAGTTGAGGCGATGAATTCGAGAGCGTGAAGAGAGCGGGGGGGAAGGAATTCTAGGTTGGTAGTGCCAGCAAAAGATTCGCGGATTGCGCGAAATTCAGGATCGGCATCGGGGACGTTTTGAGGAATCCAAGTGGAGAGCTTAGCGAGTAAGGGGGCGGTTTCGATTTTTGGGGACCAGAGCTTGAGGCGAGTAAAGATCTCTTCGAGGCGCGGGGAGTCGGGGTGTTTTTCGAGAGTTTGAAGGAGGGAGGTGACACCGGCTTCTTCGTTATTATCGAGAGCGAGGCTATCGGCTAAAGCGAGAGTGGCTTCGTGCAAAAGTTCTAATGGAAGAGGCTGGGCATCTTCTGGAGTGGAAGTGAGATTTTGAAAAGTTCCAGCCGCTTCGCGTCGCTGACCACGGAGTAGCTGGAGGCGCCCAGTGAGGTATTTTTGGAGGCTAATTTCCTGAGGGCTTTCAAGCTCGAGAGTCTTGAGAAGACGTTCCATTTCATCGGGCTGATTTTCAGCAATGGTGATGGAGATGAGTCTCAGTTTGGCACCTTCTGCTAAAGTGGAATTCTTGGATTTGAGGAAGGTGAGGAGTTTGGCTTTTGCTTTTTCCAAGTCTCCAATCGCGATCAAGAGAGAGGCGATTTGGAATTTCGCTTCATCGAGGAGGTTGGGTTGGGTGACTTTCTCGAGTTCTTCGATGGCTTCGCGAAGGCGGCCGAGATTTGAGAGGGCGTAGCTACGCCAAAGATGAGAAGGGCTGAACTTGAGAAGCGATGGGTCGTCGAGTGTTTCGAGAGCTTCGGCGAGGGCTTTTGATTTTTCAGGTTCTGGGGAATCTACGGCGGCGCGAACTTGAGCTTCGCCGAGAAGAGTGAGGAGGGAAGCCTTCGCCGTTTGATCAAGTTTCAGACGAGTCAGGAGTGATTGAACCTTTGGAATCGCAAGTTCTGGGAGATAATCGGCGAGGTATTTTTTGGCGGCGAGGTAATCACGCTCCTGCTGAGCCTGGGGCCAAGTGGTGGCTTGGCAGGGAAGGCTGAGGCAGAGAACGAAGATGAGATTTAAAAATCGCACGCAGCGATTGTAATCTCATTCGAGCAATTTCGCCATCTTATAAGGTGCCGAAGATGCGGTCGCCAGCGTCGCCGAGGCCGGGGACGATGTAGCCGTTTTCGTTGAGGCCTTCGTCGATCGCCGCGCTGGTGACGGGGACGTCGGGGTGGGTTTCTTTGAGGAGCTGAATGCCTTCGGGGCTGGCGACGAGGCAGACGAAGTGAAGATGTTTCGCTCCGCTTTCTTTGAGTCCCGTGAGGGCGGCGGAGGCGCTCCCGCCGGTGGCGAGCATGGGATCGAGGACGATGACTTCGGCTTTGCCAAGGTCGGTGGGGAACTTTTCAAAGTAAACCTCAGGCTGCAGGGTTTCCTCATTACGCGCGACGCCGTAGTGGGAGACGGAGGCCTCGGGAAGGAGTTGGTGAAAGGCATCGCTAATGCCGAGGCCGGCGCGGAGGATGGGGACGAGGACGATGGGTCGAGCGATCGTCTGTCCGGTCATCTCAGTGATCGGAGTGGTGACCGGGATGTCCGTGGTGTCGAGATTTGCGGTGGCGGGGAGGACGAGGAGGCGAGCGATGTCGGCGACGTGGCGTCGGAATTCGTGCGGGGGGCAGTCAATTGAGCGCAGTTTAGCAAGGCGGTCCGCGACAAGGGGGTGGTGATTGAGATCAGGCATCGCTTTTTGTGGGGAGCCATTTTTTGAGTTGGGCTGGAGAAATCCCTAGGGAACTTGCGGCACTTTTGGGATCATTTTGGCTGCGCTCTAGGGCGATGCGGATGAGCTCATCACGGGCGAAGGAAAGAGTGTCGCGGTCGTCGTCTTCCGAGGCATCGAGAATGAGAGAGAGCGAGTCATCAAGGGTGCCTATGAGCGAGGCGGGGCTGCGGCCGATGGGGATATCCTCTGGCATGAGAATGTCGTTGAGGGCGAGGGCGGAGGCCCGAGCCATCGTGTTTTCAAGCTCGCGCACGTTTCCGGGCCAGCGATGCTTTTGAAGGTGCTCGATCGCTTCTCCGGTAAGGCGCATGCGGGTGGTGCCGTTGCGGCGGGCGATGCGGTCGAGGAAGAACTCGGCTAAAATGGCGATGTCTTCCTGTCGATCACGAAGGGGAGGGAGTTCGATTTCGACGACGTTGAGTCGGTAGTAAAGGTCTTCGCGGAAGCGGCCTTCGCTTACTTCTTGGGCGAGGTCCTTGTTGGTGGCGGTGACGATGCGGACGTCGGTTTTGATCACTTCGTTGCTACCGACGCGGGAGAAGGTGCCGTCTTGGAGGACGCGGAGAAGTTTGACCTGAACGCTGGCGGGAAGATCACCGACTTCATCGAGGAAAAGAGTGCTGTCGTGACTGTCCTCGAAGCGGCCTGAGCGGCGGGCGATCGCTCCGGTGAAAGAGCCTTTTTCGTGGCCGAAGAGTTCGGACTCGAGGAGGTTTTCCGGAATCGCTCCGCAGTTGATCACGAGCATTTCTTTTTTGCGTCGTGGACTGTAGTCGTGAACCGAGCGGGCGATGAGTTCTTTTCCGGTTCCGCTTTCTCCGGTGACGAGGACGGGCGCGTCGGATTGGGCAACGCGGCCGACGACCTTCATGACATCCTGAAGCGGACGAGAGACGCCGATGATGGTGGTTTTGCCGACGAGGCCAGGGCGCTCATTGGAAGAGGGGCCCATGGCGCGCCGTTGATCGACGGATTGCAGGGCAGACTCGACCACTTGGCGGAGTTCGAAGGCGAGGGATTCTTTCCGAAGGACATCGAGGGCGCCTTTTTGGGTGGCCTCGATGATCTGGCTCGTCGTTGGAGAAACGGCGGTGAGAATGGTGAGAGTTTCCGGTGAGCTGGCTCGGGTGCGGTGAAGGAGCTCGACGCCATCGAAGGGAGTAAGCTTGAGGTCGCAGATGACGACGTCGATGGGGGTCTTCTTGATGACTTGAGCCGCCTTGTCCGCGCTATCACAGCGTAGGATTTTCAAGCCATCGGCAGCGAGATGCTTGGTGGCCCATTCAAGGTAGTCGAGGTCCTGGTCGACGAGCAGGAGTTGATGTTCCGTTTGTGTGCTCACGGTGAAAGTGTGTGCTTAGAGTCCCCCGAAGCGGCGATGTCTGCGAGAATAATCTTCTACAGCGTCACGAAAGTCACTTTTGTTGAAATCAGGCCAATTTTTCTCGCTGATGAAGAATTCGGCGTAGCTGAGTTGCCAGAGGAGGAAATTTGAGAGTCGAAATTCGCCCGAGGTGCGGATGAGGAGATCGGGATCGGGGAATTCGGCGGTGTCGAGGTGTTGGGCGACGGTCTCTTTGGTGACGTCCTCGGGGGAGAGCTCGCCGGTGGAAACTTTCTCGGCGATGCGGCGTGAGGCATCGGCGATTTCTTCACGTCCTCCATATGAAAGGGCGAGGATGACGGTGAGGGCGCTGTTGTTTGCGGTTTCCTTTTCAACCTTGGCGAGTTGGGCGCGGCAGGAGTCGGGGAGGAGGTGAGTTTGTCCGATGGTGCGGAGGCGGACGTTTTTCTTCATGAACTCTTTCCCTTTGGTTTTGAGAAATTGCTCAAGGAGCTTCATGAGGGCCTCGATCTCCTTTTCGGGGCGATTCCAGTTCTCGGAAGAAAAGGCGTAAAGCGTGATGAACTCGATCCCGAGGTCGAGGCAGGCATCGACTGCTTCGCGAACGGATTCCGCGCCCGCGCGGTGGCCTGCTTTGCGAGGGAGTCCGCGTGCTTGAGCCCAGCGCCCGTTGCCATCCATGATGACGGCGACATGACGTGGGGTGGCGGAGTCGCTCATGAGGAGCTAGCGGATGATGGTTTGTTCGCGATCGGGACCTACGCCGATGTAGGAAACGGGAGCGCCGGTCAGTTCTTCAATGCGAGCCAGGTAGTCCTTGGCGCGTTGCGGAAGATCGTCGTAGGAACGGCACTTGGTGGTGTCTTCTTGCCAGCCGGGGACTTCTTGGTAGATCGGCGTGATGTGGTCCCAATGCTCGCGCTCGGCGGGTGGGAACTCGTGAATCTCACCCTTGATGTCGTAGCCGACGCAGATTTTGATCGTCTCGCGTTCGTCGAGGCCATCGAGGATGGTCACGGCGAGGTCGGTGACGCCATTGACCATCACGGCGTAGCGAATGAGGACGGTGTCGAGCCAGCCGCAGCGACGTGGTCGGCCGGTGGTGGCTCCAAATTCCATGCCACGGCTGTGGAAGAACTCGGCGATCTCATCATTTTGCGCGGGGAAGGGGCCTGAACCGACACGGGTGGTGTAGGCTTTGCAAACTCCCACGACGCGGTCGATGGCATGCGGAGGCATTCCGGAACCGGTGCAGGCTCCGCCAGAGGTGGTGTTGGATGAGGTGACGAAGGGATAGGTCCCGAAGTCGATGTCGAGGAAGGTTCCTTGAGCACCTTCGAAGAGGATGACTTCGCCTTTTTTCCACGAATCGTGGACGACGGGAATGACGTTTGCAAAGTGCGGGCGGAGACGATCAATCGCGGCTTCGACTTCGGCGTAAACCGCTTCGGTTTCGAAGGTGGGGAGATCGTGATACGCGAGAGTGCGATTCGCTTCTTCAAGTCTCGTGGTGATCAGTTCCTTTGCTTTTGCAGGATCTGTGAAGTCGGCGAGACGGAGGCCGATGCGGTTTGCTTTGTCTGCGTAAGTGGGACCAATGCCGCGCTTGGTGGTGCCGATTTTTTTGTCACCGAGAGAAAGCTCACGGGCGGCATCGAGCTCGCGGTGGTATGGAAGGACGACGTGGGCGCGGTCCGAGATGAGGAGGCGCTCGGGCGTGATGGGCACGCCTTCGGCTTCGAGACTTTCGATCTCCTTACAAAGCCCGACGGGGTCCATCACGACACCGTTTCCAATGACGCATTGTTTATCCCAGAGGATGCCGGAGGGAATGAGGTGGAGGACGTATTTTTTGCCCTTGGCGATGACGGTGTGGCCGGCGTTGTTTCCGCCCTGCCCACGGACGACGAGGTCCGCTTCTTCGGTGAGGAAATCGACAATCTTGCCCTTTCCTTCGTCGCCCCACTGGAGGCCGCAAATGATGGTGTTCATTAAAAAAAGTGAGTTACTTGGATGACTCGATGAGGGCGATGAACTCGTCAAAGAAGCCCTTGTCATCGTTTGGTCCCGGAGCAGCTTCGGGGTGGTGTTGGACGGAAAATACGGGATCTTTCGTACTTCTCATCCCCTCGACGGTTTGGTCATTGAGGTTTACGTGAGTGACCTCGATGTAATCAGGAAGCGACGAGTCATCAGTCGCGAAGCCGTGGTTTTGAGCAGTGATCGCGACCTTACCTGAGCGCAGGTCTTTCACGGGGTGATTTCCCCCACGGTGACCAAATTTCAGTTTATAAGTGCTGCCTCCGAAACAGTGAGTGAGGATTTGATGGCCGAGGCAGATTCCGAAGAGGGGAAGCTTGCCGATGAGTTGCTTCACTTCCTCGTGAATGTAAGTGAGAGCGGCGGGGTCGCCGGGGCCGTTGGAGAGAAAGACGCCATCGGGATTCTTGGCGAGCACTTCGGTGGCAGGAGTGCGGGAATTGACGACCTCAACTTCGAAGCCGGATTGGCGAAGCGAGCGGAGAATGTTCCACTTGATGCCGAAGTCATAGGCCACGATGCGGTATTTCACGGGTGGAAGTTCCACGTAGTTGCCCACTTGATTGGTAGTGACGCTGGGAATGGTCCAAAGTCGGGATTCGCCTTCCCAGAGGTAGTCTTTTTCGGTGGAGACCTCTTTGACAAAATCGCTGCCTTCCATCGAGGGTGCGTCTTTGGCGGCTTGAATGGCTTCGTCTTCCGAAAGTTCGGTTGAGATGACCGCGCGCATTGCTCCTTTATCGCGGAGGTGCTTGGTGAGGGCACGAGTATCGATGTCCTCGATGCCGATGATTTTGTGTTCGTCGAAGTAATCGGCGAGCGATTGGAGGGAACGCCAGGAAGAGGGGATTTCGCAAAGCTCACCGATCACAAAGCCTCGCACGTGGGGCGAGGAAGATTCAGCGTCTTCAGGATTCACTCCGTAGTTTCCCTGGAGTGGGTAGGTCATGGTGACAATTTGCCCGCGATAAGAGGGATCGGTGATGATCTCCTGATACCCCGTCATCGAGGTATTAAAGCAAATTTCTCCGGAGGTGGTTCCAGAATGACCAAAGGCACGTCCGCTAAAGGTGCGGCCGTCTTCAAGAGCAAGAATAGCGTTCTTCAAGGCGGGGCGGATTAGAGGCTAGTGGGGGACATGGTGCAAGAGCTTCTTTTCAGAGATCTGACGGTACATGGATACCCGGTGACTTTCGAGAAAGCCACCGGGTATCGCCCTGCCTTGCCTTAGAGAAGGTGCTGTTATGAATAATCTCTTATTGAGGCACGTAGATCTCAGATCCACGGGCAAGAACGGTAGCCTTTGGCAGGTTCCATCCATTCAGCGCATTGAGCTGAGCGGTGTCGGTTCCATGCTTACTTGCGAAGGCATCGAAGGTGGTTTGATCGGTCAAAATCACCGAGGCGACAGAAGAAGTGATGGTTGGTGGAACCGGAGCTTCAAGTGAAGGAGGGTCAACCATTGGGAAATCCGCTGCTGGGGGAGAATCCACAGGAGGGGTATCGAGCAATGGTGGTGCCGGAGGAGTTGAAATTGGAGTGCTTTCATCCTTGAGGACGACAGCCACGGACTCCTCCTTAGGAGCCGGGCTTGTTGTCTTCTTGTTTGCAAGGGTGATTGCAGCTGAAATCTTTTTAGGAGCGGGCCTTTCAGCCTTCTTTTGAGTCACCTTTTTCTGGCTGACTTTCGCCACTGTGACTGGCTTCTTCTCAATCTTCTTCACGATGGGGGCGGCCTTTCCTGTGACGGCAAGAGTCTGGCCTGGAGAGATCAAATGAGAGCTGACACTTGGGTTCAAAGCGCGAAGCTTAGAGACTGAAATCTTGTGACGGCGAGCGATCGAGTAGAATGTGTCACCTTTAGCAACTTTATACTTACTGGTGCTCGAAGATCTAGATGATGACGAAGACTTCTTTTTAGAAGAAGAGCCAGAAACACTGAGAGATTGTCCGACGCGCAATTTGGTAGGATCAGAAATCTTGTTGAGAGACATGATCTTCGAAACTGACACTTTATGCTTCCGTGAAATGGAATGAAGAGTATCGCCAGACTTTACGGTGTAGCTGCCAGCGAAAGCGGTCAGCGAGAGTGCTGCGAGGAGCGTTGTAGTAAGGGAAGTTGCTTTCATAACTGGGGGGAGAGTAAGGTTGATAGTTAAGATTGGTCAACTTTATTTTTAATAAATGTTAATAAAATTTTTAGAAATTCGAAAAAATAACGTTCTTTGTTGCTTTGTGGGCCTTCTGGAAGAGCGAGGAATCGGAAAATAAACTCAAAAAGGACCTAAGAGACGTGGTCTCGAGTGCGTTTCTGCATTACTAATCACCTCAATGGCGAAAGGGCAGGACGACATGGTCACCATCAAGGAAGACTTCATCAAACAAGCACTCGTGGACTACGAGTCGCCTTTGATTGGCTATGCCACGACCTTTTTACATGACGTGGAGCGGGCTCGCGATGTGGTCCAAGACACCTTTATCCGGCTTTATCAGCAGGATATCGATAAGGTCAAAGACGGGCTAAAGGCTTGGCTCTTCACGGTTTGTCGAAATCGCGCGCTCGATATCATCCGCAAAGAAAAACGCATTGTGGGCCTTGAGGAAGAGCAAATGGCGCGAGTTCCTTCCCTTCGCAGAACTCCTTCCGAGCGGGCTGACCTAGAGGAAAGGGTGGGGCAAGTTCATGAAGCGCTGGCTCGTCTCTCGGAGAACCAGCGTGAGGTCATTCTTTTGAAATTCGAACAAGGCCTCAGCTACGAGGAGATCAGTGAAGTGACCAGTCTGAGCTCGGGAAACGTCGGTTTCCTCTTACATACGGGCTTAAAACGCCTTCGTAGCTTCCTGCCAGACGACCTTATTCAGAATATCACCCCCCAAACTGCATAAAATTTTATGAAAATCAGTCCTGAAGACCCAATTTTGACAGCTTACGCCCTCGGCGAGCTTGATGAATCTTCTCGTGCCTCGGTTGAGGCGGCTTTTGCGAAAGACGAGGCTCTCGCTCTCGAAGGGGCGAAGATTGCTTCGCTGGCGGGCTTTATGTCCGAGACCTTGCAGGGGGAGAGCTTTTCCTTGGGTGACGAGCGCCGGGATGAAATTCTCAAAGCGGGCCGTCTTCCTGATGCGGATGTTTTGGTGCTCGATCATCGTCGTCGTTCCCGGCGGCAGTCGCTTCTCGCGCTTGTCGGGGTCGCGGCGGTGGTGGTGGCGGGTTTTGTGGGGCTCTCAAAGTTGGGGACGAGTGGTCCTTCGGCTTCTGGTTCGGGCGAAGCGGCGTCGGGAGCTGATTTTCCGAAAGTGGAAGGCTTGGGAGGAGAGACAAGCGAGGTCACTTTGCAGAGTGGTCATTCCGTGAAGGCGGTCGATCCCTCCTTTGTCGAAAGAACTCTGAATGAGAAGGGGGACTTACCGGAGCGGGATCGCTTTCAACTCGCTGAGTGGATCAATGCGGGGGCTTTGTCTTCGGAACCACTTTTAACCGTGAACAATATCGGGGCTTATGCCGAACTCGGGCCCTGCTCGTGGGATGAGCGAAAGTCCTTACTCCTCGTGAATCTTCGTTCGCTCGATGGCAAGAAGGCTTCGGTTAAGGCGAAGCTCAATTTCAACTCGGAGCGAGTGAAGTCTTCCACCCTTCTTGGCTCAGTAAAATCTGCGACTGACGGAGAGTTACAAACTGGCGTGATGGAGAGTGAACAAAGCTGCCTCTACGAACTGGACTTGCTTCCGGGCGAGGGGCAAGTGGGCTCGCTAGATCTCGATGTTGCCGATGAGGCGGCGGGTTATCTTCCTTTGTCCAATGCGTCGCGCGAGAACCTTTCCGACGATTTTGTGATGGCGCGGGTCTTTGCCGAGTTCGCGCAGTGGGGGAAGTCGGAGGCGCGTGATCCCGAAGCGCTCAGAGCGACCGCCACAAGTGCACGTTCCTTGCTGGGCCGCGTGACCGATGAAAAGGCGCGCTATGCGCTCGATATGATCCTCTTGGCCGAGGAGTCATTGAAGAAGTAAACGAAGGAAGGGGGGATTACATCATCCCCAGCTTCATCTTCCCTTCCTCGGAAATCATTTCCTGATTCCAAGCGGGATCCCAAACGAGTTCCACGCGGGCTTCGTTGATTTCGCTTAGCGACATGATGCGCGCTTGGGCATCGGCCGCGATGACGGGGCCCATTCCGCAACCGGGTGCGGTGAGAGTCATTTTGACATCGACGTCAGTTCCTTCATCGACTTCTGAAAGTTTGCAATCGTAGACGAGGCCGAGGTTGACGATGTCGACGGGGATCTCGGGATCGAAGACCTGCTTCATCTGATGCCAGACCTGCTCTTCGAGCGAGGCATCCTTGAGGCGATTTTCCTCCGCTTGTTTCTCCTTCTGCTCTTCGGGATCGACGCCGAGGGCATCGGTATCCTTCGAGGAAATCCGTGCGAGCCCCGCAGAGGTTGCCACAGTGTAGGTGCCACCGAGAGTTTGAGTGATGACAACGGGAGTTCCCGCTGGGAGCGTGATGGTGTCTCCGGAGGGAATTTGAATCGCGTCGACTTCGCGGGTAAGGCTGACTTCTTCGTGCATGATCTTGTTGGAGGAAGGTTCGTTGAACTCGCGGGAGAGGCAATGGTTTATTTTGTCTTTTGAGCATTCTGGTGAATTTACTGGTGCTTTTAAAGAGAAGGGGAGTTGGTCAGCATCTGAGGTCTGATGAGCTGTCTTTTCCACGAATTAGGGCTTTTTCTTCTTCAGAGACTTGTGAGCTGAGTTCGATTCCTGTGAGGATCTGTTCTAGAATATCCGTTGGGAGATCGATTGGCTTCTTTTCCATGTCTGGCCAATGCTGGATGAGTTCAGCGAGCGGTTTAGAGAAAACTTTATTGCAGTTGATGCAGCTGTCTTTCGTGAGTTCAGAATAATCTGAAGGTTTGATCCTGACGAGGGTCTCCTCTGGGTGTCCGGCTCGGCTGATCGCGCGTTCTTGTTTCTCGATTTGAGAAGTGAAGACCGACATCAGGATGACTCGCTGCTCCACTGGAGCGGAATTGAGCACGATGAAGTAGTGGGGTTCCGCAGAACTGAGACTCCGGTGCTGGAGATAATAGACGGTTCCTCGGCGGAGGGTGAGCTTGATATCGAATGGGACTTCCATACCAAGAGAAAGGTGGCGATTCTTGGACTAGGACCACACGCCCTCGATGGCGTGGAGTTCGGTAATTTCATCTCGGAGATCCGCTTGATCTTCAGTGCTGAGAGGAGGAAGGGGGTCGACGTTTTTTTCCGGGTTTTCGAGAAAATCCGAGTAGGGCATGGGACGGCGTGAAACATCTGGAGTGCCCAGGGCCGCTTCATGTTTTTTCCATTCGGGGAAGCGGTGGGTTTCTTCCGCTAATTGAAACTGGTCTTGTTCCTGATAGGTGTTCCAAGCGAAGGAAAGGGCTTCGAGGTCGCTCTTCGAAAAGACGTCTTGGTCGATGTTTTTCCTTCTGGTGTAGTCGAGTTGCTTTGAGCAATCGAGGAAATCACTGGCATAAGTATCAGCACCGGTGGGGCCGTATTCGTCGGGACCGTTTTGGAGGTTCCGGCAACCGGAAGCGACCGGGCCAAACTTCATCGCAAAATAAGTGTCATTCGTAATCGAGCGCCCATACTTGCGGAGATGATATCGGTCGGCAAAAAAGATCAACTTCAGAGCCTTCATCTTATTGAGGGTTCCTCCTGCTTGGTCGGCAAAATAAGCGAGAGCTTGAGTTGCCTTACGATGTGAAAACGAAAGTTGCATCGGTTGAATTGCCTTTGGTATCGCTCAAATAAGCTCGCGAGTCAATTGTTCAAATGAGTTGTGCTGTTTGACTTTGTTAAGATCTACTTCCCGAGTTTTGTATTCCACACGAAGCCAATGGCATTGAGGTGCCGTATCTTTTCGGGATCTCCCAAATCTCCACGCTTGTAGTGAATCCTTAGGGTGAAGAAACCAGTCCCGTTAAATCGGTTGGCCCTAGGATGCCTTGGATGATTCATTTTTGGATGAGTAGCTCTTGAGCGGCTGCGCGGTTTGTGTCGTGCGAATAGGAAGAGAGCTGATTAGAAATTTATCTGACTGTGAAGCTCTTTGTATCTGGATTTACCACTTGATGAATTTAACGGATTAAGCGAGACACAATGGTTTATTTGATCTTCTTGGCAGCGTTGGTGGACGGGACGGGCTTACCCACTTTGTCGACCGGATGAGTGAAGAGGTAGCGCCAAACTGCTTCGTGTCGGTAAGCTCCTTTTTCATCTTTGAAGGATTTGCTGCCGGGGGTCACGGAGCTGTGAGCGTGTCCGGCGTTTCCTTTCACATCGAAGTCAGTGACGAGGCGACGGGTGTTTTCAAATGGGGGCTGAGATTTGTCGACATCGACGATGGGGCCGAATTGATGCAGCCCCATCAGCTCCCAAGAGCGTTGGTAATGAAATTCCTTCCAGCCCATGTCCTTCACATGGGTAAATCCGAAGAAGCGGTTATTGGGAGTTTTGGAAGGGAGGGCTTGCCAGGATTGGTATTGATCTCGAGGGCCACAAAAGGCGACGACGCGAGCGACTTTGGTGTGCTTGGCGAGGCGGGAGGCGGTGGTCGATCCGTGAGAGGCTCCGGTGAGAATGACTTTTTCCCAGAGGAGATCGCTTTGGTTTGAGTTGAGGAATTGCTCCCACTTTCCGGCGGGGTGTTCTTTGGCGAGGTGCTTTACGAAGAGAAGGGCGCGGCCCTTGATGCTATCGCGAACGGCAATGGCGGCTTCATCGCTGTGATCTTCGCCCGTGGCCGCTTCGAGTCTCATATTGCCGCGGCAATGTTCCGAGACGGGTCGTTGCTGGCAGCATTTCGAAAACCACTGGCGTGCGTAGTGGACTTGAATGGCGTGGATGCCATAGGAATTGATGCGGTCCATCAGTTCCTGCTTCGGAGCCATGAGCCAGATCGCGAGGCGTCCTTTTGAGGCGATACGAGTATCGACGCTGGCGTGCTGGAAGTCTTGGGCTTTCCCTTTTGCGTCCTGTAAAACAAATCCAATGTCTGGGTAAGAACCGGCCTTGGGATCGATTTCGCTGGCGCGTGTTTTGAATTTAAAATGCTCTCCCTGGGCAAAGAGGGTGGGGATTAAGGTGAAGAGGAGGAGGGCTCGGGAGATCATGGACAAATGAGTTCGACGCTAGGGAAGTAGGTTTGGTATCGGGCCACATCACGAGTCAGAATCGGAATACCAAGGGCGGCGGCGTGGGCACCGATGAAAAAGTCGGAGAGAGGTGTGGTCTTCGTGCCGCCGCGTGAGCGGTAGGTTTTGTAGGCTTGAGAGGCTGAAAAGAGGGCTTTCTTAGGTAGACTCTTGTAGTGGATTCCTAAGGTGAGGAGCAGGGCGTCAATCTCAGCGGAACCATCGGCATCATAACAAAGCTCCGCATAGATGATGGGATTCACGAGGAGCCGACCGACCAGCTGGCTGAGCTGATGGTTCGACCACTCTGACCAGTTGGGATCTGATCCTGAGACATCGAAGATGATGTTGCTATCGACGAGGACGAACGATTGATCAGTCATCACCTCTGAGCTCTTTCATAATTTCGTCCGTGCTCTTTCCTCCATAGCGATCTTTCCAAATGCCTTGGACGGCTTCTATACGAGCGCGCATTTCTTCTGGAGTGCGTGGGGGGGGGATGGTCTCGGGTTCTTCGACCGCTTTTTTTAAGATGGCACGCGCTTCCGCTTCCATGGAAGTTTGATGGCTGGCGGCTCGGAGACGGAGCTTGCGTTTCACCTCCTCGTCAAGGTTCCGGATCGTTAAGGTCGTACTCATGAGGAGATGCTAGCATTGAAAGCATTGCAGTCAATTTTCAATCGATCCTCTTTCTGAACTGTTGCGGTTTTTACAAGAGTTGCCTCGCTATTGGGATATAGAGTCGGGATTCAAGCGGTGGCCTGCGGGTGAATGGAGGGAGGGGGCGGGAAATTATGGAAGAGAGACGGAGAGGTGGTGTGAGAAATTTCAGGAGTTACGCTTTCTGGGATAGACGTGCTAGAAGTCGAGTTACTTATGGGGGAGGGGGAGTTCAACGAAGGTGTCAATGTTGAGGTTGAACATGTGCTGTTCAACTCCCGTGATGCTGCTTGAAATTTTCAGCTTGCTCGAAGATCTCCTTATAAACCTCGTCGCGATCTACCGGAGGATACTTGTGTTTTGCGAGTAAGAGAATCAGCCCGACTTTGAGCTCGGCTTTGATGCTGTCCTTCTTGTCCCAGTCGGGATACTGGGCTTTGTCATCGACCACGGTTTTGACCTCTTTGGCGAGCATGAGGAGTTTGTCCTCGGGGTAGTCGAACTCGTATTTCTCAGCGAGGGTTTTGAGGATGTCGTAGAAGGCTTTTTCTTCGAGATCGATGCCGAGGTCGCTGAATGAGTCGCGTTCTTTTTTGAGGGCTCCGATGAGGTCGAAGAATTCGTCAGTCAGTTTCGTGACGCCTTCGGTGGACCATTGGTCGATCTCTTCGCGTTCGTTGTAGGTGTTGACGAGAGACTGGAATTTTTCGGTGAAGTCGAGGCTCTTGATCTTGTTGACCTTCTTGAAGTCCTCGATCGCCTTCTTGAGCATCTGCTGGAGCAGCTTGATCTTGGTGTTGGGGAGCTTGATTTTGTCGATTTTATCAAGGTAGTCGTCGTCGAAGATGTCGATCTCGGTGGCTTCTTCGTCGCCGAGTTTGAAGATCTCTTCGACGCCGTCACTCTTTAGGGCTTCTGAGATCATGTCGCGGACCTTGGCGTTCATCTGGGCGCTGTCGGGGGCGTCGCCTTTGGTGAGCTTGAAGACGATGGATCTTACCGCGAGGTAGAAGTGGATGTGGTCGCGTTCGCTCTCGGTGATTTCTTCGCTGCCGCAGCAGATGTCGTAGGCGGCTTTGAGGCGCTTTACGAGGGACATGAAGTGAACTTCGATCTTCTCGGAACGCTGGGAAAACTCGGCGGCCTTGTTGAGACATTCGAGTTGGGCCATCGGTTCGCCGCTGAAGTAGGGCTGCTTGTCGAATCGGTGGAAGAGCCGCGCAAGGAGATCGAGATGGTCCCGGACTACGGTGATCGATTGGGTGATCTCTTCGATGTTCGAGGCGTCGGACTTTGAATATTTGGCCAAGGCCTGATTCATCGCGGTCTTGATGCCGAAGTAATCGACAACGAGTCCTTTCTTCTTGTTCGCGAACTTTCGGTTCACGCGGGAGATTGTTTGGACGAGGTTGTGCTTCTGGAGCGGTTTATCGATATAGATCGTATCGAGGAAGGGGACATCGAATCCGGTGAGCCACATGTCCACCACGACCGCGATTTTGAAGTTCGATTTGCCGTTCTTAAACTGCTTGTCGGCTTCCTTGCGGTCGTCTTTGGTGCCGAGGAGGTCCCAGAGAACTTTGGGGTCATCTTTACCACGGGTCATGACCATCTTGAACCGGGGCATGGGCTTGATTTCCTTCTTCTCGCTTTCGGTAAGGATGGAGCCTTCGTCGCAGGCTTTGATCTCGGCCCAGTCGGGGCGGAGGGCGATGACTTGTTTGTAGAAGTCGTAGGCGATCTCGCGGCTGGTGCAGACGAACATCGCTTTGCCGTTCACGGTTGAGCCTTCGGTGACGCGGTTTTCGTAATGAGTGACGAAGTCGGCTGCCAGTGCTTTGAGTCGGTCGGGGTCGCCGAGGATGGACTTCATTTGAGCCATCGCCTTTTTACTCTCCTCGATCGAGTAGTCCGTAGCTCCCTGATCGGCGCAGCGGGCGTAGTAGTCTTCAATCTCCTGGAGCTTGGAATTTTCGAGGAGGATTTTGGCAGCGCGGCCTTCGTAGACGATGCGCACCGTGATCTCGTCCTTTACCGACTCGGTCATGGTGTAGGAATCGATCACTTGGCCGAAGACATCGAGGGTGGCGTCGATAGGAGTTCCGGTGAAGCCGACGTAGGTGGCATTCGGGAGGGAGTCGTGGAGGTGCTTGGCGAAGCCGAAACTCTTCCTCACGCCCTCTTTCGTGGTCGTGATTTTTTGATCGAGGTTTGTCTGGCTGCGGTGGGCCTCGTCCGAGATGCAGATGACGTTGGTTCGGTCGGTGAGGAGGTCGGTGTCCTCATTGAACTTGTGAATGGTAGTGAGGAAGACGCCACCGCTGGCACGGCCTTTGAGTTTGTCGCGGAGGTCATCGCGGCTTTCGACACTCGCGACCTCGGCATCCCCGAGGTAGTTCTTACCATTGGTGAAGAGGCCGGAAAGCTGGCTGTCTAGGTCGGTGCGGTCGGTAATCAGGATGATGGTGGGGCTGGCGAGTTCCACGCTCTTCATGAGAAGGCGGGAGAGGAAGAGCATGGTGTAGCTCTTACCGCAGCCGGTCGCCCCGAAGTAGGTGCCGCCTTTGCCGTCGCCGTCTGGTCGCATGTGGGCGAGGATGTTTTTGTAGAGCTTGGTGGCGGCGTAGTATTGGGGATAGCGGCAGAGAATTTTCTCTTCTCTGCGGGAGGTGTCCGGGAGGTAGACGAAGTTGCGGATGATATCGCAGAGGCGCAGGGGATTGAAGAGTCCCTGAATCATGGTGTAGAGCGAGTTGATTCCGTCTTTTTCGATCAGCTCGTTTCCGTCTGTTTTCCGCCACGCGTAGTAAAACTCGTAGGGGGCAAAAAAGGAGCCCGCTTTATTGTTCGCTCCATCGCTGATCACGCAGAAGGCATTGTATTTGAAAAGCTCTGGGATGTCTCGTTTGTAGCGCTCAGTGAGTTGAACGTAAGCTTCGTGGATATTCACCTCTTCGCGGATCGCGCTCTTAAATTCAAAGACGACGAGCGGGAGGCCATTGATGTAGAGGATGCCATCCGGGATACGCTTTTCAGTTCCGATGATCTCCAGCTGATTAACGATCTTGATGATGTTTCGGCCCTTGGGGTTAAAGATCGGGGTGTCTTCGGCGACGATATTAGGCACCTCGCCTGGCTTGGGTTTGTGAAACTCAGTGAGGCGCGAGTAGTCGATGAGTTGGATAAAGAGATCCTTCTGCGAGCGGTCCTCGCGCTTCAGGAGGAAGCCATCCGAAACCAGCTTCATGATCGCCTTATTGCTCTCGTAGAGATCCGCTGAAGAATAGGCTTCGAGCTGCCGGATGACCGCGGTGATTTCCGCAGGTGTAATCTTATCGGTCTGATAGCGATGCGCGAGGAAGGCACGGAGATCTTCCTGAATCAGAACCTCATTTGGCTGCCGTTCAATCGCTTCGCCTAGCACATGCGGATAGCCTTCGGAACTCAGAAGCTCAATAATCGCTAGCTCTAATTGAGCTTCTGAGAATTTTGAATGCTGAGTCATGAGTTATGAATTTTTTCCTAGCTGCGAGGTCTTTACGATCGAGGTCAAGATACGGACGAGTTCATCAGCTTCTTTGGTGATGTGGGAGAGTTTGTCGGCTTCAACGATATCAGCTGCTTTGAGGAGTCGCAGCCAATAAAGCGTTTCCCTTGCTTCCTTTCGGGAAATTGACATCTTGGCGATGAAATCAGCCTTACTTTGTCCTGCTTGGGCTTCCTCGATGTTTGCCCCAATCGAGGTTCCCGATCTCAGTAATTGATTGGCTAGAGTTCGCGAAACTCGGTCCTGCGTTTCCATAAATCGACAAAGCCGAACCACCCGCACCGCAAACTCAAAGCTCCGCCCAATAATATTAAATTCAGCACTCATCATTCAAAATTTATCATTCGCCCCGTCGGGGCGTGGGCTTCGGTGAATTTCATGGCGTATTGATCTCTGTTTCTAATGCGGTGAGTGAAGCGATGATCTCTTCAAAAGAGGGGCGAGGCCCAAAGATCATCTCTTGCATCGCGGCGTAGTCTTTTTCCATGGCTTTGAGGATATGGTTTGGCGGGATGAGTTTTAGCGAACCTCTCACGGCTGAATCATAGTTCGCCCAAGCGCGAGGGTAGAATTTCTTCTTAAAGAGGACGACATCGGCTAGTAACTGGATCTTTTCTAAGACCGCCGTTTTTAGTGCTTCATCGGCGGCCATGAGGCAGAGGTCATAATAGTGCCTCGAATATCGCTCGGGAGTGACTGAGTCTGCGGGGCGATGCGCTTCATGATGTAGGATGGTGGCTTTTTCCCAAAAGGTGCGCTCCGCATCGATGGCGCGCACCTTGCATTTTGGTTCATCAAAGAGCTGTGGGAAGTCTTCAGCGGCGTAGGGTGTCACGCTATGTTCAGAGTGCGGCAACCATGAGGCCAGTGGTCCGATTTCTAACTGGATGTAGGGCAGGATACCGCTTGGGTTTTCGGTCTTGGGGTATTTGACCCGGACAACGTGACCTTGGTCTTTCTCGTCCGCTTTGATCTCCAGCTCACAGTGGGAGCCGAGTGCTTCGTGGAGCCATGGCATCATCGTTTCTGCAATGTAAGTGATGGCCTGCTCGTTGAGCGATTCGTTGATCTTACTTTGTTGCCTCTTGGAGCGCTCGGCCATCGGGTCTTGATCTTGATTCACCTCTCTCCAATCCAGAACGAGGTCCACGTCTTCTGAAAAGCGACTGATGAGTCCATAGGCTTTCGAGAGGCTGGTGCCACCTTTGAAGATGAGCTGCTTGGAGAGTTCGGGATGTTCGAAGAGTTGCTTTAGCGTCCAGCAGACCCAGAAGTCTTTTTCAATGATCGCAATCGAGCCGATGCCGCGTTGTTGGGCCGTGAGCGTGAAGAGTTCGTTTCGCTCCTTCTCGGGCAATGTTGCGACACCGTTCATGAATCAGAGCGCTTTGAAATGTTGCGGATCAGGTCACTGACCCAAGCTGGAGCGGTTTTGGTGTCTCGGAGAATCTTTTTCCAGATGCTTGGCGTCCAGGTTCCTGTAAGTTTTTGGAGGACTTTTTCATCAATCCGTTCTTGCCCTAAAGCCTTCAGGGCTTGCACCACGAGTTCACTTTCCTTGTGCTTGAAGACCGATTCTTTGAGCGATCTTTTCTTGAAGACGAGCTGCTGCTTGCCGATCTCATACGTTTTGCTTGGGCCATCGGAAAGGTAGACGCTCTGAGCGGGAACTTGGGTCGAGAGTCCCAAGAGGTTGAGCGCGGTATTTTCCGAGGGCTGGATCCGCCAACCGGATCTGCGGGCCAAGGCGCGTGCCAGTTGATCCAGATCAGGCCCCATCTCGGTAGTGAGAAGCTTGCTGATCCGAGGGTAGTCATAGATCCCTCGTAAGACCCGACGGATGGTTCCTTTTGCTGCCAATTCAGAGAGCGCTTTTCGGATGTCGGCATCATTCCCCAAATCTAAAAAATCAATCTTGGAAAACGCCCAACCCCTCTGGTTACCGTAAATCCTTGCAGATGATTTGTCTTCAATGGATTGCATGCCTATATCTTATTGTTTTTTTTCACAAGTTGAAGGGTCTTTTTGTGAAAAAATTCAGGAGAAATAGGAGCCGCTTGACAGCTGTTGTCCAGTGCATCACCCTGCGGGCTCTTCCCGCAGGGTGATGCACTCGTAAATGCAGGATTTTCGTCCTTTAGAATGTTTAAATTCATCGGATTTTAATTGACGAGCAGCTCTTGCAGTTGGCGCTCAATCGCCTCGCCCAACACGTGCGGGTAGCCCTCGACTCCGAGGAGTTCGATGATGGCTGATTCGAGTTGGGCTTCGGTAAATTTCATGTGGATCTAGCGGTTCGCTACATGTTCAACTTGGCCCTCAAACTTGTTGTCGATGAACTGAATTACAGCCTCGCAGCCACGCTGAATAATTTCCGGCGTGAACGGCTTATCAGTCCGAAGCGCACCGTGAGATCCATCGTGCATTAATGAATAGACGAATTCGTTGCCTTTTAGCTCTGCTATTTCATTGAAGTAGTCCTCTAGACCTGCCCTTGGCGCATCAAAGCGGCAAATGGTTTCAAGCACATGACGGATGGAGTTTGAGGTGGTGTGTGTGGCTTGCGCATTCTGCCGGGCAACTGCGTAGATATCCTTTAGATGGGACTCGTATGGCATAATTAAGTGTTCATTCAACTTTTCGAGTCTTCCTGATGAAAGAACCAAGCGTTGACTCACAATTTTATTACGGCACAGAATACTCATGAACTCGATGTTGTGCGTTAGTACAATGAAACGGGCATTTCCTTGAAGATCGAAATAATCACCAATATTTCTAATCACTTGAGCGACCGCGTAGACATAATGAAAGTCCAAGCTTGAGATGGGATCATCGATAATAAAAAAGAGACGCTTGTAGTCGTCATCTGTCGTCAGCAAAACATGGGTTTCCGCTAGATAATGACAAAATGACACGATGCTTTTTTCGCCGTCGCTCAGAACCTTTGCGATTTTTTTCCCCAACGACTTGCCCTGGAAGGTTATAGAATATTTCTCGTCATCGAAGGAATATTTTCCAGCAAAGAATAGGTCGAGAAATTGAATAAGAGATTCAGCTACCTTCTGCTTCTTTTCTATTCGAACCTGTGCCTCCTTTTCTCGAATGCTTCGCTCTAGAGCTTGAGTGCATTCTTCCAATTTGGAAACATCTTCGAGCTTTCCCGAGAGTGCTGACTTAGTTTCAATGAAAAGCGCACGGCAGAGCCGTCTGTCTAGCTCTCGCTTTTCATGCTGAACGTTGTTCTTCGTAGAATTTAAGAGATCGATTCTACTTTGATTCTTGGCTATGGCCTTAGATAAGTCGGAAGAATACTCGTCAACTTGCTTCGACGCGCTCTCAATTTTAAAACCTACTCGATCAATATTTTGAGCCTTATTTTCTAAGGCTGTGCAAATCTCTTTAATCGCCTCAGAAAGCGATTCCATAGGTTGATAGGCATTACAGGTTTCCTCTTTTAGCGATGGGATGAACTTCTTCTGCTCGTTGAAGCCCTGAGCGGTATTCAAAGCGTCAGCAAGCGACTTCTCTACAGTCCGCAGGTCTTGCTTGAGGGTTCTCACCAAACTTTCGCAGCGTTTTGCAACCTTTGCCTCTTCATCATCAAGATAGCGGTTGTAGCGACTGATTAGCTGGGCCGCTTCTTCTGTATATGTCTGGCCGCAGAAGGGGCATTCCTCACCATTGCTAGCCTTCAACCCTTCTTCCACCAGCACCTGCTTACTTTTGACTTCCGTTACGAAGTCTTCCGCCAAGCTACTTTTCGAATATGAAGTCTCTAGGAGGAGTGAAATTTCCTCAAAATCAGAAATACGAGACGGTTCAATAAGCGGAGACAAGTCGGGCAAGTCGTCTGGAAGCGCTTTTAGATCGTTGTGTAGAACTTTGAGATCTGCGAACGTTTGGGCTTCCTGAACCCCGGTGTTGCTCCCAATATTTTCATAGGTGAAAAAAGTGTAATCTCCTAGGTTCTTGCGAATGGAAAGGGCATCAAGTTTGCTTTTCTCCTTTTGGATCGCATTCTTCAGATCCGTTGTCAGAGCCTCTCGCTTGCTCTCCAGATCTGCCAATTCCTTCCGCTCCTTAGATAAGTCAATATTACCTTTGCCAAGGATGTATCCCTCAACCGATCCATCAGCGGAATACTCTCGCTCCTCAATGTTTTCCCGGACGTAGTCGCTGTTAAATGCATGGAATAGGTAGTCAGTGGAATTTGTGATCGAGGCATTCGGATCGTCCCGCTTTATCTTAATACCTAAACTTCGTGTCCGGCCGTTTTCGCTTGGATTTTTTAGGCTAAAACTGAAATCACCTTGTGCGGCATCAATGGTGAGCAGATCATTAATTTTCTCTAGTTCCTGATCGGGTGTTCCTGCGATTCGAAACATCCGACTGAGAAAAGTTTTCCCACTACCGTTGTTCGCAAAAATTCCGATTTTGCAGCTGCCAATCTTCCCATCGAACGAGAAAGTCGTAAGAGGCCCGATGTTTGATGCTGCGAGCTTGAAATCTAGTTTCTTGCTATCGCTCATGCCATTGCCTCCTCGGTGAGTTGTTTCGCTTTGGCGATGCGGAGTTCTCCAGAGATGAGTTTCGGGAGAAGGGTGTCGCGGAGTTTGGTGAGTGTGTCCGTTGCTCTTTGGTGCTGACCGATTTTTTCAATGAGCGGGTAAATCTTCAGGTCAAACAGCTCCATGAGCTCTTGCGGGAAAGTTACGGTCTCTAGGTTCCCGACGACCTCGGGTTTGATGGCAGGGTAGGCACCTCCATCTGCAAGGTGGGCAAAATGATCGATGACGTCGTCTTGTGTTAGGCACAGGTAAACGTAGGAGCGGCATTCTTTCTTTTTAGGGCGCAACACGGCAAAGCCAGTGCTTCCGGTTAGACCGTCTTCGTGGATGTATGCGAATGATCGATTCCCAGGTCGAACCGTTCCGATGATGGTGTCATCGACCTTTAATACTCTTCTCGCACGACTAGGGGCTTCTGAGTAGTCGTATGGGAACACTTCGTTGATTCGTCCATTCTTGGTGTTGGCGAGATCGACGTAGTTTGCGTGGTCAGGATGCGTTTTGTTGCTCCATGACTCAGAGTTTAAGTTGGCAAGATCGGTGATTTTTGCTGTCTTCCAGCCCTCCGGGATCCAGCCCATGGATTCGGTTTCTTGGAAGGCGGCGGGGAAGAGGGAATGATGAGTTCTGAGTGATGACTTATGAATTTCAGCACTCAGTATTCTTAATTCAGCCCTCGCCTGAAACTCAGGCGGAATGGGATTGCCGGCGGCGAGAGCATTGTCGATCACTGGGTCAAAGTCCACAAACCAGCTTTTGAAGAGCGCCTGCGCCATCCCTTCCAGCGTCGCATTCATCCGCCGATTCAACTCAATCTTGTCATCCAAGGTGCCCAAGATGTGAGCGATCGCTTTTTGCTTGGGGAGGGGCGGGAGTGGGATGGGTAGTTCGGCAACGGCCTTGCCGGTCAAGTGCTGGATTGTTGTTCCTGTAAAATAGGGCTCAAGCAATTCAAACTTGCCCGCATAACAGAACCAATAATGCAGGAAGGTGCTATTGAGTTCAGGATGTGGTCGGATTCGGTGAAGTGCTTTTTGAATCTTCATGTTTGGAACTTCATCTTTCCAAAGTGCGCACCTCCCAGGCTCTCCTCCTTCGCAGACCACTAAATCGCCAAAGCTCAATCCATAGCGATCATGCTCGTGATCCTCGAATTTCATTTCTGCGAGATCGTCGAGATCAAAGCCCCCCCATCGAACCTGCTTATTTCCCAAGTATGGGTGAAGGGTTCCTCGGTTCTTGTTTTTATCCAACATCTTGCCAAGGGAGGCGTCGACGTGATCACCTAGGCGCACTGTCTTCCACTCACTTCCCATACCCCAAGCCCTCCTTTACGCCTACGGCGAGTGATGAATTTTGAGTGATGAATGCTGAATTCCGGAGATTATTTTTCATCGTTGGCGTCTTGTTGGGGCTTTTCGTTTGAGAAAAGGCGTCGTTCGCGTTGAAGTTCGGCTTTGAGGGTTTCTTCGCTGGGGAGAATGGTGCGGTATTTTGAGGCGAAGAGTTGCTCGTTTTCTTTTAAGACGGAGTATTGCACGATGGTCTCGTCTTTGTCGGCGCAGAGGATGATGCCGATGGTGGGGTTATCGTCTTCGCCGCGTTTGAGGTCGTCGAACATGCGGACATACATGTCCATTTGACCGATGTCCTGATGGGCGAGCTTTGTCGTTTTGAGGTCAAGAATGACAAAGCACTTTAAGAGGTAGTTGTAAAAGACGAGGTCGAGGTAGAAGTGGCTGGTCTCGGTGCTGAGGCGCATTTGGCGAGCGACGAAGGAGAAGCCGCCGCCTAGCTCGAGGAGAAACTTTTGGAGGTCGTTGATGAGAGCTGTTTCTAGCTCTTTCTCCAGAAGGCTGGGATCTTCGCTCAGTCCGAGAAATTCTAGGACGTAGGGATCTTTGAGCTGAGTGAGTATTTGCTCGCGTGGGCTAGGAGATGCCGGGTTCTCTGATTGGGTCGAAAGGAGTCTCTCAAAAGTCTGGGTGTTGATCTGCCTTTCGAGCACTCGGGTGCTCCAGTTTTGATCGGCTGAAGTGGTGAGGTAGTAGGCTCTGGCTTCTGGATCATCGACTCGCATGATGAGGCGGTGATGGGTCCAACTCAAAAGGCTACGCAGTGCGTAGCTTTTTCGCCCTGCTGGATAAGTGAGGTAGAATTGGCGGAAGTTCTTGAGGTTCGCCAAGGAAAAGCCTTTTCCGAATTCCTGAGAGAGTGATTTGGACAATTCCTTCAGGAGACCTTTTCCATAGGCGGCTTGGGCAGAGCCTCCTTGCTCTTCTTCTACGATCCGTTGGCCAATGGTCCAATAGGCTTCGACCATCAGCGAATTGACAGACTGAGCTGCGTTGTGACGCGCCTGCTGGAGGATGTCGCGGATCTCGATGAAGAAATCCTTCGAGTGACTTGAAGAAAGGTCGTTAATTTCTGCCATAGCCGAGGGATTTGAGGTTTTCGGTGATGGTGGCGCCTGCGGCGAATGATGAATTATGAGTGATGAATGTTGAATTATTCTTCATAGCCCAATCCTTTCAGGTTTTGCCGTATGGTGGCGTCGAGCTTGGTGGCTTCTGCCATTTGTTGGAAGAGCGTGGCGCTCATCTCGGACATTTTGGTTTCGAAGGGGATGCCGTCGTCTTCGAGGGCGGCGGCACCGACGTAGCGGCCTGGTGTCAGGACATAATCATGTTTTTTGATTTCATCGACCGTCGCTGACTTGCAATAGCCAGCCACATCCTGGTAGGATGTGGACTTATGAGTGCTGAGTTCTGAATGCTGAGTTTTTGATTCAGAACTCATCATTGATAATTCATCATTCGCGCACGCGCCTGACCTCCACGAGTGATAGGTGTCGGCAATGTGTGCGATGTCCTCTGTGGACAATTCTTTTTGCGTGCGCGAGATCATGGAGCCGATCTTGCGGGCATCGATGAAGAGGGTCTCGCCTTCGCGGTTGCGTTGGGGAGTGATGCCGACGGGGACGTCGGCGTTCCCGGATTTGTTTTTGGTCAGGAACCAGAGGCAGACGGGGATCTGGGTGGTGTAGAAGAGTTGGCCGGGCAGGGCGATCATGCAGTCGACGAGGTCGTTCTCGACCATCTTTTGGCGGATCTCGCCTTCGCCCTTGGTGTTGGTCGACATGGAGCCGTTGGCGAGGACGAAGCCGGCCACGCCGTGCTCGGAGAGCTTGCTCACCATGTGGAGAATCCAGGCGTAGTTGGCATTGCCGGTGGGCGGGGTGTCGTAGCCGTTCCAGCGTCCGTCGTGGACGAGCTCGTCGGCGGCGCGCCAGTCCTTCAGGTTGAAGGGGGGATTGGCCATGATGTAGTCGGCCTTGAGGTCGGGGTGCTGATCCTTGAAGAAGGTATCGGCGGGGACTTCGCCGAGGTTGGCCGAGAGCCCGCGCACGGCGAGGTTCATCTTGGCCAGCTTGTAGGTGGTGGCGGTGAACTCTTGCCCGTAGACCGAGATGTCTTTGGTGTTGCCGTGGTGGCTTTCGACAAACTTGAGCGACTGCACGAACATGCCGCCCGAGCCGCAGCAGGGGTCGTAGATCTTGCCCCCCAGCTTGCCCTCGGAGGCGGCGAACTTGCCGAGGAAGTATTCATAGACCCGGCCGACGGTGTCCTCCTCCTTGTCGCCGACGGTGTCGATGTTGTTGATGGCATCGATGAGGGCGGAGAGCTTGCTGCCATCCAGCCCGAGGCGGGAGAAGTAGTTGTCCGGCAAGGCGCCCTTGAGCGAGGCATTGCTCTTCTCCACCGCGGTGAGGGCCGAGTCGATCTTGATCGCGATGTCGCCCTGCTTGGCATGCTGCTGGATGTAGGACCAGCGGGAGGTCTCCGGCAGGTAGAAGACATTCTGCATGGTGTAGAACGGCACCTGATCGATGTATTCGCCCTTTCCGTCAGCGATGAGTTCGGCGCGGCGTTCTTCGAATTTATCGGAGACGAACTTGAGGAAGATCAGCGAGAGGACGACGTGCTTGTATTCGGAGGACTCGACGGAGCCGCGCAGTTTGGTGGCGGTTTCCCAGAGGGATTCCTCGAAGGATTTGGCGGGCTTTTTGGCTGCCTTGCGAGCGGTCTTCTTTTTGGCGGCTTTTTTGGAGGGGGGCATTTGCTTTTAGATATCAATTAAGCTCTTGGTGGGAATTTAGGGATTGATGGATGGGGTGGCGAGCTTGAAGACGTTTACTAGGTTTCAGGTTTCAGGCTTGGTTGGGGGGGAATTAGGAGAGTGGGTTTTTAGCCCGCTTTGGCTTGGTTGGGGGGTGGTTGAGGGGCTCTGGTTGAGGGTAAGCACCCAAGGGCATTTTACGGGTTGAAAACCCGCTCTCCATATTAAAAAACGGCCACTGGCGAACCAGTGACCGTTTTGGAAGTTGTTCGAAGGGTGAACTAGCCGACTTCTTCGATCGTCTTGAGGACGCGAGAGGCGATGGCGTAGGGGTCTCCTTGAGAGTTGGGGCGACGGTCTTCGAGGTAGCCTTTCCAGTCATTCTTGGCGAAGGCGTGGGGGACACGAACGGAAGCTCCACGGTCAGCGATTCCCCATGAGAACTTGTCGATTGACTGAGTCTCGTGGAGGCCGGTGAGGCGTTGGTCGTTGTCTGGTCCGTAGACGGCGATGTGCTCCATGCAGTTCTTCTCGAACTGAGCCATGAGCTTATCGAAGTAGTCCTTACCACCTTCGTCACGGAGCTTAGCGGTGGAGAAGTTACAGTGCATTCCGGAACCGTTCCAGTCACCCTTGAGAGGCTTACAGTGGTAGTTCACGTCGACGGCATACTCTTCGCAGAGGCGCTCGAGGAGGAAGCGAGCGACCCAAATTTGGTCAGCAGCACGCTTGGAGCCTTTTCCGAAAACCTGGAATTCCCACTGGCCCATCGCGACTTCGGCGTTGATGCCTTCGTGGTTGATGCCGGCGTAGAGGCAGAGGTCGAGGTGCTCGTCAACGATCGCGCGGCCGATGTCGCCGACGTTCTTGTATCCGACACCGCAGTAGTAACCACCTTGTGGCTCAGGATATCCGTTTTTCGGGAAGCCGAGGATGTTTCCGTCCTTCTCGAGGAAGTACTCCTGCTCAAATCCGAACCATGCGTCTGGATCGTCGAGGATGCCTGCGCGGGCGTTGGAGGGATGTGGATTTCCGTCTGGAAGCATGACTTCGCACATGACGAGGAGGCCATTTTCGCGAGTGCCGTCAGGGTAGAGAGCGACTGGCTTAAGGACACAATCGGAGTCACCTCCGTCGGCCTGTTGGGTTGAGGAACCATCGAAGCCCCACTCAGGAAGCTGCTCGAGGGTGGGCATGTCATCAAATTCCTTGATGCAGCATTTCGTGCGGAGATTTGGAACGGGCGTGTAGCCGTCCAGCCAGATGTAATCGAGTCGGTATTTAGCCATTGGTCTGATTTGTTTGCTTGGAAGTTGTCTTCCGTGCGTTTGGATCGCCGCGAGACTTGGAAAAATTCCCGCCTTAGGCAAATCCTTATGTTCGAAAAAGCACTTTGCGTGCCAAATCAGCTCCCTAGATCCGCGCGATTTGGGCAATCATGAGGGTGGTATCGTCCCGATCATCGTTTTCGATGGCGCGCTCGCTCATGAGTTTGACGATTTCGGCCACGGGGCGGTCTTCGGCGAGCATTTCGTGGATCGTTTTCTCCCAAAGCCCGTCCATGATTCCATCGGAGCAGAGCATGAGGCGTTGGCAGTCTTTGAGGGGGAGGGAGCCGGTTTTTGGGAAGGGTTCGTGCGGGCTTCCGCCGAGGACATCGCTGAGGATGGCTTTGCGCGGGTGATTGCGGTAGGCGTATTCGCTGATCTCGCCGCGTTGCCATTGATACCAAGCTTGGTTGTCGTCTTTGCTCAACTGCCGCACGCCTTCGTCATCAATGAGATAGAGCCGAGAGTCGCCGATGTGGGCCCAGAAGAGTCGCTCGTGGCTGACCCAGACCATGGTCAGGGTGGCTCCCATTCCTTGGGTGTTGTCACTTTGCCAAGCGAGATTGGTGATGTCGTGATGGCATTGGCGGAGGAGTTGGTCGAGCGCGCTTTGGGCCTCTTCTTCACAGCCCAGTCGATGGTAAAGGTCGGCCGCTTCTTTGCGGATGCGGGCCATGAGAAGTCGGGAAGCAAATTCGCCCGCGTTGCGCCCGCCCATCCCATCGGAGACGGCGAGGACGAGGTGCGAGGGATCGAGGAGGATTTCGCCCGAATCGGGAAGGGGGTCGGTCGATTCGGGATTCACGGTGAGGACAAGGAAGGCGTCGTCGTTCGCGACATGACTTTCGCCTTTGACGCTGGAGGCGGCCCAAGTCGCTCTTAAGATGTCGGTCTTTGATTCCCGAACTGCGCTGGGCATGGGGAGGATTTCGGAGAGTTCGAAGTCGATGAGGCAGAATCGGCCCATTTGCTGCGAGTAGGTCACGTTGCGGGGCTCGGGGTCATCGTGTTTGATGCCGAAATTCTCTTCGAGCTCTTGAAAAAGAGCCTTGGCCTTTTTGTCGGTGATGAGAGGGGCGGGAGCGCCGCAGTTGGTGGTGACGAGGGTGAGCGTTTCGTGGTCGTGACTGAGCAAGCGGGGGACATTGGTGGCACCGCGATCTTCGAGAGCCTTAAGCACGGCGACCTCGTTGGCGAAGCGTTTGGCGGAATCGGTGCCACGAAACTGTTTGTGCACGTGGCCTTGGAAATCGAGGCGCACGAGTGATCTGATTCCGTCTTTCAATTCCTTCATAAAGCTCTGCGGGACGGTAGGCGCGGGGTGCAAATCTCCAAGTTTAATTCTTCCTTGCGAATTGGCAGTTTCCAGATGCGCTCATCCTCGTTATGGCTTTTGCGAATGCAGGGCAATTATGAACCAGGTCAACGTTGGGTGAGCACGAGCGAGCCAGAATTGGGATTGGGCGTTTTACTGGAAGAGGAAGCGGGCAAGGCGACCATCCTTTTCACGGCGGCGGAGGAAAAGCGGATCTTTGCGATCGATTCCGCGCCCATCATGCGGGTTCGTTTTAAGGAGGGGGATGAGATTTTGATTCACACCGGCGAAACAATCACGGTGGATCGGGTCACGGAAGAAAACAATCTCCTCACTTATCATGAGGGAGACAAATCCTTCTCCGAGGGAGAGCTGGATGACTCGATTAGCTTTTCCAAGCCGGACGATCGATTGCTAGGTGGGCAGGTCGATGAACTCCGGACCTTTAACATCCGGATCGAGTCACTTTTCCGTTCCTCGCAGATTCGCAAGTCGCCGGTGCGCGGTTTTTTGGGAGGACGCATCGACTACATCCCGCATCAAATCGCGATTGTCAAAGAAGTCTGCTCGCGCCTCGCGCCTCGGGTTCTTCTCGCCGATGAAGTGGGGCTTGGAAAGACGATTGAAGCCTGTCTCATCCTGCATCGACTTCATCTCACGGGGCGCGCGGATCGGGTGCTGATTCTCTTGCCTGAGCCGCTGGTGCACCAGTGGTTTGTCGAGCTGCTGCGTCGTTTTAATTTGCTCTTCGCGATCTTTGATGAGGAGCGGTGTCAGTCGCTGTCGGCTGAAAATCCCTTCTTAGAAAATCAGCTCATTCTTTGCTCACAAGACTTCCTCTTGGAAAATCCCGAGCGCGTTCCACAGGTCATCGAGGCGGGCTGGGATTTGCTCATTGTAGATGAGGCGCATCACTTGGAATGGACGCCGGAGGAGCCGAGTGAGGGCTATGAATTGGTGCAGGCGCTGGCGACGGAAACGCCTTCGGTTCTGCTCCTCACCGCGACGCCGCAGCAGTTGGGGGCGGAAGGTCACTTTGCGCGACTACAGCTTCTTGATCCTCATCGTTACAATGATTTGGAGGCCTTTCTCGCGGAGTCGGATTACTACGAAAAAGTGGCCGATGCGATTGATGAAATCCAAGCCGGGAAGACGCCGGATGCGGCCTTGTTCGCGGAGCGTTCGCCCCGGATCGCGGAGGGTTTAGCCAAGCTTCCGGTGAACAAAGATGAGGTCATTCGTGACCTCCTCGACTCCTTTGGCACGGGCCGAGTGATGTTCCGAAATACCCGCAAGCAGCTCAGTGGATTTCCCGAGCGCAAGGCTCACCTGGTCGAGCTGGAAGGGGAGGAGCCCTTCGAGGCGAAGGTCGAGTGGTTGATCAATTTCTTGAAGCAATATCCGACGGAGAAGATCCTTCTCATCTGCAAGACGCTTGATTTGGTCGAGGACCTCACGGGAGCTTTGTTGGATCGCATCGATATGAAGATCGCGCAGTTTCATGAGGAACTGACCTTGCTGCAGCGGGATCGAAATGCCGCTTACTTTTCGGAAGATGATGGAGCGCAACTTCTCATCTGTTCTGAGATTGGGAGTGAGGGGCGGAACTTCCAATTCTCCCACCATCTCGTCCTTTTTGATCTGCCGGAGAATCCAGAATTACTGGAGCAGCGGATCGGGCGACTGGACCGGATTGGCCAGACTGAGACGATCAATATCCATGTTCCCTACGTGAAGGGAGACCCGGGGGAGCGCTATGCGCGATGGTATCAGGAGGGCTTGAATGCCTTTGAGAAAAACCTGCAAGGCGCGCAGCTTCTCGTGAAACGTTTGCAGCAGATTAAAGCGCCGACCTTGGACGAATTCATCGCGGAGTCGAAGAAGCTCCGGGACGAGACCGAAGCGCAAATGGAACGCGGTCCGGATCGCCTTCTCGCGCTCACTTCACAAGGAGATGGCGGGATTGATGAGACCCTAGAGTTGATGGACACTTGGGATGGGGATCGTAATTTCGAGGACTGGATTTTGCGCCTCTTTGATCACTTTGGCCTCTCGGTTGAGGAGTTGGGAATGCGGGGCTACTTGCTGGAACCCGGTAACGTCATCACGGATGCTTTCCCGGATCTTCCGGAGGATGGGATGAGTGTGACCTTTGATCGAGAGCGGGCGCTGACGCGGGAGGAAATCGGCCTCATGACGGCGGATCATCCGATGGTAAGGAATTCCATCGACCTCCTCCTTTCGGGCGAGGCTGGCAACAGCGCCTTCGGAGTCTGGGAGGCGGCGGGGACGACTTCGGTTATTTTGGAAGCGTATTACATCGTCGAGTGCATCGCGCCTGCCTCTTTGCAAACCGATCACTATTTGCCGGCGGTGCCGATTCGGGTGGCGGTCGATTATCAGGCTAATGACATGACGGCGGATCTTTCTCTGATAAAAGCCGTACTTCGCCCGGGGAATCATCGGAAGCTCCTCGAACAAGCGAAAATCAGGGGGGAGATGATCCCTGCGATGCTCAAGGCGCTGGAAGTCTTGGCGAAGAAACGCCGAGTCACCACCGTGAAAAAGGCGCTTGGTAAAATGGAAGAGTCCTTTGAAGTGGAGAAGAAACGCTTGGTCGATTTAGCTCAAGTGAATCCCTTGATTGACGAGGTTGAGATTGAAGCGCTCGATCGTCACCGCGAGACCGTGAAGGATGCACTCGTGGGAGCGCGACTGCGTTTAGACTCACTGCGTTTGATCTATAAAATTCCGGGTTAACTGAGAGCGGAACAGGAGGGGCTGTCTCCAGACTGCCCAGCGATTCGTCTAGGGGAACTTTGCCCAAACCGACTTTAGATAGGGCGTGTCGGTGAAGTCTTCGGGCATCTCGACCGCCTTTAAATCGGCACCTTTGAGTTGAGCCATGAATTCGCGCAGGCTCATGCCGCGGAAGTTGGTACAGGCGAGGATTCGTCCGCCCGGTTCGAGGCAGGAGGCGGCGAGTTGGAAGAGAGTTCCGTAGTCTTTTTCGACGCGGAAGACCTTGCCCTTGTCATCGCGTGAGAAAGTGGGGGGATCGAGGATGATGAAGTCAAACTTGCGGCCTTGTTTCGCGAATCGACGGAGCCAGTGGAAGGTATCGCCTTTGCAGAAGTAGTGGTCTGCGGGATCCATGTCGTTGAGGCGGAAGTTTTCGCGCGCCCAATCGAGATAGACTTGAGAGAGATCGAGAGTGGAGGTCACCGCTCCGGCGGCGGCGGCGGCGATGGAGAAGAAGCCGGTGTAGGCGAAGGTGTTGAGGACGCTTTGGCCGGGCTTCACCATGGCGCGGAGGGCGGCGCGGTTGTCGCGTTGGTCGATGAAGATCCCTTGGGAATATCCGGATTGGAAAGAGAGGCGGCAGTTGAGGCCATTTTCCTTTCCGATGAAAAATTCCGGCATCTCAGGTCCGCTGACATGTAGGGGGGATTCTTTTTGATGTTGGTCGAGCCGTTTCCAGTAGAGCGGCTTGCCAAAATCGGAAAGGAGATCGCGGAGGTCGGGGTTCAGTCCGCTGCCGCTGGTCGAGATCATCCAGCCTTCGCCATAGCTCTCGAGGATGCTTCCGCGGAGCTCATCGCCGCCGCCATCGATGAGACGAATGAGGTCAGTTTCCCCATTTTGGAGCTTTTCGCGCTTTTGCAGCGATTTTGTGATGATTTCTTGAAGGCGAGGGTTGGACATTGCGCGCCGCCGTTTTAGCATCCTTGCAGAAATGAGCGAATGGAAATCCCTTCTCGATGCTGCCGTGCAAAACGGCAAGGTCTCTGCCGAAGCTTGCGGCAATATTGAACTTTACCTCGCAGGGACTGCTTCGGCGGTCGGAGCGGCAGCCATTACGGAGCTTTTAAAAGCGGAGGAGTGGCAGGAAATTGATGATCGTTTCTTCAAAACGATGGCTTTTGGGACGGGTGGTTTACGGGGCCGCACCGTCGGTAAAATCGTCACGGCAGCCGAGCAAGGAACGGGTGGGCCACTAGGGCGGCCGGAGCATCCTTGTGTGGGAACGGCTTCGATGAACTTTTTCAACCTCAAGCGCGCGATGATTGGTCTGGTGACCTATGCGCGGAAGAGTTTTACGGGCGAGGGGAAGCCTTCCTTGGTGATAGGTCATGATACGCGTCACTTCTCGCGCGACTTTGCCGAGACTTGCGCCAAGGTTTGCACCGATCTTGGTTGCGATGCTTACCTCTTCGAGGCCGAGCGCGCGACGCCGGAGATCTCCTTCGCGATTCGGCACCTGCGCGCCACTTCTGGAGTTTGCCTCACCGCGAGTCACAATCCATCGCATGATAATGGTTTCAAAGCCTACATCGATGATGGTGGGCAACTCGTCGAGCCGCACGCCACGGGCGTGATTACGGAAGTGAACGCGCTCAAGAGTGAAGATTACGAGCCTGTGCCGGAGTCAGAGCAGGGATCACTGACGATTTTGGGTGAGGAGATGGACCGGATCTATATGGATAAGCTTGGGACCACTTTGCTGCGTCCTGATCTCCTAGAGGGGCGGAAGGCCAAGGTGGTGTTCACCAACCTGCACGGAACGGGTGGTGTTATCATCGTGCCGATGCTGCGTGAGCTGGGCTTCGAGGTCATCACGGTGCCGGAGCAGGATGGGGGAGATGGACGATTCCCGACGGTGGAGTCGCCGAATCCCGAGAATGCTTCCGCGCTCGCGAAGGGGATCGAGCTGGCTGAAGAGGTCGGGGCGGATGCCGTGATCGCGACTGATCCTGACTGCGACCGCATGGGCGTGGCAGTGCGAAATGGGGAGGGTGAAATGGAGTTATTAACAGGGAATCAGATCGGTTCCTTGCTCGGCTGGTATCGCATTAAGAGCATGTTTGAGCTGGGTTGGCTGACTGAGAGTAATCGCAGTCGCGCGGTTTTAGTGAAAACTCTCGTAACAACTGAATTACAGAGTGTTATCGCTGAAAAATACGGAATTAGTGTGGTTGATACTTTGACTGGATTTAAGTTCATCGGGGAGAAATTGAAGAAGTATGAGGACGCCATTCCTGAATCAAAAAAGGGCGATTATCGCAGCCTGACTGAGGAAGAGAGCCGGAAGCTGCGTTTGGAGTATTCTAAGTTCTTCGTCTTCGGGGGTGAGGAGAGCTATGGCTACCTCTGCTCGGATTACGTTCGCGATAAGGATGCCAATGCGGCGGCAGTGATGTTCGCGGAATTGGCGGCTTATGCCATGAGCGAAAATACCACCATCGCGGGTCTGCGAGATCGGGTCTGGGCGGAATACGGAGTTTACTTGGAGCAGGGGAAATCGATCGTCATGGAAGGCGGCGAAGGGGCGCGCAAGATCGCGGCCTTGGTGGAATCTTACAGCACGAATCCTCCACAAGAAATCGATGGCTCGGCTTCCACGGCGGTGAAGGATTACGCAAAAGGCGGCTTTTACGATCAAGAAGGTGACGAGCTTCCTGAATCAGCGATGTTGTTTGTCGATCTCGCGGACGGGCGTCGCTTTGCAGTTCGGCCATCGGGCACGGAACCTAAGATTAAATACTACCTCTTCGGCAAAGGGGAATCGAAGGAGGCAGTGGAGTCTTCGCTCGATGCTCTCTGGGCCGCTCTCGAAAAAGATGCCTTTGAACGAATGGGCTAATGCGGGCATTTTTGAGAATTCTGGGCGTGGCCGCATGTGGTGCGGCGCTCGCGATGTCCTTCACTCCCTTCGATCATTCGTGGTTGGTGTGGGGATGGATGTGGGTTCTCTTGCCGATCCTCTGGACGACTACTCCGAAGAAACGCGCGCTGCGGGGCTTCGGTCTCGCTTGGATTTCAGGGCTGGCCTTTTGGGTCATTAATCTCAAGTGGCTCGGTTCGGTGACTTGGCCGGGGGCGGTGGCCTTGTCGGCTTACCTTGCCCTTTATTTTGGGGTCTTTGGTGCCTTTGCCTCGACCGTGGCGAATCCCTGGGTTCGCAAATATGTCTCGCCTCAAAAGATCTGGGGTCGTTTTCGTGAGATGTGGCGAAGCCTCGGCTATGCGGCGCTGCTGGGAGGTTTTTGGTGCGGGTTGGAGTGGGCGCGCGGGATTCTTTTGACGGGCTTTGGCTGGAATGGGCTCGGGGTGACCTTTGCGAATAATCTCATCATGGCGCAGAATGCCGAATACGTCGGGGTGATCGGACTGGCTTTTTTGCCAGTCTTTTTGAGTGCAGTGGCGGTGCAGACGGGCTTGCGGTTTTACCGGCAATTCATGGCCGGAGAGGTGAAGATGCTTCACTGGGATTTTGCGGTTGGGCTTTTGGTCATCATGCTCTCCTTTTCGGTCGGAACGGCGCGCTTGGTTTCGGTCACGAATGCTCCAAAGATCGAAGCGCAAGTGCTCCTCGTGCAGCAAAATATTCCGCAGAAAGCGGGCGTGGTTGATCCGGCTTGGGGGCCGCAACGAACGGTTGATGGTTTCATTGAGCTGACCGAAAAGGGAATTGAGGAAGCGGAGCTGAAAGCGGGGGAGGCCTTGCGCGAGGCGGCTTCGGAAGAGGAGATTATTGGTTTGAAAATGCCGGATCTTGTCATCTGGCCGGAGGCTTGTTTGCCCGATATTTTGGAGCTGCAGGAGGGGGGGAGCTCGAAAGGTGGGCCTGAAATTGAGAGCATTTTTGACTACGTCACGGGGCTTGGTGATTTTACCTTTGTGACGGGGATGAATGAATTTTTGGGAGAGAATCCGATGGATCCTGAGGCTCAGGTTTATAATTCGTTCATCGCGGATTCGAAGGAAGGCGAGAGAGAGAGTTATCAAAAACACCATCTCGTCATCTTGGGAGAATACATTCCTGATCTGCCATTTTTGCGAAAGCTTTACTACGATGCGGCGGGCGTGGAATTTGGGAGCGGGATCACACCGGGGGAAAGTTTTGAAACGATTCCCTTTCAAGTGGGTGATGAGAAGGTGACGATGATTCCTTCGATCTGTTTCGAAGACACGGTGCAGCGGGTGACTCGAAAATTTGTGCGCAATGAGCCTCAGCTTTTGGTAAACTTGACGAACGATGGTTGGTTTGGAGAAAGCGAGGGAGCGGCCCAGCATTTTCGGAATGCTCTTTTTCGGACGATTGAGCTGAGGCGGCCGATGGTGCGGGCGGCGAATCGTGGGGTGACCGGAGTGGTCACGGCGGCGGGATCGTTGACCGATCCTTACACGGGGCAGAAGCGGAATTTGGTCGATAGGGAGGGGAGCCATTTTCATCGGGGATATCTTTTGGCGCCGGTTTACATTCCGGCTGAAGGTGGGGTGACGCTTTACGCGGCCTTTGGGGATTGGTTTGCGGTGACGGGTTTGCTTGTTGGGTTTCTTTACGGAGCTTGGGCTTTAGCCCGAGTGAGCCGGTCGACTGGGGACTCGGGCTAAAGCCCAAGCTCCGTAATCCATGCATCGATTTGGCGTTTCAATTCCTGCCAAGTCCTTCTATCTTCTCGCCGTGCAGAGTGATGTTCGGGCAGTCCTTCAATACGTGCCGTCTTTCCGAGGGAAGACTTTCGTGTTGGTTCTGAATGCTGCCCGGATGACTCAGCTCGCTTTGGCTGAGGCCTTGCTTGATTTGATCGCGCTGCAACAAGTGGGGGTGAAGCTTGTGGTGATTTCGACTGGCAGTGCGGAGGCGCAAGTGAGTCACCTTCTCATTGATGGGGAGTTGAAGTGGCAAGCGGCGGAGTTGGATTCCGAAAAGGTGAGCGCGATTCTTGAGCGGGGTCAATTGGCTCTGATTGAGAGTCCTGATCTTCCGTTTTTAGGAGACGAGGTTGTGAACTTCGCAGGAGAGTTGGGGGCTTTCAAATTGATCACCTTAATCCCGAAGCCTTCCGAGGGTGGGACGGCGATTTCTCGGGAAGACGCGCAAGGTTGGCAGGGCCCAGAAGAGGAATTGTTTCATCGCGCCGCCGAAGTTTGTGCGAGCGGAATTCCGCGGGTGCATCTTCTTGATGAGGTTCATCAGGGAGTGTTGATGGATGAGCTTTTCTCGAACGAGGGTGTCGGGGTGATGGTTTACGCGGATGATTACCTTTCGATTCGTCCGATTGGGCCGGATGATATTTCCGAGCTGCTGGCGATGGTGGGTCGGTCGATGCGGGATGCTCATTTGGTGCCGAGGTCCTATGAGGAGATCGAGACCTCATTGGAGGATTTTCAGGTTCTCACGATCGATGGAAACGTGGTGGGCTGCGTGGCGCTGCATCCTTCCGCTGAACCTCATTGTGCGGAGGTGGCTTGTCTTTACGTGAAGCAAAACCACGGAGGGCTGGGTTACGGGCATCTCTTGGTGGAGGCGGCTGAGAAGCGGGCTCGCGAGTTAGGCATTCCGTGGGTCTTTGCGCTGAGCACGAGGGCAGTTGATTATTTTACGGAAAATTTGGCTTACCAAGCTTGTCCCATTGGGGATATTCCGGCTTCCCGACAGGAGCGTTTGAGGGCTAGCGGGAGAGAATCGATGGTGATTCGGAAAATGATCGCGGAATGAGTTCTTTAGAGAATCTCACCAGGTCGAATTTTTAAGATGTTCCCGAAAGGCTTGGCTGGGTAGTCTCGCCGCCGAAGAACCAATGACGCCGCTCTTTCGCAAAATTCTCGGAATGAACTGGGTGCTCGTACTGACGATGTATGGGCTCCTCGTTTTTGGGATCTTTGCGATTGAAAGCGCGGCGCGGCATTTGCCTGGGCAGAATGGTTTGTCTGGCGGGGAATTTTATGCCGCTCGCCACAAGATGTGGATGGCGCTGGGGACGATTGTCTATTTCGTGACGGCACTCGTTGATTATCGTTGGGTGCGCTGGCTGGGGATTCCAATGTATCTTGTGGGGCTGGCTCTCACCTTGAAGGCGATGGGTTTGGATGATGAAGTCCACCGAATCAGTGTGGGACCGATTAGTTTTCAGCCTGCTCAGGTTGCGATTGCGGCGGGAATCATTGCGATTGCCACCTTGGCGCAAGATTTGCCCAAGATTCACCGCTTTTTTGCGGAGCCTTCGTTTCGGGTGATTTTGATCGCGACCCTGACGGGGATTCCTTTTTTGATGGTGGTGAAGCTGGGTGATATGGGATCGGCTCTGGTCTGGTTGCCGGTTGCGATTGTTTCGATTTTGGTCAGTGGAATTCCATGGCGATACCTCACATTTTTAACCGCGATGGCGATTGGGATCGCTCCCATTGCCTACTTTATTGTCCTGCCTTCCGTTTCGGAACGGGGGACGAAACGGATCGAGATGTATTTGGAGTCGGTTGAAACTGGGATTGTGGCAAACAATGAAGGTGATAACTATGCGCCCTATTGGGTTTCGACTGCGGTCGGAAAGGCGGGTTGGAAAGGACTCGGCTGGGGGGCGATCGCGGAACGGGGGTCCCTTCACGATAAGAGATACATCCCGTGGAAGACCGCGCATAACGATTACATTTTTGCGGTGATTGCGGAGGAGCAGGGCTTTCGAGGAGCTTTACTTTTGGTGACGGGCTTTGCACTGCTTTTGATTCAATGCCTCTTTATCGCCTTTTACAGCCGTGATCTGGCGGGGCGGATTATTGTGGGGGGAGTCGTGGGCTTATTCTTTGCCCACATGTTCGAAAACATTGGGATGTGTGTTCTTCTGACGCCCATCACCGGAATTCCGCTGCCCTTAGTGAGCTACTCGGGAACCTTCGTGGTGATTTGTATGTTCCTTCTCGGCCTCGTTCAGAGTGTCTGGCTCCATCGGAGCAAATACATTGAGGTGGAGGCTTAAGGCTATCTTCCCTGCAAAAGCAAATCGTTCGCCATTCCTGATGAGATCAATATTAGCCCTCGTTTCCAGTCTGGCTTATGCATGGGGTTTACTTGCTACTTTTGTTGCTGTCGTGCTAAGTTTGGGTTCCTTCTTTAAAGTTGGAAATGGTGATTGGGAGATTTACAGTTTCTTGTTTTTTCAGGGGATTGTTCTTCTGTATATTTCCAGATTTCTAGCTCGTGTGATCCGAAAGTCAGAAACAGCGGTATCTGGTCCTACAAGTAATTGAAGTAGGAGAGGAAGGCTGAGTAAGACGACAAGCTTCGCTTTGTAAGCTTGTTTTTAACCTCTGCGTCACTCTCCGATCTCGGCGACTCTGCGGTTATTTTCCGCTTAGGCGTTTATCCGGTAGCCATTCCGCTTAGAGGTGGCTCTTGATCTGATTCAAGAAAGCCTGCCACTTGGCGCCGGGCTTGCCGTTGGTCATGAGGAAGTTGGGGCAGTTTTTGTGGCCGAGATTTTTGCCATCGGAGTAGCGGATACGCTCCCAGTGTTGGTGGGGAACGACGTTGCTCAGAGGGATGTTATGGCGACGCATGAGGTCGGCGGTGAGGCGGGCGGTGCGGTCGAGAGTTGCCGCGCGTGAGTTGCCTCGGTTCTCGCACATTTCGATACCGATGGATTTCCGATTTCCGGTGCCATCGTAGTCGGCATGCTGGCCTTGCTCGTTGGTGGGGAGGGTCTGATAGATCGAGTGGTCGTCGACCGAAAAGTGCCAGGTGAGGTAGCCGAGCGAGTTGTTTCTTGAAGTCAGTCCGCCACGTTGGAGGAGGCGGGCGTGCGTGCGAGCATCCGCGCCGGAGGCATAATTCTGAGTGGAATGAATGGTGATGTAGCGCGGAGACATGCGGCCGTTTTTGGCGCGTCCGTAGCGGCCTTCAGGAATGAGAGCCTGGGTGATTTGCACCGAGCTGCGGAAAGTTTTAGGGGTGGACAGAGAGGACGATGAGATGGGGTCGCTTCCGCAGGAAAGAAGGAGACCAGCGCCGGTCGTGACGGTGGCAAGGATGAGTGAAAGGGGGAGTTTCTTCATAGCTATTCGATATTCTGGACTTGTTCGCGGATTTTTTCGAGTTCCGTTTTTGCGGCTACGACATTTTGACCGATACCGGCGTCGTTTGCTTTGGATCCGATGGTATTGAATTCGCGGTTGATTTCTTGGCAGAGGAAGTCGAGCGAGCGTCCGGATGGTTCGCCGGAGTCGAGGAATTCGCGAAAGCGTCCCAGATGGGAGGCGAGGCGAGTGGTTTCCTCGGAGATGTCGCAGCGTTCGGCAAAGAGGGCGATTTCTTTAAGGAGGCGTTCGTCGTTGAGGTCGAGTTCGATGCCGGCATCGCGGAGGCGATTGTTGAGAAGTTCGCGCTGGCGGGTGACCACCTGCGGGGAGATTTCGGCGATGACCGAGACGTGGTCTTCGAGGATTTGAAGGCGGACGAGGAGGTCAGTCTTGAGGTCTGCTCCTTCCGAGCTGCGCATTTCGACGAGCTTTTCGAGCGCTCCGGTAAGGGCGGGTTCGATGGCTTCAAGGGCTTCATCGGAATCCCAGCCAGAGTCATCGAAGGAAATGATGCCGGGGGTGCGGAGGAAGTCGTGCGCGCTGAGCTGGAGGGGGCGATTGAGCGCCTTCGAAAGCTCGGTGAAAGCGGCTTCGAGCGCTTGAGCGCGGTCGGTATCGACGCCGAGAGTTTCCTCGCCGCTTCCGGTGCGTTCGAGGTGAATCGAGACATTGGCACGGCCACGGGAGACGATGGCGAGGACGCTTTTGCGGAGTCCGGCTTCAAGTCCACCGAGTTCGCGAGGGAGGCTAAAATGGATATCAGCTTGCTTTCGATTCACGGTGGTGATTTCCACTCGTGCGATGATTTTCTCGCTGGCATGTTCGGCGCGGCCAAAGCCGGTCATTGATTGCATGAATCAAAACTTACGGCAAAGGCGGGCTTTGACCAGAATCACTTGCGGTCTTTTTCTTCGTCGGGAATGTGGTCCTCGGGAGCATCGGGATCGTGATCTGGATCTTCCTCGGGGGAGTGATGCTCGCCGGGGTAGTCCATGTAATCGTCGTGATGGTCGTCGTGATGAAGCTCGTCGAAGTCTTCTTCACCTTCTTCGGTGAGATCGAGGTCGCTTTCTTCTTCATCTTCACCTGTTTCATCAGGTTCGGAGAGGAGTCGCTTCATACGCTCGCCTTCTTCGGCCGCTTCTAGTTTGGCGAGTTTTTTCTCGTGGAAGTAGGAGAGCCAGATGCAAATTTCGTAGAGAATGACCATGGGGATCGCTAGGAGACCAAGAGTCATAGCGTCCGGAGTCGGGGTGATGAGAGCGGCGATGACAAAGATCGCAAGAATAGCGTAAGAGCGGGTCTCACGCATCACGCCGTGGCTGAGGAGGCCAATTTTGACCAAGGTCATGACGACGACGGGAAGCTCGAAAGCGAGGCCGAATATGAGAACGAAGGTGGTGGCAAAAGAAATGTAGTAACCAATACGCCAGTCGTTGGAGATGCCCATGCTTTTTCCCCATTCGTAGAAGAAGGTGAGGACATTTGGCAAGACGTAGAAGTAGGCGAAGAGGACGCCGCCAAGGAAAAGGCCGAAGCCAATTGCGAGGGCGGGCCAAAGGGCTTTGCGTTCTTCATCTTTGAGTCCGGGAACGATGAATTGAAGGAGGAAGTAGAGAAGGAAAGGGAAGGAGATAATGATGCCGGCGAAGAAGGCGAGCTTCATGGTGAGCATGAAGGTCTCGGTCGGTTTGAGCGAGCTCATGAGCCGCAGGTTGCCCTCGGCGTTGAGGTTTTCGGTTGGCTTGGAGACGAGGAGTTTGAGGGCGAGGTCTCGGGCTTCGCTTTGATCGTCTGAGATGGATTTTAAGAAGTCTTCCTGTTTGTCTTCCGGAAGTTTGAGCGCGGCGCGATAGACTACGGCGGCTTCGGCGAGGCGGCGGGTTCGTTCGTCGGTCGCTTGTTCCCACCAGCGCTCGGCAAGTTCCGGGTTGTATTGACCGAGGGGGGCGGAGACGGATGAGAGGGTGAGGGCGTTTTCCCAATCGTCGAGGGAGATTTCTTCATCTTCGGGAAGAGTGGCTTCGTGACGTTCTACCCAGACTTGCTCGACTGGCTTGCGGATGATCTCCATCAACTGATCCTTGTAGATGAAACAGGCAAGGGTGGAGATTAGGAGGGTGATCACGATGCGAGTGACCATGATGCGCAGGTCCTCGAGGTGATCGAGAAAGGGCTTTTCCTCATCCGGGTTCGCCTTATCCCGGAGTTTGAACATTTTGTTGAGAAAGAACATGCGGCGTGGATTGGCATACGCAGGAATCGGCCAAGAACAATCGAAATTTCTGCGAGGGGTGAATTACGTTTCCTGACAGGGAAACTTTCAAGCCCGTGGTTGAGCTTTGTCTTTCTCTTGGTAGGATTCTGACACGATGTCTGCGTTGACTCTCGATGACCTTAAGAAAGCGGCTCCCAAGGGAGGCTTTTTTGCTGACCGTGAATGGATTTGGTCACCTGAGCCCTTTCAGTTGTCAAAAGGTCAGAAGAAGGCGCTCACGAGGATGGGGCACCCTTTGCACCGATTTCAACTCGCTTGTGATGAGCTTTACCGACTGAGCGGCGAGGGGCGTCGGCCAAAATGGATTGCGGAGCTTCTCAATGCGGGGAAACCGGATTGGATGATTCAGCATCAGAACTTGGAGTCGCAGCGAGAAGTGACTCCGCGCGTGATTCGGCCCGACCTGTTGCTGACGGAGGAAGGGTTTACGGCTTCGGAGCTGGATGGCGTTCCGGGAGGGATTGGGACTTTGGCTTGGTTGAGCCAAACTTACGCGGCAGCGGGTTTTGAGGTTTTTGGAGGAGCGAAGGGGATGCTGGAAGGCTTTGCTTCAATTTTTGACGATGGTGCTGATATTTTAGTGTCTGAGGAATCGGGCGATTACCGTCCCGAGATGGATTGGTTGGCGGGGGAGTTGGGCGAGAAGTTTACGGTTCACAAAGCAGAGGCTTGGAAGGCGCAGGATCGTGAATCGTATCGATTTTTTGAGCTCTTTGACTGGGAATCTATTCCCGCGATTCGGGATTTGGCGGAAGGAGGAAAGGTGACGCCTCCGTTTAAACCGCATTTTGAGGAGAAGTTGTGGTTGGCGCTTTTTTGGTCGCCTTCGCTGCGGAAGATTTGGGAGAAGGAATTACGTGGAAGTCATTTGCAGCTTCTTCGGAAAATTATTCCTTATGGTTGGCCGGTGGATCCGGCGGAAATCCCTCCTCATGCGGCCTTGCCTCGTTTGAATGTCAGTTCGTGGGATGAAGTGGGGGAGTTTAGTCAGAAGGATCGACGGCTGGTGCTTAAGGTAAGCGGCTTTAGTGAGCTGGCCTGGGGATCGCGGGGGGTTACGATTGGTCACGATGTGTCTTCGCAAGAATGGAAAAGCATGGTGACTCGGGCGCAGAATGAATTTCCAAAGCAACCTTGGATGATGCAGGAATTTCAAGAGACGAAGTTGGTCGAGCATCCATACTTTGATCGTGAAACAGGGGAGCGGAAGATGATGAAGGGGCGAGTCCGGCTCTGTCCTTATTACTTTGTGGACGTTGAGGGGCAGAGCAAGCTAGGGGGATGTTTGGCGACCATTGTGCCTGCGGATAAGAAAAAGATTCACGGGATGCGAGACGGGGTTCTTGTTCCGTGTATGTAAAAAAACCGGGCACCCGCAAGGATGACCGGTTGCTTGAAATTTGAGAAATGAGCTTAGTCGCTCTTGCTCCAAGAGTAGACGTTGTCTTGGTCGTTTTTGCCGCCAACTTTTCCGTCTTTGCCCATGTGGTAAATAATTGATTTTGCGTCGTAAACGATTTCGTTTCCGAGCGATTGAGGCTCACGAAGCTCGTTGTCGTAGTCGTAGTTATACATGACTCGGTAGTAGCGGTCTTCTTTCACTTTGTTCAACCATGGTCCGAGGAGTTCGGCTCGGTTGTCGGTACGCTCAATGCCATCATGTGCAGCTTGGCCCTTCTGTTTGGTCGCTTTGAAGGTGAAGAAGGTCGTGTTCTTAAAATTTTCTTCTTCGGCACTGGAAAGTCCCAGGAGAGCGGCCATGAGCGGGTTGTCAGTTTTCACCTCAGAATCTTGATTGGTTTCGCTACCGAGGGGAAGTTGCTGGTATTCCTCGTAGTAGTCGTCAGAGGCGAGAACGAGCTGGCCCATGCAGGTTTGCGCTGAGGTCTTTTTGGCTTTTTGGATCGCCATGTTAAATCCAGCGAATCCTAGCGCAGCGAGAACGGCGATGATAGCGATCACGACGAGGAGTTCCACGAGGGTGAAACCGCGGCGGAGGGATGAGAGATGTGGGTTGTGTTTCATAGTGCTGAGTGTGAGTTTGTAAAACGAGGTCGGAGAGTAAAGTGATTTAAGAATGCATGGCAATTAAAGCATCTCAAGACCTTACATTGTGCCTACAAGATACTTTGAATATTTTTGATTACGAGAAATTTTTCCGTAGTTGTTCCGATCGCCAAGGCAGTCCAGAGTCTTGGCATGTCGAAAGCAGAGGAAATGAGAAAGAGCATCATTGCACTTTTGGGGAAAGAGGGTGGACGACCTCTCAATAAGAGCGAAATGGCTCGGGCGCTAGAATTGCCCGGGAGTGAGCGGAAGTTGCTGCGCGAGACAATCGCGAAGATGGTGGATGCGGGTGAAGTTTCTGGAGGTAAGAAAGGGCGCTTTGCGCTGGGTGGGCAAAAGGAGGGGGATCGTAAGAATGCCTCAAGACCTCCGAGTAAGGGTGCACGGAGTGGGAAAAGTGGGGCTTCAACGACTTTGATTGGTAAGTTAAAGGTCAATGCGGGGGGGCACGGCTGGTTCTATGTTCATAAGACGGACGAGGAGAATATCGCGACTGGGGTGGATTTTGAGGAGCAGGATCGTTTCTATGTGTCGCCTCGCGCGATGGATATTGCTTTGGATGGCGACATTGTGAGGGTGAAGTTGGTTAAAAATGACGGTGGTTCCCGAGAGCATAATGACATGCGCGCTCGAGTGATCGAGGTGGTGGAACGTCGCTCGGGAACGGTGACGGGGCTCTTTCAAAAGAAGGGGAAAGCGGGCGTGCTGAAGACGACGGATGAGCGGCTTCCTCCGACGATTGAACTGAGTGAGACTCTCAATGCCAAGGCGGGGCAGTTGGTGGCGGTGCAAATTACCGATTGGACGCATCCTAAAGATCTTCCGAAAGGAAAGGTGGTCGAGATCCTTGGCTGGCCGGGTGATCCCGGGGTCGATGTTGAGGCGATTGTGCATCAACATGGTATCAATGCGACCTTCCCCTCCGAGGTGGTGGAAGCAGCGCAGAAGATTCCGATGAAGATTCCTGATGAGGAAATTGCTCGTCGGGAAGATTGGCGGAAGCGGAAGGTGCTGACGATCGATCCGAAAACGGCGAAGGACTTTGATGATGCTATTTTGGTGGAGCGGACGGATGACGGCTGGCTTTTGGCGGTGCACATTGCGGATGTTTCTCATTACGTGAAGCCGGAAGGGATCTTAGATCTGGAGGCGAGAGAGCGGGGGAACTCGACCTATCTTGTGGATCGGGTGATCCCGATGTTGCCGGAAGAATTGAGTAATGGAATTTGCTCGCTTGTTCCGCAGGAGGATCGTCTGACGAAGTGCGCTCTTATGATCTTCAATCTGGAAGGGAAGTTGCTGAAGAGTGAGTTCTTTGACGCGGTGATCTGCACGCCTCGGAAGTACGCTTACGAAGAGGCTCAGGAAATTTTAGAGAATCCCGGTAAAGGAGGAGAGTTGGGTGATGCGATTCGTGAGGCTTGGAAATTGGCTTCGATTTTGCGGAAGCGTCGCTTTGCGAATGGAGGGCTGGATTTGGAAATGCCTGAGGTGAGCATCGTCCTGAATGATGAAGGAGTTCCGACGGGATACCATCGCGAGGAATACAACGAGAGCCACCAGTTGATTGAGGAGTTCATGCTGGCTGCAAATGAGGCGGTGGCGCGAAAGGTGAAGAATTCGAGTCGTCCCACGATCTATCGCGTTCACGAAGATCCTGATCCGGATAAGTTGAATGACTTTGCCGAGATGGCGCGTTCGCACGGGTATCAGGTGGGGGATTTGACGAATCGGAAACACATTCAGACTTTGATTGATGCCGCGAAGGGGAGTTTGGAGGAACCGGCAATCAAGGTGGGTCTTCTTAAAAGTCTGAAGCGTGCTTGTTATCTCTCGACGCCCGATGGCCACTACGGTTTGGGGAAGAATGATTACTGTCACTTTACGAGCCCGATTCGTCGATATGCGGACTTGGTGATGCATCGTGCGCTGCAACCATTGTTAAAAAATCGGCCAGAAGAAACGGATCGCACGCCAGATGCGAAACGCTGTGTTGAGATTGCGGAGCACATTTCGGGAACTGAGCGGACGAGCTCGGATGCGGAGACCGAGAGCCGTCGCATGAAGATGCTAGAGTGGTTAGAGCTATCTTCGCAGGAAGAGAAGCCGCCGGTCTTTGAGGCCATCATTACTGAGGTGAGGGCGATGGGTCTCTTTATGGAGTGTACCGATATTTTACAGCGTGGATTGATTAAGAGAGATGGTTTCCCGGAGGGGCGTTGGTTCTTTGAGAATAATTCTGACCGCTTTGCCAATAGTCGAGGGCAAGCCTTGCAGGCGGGAACTCGTCTAAAAGTGACGGTGGCTGAAGTGGATCGGGTCGGGATGAAAGTGGACTTTGATATCGTCGAAGTGGTGGGCGGCACCGCGAAGAAAAAGAGCGCGGCCAAGAAGGGGGCGCGGAGAATTTCTTCCAAAAGTGGCGGCTCGAGTCAGGGGAGGAAGAATTATTCTCCTCGGAAGAAGTCAGCAAAGAAAGCGGCGAAGAAAAGTTCGCGAAGGAGAAGGTAACACGGAGGGGCGGCGACTCGCCGCCGCTTCGGTGTGAGTGCGGACGAGGGGAGGCTAGTTAGCAACGAGGTCGTAGCCGCGATGGTCTTTGACTTCGACGTCTAGGAAGCTTCCGACTTCGGAATCGATGGGGACGAAAATTCTCCCGTCGATGTCTGGGGCATCCCACATCGAACGGGCGATGCCTTCTTCTTCGACTAAGACGCGCTTTGAGATTCCAAGCTGCCGTTCGTTGACGTCTTGAGCGACTTCATCGATCGCGGAGCTGAGTTCACGGTGGCGCTTTTTCTTGGTGGCGTGGTGGAGGTGGTCCTTCATCTTATGCGCGCGGGTTCCTTCTTCTTTGGAGTATTGGAAGATGCCGCAGCGTTCGAATTTGAAGGTCTTGATGAAGTCTAAAAGCTCATCGTGATCGGCCTCGGTCTCGCCGGGGAATCCGGTGATGAAGGTGGTGCGAATGGCGAGGTCTGGGATGCCATCGCGCATGCGTTGAAGGAGGTCGCGGATGTATTTACCATCGGTCTTGCGGTTCATCTTGCCGAGCATGTGATCGGAGATGTGTTGCAAGGGAATGTCGACGTAGCGGGCGACCTTGGGACATTCCGCGATGGTTTGGATGAGTTCATCGGACCAATGCGCGGGGTGCGTGTAGAGAAGGCGGATCCAGAAGTCGCCTTCGAGATCATTGAGGGCGCGGAGAAGGGTGGCGAGGGATTCGCCTTTCTCGGAATTCACGCCAGAGGTGGGCTTGGGGCGATTGCCGATGCCCTGCCACTTGTCCATGCCGAAGTAGGTGGTGTCTTGTGAGATGAGGTTAATTTCCTTCACGCCTTGAGCGATGAGGCCCTTGGCTTCCTTGACGATGGAGTCTTGGGTGCGTGAGCGATGTTGGCCGCGGATCTTGGGGATGATGCAGAAGGCGCAGGTGTGATTGCAGCCCTCGGCAATCTTGATGTAAGCCATGTGATTCGGGGTGAGGCGGAATCGAGGCGTGGTGTAGTCGGGGATGTAGCGCGACTTGGCGGTCACGGTGTCAAGTGATCCGTCTTCGGCAAGGTCGCGATTGAGCGTCTTACGAACGATGCTGGCGACGTCGGTGATTTGGTCGAGGCCGATGAAGGCGTCGACTTCGGGAAGGAGTCCGGGGAGGTCTTTTTGGAAACGTTGGGAAAGGCAGCCGGCCACGATGATCTTTTGCTTTTCGCGAGCGGGGTCTTCTTGGCGGGCGTTGACGGCCTCGATGATGGTGCCGACGGACTCGTCCTTCGCGACATCGATAAAGGAACAGGTGTTGATGATGAGGGCATCGGCCATCTCCGCATCAGGGATGAGGGTCATGCCTTCATCTTGGAGGTGTCCGAGCATGATTTCGGAGTCGATGAGGTTCTTGGCGCAGCCGAGGGAGATGAGACCGATTTGAGTAGGCATGGTTTTTCAGGAAGTGAAGAGGCCTCCGGCATACGCGCAGAGGCCTCGAAAGACAAGGAATTGAGTCTAAGAATCGTGGGGGTGACTTAGCTGAGCCCAGCGCTTTGTCTCTGAGCAAAGAAGTTCACGGTATCGCACATTTGCTTTTTGCAGATGAGGAAAAGGATCATTCCGATGGGGGCGAGAATGAGAGTGAGGATGCAAACAAGAGAGGCGATGAACATACCTCGTGAGGCGACGGGAGCCGCTTGGAGATCTGGGTAGGAACTACGAATGCGATTCCAGTCCGTGGCCCAGCCGACAAAGGCGTTAAAGATCCAGTAGATATTGAAGAACGGGATGAACATGAAGCCGATGGCCTTGCCTGGCGTGGTGCGAGCGCCACCGGGTTGAAGAACATGCCACGCGCGATACATGATGATGTAGCCGTAGATCGTCGAAAAGATTGAGAGCAGCCAAGCGAGCCCGATTCCTCCAAGAGCAAGGCCATTTGAGGCGTCGCTTTTGAATTCAGTTTTAAAAGCTTCGGTCTTCACTCTGATCGCTTCTTGGGCTTGGGCAACTTCCTCAGCGGTTTCAGCTTGGGAGAATTGCCGGTTCTCTTCGCTAAGGTCTGGGACTTCGGGAGGAGTTGCCAAGGCACCGGAAAGAATGAGGAGGGCAATCGAGCCGAGAAGAAGTCCGAGATAAAGAGGGAATGAGGCTTTTTTGACGAAGGGAGCTGGGTAATTGCCTCCCATCGTCGCACCTGCCGGAGTGGCTGGAGCGGTGTAGGGATTTTGAGCTGCGGCGGGATTGGCTGGGGCCGCTGGAGTGCTTGAAGCATTAAAAACTCCCTGAACTTGGTTCGCGGGAGTCCAGTTTGGCATCCCTTCATTCCAGATGAGGGTGTTGGCTTGGATTTGCCCAGTGGCAGCAAGTTGCTGGATTTGGGCAAAGGTGACGGGGCCAAGCTGTTGTTGCTGGGCGTCGGAGTAGAACCATTGGGAGTCTGACATAATAACTGATGGGAAGTTGAAAAAGAAATGGATGATTGGCGAGGAGATTTACACTGAAAGGTGAGCTTTGGAGTTGGTAAGGAGGATTGGATAGAGGAAGCTTTAGGCATGCTTCCTCAGCTTGTGAATTTAGCTTGGTCCACTCCTTATGGAACCGCTGTCATCGATTGGTTGATTGAGCGGAAAGATGAGTTGCCGGAGCTTCTTGTAGTGGTGCCGACGGCTCAGAGTGGGAGGCGTTTGCGGGAGTCTCTCGCGGAGCGGGGCGCTTTGCTAGCGCCACGAGTGGTGACGACGGGGTTTTTGATGAGACCCGATGACTTTGCGCCAGAATCAGTCGAGACTCTCGCGTGGTGTGAGGTGTTTTCGAAGGTGAAAAATTGGGAGAAGTATGCGTCCGTTTTTCCACAAGCTCCGGAGGGTGAAGGATGGGAACTTGGATTGGCGCAGGCGATGGTTCAGGTGCGAGCTGGGCTTCAGGAAAATGGGCTTCTTTTTGCAACGGCCGTGAAGTGGTTGGAGGAGAGCCCTGAGGTGGAGCGCTGGGAAGGTCTCGCCCGCTTGGAGCGACAAGTGGAAGACCTCCTGAAGAAGTGGGGATATCAGAGTAAGAATTCCTGCCTGGCTGATGGCGTGCTTACTTTTCCGCCTGAGGTGACGCAGGTCGTCATTGCGGGGGTGCTGGATCTTCCGAAAGTGGGGGAGAGGATTTTAGAGGCTTCGGGTCTTTCGGTTTCGATTCTCGTGGCTGGGGAGAAAGAAGGTTTTGACCAATGGGGGCGGCCGGATGAATCATGGGGAGAAGAGATTTCATGGCCTAAGAATGGAAGTGTTACTTTGGCGGGTGATTCCTCTCAACAAGCGGCGATTGCCCTCGAAAAGATCGCGGAAGGTGGAAATGATTCTACTGGAGTGGTTCTCGGGACAGGTGATGAAGAGGTCTCAGGGGAGCTCGTTCAGACCTTTGGACGCAGTGGCTGGATTGTTCACGACCCGGGTGCAGGTTCGCCATCTCCGCTCGCGGGTTGGCTTCATGCTTGGCGACGGTACCTTGCGACCGGTGAGGTGGTTGAGGTCTTAAATTTACTTTCCTTTCCCCAAAGTGGAGCGATGGCAAAAGGTCAACGCGCGCAGCGAGCAATCGCTCTTTCGCAGCTTCGCGATGCCAGCCTCGTTCGCACGGCTGAGGATATTGAGCGGGCAATCAAGGTGATCGAAGTCCGTCTCGCCTCCGCATCCTCCGAGCGCACCAAGAAGCGGCTCACTTTCCAAATCAAGTCGGCTAATAAAGCCCTTGAAACGATGACCCAATTTGAAAAATGGCGTGAGCCGTTTCTGGGCAAAAATTTCCACGGCTCGATGCGTCGCCTCCTCGCGGTGATTGATCCGGAGGACGAGTCTGGAATTTCCGATTGGTTGGACGAGACGGTGCCAGTCGCGAAGGAGGTGAAGCAGTCCGTTTCCTCTTGGTTGGAGCTTGTTCTGCAATCGCTCAATCAAGTCCCCGATGAAGTTCCGGTAGGACGCGCGCTTGATGTGCAAGGTTGGTTGGAGCTCCTTCATGATCCTGCGCCGCACCTTGTGGTCTGTGGAATGAACGAGGGTCGCATTCCCGGAAAAGCGAGCACGGATACTTGGCTTCCAGAGGGCACACGCCGTAAACTCGGTCTCGCAAATGACGCTGCGCGATCCGCTCGTGATGCCTACATTTTAACGGCCCTCATGCGGATGCGCGAGGATATTGGGCGGGTCGATTTGATTGCGGGGAAATCTACGATGGCTGGCGACATGCTGCAGCCTTCCCGACTCCTCCTCGCGGCAAAAGGACTAGAGCTCGCACAACGAGTGGAAGTTCTTTTTCGTGAGATCGAGCCATTCGACACTGGTCTTGCCTGGGGACTGGAGCCGCACTGGAAGTGGCAGCCTCGTGAGGTCGAGCCAAAGAACCGCGTTTCGGTCACCGCAATCAGTGCGTATCTCGCGTGTCCGTTCCGGTACTATCTTGAGCGGGTGGTTGGGATGAATGTCCCCGCGCCAGAGCGGGTCGAGTGGAGCAGTCAGGATTTTGGGAATATTATGCACGATATTCTTGAACGATGGGGGCTTGATGAAAGCGCGCGTGATTTGGAGGGTGCCAAGGATCTGGAGAGCTACTTTTTTGCGGCACTCGATGAGGTCATTGCGGCGCACTTTGGCGAAAAAATACCGCTCGCGATTCAGTTCCAGATTGAATCGATGCGCCAACGCTTCTCATGGCTCGCGAAAGAGCAGGCCCAAATTCGTGCGGAGGGTTGGAAGATCGTAGAGATTGAAAAAGCCTTCGAGATCGAGCTGGAGGGGATCACGCTCACTGGAAAGATCGACCGGATCGACCAGCACGAAAGCGGTGCGATCCGAGTGCTCGATTACAAGACGGGTCAGAATGCCAAGGTTGTAAAAACGATGCACCTCGCCGGGACTCGTTCCACGGCACCTGCGCATCTTGAGGGAGTGGAAGAAATTCTCACTCCAGATGGTGAACGATGGACCAATGTTCAAGTTCCGCTTTATGCCGCTGCGCTCGATCGGGTTGATGAAGTCGGCTACTTCGCACTCGGTGAGACGGAGGCTGCGGTGAAGCTTTCGCTTTGGGATGACTTTGGCGATGTTGAAAAAGAGTCTGCGTTAAAATGCTCGGCATGGGTGCTGAAGCAGATTCGCGAGCAAGTGTTCTGGCCTCCGGCTGAAAAGGAAAAGTGGGGCAAGTTCGATGTTCTCACCTATGGACGGCTCCTTAAGGATTCCGTCGTCGAGAAAGGAGGTGTCGCGTGAATATCCTCGAAAAAAATCTCATGATCCTCGCCTCGGCGGGGTCGGGAAAAACTTACCAACTCGGCAACCGTGTCATTGGTAAGATCGCGCTGGAAGGTGTCTCGCCCGAGCGCATCGTTGCTCTCACCTTTACGCGAAAGGCAGCGGGGGAGTTTGCTGATTCGGTTCTGACGAAACTTGCAAAAGGCACGCTCGATCCCGAAGAGGCCGCGAGTCTTTCACAAGATCTCGGTCATGAGATCGATATTCCCGCCGTGCTGGAAGAGGTGGTGAAAGCCCTGCCACGCCTGAAGCTCACGACGATGGATGGTTTTTTTAACACGATCGTGCGCGGCTTTCAGTATGAACTGGGGATCACTGGCGGGACTTTTGAACTCCTGCAAGGCGAGCGTAAGAAGATGGCTGAAGCCGAAATTATCGACTCGGTTTTACGTGATCATTTTTCGGAGAATGAAGAGTTTTTCCACGCTTTCCGCCGCGCCACCTTTGGTAAGCCGGGGCAAGGCGTGTGGAAGACGCTTGATGAATTTTTGAAGGATTGGTATGGGCTTTGGAAAACGATTGATCATCGCGAAGTCGGAATCCCTCACTTCGGTGATCTCCCAAACCCCAAAGAATGGGAGTCGCTCAAGCGACCTCTGATCGATGCCCTGCGTGAGGGAGAGTTAACGGATCAGTTGAGTAAGCAGCTCGATAATTTTGAGAATCACAGCATCAATAAATCACTGACCACGAATGTGATCGGGGAGCAAATGATCGCGCAGCTCAAAGAGGATGGCCCTGTTGAGTTGCTCAGTCGCAAGAAAGAGATCGAATTTGATCAAGAAACTTGGCCGCTTTGGCGGGATCTTTTTGAACTCGCGATTCGTTGCGAGCTGGCGGCTGCGATCGAGCGCACCAAGCCGGTGATGGAGCTGATCGGGCATCTCGATTCGGAGTTTGATAAGCAGCTCAAGAAGCGTGGCTTGCTCGGTTTTGACGATATTAAAAATCTCCTCGGTTCTGGCATGCAAAGCGAAGAGGGGAGGTTACGTCGGGAGGCTATCGATTACCGGCTTGATGGCCGCTTCGATCACTGGCTCCTCGATGAGTTTCAGGACACGAGTTACGCGGATTGGAATGGCCTTGTCTCACTTGTCGATGAAGCGGTCGGTGATCCGGAAGGCGGACTCTTCGTGGTGGGTGACCGGAAGCAGGCGATCTACGGATGGCGTGGTGGCGATGTCACGATCTTCGATGACCTTATTTCTAAATATCAGAATGGCGATGACACGGATCTCCGCGTTGAACCGATGTCCAAGTCCTTTCGCTCTTGCCCAGCAGTGCTTTCGCTCGTGAATGCGGCTTGCGGAGATTTGGGCGAGATCGAACATCTCTTTGGTAAGGCTCTCAGTGAGCGCTGGGTCTGGGAAGATCATGAGTCGGCCAAGCCGGATGTTACGGGTGAGTCCAAGGTTGTGACTGTCCCGAAGAATGATGACGGGCAGGCCATGATTACTGAGATGAGACGGCTTGGGATTGGTGAGAAGCAGCTCAGCTGCGGAATTCTGGTTCGTCAGAAAAACGAAGTCGAAGCCTATGCCGATCTTCTTCGAAACGAAGGTTTCGATGTCATCGAGGAAGGTCAACGGAAGCCCGGGACGGATCATGCGGTGGGAGTCGCGCTCACTCACACGCTTGCTTGGCTTGCTGATCCGGCGGATTCGTTTTCACAAGAAGTGATCGCGATGTCACCGTTGGATGCGGTCTTGGAAAATCTCTATCCCAATGGTTGGCTTAGTCGATGGGAGGGTGCGCTTGGTAAGGCGCAGAGCGAAGGCTACGCGGCTCTTTTAGAAGCACTCGTTGCACCCGAGTGGGAAGCGCTTTCAGATTATGGGAAACGTCGTGCGACTGATCTTATCCATGCGTTGCGTGAGTTCGATGCTGGTCGAGATTCGTCTCCGCGAGCGGCACGTGATTGGGTTTCGGGCCTGGAAGTTTCCCAAGCTCCGGGAGCGGCGGCAGTCCAAATTATGACAATCCACAAGTCGAAGGGCTTGGGCTTTGATGTCGTGATGCTTCCGGACTTCCAAGATAGTCAGGTGCCGAATTCTGGTCGCTTTAAGATCGCGCGCGGCGAGGGTTGGCTCCTGCAAGCACCGAACGCGATGGTGCGTGGGCAAGTTCCAGCGCTGGGAGAAGCCTTTGACCTCTGGGCTGCTGATCAACGATACGAAGCAATGTGCCTTCTTTATGTTGCTCTGACTCGGTCAAAGCGTGGGCTTTACGTTTACATGGAAGCTGAGCCGCCGAGCCGTTTGAAAAAGAAGGCAGAAGCCGAGGGCTGGAAGTCGCCCGCGAATTTGATTCGCCGGACTGCTGGGGGAGATTTTCAAGAGGGGGATCCGAATTGGACCGCCGATGTTGGTGTGCGAGAAGCGAAGCCGCCGAAGTCGCTTCCTCAACTCGCGAAGGCCGTTCCGCTTCGTTCGCGGAGCACGCCATCGGCGGCAAAAGGTGAGATCTCGGGAAGCGGGACTGGGCGAAAAATCGGGAATGAAGTTCACGCTCTCTTTGAGAAGATCGGCTGGCTTGAAACTGGTGCAGTTCCTGATCAACCACTCAGCCAGGCTGGGAAGATCGTCGAGGATGCGCTCAAGATTCCGCACCTTCATGCTGTTTTTGAAGATCAAGGTAGTCAGCTTTTTCGAGAGCAACAAATCGAGCTCATTCTCGATGAGAAATGGATGACTGGGATTGTCGATCGGATGCATGTCTATCGAGAGAATGAGGTGATCACGCGGATCGAAGTGATCGATTTTAAGACGGACGCGGTCGAGGCTCTCGAACTCCTCGGGCGCTACGGAGGGCAGATGAAGGCGTATCGCCGTGCGCTTGCGCAAGTCTTTGAAGTCGAGGAATCGCTCATCGATTGCCAACTCCTCTCAACCCATCTTGGAGAACTGATTAAAGCATGATTGAAGAACGTTTTCAGCAGCTCCTCGCGGGTGAAGAACTTGGTGCGTCTTTCGTGGCGTGGAAGGATGGGGAGGAGATTGTTTCTCTTCATGGCGGTTGGCGGGATCGTAATGAAACGGTCGCTTGGGACGAGGAAACGCTCGCGCCGGTTTGGTCGGCGACGAAGGGGCCGATGGCGGTGTGTGTTTGGATGGCTCTAGAACGAGCGGGGATGGATGGGGAGTCGCTGGTGCGGCGGGTGTGGCCGGAGTTGCAGGTGGGGGATTTGACTTTTGAGGAGATGTTTTCGCATCAGGGAGGATTGGCGGGGCTGAATGAGAAATGCTCGATCTGGGATCGGGAGGCGGTGGTGGCTTCGCTGGAAAAACAGGAGCCGCTTTGGAAGGTGGGGACGCATGGCTATCATCCGAGGACGATTGGATTTTTGGCGGATGAGATTGTGAGGCGGGTCGATGGGAGATCGCTGGGGGAGTTTTGGCGGGAGGAGATCTCGGAGGAGAACGGGATTGATTTTTGGATCGGGCTGCCGGAGGCGGAGCATCATCGGGTGGCGGAATTGGTGCCGGCGAAGTTTGGGCGAGGGGGAGAGCCGAAGCCATTTTATGAGGCTTTGCTGGATAAGGGGTCGATGACTCGATTGGCTTTTTCGTCGCCTTCGGATTTAGCGGGGGTGAGTGAGATGAATCAGGCGCGGGCTTGGGAGGCGGGCTTTCCGGCGATGGGCGGAGTGGGGACGGCGCGGGGGCTGGCAAAGTTTTATGACTGGGTGCTGCGGCAAGAGTTTTTGGGAGAGCTGGTGAGGCCGAGAGTGAAGGGGCTCGATGTCATTCAGCGGGTTGAGAATTCCTTTGGTTTCGGAATGATGCTGGGGCTGGGGCCGGAAAAGGATTGCTTTGGGCATCCGGGAGCGGGGGGGAGTTATGGCTTTGCGAATGTGGAAACGGGGATGAGTTATGGATTCGTGATGAATCACTTTGAGTCGAATTTGTATCCGAGTGGGGAGAGGTTGGGCTTGGTGACGGAGGTGGGGTGAACCACGGAATACGCGGATGACGCGGAAGGTTGAGGGGCTTGGGTTGGTGGACTGTCTGGAGACAGTCCTTCCCTGCTTGGTTGAGGGGGCTTAGGTTTTGAATACGGGCGGGACGCCCGCGCTCCTTGATTTACTTGCGGAAGATGGCGAGGTGTTTGTCGACGGATTTTCCAGGGGCGTCGGAGAGGGTGCGGGAGTTGGGGTTGATGATGGAGCCGACTTGGATGGCGCCTAGTTTTTCGAGGGCGGCGGTGGCGAGTTCGTGCTCTTGATCAAAGTAGGAGGTGATGACGAGGAGGCCGTCGTCGTCGAGGCGTTCGAGTGCTTGGTCGAAGATTTGGGTCCAGACGGGTTTATCGTTCCAGTAGTTTTGATGACGGAGGAAGGCGATGTCGGGGGTGCCGATTTCGGCGAGGTCGCGGAGGCGGTCGCCGCGATGGGTGATGAAGTCGGTGGAGATGTTGCCCTCTTTTTCGGCGAGTTCTTTTTTCCAGCGCGAGTTGGCTTGGTCGATCTCGGCGGCGCGGATGTCGAGCCCTTGCAGGTGAGCGGACTTTGATTTTTCGGCGAGGAGCTTGGCAAGGACGCCGGTTTCATCGCCTCGACCGCAGGCGAGATTGAGGAGGGAAAGGTGCTCCTTTTCGGAGAGATGCGGGTCTAAAAGATCACGCAAATTGGCCTCCAAGGTTTGGAGATCGCCTTGGAGGAGTTCGCTGAAAGGAGTGTGGGCCACGGGAGAAGAGTAATTTAGGATTCGGATTTTGGAATTTCGAAATTAAGGTAGGGACGTGGACTTACCGATTCGACCTCGACGTAACCGAAAATCAGCAGGCGTGCGCGCTTTGACTCGTGAGACTCTTTTGAGTGCGGGGGACTTTGTCTTGCCTTTATTCCTTCATGATTTGGAGGTGGATGAGCCGATTGAATCGATGCCGGGATGCACGCGTTGGTCGCTGGATGGCTTGGTGAAAGAAGCAGGGGAGGCTTTGGCGCTGGGGATTCCGGCGGTGGTGCTTTTTCCGGCGATTGAGGATTCTTTGAAGACGAAGAAGGCGGAAGAGTGCTTTAATGCGGAGGGTTTGGTGCCTCGGGCGATTCGGGCTTTGAAAGCGGCGCACCCTGACTTGCAGGTGATGACGGATGTGGCCTTGGATCCTTACAATATTGATGGACACGATGGGCTGGTAGAAGAGGGGGAGATTTTGAATGACGAGACGGTGGAAGTCCTGTGCAAGCAGGCCGTTTGTCAGGCAGAGGCTGGGGCGGATATCATCGCGCCGAGTGACATGATGGATGGACGGGTGGCGGCACTGCGGGAGGCGCTGGATGCGGCGGGTTATGAGAAGGTTTCAATTTGTAGTTATACCGCGAAGTATGCTTCGGCGTATTACGGTCCGTTTCGAGGAGCTTTAGGATCGGCACCGAAGGCGGGGGATAAGAAAACTTATCAATTGGACCCCGCGAATCGTCGGGAGGCTCTCCGAGAGCTGATGCTCGATGAGGAGGAAGGTGCAGATATGGTGATGGTGAAACCCGCGGGAGCTTATCTGGATATTATTCGTGATGTGCGGGACAATACCACCTTGCCGGTGGCGGCGTATCAAGTGAGTGGGGAGTATCTCATGATCAAGAGTGCCTCGGCCGATGGTTGGGTGAATGAAGAGGCCGTGATGATGGAGAGCTTGATCGCGATTAAGCGAGCGGGAGCGGACTTTGTTTTGACCTATTTTGCAAAAAATGCCGCGAAAGTGCTGAGGCGATAAGTGGATTTGAAATGGTAGTTATGGCCACTTATTGGGAGAAGGGGAACTCGGTTGTGATGACTTGATCGGCGGGTTCACGGGCGTGAATGTTGTCGTTTAGGTCCTGCACGGTAAGGAAAGTGAGTAAGAGGTTCTTTGGGACTCTTCGTTACGCCACGATTAGGGGTTATTGCATCAATCCAGATTCAGCGATATTTTGTTGATTCACATGCCCCGTGGAGATAATCGTGCTGGGTCATTTGTGGTTTCATTTCCAGTCAGTGTTACTACTGAAATTTTAGAAGAGAGTTTAATTTGATGAGCCGAAGAAAAGAGAAAGCCGCCCGCTTGAAAGCGGAGCAAGAGAAGGAGTTGAAAATTCCAAATCCTTTCGCGGCGGGTGCCTTAGATGCGCTGGGTGATTTGCCAGATGGGCCGGAGGAGGTTCCGGAAAGGACTTCAAAACGTGGGCAGAAAAACATGAAGCGTGGTCGAGTGGATATTGTTCGGCAGACTGCGCATCGAGGCGGAAAGGCGGTGACGGTGGTGAAAAATTTTACGGGAATTGGTCTTCCTGAAAAAAAGGAACTCGCGAAGAAAATACAGAAAGCCTGTGGGGTGGGTGGAACCGTGAAGGACGGTTGCATCGAGATCCAGGGCGACAAGCGCGAGGAGGCGAAACGGATTTTGGAGGAGGAGGGATTTCAGCCCGTCTTTGCGGGTGGTTAGAGAGCTTTTGACCTCTCAGGGAGTGAGTAGCGCTCGTTTCGGAAACAGATCTTTCCATCAAAGACGAGTTGTTGCTCAGTGCGGGCTGGTTTTGTTTTTTCCAGTGATTGAGGAATAGATGGAGTGGTCTTTTCCAACTTCTTGGGGGAGTTCCTTTATGCTGAGAACTTGATCCTCGATGCCGCTCAAGAAGGTGAGGTGGTCAGAGATGAGCTGATGAGAGGGCGTTTTTGAATCAAGTGACATGGCGATGATCCAAGTGCCGAGTAGAATGCTGAGTCTTTGACTAACAATGTAAATTCGGATGCTGCCGGTGAAGTCGCTTTCAAGAAGGGCGGCTCGCGAGGTGACGATGAGATTTGGTCCGATGATCCAGCGAGCGATTTTCTTGTGTGGTTTTAGTGTCCTTTTAGGTCTTGTGCGCTGAAGCGTTCGTCTTGCTGTAAGCCTTCCAAGATTTTGAGGGCGGCATAGGCATCGTTCGCGGCGTAGGTGAGTTGTTTGTCGCTGAGTTCTTCAAGAGCCCAGTTGCTGGTGGTGGTGGATTTCGATTTCTTGAAGCAGAGATTGAGGAGGACGCCCATCGCGCCGCGCACTCCGATTTGTCCAGCGTAGCCGATTTTTCGGAAGACCTGATCGAGGTCGAGGACTTGGCTGAGGTCTATTCCGAAACGTCCTCGGATTTGCTTGTGGTCGTTTCTGAGGCCGAAGCCAACTTTGAGGACTTCCTTTGAAGCGATGATCTTGGCCGAGGCCTTTTCGCATTCGTCGCGATGCAGTTGAAAGATGAATGCTTTGTCGGTGAGGGAAAATTGCACGACATGAGGGCCATCGCATTTCTGGCCTTTTCGAAAGGTCGGTTTGGCTTCGGTGTCAAATCCGGTGATGCCAGCGGCGAAGATCTCTTCGACGGCGGCTTGGCATTCCTCCGCGTTCTTTGGGACGATTATTTTGTCCAAGGCTAGTCCGGGGAAAGGTTGGAGTAGCGCGGTTTCGGCTTTGGTTGGACCTAAGATTCTTTTTGGTTTGTCGGGTTTAGATGAACGCCGCCGGCGTGTTTTTTTTCTGGGGCTAGGGTCGGAATCGCTCATCGTTTTGGGACGTCAGGAGATCTTTGCTTAAGTCGAGCGGTTCTGCAAACTTTAGAGCGAGGCAAGGACCTGTCGGCAAAGGCGTTCGCTGTATGAGTTGATTTTCCAATGCCCCGGACTCCAACCTTTGAGAAAGCGATGGAAGTCGGTCCATGCGATCGGGTAGAGGGCACGCCACTCGTTTTCAACTTCGTCAGGATCAATGGCTGGGTGTTTTTGAGTGAGGGATTGGCGAAGGGTGGCGAAGTAGTGAGCAAGGAGGTCGGACTCTAGTTCTTCGCAGGCGGATTCGTCGAGACATGAGCCGATGAAGTAGGCGAGGTCTTTCATGCCACAGCCGCCTCCGACGTATTGAAAGTCGACGGCAGCGACGGCATCGCCTGATTGCGAGAAACAGAAGTTGGCGAGCTTGGCATCACCGTGGACGATGCTTTGAAAGCGGGCGTTAGTGAGGAGGTCGTCGAGGGTGGGTGCGGCTTTTTTGAGGGCGAGGTCGTCGAGGGCTTCCAGTTCTTCACTGCGGGTTGCGAGGTGCCAGTAGGTTCCGTTTTGCCAGAGTTGATCGGGCTCGGCATTCATGAAGGTGGCGTGGAAATGAGCGAGCCAGTCGAGGCAGGACTTGAGTTGTGATGGGGAGACCGAGCTCAGGCGGACAGCGTATCCGGATGGGTCGAGGTCTTCGAGGACGAGGAGGGTTTCGCTTTCGTGTTGATCGAAGTGAAGAAAGTTTGGAATGCGCGAGTCTTCTCCGCAGCGATGGCTCCAATTCCGGTACCATGCGCTTTCGACCTGATAAGATTTGAGCTTTCGTTGGTGGCCAAGGTTTGAATTCCAACCGCGAGGGTGGACTCCCTTGCGTGGAATTTGAATGTGCTTAGCAATGACGGTGGCAGGGTGGGTTCCCTCAAGACGGATTCTGAGGATCTGGCCGTATCCGCTCCAGAGTTCCTGAAGGCATCCGACGATTTCAATCGAGGAGGATTCAGTGGCGGAGCGTATGGAATCTAGGAAGTATTTTTGCAAAGGTGGGGAAGGTTACGGGGCGATGTTGGAAATCGCGAGAAAATCTAGAATGGTCTCAGCAAGTGAATGATCTTGGTCTACGAAGTTCTGGCTGCTAATAGCTGAGGTCGCTCTCACGCTGATGCCTTTTTCTGCTCTTCAACGACTCACTGTTTCTGTTTCTCAGCGCATTCGATCTGCTTGTTCTCTTTTGGGGGGGAAGCTACGGGATTCAGCGGGCTTAAGGGCTTGGTTTTACCCTCCTGTGGAGGTGGAAACTCCTGCGGAGAAGTATCGTCAGTTCAATGAGAACTATTTTGCCGATCTGCACACGCAGGAGCGGATGCTGGCTGATCAGCCCCGAATGAGCTTCTATCACGAGGCGATCGAGCGGCATATCCAAGAGGGTGACCGAGTGATTGATCTGGGAACTGGGACGGGGATTTTGGCGGCCTTCGCTTCTCGTCGTGGAGCGGAGAAGGTTTACGCGGTAGATCACTCAAACATCATTGAACACGCGAAACAATTGGCGGCAGAGAATGGCATCGAGAATGTCGATTTTGAGGACGTGCATAGCTCGAAGCTCTACTTGGATGAGCCGGTGGATGTCATTGTGCACGAGCAGATGGGAGACTATCTCTTTGATGAGGCAATGATGGTGAACGTTTGTGATTTGCGGGATCGCTTGCTTAAGCCTGGTGGGCTGATTCTTCCTAGCCAGTTCGAGTTGTTTTGTGAACCCATGACGCTCCATGACGAGCGTCGGGTGCCTTATATTTGGGAGCTTAACGATGTCTATGGTTTTGACTTTTCAAGTATGGAACGTAGTCGACCTCAAGATTTGGAATACTACCGCTTGGTGAGTTGTGATTTGGCGGTGGTAAAACACTTTGTCAGTGAGCCAGCGCCGATCATGAAAGTGGATCTCCATACCGTCACGGAATCTAAGCTTCCTTTGCGAGTGAAGTTTACGCGCAAGGTGACCCAGGCGGGGATTCTCGATGGTCTTGTGATTTATATGAAGGCTAAGGTGGATGACGATCTGGTCTTAAGCTCAAGCCCGCTTGATCCGGGAAGAGCACCGCATTGGGGATATCGCATTCTGCGCCTCGATCAGAGCTACGTGGAAGTTGGGACTGAGTTGGAGGTGACCCTTACAGCCGATGATTGGAGTGATCCTGATACTTGGGAATGGAACTGCGGGCAGTGGGGGAGCGAATAAGGAAGGGGTTGGTGAGAGTTTTCGCTTTTCATCAAAAACTCGACCAAGCCAGCCCCTCTGTGCTTTAGTCAGGATATGGCCGAAGAAAAAAAATCGATCCCGAAACCGACGATTAAGAATAGTCCGCCGGAGAAGCCTCCGGTGACATCACTCGATTTTGATGAGCCTGAGCCCCAGAAGGTTGAAAAAGAAAAAGATTCTACTTCAGAGCCTGTCGTTCCCTCTGATGGAGTGGAAACTGATTTGGTAAAGCGTCTGCTTGGCGTGCTGATTGATGGAGTGGTCGCGGGTTTTATCGCCTTCATCGTTTTAAAGATAACGGGGTCGAGCTTTCTGAATTATGCGGTGATGGGCTTGGTGATGCTCACCCGCGATAGCCTGCCTTTCCTTGAGGGACAGAGCTTGGGTAAGAAGGTTATGAAGACGAAAGCGGTGAAAGAGGATGGATCTTCGCTCGCTGGAGATTGGGTGACGGGCGCGACTCGGAATATTCTTTTTGCGGTTCCGGTGGCCGGAGTTGTCGAGTGTTTCACTATGCTCTCACGGAGTGGAAATGCTGGGGCAGGGAAGCGGCTAGGAGATGATTGGGCGAAGACTAAGGTGATCTCGGTAGACTAGTTTTCTTAGGTCTGATTCTTTTGCGATCCTAGGGAGAGTTGCCAATCGCTCTCCTTCAAGCTACCTGTCTTCCAGTTTTGACTACTTCCGCTTCCACAAACATGGTGCCAGCTTCGGTGGCCGGTGAAATTTCGCGCCGTCGAACCTTTGCCATCATTTCTCACCCAGATGCCGGTAAGACGACCTTGACCGAGAAGCTGCTTCTCTACGGAGGTGCTATTGGTCTGGCTGGAAGTGTGACTTCGAAGAAGAAGCAACAGGCGACTTCGAGTGACTGGATGTCGATGGAGAAAGAGCGGGGGATTTCCGTATCGTCGACCGTTCTCCAGTTTGAGTATCAAGATTGCTGCGTGAATCTTCTGGATACACCGGGTCACCATGATTTTTCAGAAGATACTTATCGCGTTCTTTCAGCAGTGGATGCGGCGGTGATGGTGATTGATGCGGGTAAAGGAATTGAGGCTCAAACTCTGAAGTTATTTGAGGTGTGTCGTCGTCGGGGGGTTCCCATCTTCGTGTTCGTGAATAAAATGGACCGGCCCTCGCGTCCGCCCTTGGAATTAATGGACGAGCTTGAAAAGGTGCTGAAGCTCGCGCCTGCTCCAGTCAATTGGCCCTTGGGTGATGGTCCGCGCTTCCGTGGGGTCTATGATCGAAAGAAGGGTGAAGTGCACCTCTTTGAGAGGACCACGCATGGTGCTTTTAAGGCGCCGCTTGAGGTTGCCGGTATCGAGGATGAAAAAGTTCACGAGTCTCTCGGTGATGAACTTTACGAAACCGTCACTCAGGAAGTGGAGCTGCTTGATGGTCTGACCGAGCCTTTAGATCTCGAGAGAGTGATCGCGGGTGAGCAAATGCCGATCTACTTCGGAAGTGCGATGAACAATTTCGGGGTGCAGAACATGCTGGAAAGCTTTTTGGAAATGGCTCCGTCTCCGGTCGGTCGGGTGAGTCAGGATGAATTGGTCGATCCCAACGACGCGAATTTTTCAGGCTTTGTCTTTAAGATCCAGGCCAACATGAATCCGCGTCACCGTGATCGGGCGGTTTTTGTAAGGATCGTTTCCGGAGTCTTTGAGCGGGACATGCAAGTCATCGATCAACGTTCGGGTAAGAAGGTTCGGCTCGCGAATGCCCAGAAGCTATTTGGGCAGGATCGTGAAACGCTCGATACGGCTTACGCGGGGGACATTCTGGCCTTGGTGGGGAACTATAATTTTCTAATTGGTGATACTCTGACAAGCGACCCCAAGGTGGTTTATAATGAGATGCCCCGTTTCACGCCCGAGTGCTTCACCTATATTCTCAACAGCGATACCAAGAATATTAAGCGCTATCGAGCAGGGATGGAGCAGCTGATGAAGGAGGGCGTGGCGCAAGCTTATCACGTTCATGGGAGTGCACAGGCAGTTCCCTTGTTGGGCGCAGTGGGACCACTTCAATTTGAAGTGCTGCAGGCTCGTCTTATTTCGGAGTATCAAGTCGAGACTCGATTGGAGCATCCACGTTGGTCGGTGGTTCAGTGGTTTGAGGAGAACGATAGGGATACCATGAGGAGTGATCGCGAGCCACCAGAGGTTAAGCTCCCATCCGGCTGTGCGGTGGCCCGTGATCAAGATGGACATTGGGTGGTCTTGCTTTCTTCGCCTTATCTTGTTGAAAATTTGCGGGAGCGGAATGAGCACCTGACATTTCGACCTCATGCCTAAAGAAGGGATATGAACACTTTAGAGATTCAGCAATATATCGAGGCTGCGATCGCAGAGAACTTTGAGAGTGTCACTTCCGAGTCGGGAGAAATGATGACGAGCGCTGGTGGTGATGGTCGCTTCTTTGGGAAGGTGATTGCGACGCGATATTCAGGGCTTCTAGGAGGCGATATTTTCCTCGCGATTGGGCAGAGCGAAAAGGGAGTCCAAATCGTAAAGCTGGGGAAGTCTGAGTGCTTGAAGCCGGGTTCGGCTGATCTGGACTTACTCCTTTTGAAAGAGTTTGGAATTGAAGTTGAAGAAGCCGGTGAGGAGTGACGTTTCTGCAGATGGGGATTGTCAGGCTCGATGAGTTTGCTAGGACCTTTTTTGTCGATTAGGCCGCTGTAGCTCAGGGGTAGAGCAATTCACTCGTAATGCATGACGGTGTTTCATTTAGTCATTATTTCATAAGTGTTCTAGAGGTTGGGTAACACTTTTGGGTAACATAATCGCGATTTGCATTACACGAATCTGCACGTAAATCGGGGTGGTAACAGTTTCTGGATGTTGGCGAATGAATTTCGGAATGTGTGAGTTAAGAGGATAAAGAAACGGTCACCATCTCTCGACAGCAACCGCTTTTTAGTTGGATTTCTTGCGGAAAATTCAGCGCTTTCTCATCAGGAAGAAGATGCTTCCTACAAAGGAGAGAAAGAGAGAAGACGGCTCGGGGATAAATGCAGTCCTGATTGCAATATTTGGTTCAGATTCGTAGGCCCATCCATTGATAAACCCACCTCGGCCGCGTGGAGGGATGGTGATGTCTAAATATCCGTAGTGAATCCCATCCGCTGCCTCAAATTCGATCCCTGCAAAAGCCCTTAAAGTTTCAAACCCAGGATAAAAGGAGCCTGAGCATCCACTGTTGAGGCAAGTAATTAAAGAAACGAATCCATCACCCTCCTCAGGAGATACAAAACCGTCAGTGACGTCGGTGTTTAGCCAAGCTAATCCACCCGGAAGAATTGGACCAATCAGAGAGTTTTCTCCCAAAGGCAATATCTCTCCTCCGAGATCAGGGAAGACTGCTGGAACCGCAAGATATTTATTAGCTGCTGAGGTGATCAGGACAGGTCCGACAATATCTAGTCCACCGATCCGAATATCTTCGATTCCATCAAAATTCAAATCGTATCTGGTATCACTCACTCCTTCGTTTGGAAGTAGCAGCGAATGTTCCGGCGACTGAAATACGATCACTGACGCGTCGCTTGATTGCGGCATCAGTGAGTAGATTAAGAGGGGTGTGAATCGGAATCGCATCTTATGGGCGCTTTAGTCTCCAGAACCGACGAACATCAGTGGATTGAGTTGTTACCATAATCGTATTCAATCCTTGTTCTGCTTCGGTCGTATCATCAACAGTCCAATTTACAAGGTCTGTTGAGGTTTCAATATCGAAATGAGCCCCCGGATCACCGAAATATTCAATGATGAATTCGTTGAGCGTCGGTGAAACTGCAATAGACTGAATGGTTGCCATGAGAGGGACTGCATTCGAAAGAACTACCGAAACATCCTGTTGTGAGGGAGCTAGACTATTTGCGAGTCCTCCAGAGTGCGTTAGGGTCACTTCGTAGGTTCCAGCATCTGGGGACTGATTTGTGATACGCTCAACATTGTTGATCGAATCGATTCCTCGTTCGGCGATGTCATCACGCACGCTGCTGTCTTGATTCACCAAGTCTGGCTTTAGAACCCAAGGAAGAAGTGTTGTGTTAGTTTCTAAGTGTCGAATCTTCAAATCGATATTATTGACGAGTGCTGGTGTGGTTGTGTCAGCAGAGCCTGTGTAGGGTTGCCCTATCCCTGCTGGGTCACTCCAAGCCGCAGTAATAGCTAAAGGCTCGTTTCCATCGACCTCGACAAGCCACGAAACAGTTTCATTGGGCTGCAAAGTGATTTCCTTAATCGAACTTCCTCGACCGTTCGTATGATCTTCATCAACAAAATTCACAGAAGTTACCGCATTGAAAACACCGTGGCCGAAATAGAAATCAGGCCCCTCGCTTCCTAAGTTATCACATCCGTTGATGGCAATCGCTTTTAGAGTGGAGTTCAACCAAAGGTCAGTTGCTGGTAAATTAGGATATAGTTGAGAGCGTCGCTCTAAAACCAGCGCGATTCCCCCCGTCACTGCTGGGGCAGAAAAGCTGGTCCCTTCACTCAACTCGTCCTCATAGCTTGTATTGGTCGCAGAAGATGGAGTAACAAGGCCATCCGTGACAGGTATGTTGAAGAGTGATCTGGCAGAGGCTGACGGTCGGCCAACTGCGACAAGGTCGGGCTTGATCCTTCCGTCGTCTGTTGGCCCTGCTCCTGATGTTGGAGCAAGGTTGACTACTGCACCTGGGCCAACTCCTGGAACCGTCGTGCCATTGTCATTATGGACGATATCTTCAACAGAACCCACAGTGATCACATTTTTAGAGGTTCCGGGAGATGAGACTGAATCATAACCTCCGGCATCACCGTCAGACCAGTCTTTCGGGAAAAATGCAGGGTTTCTTGGTGCACCAGTAGTTCCCAGAAAGTATCTGTTGGTTTGTAGATTGTTGGGTTTGACTCGAAGGAATGCATCACCAGGACCTTCGTTGCGGTCATTTCCACATGAATAGACTAGAAGATGATGAGGGGCTTCAGCATTTGAAAAGTGATCAATTTCTACGCAATCAAAGAGAATTGAAGAAACATCTTCCGTATAACGACCAAATTTGGGGTCAACCAAATCAGCTGGAGCTTGTCCATCTGGACCATACCAGTACCATCTCCATACTGGTGTGTTTCCAACAAAACTATGGATTTCTTGTCTCCACCCGTTAACCACTCCATAAGAGTGATTACTGAATGTGAGAGCTTGCCCTCCGTATAGTCCTGAGGCAGCGCTTTCTCTTTCTGTCTTGAAGTTTGCAATATCGAAAGCTTCAACATCTGCCCCGTAGGCTACTCCTGTTGCATTAGGGTTTGTTGAATCAAAAGCAGCAATGATGCCACAGACTTCTGTGGCATGACTAGCATCCCCAGAATTGAGCTGACCTAGTCCAGCGTTGTCTCTTTGGTTCACGCGAGAACCGAAAGAGTTGTGTGCTACACGAACTCCTCCTGCGTTTTCCCACATCGACACTGTTTGCCCTGATCCTGTCAAATCTAGTCCAGTAGAACCTGAGGCCCATGGTGCAGCGGCGGCTGGCCAAAGTTCGTCGGCTGAAATAGAGGCCGCAGCTAATTGATCATGCCCTCCCGAAAAAACGGGGAAGTCATTAGGGGCTCCGATAAATCTAAGGGTTTTTCCTCCGGGAGTTTTGGTCAAAATCTCCAGCCCATGCTTTTTCGCTTCTTGTGCCAAGAGGGCTTCTCGATTCCTTCCTTCTTGTGCACCAGCTTGAGCTTGTTGCCTCAGAAGCTGAATTTTTTCGGCCATTTTTACGACCCGTTTAGCTTCATTCTCTCGGCCAACTTTTGTTGCTCGCTTCATTCCTTTCGCGAAAGCTCTTTGCTTTCGAGCTTCCCATTCTTTCTGGGATTTTATCAGGGAGACCTCAGCGTTCTTTTGAGATTGGGCACGATCTTCGGCTGTAATTCTTTTTGGCAACGGTTCGGCAACCGAAGGGTTACGCATGAGCACCATCTCTTCATAATCGGTTAGGCCGTCACCGTCTGTATCGGTATTCTTTGAGCGGTGTTGAATCTCTTTTTGGAATAAGCCGCACCAAATGTCGCACCAGCCATCTTGGTCAAAATCGTGGAGAACTCGCTCAGATTGGTAATCTTCAGAAGAAAATTTTCCAATTTTTTGGTTTCCCTTCGTTTCAACCGTCACACGGCTCGAAGAAGCTTTGTCTCTCGCCTCTCGTTTTTGTTGTCCAAAAGCGGGAAGAGAGAAACCTATCACGAGGGCGGTCAGTCCAATAGCTACAGATTTCATCAAGCGAGTGAATACTATCTTCTTCGTATATCTCCAAGGAGTATTTCGGTAGGGAGGTGTAATATGTTGCAACTCCTAGGTTAAGTCAGCTCATACATCCTTGGTAGTCAATAAATCCAGTCCGAATAGGGGGAGTTTTACTTTTTTTTCTTCGTCTTGTTGTGACACTTCTTACAGAGGGACTCCAATCTGCAATCTTCGTGCGCTGCATCGAATAACTTAGTGATCTTATGCCCCTCAGGGAGAGCAAAATCTTTCTTATGGAACCAATTCCAGTCAGATAGGCAGCTTTCGATGTCTAAATCCTCCACATCCACTCGAATGGATTTTGTGAGGTCGATGAAGCTGGGAGCTGCATGGTGGACCTCCACTGCGGGGGCTGCTTTACAGGCTTCACAAGTTGGGTGAGCAAGCTTGTATGCTGTTTTTACCGGTTCGCACCGATCACGCATCGCCCGGATCATTCTATCCCAATCAGTTTGTTCCTTTTTTAGACACTTTGTCCATGAGACAGCGTGCCACTCGATTGGTGGATCAAGTGTATTGTTACTGAAATCGCCCTCAAATGAGTAGCAGCTGTAAGATTTGATTTTTCGAAACCTGCTAGGCCGAAGCTTATGCTTTGAACAAAAATAGTGACGCTCGAAAATCAAGTCGCTGATGAGTTCAGATTCGAAGGGCATGTTGAAGGGGTGAACATCAATAATTTCACGGATTTCGAGGATAGCTGCTTTTTGAGTCTGAAAATGTTTCCAGAAATTTTGTTTTCGAGAACGTTTCATGAGAATATTACTTGGTGTAAAGTAGTAGATACCTTTAATTGATCTAAACATAATTAACGATGCCTAAATCACTCCCCAAGCATGATCGAAAAAATTCAAATTTGTAACGTAGCTTCTTACGGGGCAATAGCAGAAGAACTGGCTGATCTTCAAAAGATTAACTTCATTTATGGGTCAAACGGAACTGGAAAAACAACAGTTTCAAGAGTCGTGGCGGACTGCCAGTCCCATTCACAATGCAAATTAATTTGGAAAGACGGCTCCCAGATGGAGCGGCTTGTTTATAATCGTGATTTTGTGGACCGTAATTTTAATCAATCTAGTGATTTTAAGGGGATTTTCACCCTTGGGGAGAACGATGACCAGGTTCTTGGCAAGATTCAGTCGGCGAAGGCCGAACTTGATCAGATCAAGGGAAACATTGTTCGGTTCAATAATGTCTTGGATGGAAATGGTGAACTCACCGGAAAAAGAGCTCAGTTGGCTACCCTAGAATCAGAGTTCGAAAATCGATGCTGGGACATCAAGAGCAAGTACGATGCGCGTTTTGAGGATGCCTTTGCTGGTGCGCGAGCTAAAAAAAAGGACTTCAAGAACCGGCTCCTAGCGGAATCCAAATCAAATACGTCATCTTCTGTTCCACTTGTTGAGTTAGAAAAAAAGGCGCAAACCGTTTTTGGGGAGGCTCCCGTAACTGCCGACCTATTGATTTTACCGGATGAAGGTGGCATTTTGGCTCACGAGAGCGATGACATTTTAGCGAAGAAAGTTATCGGTAAGGAAGATGTCGATATTGCGGCCTTGATCCAAAAGCTAGGCAGCAGTGATTGGGTGAAACAGGGCCGAAAGTTTTACGACCCTGATCAGCGAGTATGTCCATTTTGCCAGCAGGACACACCAGCAACCTTAGAGAGCGACCTGAACCAATACTTTGACGAAATCTTCATCGCCGATACGAAAAAAATTAAGGAGCTTCATGAGGCCTATAAGATCAAGTCTGATCACCTCTTACAGCGTATCAAAGAGCAGCTTGATGACCCCTCAGAATTTCTGAATGCGGATAAGCTCAAAGCTGAGCATGCTCGTCTTGAGTCGAAGATTGGAATCAACCTTCAAAGGCTTGGAGAAAAAATTCGAGAATCGAGTAAGCCAATCGCGCTAGAGTCACTTAAAGATATTTTGGAGGTCATTTTGGTTTTGATGAATAATGCGAATGCCTCGATCAAGAAGCACAACAAAATGGTCGCTGATATAGGCACTGAACGAGAAGTGTTAAAAGGTCAGGTTTGGCGCAATTTACTCGATAATGAAATCCAAACAGATTTGGCCACTTACAATGGAAAGAAGGCAGGACTTGATGGAGCGATTGAGAAGCTTGAAAAGAAGATTAAGGAAAGCTCTGAGGAGCAACGCAAGAAGGAGCTAGAAATCCAGACGCTTGAGAAAGACAATACGAGTATTCAGCCAACTATTAATGGCATCAATGAACTGCTGCGTTCCTTTGGTTTCACTGGATTTGTGTTGGCAAAGTCTGATCGAGATCGATTTTACCAAATCCAGAGGCCTGATGGCTCGAATGCAAAGGAGACACTGAGTGAGGGAGAGAAGAGCTTCATCACATTCCTCTACTTCTATCACCTCTTGAAAGGGAGCGAGAACGAAAGCGGGATGACATCGGATCGCGTTGTTGTCTTTGATGATCCGGTCTCAAGTCTCGATAGTGACGTCCTCTTTATCGTGAGCAATCTGATCAAAGGGCTATTTGATGAAGTTAGAGGAGAGGCCGGAACAATCCGGCAAGTCTTTGTATTGACTCATAATGTCTACTTCCACAAAGAAGTGTCCTTTAACCCAAGGCGATGTGCAGATACCCGATTAAGAGATGAAACCTTCTGGACGGTTAGAAAGACAAGCCAACAGTCGAAGATAAAAAGTCACGACACGAACCCTGTAAAGACGTCATACGAGTTGCTCTGGATCGAGATTCGCGAACCTGAGCGAGATAGCCTTGCTATTCAGAATACGATGCGCCGCATTTTGGAGAACTATTTCAAGATTCTTGGGAATGTGGACCCTGATGATATTTGCGGATATTTTGAGGGGAACGAAAAACTCATTTGTCGCTCTCTATTTTCCTGGGCTAACGATGGCTCCCATTTTGCCCATGATTCGCTTTTTGTTTCCATCGACGACTCAATGGTCGAGATCTATTCAAATGTTTTTAAGCGGATATTCGAAAAGACTGACCATATTGCTCACTACAACATGATGATGGGAGATTCTCTTTCCGGTGAGCAAATTGAACCCACGGAACTGGCCTCTTGAAAGGTCTGATTTTGACATGCCAAGAGCTAGGAGATAGCATGATCGGCGTTGAAAGTAGAAATCGATCTTATGGAAGAAGATAACCGAGAGGCTTGTCTGATTCAGGCGATGGATCGTTATGGTCGCTTCATCCTCTGGTATTTGAACGGCCTGTGCCGAGATGGCGGAATTGCTGAGGATCTTTCTCAGAAGCTTTGGGTTTACGTTTTTCAAAAATTCGAAACCAAAGATTTTGAGCACGCGGGATTCTTGAAGAGAAAGGCTCGTCAGCTCTATATCGATGAAATGAGGAGACTGGATTCGCGGCCTGACATCACCTTCATGGACGAAATGCCTGCTCCTCAAGAAAGACCAGTCACAGGAGAGCCTCTTGATTCACGACAAGAGCAAGGGCTGTTCAGCGACTTTTGGAGTCGATTTGATTCGCTTTCATTTAGTGATGACCAGAAATTGATCTTCTGGCTTCATGCTCGTTACGGCTTCACCATGAAAGAAGTGGGTGAGCGGGTCGGGATGGCATCTTCAACAGCGTACGATCAGCTCAAACAAGTCAAAGAAGCCTGTCTCAATCATCTCAACACTAATTCTGATAAAGTATGACCACGGACCCAGATAAACTCACGGAAAGTGAATTGGAAGCTCTCGCGAGAGAGTTCGGAAAACCTGTGCCTGAAAAACTAAAACAAGGCGTCTTGGATGAGATTCAGAGAAAAAAGGAAAAGGGGAGGGCATCTGACCTTGAAAAGCATCTCGACGAAATGGAATCTGACAAAGAATCACCTGATTTAGAGCGATGAGAACTACCTATCCCATTATTACTGGCCTTGTTTGCTGCCTTTTCCCGCTGGGGAAATTGGCCGGTAAAAAAATCACCCTGTCAGATTTTTGTGAGCAACTCAAGACTGAGAGTGTCGTTGATGGACGGCGCTTATCCAAATTTACTTATCACCCTGTCATTGATAACGATAGTCGGAAGCTGACTTGGACTTGGGATGATAAGCATTTTAAGCTTCCTGGAATGCTTTCGGCTGAACCGATTCTACGAAAGCGGTTAATTGTAACGCTGGATCAGGGCTTTGAGGTCAGGTCTATATCTTATACGGCCTATCTGAATAGTCTTTCAGGAAAGGTAGATGGGCGAATGCTTAAGCAGTTTGGACACCAAAAATTCAAAGCTCTGGTGACCTCGGCAACCGATGAGGTCGCTAGTGAAATAAACGGTTTTGTGAATGCATTTGCTCTGCATATGGGATATCCAAGCCCCAGTGACAAAGATGGTGTTTTCACCCTTCAGAGTGAAAGTATGGGGGCGCTTGAATTTGGAGGTAGAAAATTTGAGCCTTCTAAATTTGGGAAGCTCATTAAGGTTACGGCTCACCCCGAAAAATCACCCGAAGGATCCGCCTATCTCATTAGAACTCGAAATGAGAGTATTGAAACATCCTTACAGAGAGGTTCTGAAAATCAAACGATCGATGGCGTAGTTACCCCCCAATCAGTTTTTGAGTTTGAGAGTCGAACGACTTTTTTCGTCGAACTTCTGAGTGAGGATGCTGTGAAACAAAGTGTGAATGTCGAAGGGGCTATCGATGGTAATGTCATTCGACGAATCCGGAAAGAAGAGCCCACCATTCGGGGAGGGCTCAAGAAAATGAGGCTACAAACAGTCCCTGAGAATTCCATTGCTCACTTTCTCAAAACCTACTTTGTGCCTGAAGAATTTAAGAGCCGGGTGATGGTGATGTCGGGAAACCTAGACCACAGACTAAACTACAAAAACGGTGACCTCATACAGTCCATTGAAGGGAAACCCGTTCGCAATAAAGAGCAACTGCAGGCCTTCCTAAATACTCCGCCGGAGAAACTCGGTGAATCCGTCAAAGTTGTCATTCTTTCCAAATCGTCCACCTACGGCACGAATTCGGGATACTGGGAGCTCAAGGAATTTGATCTCGCACCCGATCATCGTGAAATGGAGCGGCAACGTGCCCTGATTGCGGAACAGGCTAAGATCGAAGAGAATGCCCGCCAGTCCGTCATTACTCTTCACGAAAAAGAAAGAGCTGAAATCGCCAAGAACCTTATCGAATTCAGGAAAGAAGCGGAACTTGAGGTTCTGAAAACAAAAGAGGGGATCATGCGCTTGGTTCGCTCCAAGACACAGCCAGCCACCAAGAAATTCGTGGACGAACTCGCCAAAGAAAACCCTCTCGCCGCCATCAGCTACCTTAAATACTTGGCCGACGTTTTGCCTGATGCCCTCTCCGAAATTCAGCGAGCAAAACTCTATGGCGTGGTGTGGCTGGAACAGGACACCCGCTTCGACAGCTACGCTCATATTGACCCTAAGGCTCCCAATGCCATGTCTCTGCTCACCGAACACGGACTGCAACTCACCGCTCATAATTCCAAACCCACGAAAGTCACCTTGGCGAAGGGTGAAATGGTTTACCATGAGGGCCATCATTACCTCCCGCTCGACCACCCCGAAGTTCTTCTCGCCTACATCATGGACGAAGACCGGAAAGCTCTCACCCCCTTGAACGCCTTCCAGATTTCCGACTGTGGTATTTGCACTTCTAGCAAGTATTTCTACTTTCCCGATAGCCAGAAAACCGTCTACGAGAATCTGGCCGTATCTGGAAGCCGGCCCACGCTCGCCGCTTATCAAGAAATCATCGTTTCGATGCCGCGCCAGTATGAAAGCTTCGAAGTTCCCAAGCCAAAGAAGAGAACCCTAACTGGACTCATGGCCAAAGGATGGCTCGCAGCCACCGTTGGAGCCAATACCCTTTTGCTCGGTGCAGAATTTGCCGGAGTAGATACCAATGACCTCCTCGATCGAGCTCAAAAAGCTTCCTACGGCCCCAAGCCAAAACCAGCTAGTAAAGTCTCCGTCATCAAGATGACGGAGCAGCGGGAAGCGAAATCAAACTGGACAGGGAAGAGAAAAGGAGAAGTTCAAACCTTGAAGCTGAGTGATGGAAGAACGATCAAAATTCAGAAATCCGACGAGAAGAACGGATCGGTGACCTGGATGGCTTCGGGCTGGACCTTGAATTGGAAAACCGCGCAAGAATTGCATCTCAGTTCTGAGAAATACTTCAAAACGAAAGACGAGCTTCTTGCTTGGGCGAATGAGCGACTCAACGCCTCAAGGAAATAGTCCTCGGAAAATCCTATTGGCCGTCATCAAAGACCTTGATGTCGTCGATTTGGAGTCCAGGTGCACTACTGTTTCTTGAATCGGCGCAAATGTAAGCGAAAGAGAGGTGAATTTTTTTATCCTTAGGAGCACCAGAGAATTCGAATTCAACTTCTTTCCATCCCTCCGTATTCTCCGTAACTCTTCCCACTGTTTCGAAAGAGTTTAGATCACCGCCTTCAGGGTAGTAGCCGATGATAAACATGCCTCCTGGGCGTGATTCTCGTTCTCTTTTGCTAGGAGTTCGCAAATTAATCGATGCGCTCACCGCGGGGAGCGTGAGACTAGAGAGAGAAATTGCTTCTTTGGTCGAGAAGTAATGCACAGCCCTCCAATCAAGAACGACATTGTGCGCTACGTTGGCTGAACTGTTGACGATCACCACATCTTTTTCTTGAGATGCAGCGGTCAAAAATCTTTTCCCTTCGATCGGCTCGATTGGGCCTTCACTGGTCTTGAGTTCCTTGGCTGTTCGGAACTTTTCCCAAGAATGAATTTGAAGGTGTCCCTTATTTACGGCCCACATGTTTTCAGGTTGCATGTAGCGTATTTCCTCAAGCCAACCCACAACACCCTTTTCGAAGCCTTCATGGAACAGCAAGTTTTGCTTCTCGGAGCTTTCCTTGTCTTCAACTGAGGATTGTTTCTTTTCTGCTTCCAATTCAGCGACTCGTTTTTCAAGCGCCGCCAACCTCTCTTCTAGAGTAGGTTCACCGAAACTATTCGATGCTAATAATGCTAATAATGCTGATAAGATGAAGTATCTTTTAATCATGATTTCATTTCAAGAAAATGGGTGTGGGGCGTCAAGGCTCTATCGACCAGCAGGTGATTCTTTGAGCGCTCGATTGATCGCCTTCGTTTTTTCTTCGGCGATGACCTGAAATTCCTCGCCGAGGTGGGACACTCGGTCCGGGTGGTATTTTTGAATCAAGGAGCGATAGGCCTTCTTAATTGCTGCGACATCTGCATCCGCAGAGATCCCCAAAACTTTCCACCAAGGTTTCTTGGAAGACGTGGAGGGGGGAGGAGAGGGTTCGGATTTCTTTTGTGGTTCTGGTTCAGGGCGGGGCGGTCGGTCGGCTTGCGGCCGTTCTTGCTTTGATTCGCTTTTATTTGATCGTTGTCGTTGCCGCTTTTGAAATTCCTCCTGTCGTTTCTGGTGTGTGTCTCGACGATCTGCGCGGTTTGGTTCTGACCCTGGAGCTTGCTGACCTTGAGAGGCGGGAGGTGGTGGATTCTGAAGGCGATTTCGAATCCCTTGAGCAATGTTTGAGAGCAAAGCTCCTCCACCGATCTTTTGGAAAGCATAGCCAGCCCATCCACAATAAACCCATCCCAAGGCAAGAGTCCATTGAGTCCCGTTTGCCCATTGAGTGACAGCATAGCTTGCGAAGAAAATGCAAAGGCCAACCTGCCAGAGAGGATTCGCTTTGAGCGCGACAAAATAAGCCAAGGCAAAGGCTATCATCAGCGTGAACACGAAGCCTGGTTCAGCAAAACCACTGAGAAACTCGGTAAAGGTCATTGGTTCTGGCGTCTAAGAAGCAAACCTTTTGACCTCTTCAGTAAATTCATAGATTTCTACGAATAGAGGTTTATCCCATGTGTCTCGGTCATCAAAATATCGGCCAAGGCCGCTCGCATCTTGTTTCCAATCTTCGGGCGTAATTTTGTTATCGAGAAGGGTTCCTTCTACGAGATCAGAACGAAATTGCTCAATAGAGTAATTCTCCTGAGAAAATATGCCGAAATACAAAACTTGCCCCCACCATAGCTTGCCTTTTTCTTTAACGATCACTGATCGGTCTCGAAGAAATTGAACGAAATCTACACCACTGAGGGTCCGTTGCCCGATGGCATGATACAGGGTTGTTTCGGAGACACTCAAGAGTGTCATGAAGATCGTTCCAATCTCCCAAGTCCACTTCATGGTATTGTTGCTTTCCTTGCTTCTCCTTAGGAGGTGAGCTTGAAGGCGATATGCTTCATGAAGCTGACGAGGCCCAATTTTAAATTCTTGGCAAAGTTCTTGGAGGTTACTGGTTTTATACGATTCACTTCTTCTGTAACTGAACCGCCCAGATTTTTGTAGAATTTTGGAGCTAATATATTGCGTATAAAGGGCCTCGCAAAGAGTTCCGTAGCTATGAGGCTGAATATTCGGAAAATCGATATTCCGGTGAGCAAATTTACGGTAATACTCATCGAAATTTAACGACTCACCAAACATTGCGCGGACAGAGGAAGCGAGATTCGTTTTATCTACTCCGAGAACAAAAACGAGATGAGGGATGTCGAAGATGTGCTTGATTACTTCAAGGTATTCGACGGCGTAGTCGGGACGACAACGGTCGAGTTCATCAACCATCACGATGATTGGAAGCGGTGAGTCGTTAACGAATTTTTCCAACATCTCTTTGAGTTCCTTGAAAGTCTTCTTCCGATCTTCAAATACTTCGAAACATGCCTTTCCCATTAGTCCAGGCTTTCGAGGCTCGGCAGCTTTTCCTGCTTTTTGGATATCCATTCCTGAGGCTTTTTTGACGATGTCATTGCCAAGAGACATAGCCATTTTTCCAATTTTCCCGGCTTTTGACTTAAGTTCTTCAGTGTCCAGTTTTGGATCGACCAATTTAAAGTGTGCCGCGAAGCCACTCACAATGGAAAGCAAAGCATCGTGCAGGAAATCAGCATCCCAAGCATTGAGATGAATAGTGGAGAAGCGCTGAGGATCTTCTGTCTCTAGAAGCTGTCGCCACATTTCGAAGAACGTGGATTTTCCGCAACCAAAGGAACCATTGAGGCTGAGAATGAGCGCTCCTTCAAGGAAGTCGCGGTCGGTATGAATGAAGCTCGTGAGCCTTTCAGCAAATGGTTTGAGCTCAAGCTTGTCGAATTCAGTAAAAGTCTTTGGTGTCATGGAATTAAGAAAGAGGAATGAAATGAAGAGAATCAGAGGGAAGGGGAGAAGGGAGAGGATGTGGGTGACGGTCAAGAAGGCTCTTCAAACCCGAATTTTGGTAACTTGGGAGCGTTTCCAAAATCACCGGCTCCTGATTGGCCGTGATACAAAGAGCCTGATCGGCCGACATGCGACGAATACGATCTGCGTTCATCAGATTCTCCTCGCGGGAAGAACTGTGTCCCCCGGTTTTGTAATCGAACTTCACCCGTCCCAGCATTTCCTCCACCATTCGGGATGTCTCAGTGTCGAGACCTGAATAGAAGAGCTTCGTCCTCATCCCTCCCGAGAGAATCGTCTTGGCTGCTTGATCGCCATAGCGTTCTCGAAGCTGCCCGAAATCTTGAAGAATGATCGAAAGTGACACCCGATACTTTCTGATCGTCGTTGCTACCGTATCGAAGTTTGGAATCATCGAATGTCCGAACTCGTCATAGAGAACGTAGATGGGAAGTCCGGAATTGGTGTATTCCAACTTCTTCTGAGAGGCGAAAAATTGCGTGTAGAAGAGATTGAGAATGAAACTGTAAAACTCCGCATCTGTTTCCGGCACGATGAGATAGAGCACCGTCTTTCTTCTTCGCAGGGCATGAAAATCGATCTCATCCCGGCTGAGGAGTGCGGCAATGTCGGGATTGTTCACCGCCCGAAGCGCATTGCGCCCCATCGTGATAAAGGATGAAAGCATCTTCTCATTGCCGGAGACAAAGCCCTTGAACTGATTCACCGTCGCCTCATCAGGAGCGTAGCGAGCAATGAATTTCACCAGAGGTCGCCCATTCTTGCCGAAGTTCTGCAAAAGATGCTGAACGTTGTGGAGGTTCATCCATTCAGGCTCCTCCGTATTCTTGAGGCAGCGGATCAGAATCGACATGAGATTCTGTGGCTCCGAATACCAAATCTCGTCACCCGGCTTCGTCACCGGATTAGCCGACTTCATGATCACCTGAGCCAGCTTGTCGATCTCCGTATAAGACGAAACGTGAGAAATCGGATTGTAGCCCAAACTCGTGGCAGGGTCGGCGAGATTCAAAACCTGCACCTCAAAACCTCGTTGGGCCATTGCGCCGGAAGTCTTCTCATAGAGTTCACCGCTTGGATCAGTCACAATCGTCGAACAATCATCAAGAGTCAGAAGATTAGGAGCGATGTAACGAGTCGTCTTTCCCGCTCCCGTTGGACTAATCACCGCAACATGCTCGAAACTGTCTTGTGCGCTGAGGCGTTTGCCTCCTCGACCATCGAGCACGAGCCCCTGATTCCGGGGATTCAAGAAACGTGCACTTTCTCGATCATTCTGGAAACGTGCGCCTGACTGCTTTTCCTGATCAAAGATTTTCGAAAACAAGCGAGGAACCCATGACTGAATCCGGGAAGCACCCGGAACATTCTGCCCCAACCAACCCATGCACCAAGCGGCGAAGAGAATCAGGATGAAGAGAAAGATAAGAGCTTCCATAAGATGAGAACTGAAAATGAAGAGAATATTTCTCCCGACAGATTGATAAGTTATCGAGTCTTTAGAGATGATCCAGAAATTCTCATTTTTACTCCGTCGGATGGATCTCCGGGTTGGATTCTTCCGCTTCCGTGTAATAGGCCTCCAAATCCTCAAGTCGAGTCATCTCCTTATCGATCTCCGATTCAGTGAACTCCGAAGCACGAGAGGGAGTGAAGAAACGGTCTCCATCGAGACCTAGGGTCGAAAAACGATACCTCTTGCCGTGATGCTCCACTCCCGGCGTGCGGCCTCGGCGATAGAGGACAAAACCCTTTTCCTTGAGAACCGACTCCAAATCCTGCGGATTTGTCTCCTTCAAGATATCTTCCAATATCCGGCGAAGCTCCTCATGGGAGAGAGGCTTCTCTTGAGCGTTTTCGGGACTTTGAGCTCTGGCGCGAGAACGGTCGTAGATGATCGGCTGCTTGAGATCGGGATAAACCTCATGGAGATACTGCTCACAGCGTTGCTGGATTTCTCGATACGATCCCTTACTCAAGCGAAAGCGACGCGCCTGATTCAGCTCATTGGATGAAAGCATCAAATGAACGTGAAGATGACCCTGCTCCAAATGAATGCGACCGTAGCCCAAAAGATGAGGAGCGCGGATCGAAAGATACTGCCGCGTCAGGTCCTGGAGAGCCTGCATTTGGCGTTGTAAAGGAACCTCCGAGTAGAACTTCAAAGAAATGATCTCGTGATAAAGGACATTTCCCTTCGCGTGAGTCCGCAAAAGATCGGAATTCTCGTAGAACTGCTCCAAAACCTGCTCGCGGTTTTCAACTGGCCGCAGATTCCAAGGCATGAATCCCACCATCCCATCATCCCGATTCATGTAATCGTAGAGCTGGGAAAAACTGCGGGACTTGCGTGACATACTCTTAATGATCACGACAATTTCTTCGAAATAAGAACCTCCAACTGAACCAAACCCTCGTGGATTTTAGTTAGGATTTCAGCGCCCTCCTGAGGAGACTTTGATTGATTCAAAAAGCCCACCTCCAAATTACAGGCATGAGCGATCTGATTCACATTATTGCTGCTCGCCCTAAGCAAGCGCGTCACCTCGTCCAAGGCAGAAATTGTCGTGGGTGACAACGATGGGATGCCATCAAGCTGAGAAAGTGCCAATGACAGCAAGGCTGTCGCGACAGAAAGCCCGCTATCCTTGGCATAAGCCTCTAGCTTTCGAAACTGAGCAATCGTCAGCGTCACCTTGACCGCTTGGTGCGTCTTTCGCCGCTTCGCGTCATAAGCCCGCTGATAGCTCTTCTTATCCTGATCGTCTCGGTAAGGCATTCTGCGGGGAACTACGGTCCTGGAGCCAGTGCCATCCGGTAGCGGTGCATTTTTTAAAGGGGTCGAGGGGAATCCCCCCGCAAGTTGTCCTTTGGGAACGGTTCCAATCCCGGGCCGCGAAGTGGTTCGGATGGGACTGGAGCCAAAAGGCAAACTTGCTCCGCCTCGCCACCCTGCGGGAGAGAGCGGAAACCGGTTCCGGCAAATCACCTCCTTAGGAATTCGTTTCACCAAGAACAGAACCCACCAAATACAAGCGTGAGAAAAGACGGCTTGAGAAAGAATAAAAGGGGAGAGCGATAAAACCGAGAAGGCCGGATAGCAGGGCTTATGGAATCGCAGTTTCCAGCATGACAGACAAGCGACACCATAATGACGACGATAACCTAAGAATGATCGCCTCCATATCCTGGCTCAGTTCCGGACTGGTCGGACTGCTGGCATTGGCGTCATTCAGCCTGTCATTTGAAGCCCTGCGTGGATTGGCAGTCGAAACCGGAGTTGTCAGCGTCAAGCTGGGATGGATCTTCCCGCTTATTGTCGATGGCGCCATTGTCGTCTTTTCCCTGAGCGCATTGCGAGCGTCACTTCGAAAAGAAAGAACCGCATGGCTCAGAGGACTCGTCATTTTTGCCACCTGTGCGAGTATCTTCTTCAATATCGCCCATGTCGAAATCCAGTGGCTCGCCATGATTCTTGCGGCCACTCCTCCCGTTCTCCTGTTTCTGTCCTTTGAAGCCCTCATGCACTCCATCCAGGCCGAAATGCAACGAGTCATCGAAACTGACCTTCAATCGAATGATTCAACCAACGACTTGAAGGAAAAGAAACTGAAGAGAGCAGCCAAACACGCCAAGAAAACGAATGCCAGGAAATCGGACCGCTTGGAGAAAGTGAAGAAACTGCATGAACAAGGACTGAGCCCCGCACAAATCGTCGAGCAACTGGACAACGTTTCCTTACGCACCGTCCAACGAGACCTAGCGGCGATCTGCCAAAAGGGGGATTCCCCAGAGGGTGACCGTTAAGAGTTGGCCTCCCCAAGTTCCGGGGCCAGAGGCTCCCGTGACTTGTCGACTTTGGTTCTTTGGCGAAACAAAGAAGGGAGGGAGAGAGTTTGTGATCGTGAGCAGAGGGGAGGGGCGTGAGGCAGGAGCAAGCTAATCCCCGCAAACAGGTCACAATCTCTCGGGTGGGAATTTCCGGATCCAAGATGATGAGTCTGGCGTTCTGATCAAATACGCTGAGAACGGTTTCGAAGAGAAAGAGGATTTAGGCCCCCCTCAGTTTTTCAATATCTTTGTAGGAACATTCGATGCCAAAGAGGGCCTTAATTAGTTCTGGGTAGACGTAGAGATCGTAGTGACTCCCAAAGCTGGTGATTCCGACCCAGCATCCATAATCTGAATCTACCACGGGAATATTGGCCGTAATTAGATGGTCAAGATCGATGCTCGAGAAACGAGGGAAGACCAGCCACTGGTAAATCTCGGTATCGCTTTCAGCGCCTTCGATGTCCTCAAAGGAAATGCCATCTGGAATGGTAAAAAGAAATTCAACCAAGAATGTCTGGTTCAAGTGTTGAGAAACGTAGTCGAGATGATGCCGAGATAGAGAGTCCTGCATGATGTGAGAAAATTAAGAAATACATCAGCAAGGAGATCACTTCCGTGATCAGAGAAAAATCCAACTGGAGTCGCAAAGGAGTGAGAAGCAGTTTGAATTTTCACTGGCGGAAGTATGGAGCTACCGATGTATTTTCTTTTTTCACAAGCAGGACATCGAGTTAGAGATCGGCAAAATCTCTAGAGTGTTGTTCTTCACTTTCAGAGTCTCGAAGGTTTCAGAATAGGACCATTTTTTGAGAAAATGGAGATCACTCAAAGAGACAGATGCTCTCTGCGATTTCCAGAGCTTCTTCCTCACTGACTCCTAGATATTCTTGAGCGGCGGCGAGAGTGCTTTGGCCGAGGAGAAGCTGAACCTTGGCCGGATCGAGGGTTTGAGAAAAAACCATTACAGCCTTGGTCCGGCGTAGGCTGTGAGTTCCATAGTTCTCTTCGGGAAGGTCGAGTCGCCGGACCCACGATTTAACGATGTCTTGAAACTGGCGGCGGCAGAGATGCCTTCCTGGGTTGTTACCGGAGAAGAGAAAGTCACCGGGGCGCAGGTCTTCTTGATTAATCCAAATCAGGGTTGCTTGACGAGCCTTCGGGCCAAGAGCACACACAACTCTTCGCTTTGTCTTCTGCTGCTTCACATGGATGCGTTTACGCATCTTTCCTTTGCTGTCCTGCACCATGCTGACCTTGAGGCTGAGAAGATCACTGGCTCGAAGCATCGAGTCCACGGCAAGCGTGAACATCGCCATCTCGCGAATTCTCCTATCCCGATCCAAATGGGAAAATAGCTCCTGAGCTTGAGCCAGGGTGAAAGGCTGTTTCTTCCCCACCGAAAGACCTGCATTCCACGGTGGATGTGGATCATTCATCAGAGTTGTCTCCTCCGCTTTGTCCATAACCGGAGGTCTCATGAAATTCCACATCACCGCCAGTCTACCAAATCCCTCTCGATTCTCCAAATTCGTCTGCCTTTTACTTCTCATTTCGATGTCGACTCTATCCTCATGTAAAGAGAGCAGAGCTAACGGAAAGACATCTGAGAAAGCAGAAGAGGAGAACAAAATGACTCTCTTGGAGCGGGAGATTGAGAGAATGCTCCTGACCAAAAGAGACGATCCCAAGAAGCTCTTGAAGCTCGTCAAAGGGAAACCTTGGAAAGGGCTCTTGGAGTTGTGTATGAAGATTGAGAAGTCTGTTCAGCCAAGACCCAATAAAGACCGTATAGTCTGGGTTCGGTTAAAAATTCGAGCTTCGTTTCTCGACTCCCAAAAAGCTGCAAATCTCGAAAGGCTCAAGAAAGAGCTGGAAGAGATGGCCAAAGATGAGGGGTTGAAAACTCACGACTGATTTGCTTGATCCTGAATAATTTGGTAAAATGGAAAGAATGGTAAATGTCGAAAGACCGGTTACTGATGAGTCGATTCCCCAGGATGAGACAAGAGAGCAAGTTATCCAGACTGCTTCTGACGAGCTGAATTTGCTCGGATACGAGATTGATCATGAGGAGTTTTCTGCGGTCTTTCCGGACTTCGAAGTTGATCAGGTTGACGGAGGTGAAGCTTTAGAAACTCTCGAAGCCAATTCGAGGAAAGTAGAGGAGATGAAGGTCACTGAAAAAATGGTAAATTTCCTGAGGGAAATGAGATCGGAGAGAGTTTCGCTAAAGGACTCTCTTGCAGCTCTGCGGATCGAGTTCAAAGACAATATCGATAAGGAAACCGATGCTGTTCTAGCTCAGTATGAAGCCCTTTTTTCTCCAGACCTAATTCCGGATGTGAAAGAGCGGAAAGCCGTGGAGTCCCTTTTCCATGCTGAGGGAGTTTCCTCGTTCACCCCAGCAGTGTTCTCAGGGTTCCTCGATACGATCTATGAGCAGTCTGATGAGGTAATCTCGGAAGAGACAAAGGAACGAATTCGAGAGCGGTTCAAAAAGCCTAAACAGCGGATCGAAACTGCCGACGAACTTCGGCGTGAAGCATTTAGGAAGAATGACAATGGAGCATTCGAGTATGATTCTCCTGAGAATGCTCTGGCGCTAGAAAACGGGATGAGCGCGTATGCTCATTCCAACGGGCAGATGGCCGTGACATTTGAATCTCCTGGGCAATCGGAGGTGGAGTGGATTTACGTCAAGATTCATAAAACGTGGGTCAGTGAAAGAATCGCAAGAATATTGAATTACACTGCGGTTCACCGTGAAATCTACAAATCGTTTGATGGCCTGACAGGTCTTTTCGGTGGGAAGAAGGTTGGCCCTGCTTGGCCGCGTGAGAGACGTGAAGAAGCGATGGATAAAACAGAAAGGTTCGTGCGATGTTTCATCGGTCCTGCGATGGAGCCTCACCAGATGCTCCAAGTGGAGCACATGCATGTTCTCCGTTCTTCTTTGAAGACTCTTGTGAATCCACTTAACGCGTCGGCATCAGAGAATCTTAACGACCTTCGTGAGCTGGGCGTTCTGAACGGCAATCATTTCAATTGGAGTAGATTAGGGATAGTAGGGGATATTCTTCGGGAAAACCGCTACTTTAGGGCCCAAGCGATCAAGAATCCGACCCTTCCTCATCAATTGCTCAAAGAGGAATTGGCTAAGCGAGATCAGAAATCATACCCGGAAAACCTGCGACCGACAGGACTGACTTCCGCTACTGGACAAAGCGGAGGTCGTTGACAAGGCCGATCGGGAATCATGCAGTTTTTTTGACTAAAACTCCATCTCTGATTCCTCAATTTTCCGAGAACCATAGAGAGGTGTATTCTCCACTAATTCTCTGAGGCTGGTTGATATGAGGTGTTTTTTGAAATTAGGGTGATCTCCGTAGACCTCTAAGTAATGCCTTTCGAGATTTTGAAATAAATTTGTTCGGTCATAGTATTGAGTCCAGCCGTCGGGGGAGACGTGTTCGATTCTGTCGAAAACTCGATTCATTTCCTCCTCATTTCTCTCTAACAGAGCGCGTTCAATTCTCTCTTGCAAAGGACTCGACTCATGTGGAGAAAACCCAAGTTTGGTTAAGTCAACATTACGGCTGTTTGCGATATATTCAGAAAAAGTGATCTCTGGTTGAGATGCTTGAGGGCAAAGAACTTGAAAAATAGATTGTTCTCTTGTTGCTATAAAAGAGGGGTCGATGGACGGAGGTCTTTTCATGATGTTATCATAATGAAGGATAAGCAGTTAGCAAGAACCACCCTCCCTTTCCATCTGGAGAGAGTATTACTGTCACTTTGTCGATTAAGGAGGTGACATTTTCTAATTTTTGAGTGGAGGTTGCGGAGAATCCCATCCCAAAATCATCTACGCTTGAAATTAAAACTGTGGATGGAGAGGGCAAAACCAAACCCACGGCTTCGGCGCTTTCTCGATTGGTGATTCCCCTTGAGCTGAGTTCTTTTATGGCTTCAATGTATGGACTCGATTGGGGGCTGTTAAACCATTCCTCAAGCGCCAAGTTCATCTTAGCCTCGTCCGTAAACGCAGTTATTGGGGGGGTGGTTCTCTGTTCTCTCTTTGCTTTCAATATCGCTTCTTGGGCTAGAGAGTCACTTGTCCGGTTTAGGTGACGAATTTTAGTATGGCCTATACTACTTTCATTAACGGTAAATCCTTCAGACCTCCAGACAAGCTCATAGATGTTGTTGACTGAAGCCGGACCATCGCTAAGTTTCCGTGACAATTTTAGAATTGAATCTTTGTTATTCCTAACAGAGAGCACAACAAGCCCGATCCAATCCCTTAGATGATTCCTCCCGGTTTTGGTGTATGACTGATTTCCGCTTTTTAAGTCAACCAATACAGCGGCCAGGGTCAGCGCTGCAGTAATGTTTTTGAAACTCCTCTCATTCGAGTGCTCAACCTCAGTAAGGAATCGGTCGATATCGTCGATTTGGCGTATTAGTCGGTCCAGTGCGTTGCGGCCAGGTTGAGTTTCTGCGATTTTAGAAATTGTGTCTTCTAAGATTTGGGTGGCATGTTCATCAAGGGAAGTGGGAGGAATTACACTACTTATCGACGAAGATAGAATCTTGGCCGAGGCAGCACTCACGCGAAGAGCGAATTCATTCCCGTTTATCTCCCCGTTTTTTAGCCTCTCAAGGTCAAGACTAACTACCCCCAGAACATCTAGAATTTCATTTGGGAGAGAAGCAATGTTCTCAGACCACTCCACCGCAAATTCTCCGTTTGTTAGGCCGAAAGTGAGTCCTTGTCCAAAGCTATCCGCTGAGTCTCCCCACTCTTTTAAAAAGGCGATTGCGAAATCCCTCTTGAAGTTCGCAGTGATTGCCAAAGAGATTTGTTGGCTATTCTTATTCTGAACAAACCGCATATAATCTGCGTAATATTGTGGTTCAGATAGCGAAGTGTATTTCAGCTTCCATCGACGGTAGTCGTTGAAGGGTATTCCCTCAGCGTTAACCATCCACTGCCCGTGATAATTCCAAGTAAACAGAGATTCTCGAATAAGTATTTTCACTTTTTCTGGAAACTGATGAATTAGGTTCAGGGATTCTGGAGAGGGTCCAATTTGGGGGCGTAAATTAACCTCGTAATTCTCCGCAGCTGGCTTTGAAGCTGAATGATAAAACTCGAATTCAGAGCCAACAAAAATTCCCCCAGTCGCATCCTTATTCTCGTTATCTAAAGCGACGAGATTAACCCCAAAGGCGGTATCCTGATCTCTCTGGTCCTGCTCTTCTTCGGAAACTTCTTCCTCGCTTCCAACAGTAAAATCTTCAAAGCCCTCTGGTTCTGGTTGTTCGAGAGAGGGGTAGAATCCAGATTGCGCTCTAGCGATCATCCATCGTGAGATTTCGCCGGCGTCGTTGAAGAACCGGTCATCGTCTTTATACTTTTCGTAAAAATACCCATCCGGCTCATACATGAGTTCAGAATCCAAGTGCCGCTGATACAGAGTTACTTGTCTTCCTTGAGGAGAGGCGAAGTAACGCAATGTGTTCAGCCTTCTTTCAAGGTCCACCACAGGACTAAGGTAGAGATCGGGCTTCGGCAGTGTCTTGTGGGTCTGAGCCTTCATGAACGCCAAAAACAGCACATCGTTGATTTTAGTCTCAAGATCTTGCAGGAATGCTCCAAGAGGTTCTAGTGTGAAATCAGGCCCTGGACCGCTGGTCTGGGGATCAGATAGAGCCCATTGATGGAGGTTCCATAACCAATCTTGGTGACCTGACTGGTAGTCACTCAGGGAATCCAGAGACTCCTCCACAGAGGATGCGTAAAGCTGCGCAGAATCTCGGAGGATGTTCAACTGATCTTGGGCATGTTTCTGATCCCGTTGCACCACCATGGGATTTGCGGAAAAGCCTTCGGCGGTCGCCATGTTAGCGTAGGCAGCCACCATCGAGTCATGCGCCGCATAAATTAAACGACTGAGTGTTTGAGCGATGTCGTCACGATACGGTGTTCTGTTCGATGTTAGTGATGTCCAATACTGGTCTAGTTGCTCCTGGTTGAATGAATCCCGCGCTTGGCGAATCAGTCGAGTTTGCTGATCATGAAAAGTGTGATGGGCAGAACGGATCGTGTTTTGGGAAGCACCGGGATTACGCCTGAGCAAATCATTGTATAAATAATCCTCCCAATCTTGCAGGTAAGTGAGGCTGTTGGCGTAGTTTGCTATCCGTTCAATGTCCGCATCCCATGGCATCCTTCGCTCTTTTTGATCTGAAAGAGAGTCTTGGACAGTCTGGAGAGAAGAATGAATTAGGATTCCTTCTTCGCCCAAAAAATCGGCAAAAGCCCGGATTTTATCTCGAAGGGGGACGATTTCCCGAGTTGCCTCATATTGCTCTCTTCTGTGGTTTATTTTGAAGCGGAAGTCGTCCGCTGCTTGTGGAAGCTCAAAGTTCACGAAGTGAAATATTTGATTGCTGCGCCCGCTTATATCTTGAAACCCTTTCAGAGCTACGGGGTAATCAGCATCTGTTCTTGGAAGCACTCCGATCCAAGTAGCCCACAAAGGTGACTGCTGTTGTAGGTAATGCTGCCGGATCTGTTGCGACCACTCGAGGAAGCCATCCGGGTAGTCAAAGAACACCTGCTTCGCGGTAAGTAATTCTTCTACCAATAAGGGAAGGGCTGTATTAAGCGTTTGAATCCCTTGATCGATTTCTTCGAGCTTTGCTTCTTTTTGCTCTGCTTTCTGCACGAGCAAATGACCTGCAAGTGCATGGCCGGCTCCGTTGAGCTTATAGAACCCTCCGGAATAATATGTCCCATTTTTATAGGCCTCAAAAATTGTCCCATGATAATCAAACTTTCTGATATTATTCCGAGCGAGTAAAACCTGCTCGCTATCGAGTTCGGGAATCTCTTCCCACGAGATTTTTTGGCGAGTGAATTGATAAAGCTCTGACTCCTTTTCGATCCAACTATCGGCTAGTGTCTCAAATTCTTGTTGGGCTTCTTGTATGGCTTGTTCCGATAGGGCCAATACAGGGACTAATTGTTCCAACGGTGTATGCTTGTCTACCTCCTGATCGACAGCTAAGGCTGATCGGAAGTTGTAGATGATGCGGCTTACTTTATATTGTTCGAGTTCGTCGAGTAAATCATTCCGCCGTCGTTGTTCTTCGTCTCTCCAGTAATCATCGTCATGCTCCTGACGGAATCCTCCCATCTTTTGGATTTCGATATCGTAGGTGTTTCGCATGGGATCAGTATTCAGGTAGTGCAACTTGTCTGGTCCGTATCCCTTTCCTGGGAACCATACTGCTAAAGCCCTGACCGCCGCAGTATCCGAGATGGACCTGTTGGCTTGTTGAGCTGACGCCTCGTGACGCAGGCGATCTCCCAAAATCTGATCTGGAATCAAGGAAATTGCGGCCTGTGTTTGAGCTTCCTTGTCTGCGATGGAAAGTTGAAGTTCAGGGTTTTCTTCCACTGAAAAAGTCCCAGTCAAGACTTCCTGTTGCTCTTGAACCGATAGATGAACATGAAAGGCTCCCATGAAGTCCCTAAAATCCTGTTCCGACAATGCGAATGAAGAGTCTAACTGAGCGGCTATGGTTTCCGCTACCCGGAAGAAATACTGATTGTGCTGTGAAATTCCCCCAATCTCGACTCCCGCCGGTATTCCTTGGGCTTCTCTTACGGTGAATTCCGCCCCTTCGAGAGTTTCCCAGTTTACCAAATCAGGAGACATTTCGACCCAATATCTATGCCCAATTTTCGTATTCCAGCTTAGAAAACCTTGGTTTTCAGAAAGAATTTGGAAGCCTTGAGTCGTTTTAGGTTCGTCCAATTCGGAGATTGACGAGGAATCGAAAAGCCGCTGCACAGATGGTGTATCAATCTGCCCGAGTGCCAGAGATGGCGAGAGGGTATAGACCATCACCTCTTTGTTGCAAATCTTGGAAAGGGAAGATGCAAATAGTCTTGCACAGTGGATGCATTGTTGGAGTGTCAAAAGCCCAACGGGCGAATCTCTCGGAGCATTTTTCATTACAATTTTTTTAACTACTTAGGATCATTGGTAGGTCATGAATAATCAAGTAGAATCCATTCATTTTTCTTAAAATTTACCTATTGCGCCAACTGGCGGGGTGATCCTCCGTGACAGTTTGCGCTTTAGAGGCCGGTTTAAGCCACTCTTGAACTCATAGCATTGTATTTCGGTTGACCGGTTGTTTACTTCTCCAGACTATTCGCAGCGGTGAAGAATGGACAGGACCAAAAATATACAGCTCTCCGAAAACGCATCGATATACAGTTGAGGAGATACAGTCTTCCTAGCATCGTGAATCAGGCCCGAGATGTTCTGTTTAGATGTCAGAACGGTGGAAACTATGCCCCGTGGCACGCCTCTTTACTCATCGAGTTTGCCTTTCTTGCAAAGTCTCAAGCTACCCGAAACGTGACCTCCTCAGAATTTAGAAAACTCTACCAACTGATGGACTCCCTTGCATCCGCGACGAAGCGAATTAGGGATTTACCTGGATTTCACTTTTGGATGAGGAGGATGGCTTTTCAGCAGTTCCCCTACAAATATTCTCACCAGCCTGAGTTCATTGCTCGTCAACATTTTCTCTTTGGCGATAGGGACAACCCTCGTCTATCGCAGAAATTCCAAGAGCTCCACGGAATGACCATCGAGGAGTTTTCTCAGTGGGCTTTCTGCTTGATGGGATTCTCTTACGCCGAATCAACCAACACATTTACGCCACTCTGGTTTAAGACACTCGACAAATTTGATGATCCAAACGGACCATTGGTTAAGATTCTCAGAGCCCTTTCAGTTGATCAGCAAACGCTTGAAAAGGTCATTGAGGTGAAGCACCAAAAGGAACGTGGAGAACGAGTTCATTTCGAGGAGTCCGTGTTTTTTCGACACCCACTCTATACCCAGAAGCCGAAAGGCCTGTGGCACTTCCAAGAATACTCCTATTTCCATACCGGATTCCTACAAAGAAGGTTGATAGATTTTGCCTACGATTCTTTGCGAGAGAACGATGCGAATGAATTCATGGGGCATTTCGGCCCAGGGTTAGAGCGATACGTCAAACGTTTGTTGGACTACGCGAGAGTAGATCATTTGGGAGAAAAAGAGCTGAAACAAAAGATCACGAAGGCGGGACGGGTTGCCGACTTCGTAATCGAGGAGGATGATTCCAGAATCATTCTTGAAGTAAAAGGGGTGGAACCTTCGACTACCGCCAAAACAACTGCACTCTCTCATATTCTGGCAAGCGATCTCAGGAAATCGACCCTTCATGCTATTACCCAAGGACAAAGAACGGCGAAAGCACTTCTGGATTCTGAATCGTCAAAGAAGAAAATTTTCCACCTCATTCTAACCTACAAGCAACACTATCTTTCAACTGGCGAGATACTGGAATCGTGCATTGGCAAGGAGTTCTTGGATGCCGTTCTCGTTGATGAGAATGGAGTGGAGCAATTCGGAAGAGATGATTTATTTCTCATCAGCCTCGATGAATTTGAGTCGCTCATCGAGGGAGTAAGCAAAGGTGAAACCACTTTTGGCACGTTCCTGAGAAAAGTTCAAAAAAGTCAAAAAGAATCAGAGAACATGGCCTTCGTTCTGAGACAGCATCTCGCGAAGCAAGGGATTGGAGGTTTTCCGGAGTTTTTCAAAACTGCTGTCGATGCGTCTTTTGATGAACTGATTTCTCGGGTCTCAGAATAGCCCCCGCTCAATCAAGCGAGAGTAGCCGCTTGCGATCCTCCCTGTGAAAAGAAAAATCACCCCGATTCGTTTCCAGTTCCCCGTTGCGCCAACCGTTGGGGGTGAATTGTCTTTGAGGAACTAGGATCACAGAGTGCGGAGATTTTCCGCCCTCTGCTGACTCCCCTCAAAGCCGCCGCCGACTGACACCAACAGAAAGCGGATAGCGTCCCTTATCAGGTTCCCCTGATATAGGTGTGGAGTGGTGTCAGTCGGGGGTGGGACACTCCCCGAACGGTTGGCGCTCTTGAAGCCGTTACACTTTTTCTGGAACCGTTTTGAGGTGTCTCTTGGAGACTCTCAAAGTGTTGAGTGGGGTATTGACCCCGAGCAACACCTGATGAGGCAGGTCAATCGAGAGGCATTTGCTCATGGAGCTTCCGAGTAGCACGAAGGAGTCTCTCGTATTGTTTTCCTGCGCGGTTGAAATTGCTGAAAACAATGTAGCCCAGCCGATAGGATTCTTCTTGGGATGGGTTTTCGGGCGATGAATACCAATAGATTTGACGAAGGTCTGCACTGAACATCCGCAGCTCTTGGTCGAAGTATTCGGCAATGATAGGGGCGCGGTCCAACTCATCAATTCGCTGGCGAACTTCGGAAACCTCCTCCCACTTTGAAATCAAGAATTTCTCTAAGACGGGGGGAACTTGAGTTTCGTCTGAGAACTCAGAAAATGCTTCAGTAGTGGATTCCCAGAGTGAATCGAGGTGTTCATGTAAAGGGGCGGTGTCTTGTAGGTAGTCTTCGAGAGAAGCGTAACGCACTTCTCCTCCGAACAGGGTGGGTTCCGGCCAGATAAAATCCCTTGAATCATTGTTTTCTGGGTCCTTAAGACACTCTTTCAGGGCGGTGAAAAGACCGTCAACTTGAGAGTGTAATTTTAAATCATCGGTTTTCCTACAGAGCAGTTGACCCATGCGATTGACGCGAGATGCATTGACGTGCCCTGTTCTCAAGATTTTTACAGTCGTGTAAAATCTGATACTTCGTTCCTGCCATCGCTTGAGTTCAATCCTCCTGAACAAAGAATCATACGCAACGTTGATAGCGACTAGATACGCGAAGGGGAGTGTCCAAAAGATGAGGGCAATCGGTAAGAGGAAGGTTTTAGCTGTTTGAACAGAGAACAGCTGCGATGGCGTCTTGAAGATACTCCAAGCAACTCCAGCTAGTAGAACCCATCCTAGGACTTCTAAGAGCCCCTCAAGGAACCTCGTGGCTAGCTGGTGTTTTTCGTCTAATTTAGAGACTTCTAAGCTTAGTCCAGTGAGGACCATCAAGGCGATAAGGGGTAGTTCGATCAATAATGGAAAGCTGATGAGGTTTATGAAAAATGAGAGTGCTACGGCCCATTTAAATTGCTTGCTGAGATTTTCACCAAAGCTTCGATTGGGCTCCTTAGAGGCCGCAACATCGAAGAGTAGAGCTACTCCTGTAAAGAGAGACCACATGATGGTTTCCTTGAGAAGTGATGGGTCCCATAAACCGAGGCGTTCCAGCAAAAATACTCCAAAGGAAATCCACAAACCGATGAGAACGACTGGAATAAATAGTGATGGGTTAAGAGCGGTCTTTGCGATTGATTTCAGTGAGCTCCGCACTGGTTTGAATCGAATTGCCCAGGAGCAAAATCCAGCGATTAGAATCGCAATCGCAATTTCACGGTTGGTGAATGGAATTTCCATGTTCGTCACGAGTGTAGAGAAAAATTGGTTAAAACCCGATTGCACTTTCAGGCTCAATTTGTAGAGGTTGGATTTTTAGTTTTGGAAACCTCTCCAATCCCACTGATTTGTGGTCTTTCCTACCGAGAACGGAAGATCACCTCCAGACAGAACGATGGGCGGATCGAATCTACGTTTGGCACGCTTCGATTTGAGGCCCAGAATTCTGCCCGTGCCGGGGAAGTGTCACGTCCCACGTGAAGCGGGGAGAAGAAAACCCAACCGTGAGGGCTGGGTTGGCGGGAAAGATGATTGGAGAGGACTATCGATTCTAATCAGGCAGTTTGATTTGGCAAATCGGTCCACCATTCTTCTTCGAGTAGAATCATCATGTGGCGCTGGGTGAGATCAAGGTTGGCGGGATTGGGAGATTCGCTCCGGCAATCTTTATCGGAACAGTAAATTTCCCAAGCGACGGTTTCTCCGTCATAATCAAAAGTGCCTCGATTGTGGAGATACTGTGGGTCGTTTTTCTCGTTGAAAGTGCGGTAAGAACGCACTCGATTGAGAATGGTCTCTTGGTCCTCAATGCCGAACTTAAGAATGCCTGGAGAGCAGTAGAGTTCGGTTGAGGTGAAACATAGGCGAAAGGCATCGTTGAGAGACTGGATGCAGCGTGTCCAGTCCTCGACGTCAGCAATAGAGGCTTGGAGTTTGATCGGTCGTAGGAAAGAGCGGTTTTTTGTTAAAAGAAGGGTCATGTGTGTTTGTGTTAAGTGTAAATAATGGGGGTCAATACTCGGAAGTGAGCATGATGGTGAGGACGCGAGTCGTGACATCTGAGTCGGCGGGGTCTTCCGAACCGTAGTGGATGGCTTTATCGTAGTAGTCTATTTTCCACGCAATACGGCGTCCTTCGAATCCGAACGATCCATAGTCATGTTCTCCGTGCGGATCGTTGTCGGGAGTGAAGTTGGAGAAGGTCTGAACCTGTTTAGTGACTTCGTATTGCTGAATCGCGCTCATTGCGGCGATTCCTGAAGTCATTACAACTTGTCCTCCGACAAAGGTTGTTCTGAGGAGGTCGTTGAGGGTTCTGATTTTGTTACGACGGATTTTTTCTTCCACCTTTGTAAGAGTCGGTGGCGAAGATTGGACAGGTGTTTCTCTTTCACGGTGATCTTCAGGAGTGCTTGTTTGTTTTTCATTCATTCAATGGGGTTTAGGGATAGAAATGGAACGGGTTAGGAGAGAAGGGAGTGAGGTGGGGGACGTATGGGAAACGAGAACACCGGTGCGGCAAGGAGATTGGTTCGTCGATAGCTCCATCCCTTCGCGGTGTGTGGGGAAGTGATCTGGAGATAGCGGGGAAGGCAGGTGAAGCAGACTCCTTTACGATGACCAATATCGTGAGCGATTAGCCGGAGATTTTCTAAACGAGATTCAGTGAGGCAGACGAACATGACCCTTGAAGAATGGGCTCCCGCAAACTCGGGGTGCTGTCGAAGACTTCGTCCCAGAGTGCGATAGCTGAGGAGTTTTTGCTGGATGATGGCTTTCCCTTTTCCTCCGATGCCACTGGTCTGAGTGCTCCGGTCAATTTCCAAGAAGAAGAGAAGGGATTTTCCCCGAATGCGAAGAATCACAGTGCCGTCAGGGATGAGGCGCTTTCCATCAATACGGAAGACACACTGTCCGTCCCTATGAAAATCTAAAACTGGAATCTGGAGCTTCCGGGAATCGCTCAGAAACTTAATCCAAAATTGAGAGAGCATGAACTCATGCGCTTGGACGTTGAGGCCAACTGGAGCGCAAGCACGGGAAGGAACGATGATGCCATCGGTCTCGGAAAGGTAAGAAGCTCCTCGTCGGCTGAGGAAGTAGTAGAACTCTCCATTGAAGAGCATTCGATCACGCTGAATAAGTCCTGCGGTCCTGAGTTTATCGAGACGACGATAAAGGGTCTGAGAGCTAGCGAAGGGAAGTTGATTGGCGATACAGATTTCCGCTGCCAGTCGAGTGGTCAGAGTGAAACGTGAGATGGATTGCAAGAGAAGTCGGTCTCGCTCCGTGATTCGGAAATTAGATGTGAATAAGCAAGGAGGTGAAGAGGTAGAAAGTCCCAACTCGATTTGCTGGAAAAACAGCAATAGGGTAAAAAGTATTACCCCAAAGTCAGAAAAATTTCAAATGACTTTGGGACTTTAGCAGGAGTTCTTTTTTACAACCGGCTTTCTGACCGGATTTACTGAGCCCTTCGTCGGATACGTCTCCTGATTGAGGCGCATTTTTTGTGCCTCTGCACTTCTAACCCATATCCAAAAAACCAATGAAAAAACAAAATAGCTGGGTCGATTATCGCGACCTCAAATCCAGAATCAGTGTTCTCGATGTCATGAAGCACTTCGGTGTCGAGTTGACCACGCAGAATGGAATCCAATACCACGGGCCATGCCCTCTACCGGGTCATTCCGGTAATGGGGATAATCCCAATGCCTTCTCAATGAATATCGAGAAGAATGCTTGGCGCTGTCTGACTCACTGTGGCTCTGGTAACGTCATCGATCTTCATCTCAGGATGAATGGAGGAGACCCTGAGAACAAAGGACTCTTTCGTGAAACCGCTCTGACCATGCAGGAAATATTCCTCGGAGGAGAGATGACGATGCCTTCGACTCCAAGCAAGAAGCTGTTGGTATGTCCCCCAAAGAATCTCGAACCCAACGAGCAATTGAAGTTCTCACTCAACGTGAAATCCGATATTCCCTATCTTACGAACGAGAAGAGATTCGATTCAGAATTACTCTCCTCACTCGGCATTGGCTGGGTAGGAAAGGGGATGTTCTCTGGCCGCGTGGTTGTTCCGATTCATAATCGAGAAGGACAGCTTGTCGCTTACGCTGGAAGAGGTCTCAAAGAAACGGACATCAAAAAGCGTGGGCGTTGGTTGCTTCCGAAGAATTTCCACAAGAGTCTGGAATTATTCAACCAGCATCGAGCGTTGGAGTGCGACCTTGAGTCTGACGGTCTTGTCGTCGTCGAAGGATTCTGGTCAACGCTCCGCTGGCATCAGGCAGGGTTTCCGGCTGTTGGACTCATGGGATCGTCTCTAAGCAATCAGCAGCTGGGGCAAATCGCCACCATGACTTCGATTGTCTGGCTCATGCTGGACAACGATGAAGCCGGAAAGAAAGCCCGTGAAAAAGTGGTCCTTCAACTGGCTGAGAAAGTTGCCGTGCGTCTCGTGAATTATCCCGAGGACTCTCCGCACACTCAACCGGAAGATTTCACGCCGGAGGAGCTTTTGAAGCTTCTACCGAAGTGAGTCGATCAAGCTTCTTCCTGTCTTTCTGGGGAAGGGGCTTTTTCTTTCGAATAGATTTTCCCGATGTTTGCTCCATTGGCCGAATGCAGTTTGAAGTGGACCACTATGAGGAAGATCAGTGTAGCTAGAAGACAAGGAAATATAACAAACATTACTGTTTTCAGACTGCCACCCCAATCTGTTGAAGGATACCAGAAAAAGAGCCCGACGAGACCAAGAAAGCTAATTCCGCAATTCAAATATGTAGCTAGCGGTTGAAAAAATCTGACAACTTTACTGTCCAATGGAGTTGCCCATTCAACACCTAGCATAAATCCACATTCTAGCACTTTTTGTCCTTCAGGTAGAAGAGGTTGGATTCTTCTCACCGCTAAGAATTTCGTATACCGGAAGAGTTGAAGGTAGACACTCAGTTGGTAGATCCAGTTCGCGAGAGTCATCTGTGTGAAAAGAGAATGGAGAACCAGAATAATCAATGCGACGCTAAAGCAACTATCGATCCTGAATTCGGAGGGGACTTCTTTAAGGCAATAACCAATGCCGGCACTGGCAACAGTTCCAGCTAAAACTGTAAGCGATAGCGCTCGTTGAGTCATTAGATTCTGAAGGTTAATCCGAGTTTGCATTTCACTACTCACTTGAGCGTAATCAGCGAGGTAAACTTCCAGCGCATTCTCTCTTTTTTCTGTCTGACCCCGTTCCATCCAGAAATGAATACAAAATATTTTTGTTTAGGTGAAGGAAATCTCTGAGAGCTAAGTCAATGACGATAGAGAATAGGATTTGTGTGAAAATCAAGTCAGTCTGATTTGTGTTTTTCAGGAAAGTCTGTTAGAAAGGAAGACTCTACTTTTTATCTCAATCAATATGCCTGAATTTGCTTCTTTGGAGCAATCCTATCGCCGATACGCCCTTTACGAAAAGGGACAAAGAAGAACTACTGTTACCCAAACTTTGCGGATGGTTAGATTAGTTTGTGAGTTTGCTCGAACATCTGAAATCCGTTCCCTCGACACTCCACTTATCCGAGAGTTTCTTCAAGTTGAACGAGAAAGAAAGGGGTGGTCTGCAAAGACTTTTAGGCTCTATCGACAATACCTCAAAACATTCTTTGATTGGACTGTTTCTCAGAGGTGGATCAAGACTAACCCAGTAAGTGAGATTCAATCGCCGAGACTGCCTAATCCACTTCCTCGATGTTTGTCGAAAGATGATGCTCTGAAACTTCTCTCTCATGTCCATTGGCATCCATGGCGATATGAGTTGGAGGGGAGTCGGAACAAAGCCATCATCGCGACTTTCCTTTTTACGGGGATTCGAATGAGTGAACTTCTCGATCTGAGGACGATCGATATTGATTTGGAAAATGGGGAACTCCAAATCCTATCTGGAAAAAATGAGAAAGGACGTTCTTTGGCGATTCATCCTCAACTTCTGCCGATTTTGAGGGAATATCGAGCTTCTCGTCTACGTCTTGGAGTTCCTTCTCAATGGTTCTTTCCGAGTGTGAAGTCTGAAAAGCGCTTAACCGTGAAGAATCTTCACGAAGTTTTCAGGAAGCTTTCTGTGTCTACGGGAACCAAAGTCACCCCCCATATGCTTCGTCACACATTTGGGCGGTTGAGTGTGGAGTCCAATATCAATCTGAGAATCATCCAAGGAATGATGGGGCATTCTAGTATTCGAACGACCCAAAACTACACTTTCGTTTCGACTAAGGCGATGAAGAGAGCTCTGGCGGAAACTTCGTTGATTTAGACATCGAACCCTTTAGCAAGAACCTGCTCCTTAAGTCTCTCTCCCGTTACCGAGAGGTAGATCGCGGTGGTCTTCATATCGGCATGTCCCATCAGTTCCTGGACTTCCCGAATGTGGAGACCGCTCTCGAGCATCCTGGTCGCGTAAGTATGTCTCAGAACGTGAGGCGTGAAATGAATACCCGATTTGTCTCGGAGCCTCTTCACGAGCCTTTGAATGACTTTCTCTCCCATCTTTGCGTCATACTTCAGCGACGCAAAAAAGTAGGGGCAGTGTTTTTTGAGGCGAACCCGCTCAGCTACATATTCTTCTAGGATTCGCGTGAGAGAATAGCGAAACGGTATCTTGCGGTCCTTGCCACCTTTTCCAGCCCTAACGAAGAGTTCTTGGCGGGTGAGGTCGATATCATCCATTTTGAGGTCGAAAAGTTCAGACCTCCGAATTCCCGTCCCCATAAAGGTGGCGACAATTGCGATTGCCCTTTTCTTTTCGTAGCGGTAGTCGAACGGAAAGCTTTTCACCCAAGAGAGAAGGCGGTCTGCTTGTTCTCCAGACAGAGATCGAGGGAGAGTTCTAGGGAGCCGAGGGCGATCAATATCTTTAATTTGATTTGCGTCGAGGTGCCCGTTCTTGACGCACCAGTCGGCAAATAGGCTGAGATAACAGAGGTAAAGTCGAATTGTTTTCGGAGACCATTCTCGATGGAGCTTTCCGTGTATGATCCAGTCTTCGATTGAATGTCTGGTAAATTCCTGAATAGAAGTGATTTTTGAAAAATGACGGTAGCCATTGAAGGCGACGGTCATAGATTTTATCGTGCCTTTTGCGTTGCCCTTCAGGGTGAAGGAATGATCAAGGAAACGAAGCTGAAGCCGATGGAAATTTTCTATGTCGGTGACCGGTTAGTAAAACTAATAGGTCATTGAGTCCTGAATTTTCTTAAATGCACACACCGTAAATCCTTTTCAGGACTGGGGTGCTGGCTCCCGAGGTCGGATTTGAACCGACGACCGATTGGTTAACAGTTACTTCATTGCTGAAAAACACCCTGTTTGTCCGGTCCGGGAAAAGGTTTGAAGGCTCAATCAGCAAGGGATTGGCGACAAACTCAATGACCTAGTGGTATCAGAATACTCAGTGGTGATATCGTGTCAAAATTTGTTCCATTTTGAGCGCTAGACATTGATGATGGCGAATAGCATCAAAGCCGAAATTCCAACCGGGAAACAAGTGTTCATGACCTTGGCCAACCAATTGAAAACTGGATGACATCCTGAGTAAAACTGGCTGTCTCCTCGTGCAATCGCTTTAACTGCACGGATGGCTGAGGACGCTTGGGCACGATGTAAAAACACACCGGAGATTCCACTTAGTCCAAGGGAGAGCCACGCAATTTGAAGGAGCCAGACAAGATCAGGTGATTCTCCGATCAGTGATGTCTTAAAAGTGATTGAGAACGCCAATGCCGCGGTTGATACGGTTATGATTCGGTCTGTGTATCGATCAAGCGACGTGATTTTGATGTCGTTCATCTCTTTCAGAGTTGACGGGGTCATGCGGGTATTAAATGAGGTCATTCCCCGATTCTATCGCAGTCGATTGGGTTGCCCCGCTGTAAAAAGCATCTATTTTTGTAGTCATACAGGCTTGGTCGATTTTTCTGAATTCCCGGATGAACCCCCACGACGATACGAAGTTCAGGGTAGAAATGGACAAGGCGATTTTATCTACCAAAGAAGTATGGGGCTATGTGGGTAACCGTATGGTCTGGGAAGAGCTGAAACAAAAATACGGTTCTGAGTTGGTTCCGTTTCGGCAGACCGCACGAGGAGATTCCTTCTGGCATCGAAACGTTATTGATTCGCTGCTTATGAGGGCGCAGCTTGAAGGTTCACTAAGACCGTAGTTTCGAGATCACGTCATTTGAAACAGGGGAAAAGCCAACATAGTGCTCCTCCACAACCCGTATTTCGTCCCCAAGGAGGGCGGCGATGTCTCTCATCGCGACATTTTCCATCGCTAGATGAGTCGCGAAGCTGTGCCGGAGAGTATGGTAGGTAACGAATGCTGCTCTCGATTTCTCGGCATGATTGGCGAGTTGCTTCTTGGGATTGAAGCGATAAGCGGGAGCTGTCTTCCACTCGGCTTTGTGAGGTGCTAGCATGAAAGGCTTTCTCCGACCATAGCGCTTGAAGAATTCGAGCAAGCGAGGGTGAAGGGGGATGGTGCGGATTTCCTTGTCCTTCGGTTTCCAATGATTGGTTTCCTGGACGACGATATTACCATGTTTTTCATCAGGGGAAATAAAGAGCCAATGATCCTCCATTGCCAACATTTCACCGAATCGAAGTCCGGCAAAAAAGCCTACGTGGAGGATGAAGTCGAGTTCTTGGGAAGGTGGGCATTCGAGGAGCGCGTCACGTTGCTCATAGGTGCAAAAGTCCTGTCGCTTAGTGCGCTTGATTCGTCCCATCTTAATATTTGCCATCGGATGATTCGGGATGCGGTTGGTGCGGTGGCACCAACTCAAAAATCCTTTAAGAATTCTCATGTAACCTCCAATGGATGAATCACTCATCAGTTGTCCTTTGCGTCCTGGCTGTTGGGCAATCCAATTGCGCCATTGAAGGACAGCAGCTTCGTCAATGACGCTGAGAAGGGGATTATCCCAATATTTACAAATTCCTCGGAGAACAATTCCGCTGGTGGCTTGTGTGCGCTCGGTATGCTCTCCAGATGCTTTCTTGGCTGCAAGGTAGGCTTTGATCTCTAGTTCCATTCGGCCTTTTGAAATGGCACTCTGGAGTTGTTGCTTTTGTTGCAGCTCAAAAACCTTGGTGACCGCCTCGTTTTCGGCCTGAGTCCGGAGTGCAATGGCTTTCGGGCGAACGCCATCTTTCTGGGGTGGTCGCCAATAGAACCAGTCTCGTTTTTGGAAGAGTCCTTTGATTTTCATTAAAGTGTTACCCAAGTGAGTGAATTGCTCGTAGGGTAACACTTTTGGGTAACACTTCGAGTTCAAATTAACGTAAAATCAAGTGAAACTGCGTGCTTCTCAAAAATCACGTTTGCCAAGTGGACCGTGTTTGCTAAGAAACGGCTGTCGGAGGAATTCATTGATTTATCGATGGTTTTGGCGACACTCACCCGCTTTTCTTGTGTAAAAGCCGCTGTAGCTCAGGGGTAGAGCAATTCACTCGTAATGAATAGGTCGCCGGTTCAATTCCGGCCAGCGGCTCCACGCGATGTGGAGAGGGGGTTGAAGGTGGTGTTATTTCGTAGGGGGCAGTCAGCAGAGCCGAAGTGCTTAACGTCCCTCTAGAATCTTTTTCAGGTTCTCCGCATTTTCCTCGGAGGCCTTAATTTCGGCGTTAATTTCGTCCTTCATTTTCTTTGCGTTGGAGATTGTTTCACTCTGTTTGGCTGCGGCTTCTTCAAAGGCGGGGTCAACGGCAATGTCTTGGAGTGTGAGTGGTTCTTTCTCGGTCTGTGGTTCGGCTTCTTGCTTGCAGGAGACGAGGGTAAAGCAGCCAAAAACGAGTGAGCCTAGAACTGGATTGAGTTTCTTCATCGCGGGGGAATCTTAATGAATCTTTCTAAGATAGGCAATTGGAAAACTAAAAGAGATGTCTTGTAACTCACTTTCGTATAATGATTAAAGTGGTCTCACCTGCTTTCTCTCGGCCTTTTTTTCGCCGTCCGATGAAGCGAAGGATAGATCGTCCTTAGAGGAGGTATATCATGTCGCGAGTGGTGAATTGCGGGCCAGAGGGGGGAGTTTTTGCTTTGGGCTACTCGGTGTCCATGAGCTTGCGGAATTTGACGTCGTCGCCGTGGTCTTGGAGGAGGATGGGGCCGGGGGCGCGGGTGAAGTTGGGCTTGTCCTTGAATTTGCTCTTTTTGAAGGCTTCCTGCCATTCTTCGGAGCCGTATTCGATCTCCATGACGAGGTCTCCGTTGAGCCAATGTTGAATGCTGTTGCCGACGGCGACGATGCGGCCGCTGTTCCATTCTTTGCCAACGGCTTTGGCCTTTTTATCGGGGGAGGCGGCCTTGAGGTTGTAGAGGGAGGCGAGGCTGTTTTTTGAGACCTTGGCGGTGGCGTCGTCGTGGATTTGGTATTCGAATCCGACGGTTTCGGAGTCAACGCGGTACTTCACGCCGCTGTTGCCTTCCTTGCTAATGAGGAACTCGAATTGGAGTTCGAAGTCGAAGTAAGTTGCGTCTTTGGTGATGATTTGTCCGCCGCGGCCTTTCTTGCTTTTGTCGAGGGTGAGGACGCCGTCTTTGAGGGACCATTGTTCTCCGATTTCGGTGACTTTTTCGCGCTTGTGTTTGGAGCCGTTGCGCCAGAGGGCGAGGCTGTCGCCGGCGAGGAGGTCGATCCATTCGAAGTTGCCATCGGCTGCTTCCGAGGTGGCGCCGGATGGGATTTCGCGGACGGTGTAGCAGAGGAGGGGGTTGAGGGACATGGGGAAGCTGAACTCGTAACAGAAGTCCTTTTTGTGGGGCTGCGCGAGGGTGACTTTGAATTTCTTTCCGGAGTCATCAGCGGCGGTGAATTCGAGGGCGACCGTTTCTTTGTCAATTTGCTTGGAGCCGTAAGAGGAGTGGTAGTCGAAGGTGTATCGGCTCAGGGTGGCTTCGGTAAGGGCGGTGGGATCGGGGATTTTTTCGAGGAATTCTACGAGGAAGCCCGTGGGGGTGATCTTGATGTCTTTGACGTCCTGAAAGGGGGCCTTGCCATGATGGGTGATGCGGGACATGCCCTCGCCGCCGGCCCAAGAGAGGTGGCTGTTGCCAATGATGAGGCTGCCATCGGGGTGGAAGGCGAGGCGGTTGATGCCCATGTCGAGGCCGTTGCCATCGATGAAGGGGGAGCAGGCTCCTTGGGTGGTGCCGTTGACTTCTTCGAGGATGAGGCGGACGATACGGGGCTTGTTCATCTCGCCAATGAGCATTTGGCCTCCGAAGGGGCCGAAGCCTTCGGGAATGAGGAGGGGTTGAGTGGGGGAGTTGGCCATGGTGCTTTGGGTGAACCAGACGGCGGCAGTGGTGCGGAGTCGTTCGAGTTCGGTGGTTTTGATTTCGAGTGGAGCGGGGCCTTGATATCCTTCGGTCCAGGGAAGGCTGGCGGGGTGGCCATAGAAGTTTCCTTTTTCGATATGATACAGCTTGCTGGTGCCGAGCCAGTCGCCCTGGTTATCGGAGACGTAGAGTTTTCCTTCGGCATCGAAGCCGAGGCCATTGGGCGAGCGGAGGCCGGAGGCCCAAGGGGTCATCTCTCCGGATTCGGAGTCGATTTTGAGAACCCATCCACGGTAGGGAACGCGGGAATACATCCGGCCGGCCTTCTTTTTATAGCCGCTTTTCCATTCTTCGCTTGAGACGTAAAAGTCTTTACGTGGGAGGCCGAGGTTCAGCCACTCACCTCGGATCTCGTCTCGGATTGAAGCTCCATTGGAGGCGACGTTGAGTGCGACGAAGTAGTCTCCATTTTGGTCGCGGACGGGGCCGAAGGAAAATTCATGGTAGTTGCCGCTCATGCCAAAGTCATCGCAAATGGTGGTGTAGGAATCAGCGGTGCCGTCGTGATCGGTATCGGAGATGCGGGTGAGCTCGGGGCGCTGCATCACGACGAGGGTGTGGTCGTCTTCGGCGATGAGGCCGAGAGGCTCGTGAAGGCCGGAAGCGAAGAGAGTCCAAGTTTTGGTCTTGAGGTCGTAAAGACGGATTTCGCCTTCATGAAAGGCGACGGCAACTTTGCCGTTGGGGAGGATGTCGATGCCGCCGACTTGGGGGTCATTGGTGTTGCCGAGTGGAATCGATTCGACGTCGAAGGCTGGGTGCTTGGCGGTGGCGGCGAGAGTGAGCGAGATGAAAAATAAGAGTGGGCGTTTCATGGGGTTACTTGGCCGGGATGGTGAGAATGATGTTGGAGGCGTCTTTTGCCGGAACGATGATGTAGTCGCCGTCGCGCTTGCCGACGTTGGAGCTGACCTTGCCCTTGGCGTAGATTTTCACGGGGGCCTGAGCGTTGGAAATATTGATGGTGTTGATCAGGGCTTCGGAGGTGGAAGTGATGAGTTCGGTGACAGTGAGGGAAGCGAGTTGGTAGGTGAATTGGGGGAGGCCTTTGACGAGGCGGTAGCCTTTGAAGTCGGGCTTGAGCTTGGGGTCGTCGGTTTGGATGGTGTAGGTCGTCTCGTCACCTGCGCCGTTCCAGAATTCCTTGCCGAGGGGTTGGGCTTGGCGGTTGCCATTGGAGCGGGCGTTTTTTGTCAGGTCGATGAAGTCGCCTGACCAAGCGTAGCGGAGTCGGCAGTTTCCGGCGTCCCAGCAGTAGTTTAGGTCGTTCTCCAGCGCGACGGCGATCGCGGCGGGGCCGGACTTTGGGAGGAAGAAGCGTTTGAGGTAGGGTCGGGCGAGAGGCTGAGGGGTTTTTTGTTTTTTGGCGCGCGAGCGCGCGAGATCGGGGACGTTTTGATCTTTCTCGAGAGGCCCCCAATCGGTGCCGACGTAGAGGGCACCATACATGAGTTGGGCGTGACCGGGGAAGGTGCAGATGTAGTGGTAGATGCCGGGTTCCTTTGGGGCGGTGAAGACAAATTCGTCGCCTTCATCTGAGTGGAGGAGTTTGGTGGCCGCGAGGACGGCGTCGTGATCGGGAACGTAGTTGCGCTCGATGAGGGCTTGGTCGATATTCGTCGAGGCCTTTTGGATTTCGGCAAGGGTTCCCGGTTTAATAAGGAGGAGATTGTGAGAAAGGTCGCTGGGGTCGCGGTTGAGAATGCGGAAGCGGACGGTCTGGCCGGGGTCCATTTTGGTGCGCGGCGGGTCGAATTGGAGGCCTTCGACAGCCCGGATGGTGATGGGGCGCTTGCTTTCCTGCTGCTGGGCGATGGAAGGAGAGAGGAGAAGCCCGAAGAGGCAAAGTCGGAGAATGGAGTGGATCATCGTGTCTTGTGTCTGATTAAACGAGGTCTTGAAGGAGAAAGTTTCAAGTTTGTGGGGATCTTTGCTTACGAAGACACTGGGTTTTCCGACGATGGGGAAGGAGTGTTTAATTCCGCCTTCTGATTTTTGGGTGCCAAAGCTTGGAGCGTTTTCGCGAGTGAACTGCGGAGGATGAGGGGTGAGCAAAGAACTCCTCCAAAAGGTCTAAAAGTATTCTTTTTTAAGCGGGCTTATTAGGGGCTGTCGATTTGTTCAAAGCAGCTCTCCATGGTCCGAATCCACATAGAAACTCGGTTCTTCCATTTGTAGGACCGTTTTCTATGGTGGCGTCCGTTCGATTATCCCATGCCCGATCTAGAGTTTGAAAAACGTTTTGCGGAGCTTGGGATTGTGATTGGGGTGGATGAAGCCGGGCGAGGGCCTTTGGCGGGGCCGGTTTCGGTGGGGGCGGCGATTTTACCTGAGGGGTTTTCTCATCCGGTGATCAATGATTCGAAAAAGTTGACCGAGAAAAAGCGGGAGGCCTTGTTTGATGAACTTTGTGAAGATAAGACGATTCAATGGGCGGTGAGTCTGGTAGAGGCTGATGAAGTGGATGAGGTCAATGTGCTGAAGGCGACTCATCTCGGGATGGCGCGAGCGGTAGAAGCTTTGGGAGTGGAGCCGGGGATGTGTTTGATCGATGGCTTGGCGGTTCCGAATTTTCCATACCCGCATGAGGGGATTGTGAAGGGAGATTCGAAGAGTCTTTCGATTGCGACGGCGAGTATTTTTGCCAAAGTGACTCGTGACCGGATCATGCGGGAAGCGGCGGTTCGCTATCCCGGATATGGATTCGAAAAACACAAAGGCTATGGAACCAAAGGACATCTCGAAGCGCTTCGGACTCTGGGTCCGTGTCCAATCCACCGTCGCTCGTTCCAGCCGGTTGCTCAACTCGGTCTCCCGCTTGGAGGGAATGAGGAGTCAGGAGATCGGTGATTTGGGAGAAAAGATCGCGGCGAAGTATCTTCAGTCGATCGGTTGGAAGCTCCTCTATCGGAACTTCCGCGCGCCGAAGGGTGGGGAGGTTGACTTGGTGTTTCGAGGAGGAGATGAGCGGGATCTTTTGATCTTTGCGGAGGTGAAGACGCGGACGCGTCGTGATTTTGGACGGCCGATGCGAGCGGTGAATCAGGAGAAGAAAGCGCTCATTACGAGAGGGGCGACGGAGTGGCTTCGCTTGCTGGGTAAAGAAGTGGATCCGGAAACGAAGCAAGACATTCGCCGTCAGATCTCGTGGCGATACGATGTTGTGGAGATCGTTTTAGAGGAGGGGAAGAAGCCGGATATCAATCTTGTGGAGCAGGCTTTTTAGCGAGGGAAAGAATGATTTCGCGGGCGGCCTTGGCGGCTACGAGATGAGAGAGGCCGGTGTGGTCACCTGAGGGTTGGAGGCCGACGAGGTCACACGCTTTGACACGATCCCAGGGAATGAGCGCGATCATTTTACTGAATTCTTCCCAATTCAGGCCACCGGGTTCAGGAGAGGTGACTCCGGGCGCGGTATGTGGGTCGAAGATGCTGAGATGGAAGCTGAGATAGATGCCGTTTTTTCCGAGATGGGGGAGTTCTTCGGCGGTGATCGCGGTATCGCCTTCTTTGAGGAGGTCAAATTCCTCTTTTTTTCCGCTGCGGACTCCGAGGTGTTTGATCTGCTGAATGGGAAGGCGATCAAGGCAGCGTTTCATCGCGCAGCGAGCATGCCATTTGTTGTTTTCAAATTCCTCAAGGAGGTTGGGTCGTGCGCCGAGTTGGATGGCGGTGATTTCGGGAAAGCGGTCGGCGGTGGCGCGAACGGCGGAGGCGGTGAAGCGGGAGTCGCGTGCCAAAAAGAAGGGAATGGCTCCAGTATTCACGATGGCCTTGCAGGCATCTCCGACAAGGCGGGTGCTTTCTTCGCTTTGCTTGGCTTTGAAATTGAGGTTTCCGTAGTCGGTGAAGATGGCCTCATTGAGATCTGCGTCGAGCTGGGGGGAGTAGCGATCGAGCCGATGAGCAGCTTCCCTGATGTGATCAGGAACTCTGGCAATGACGGGAAGTCCCAAAATCGCGGGGGCGGCGGCGTGAGTTTGGTCTGTGGCGCCGGGAAAAGGGGCCGAAGCAGGGGTCACTTCAAGGGGCATCAGCTTGTGATTTTGGAGGTTGAAGCGACCATAAGAGTGAAATCTTACTTTGCGGAAGGAAAATCCCGTTGGTTTTTCGAAAAGAACCGACAACTTTTCGTTCGATCAGCGTTTTAATCAATGTAACTTCGACTCAACGGAATCATGAAAATTCAAACTAAAGAAAATAAACAAGTCACTCCGCGTATGGCTCGCGGTTTCAGTCTCTTCGAAATGGTGATCGTGATGGGAATCATCGGTCTCATTCTTGGTGGAGCGATTTTCAGTATGGGGAAGATTAAGAACTCTGCCGCGATTGGTGCAGCCGATTCGGACATGAATAGTTTCGAGTCCGTATTGGAGCAATATAAGAACATCGGGGGGATGTATCCGACAACTTCGCAAGGGCTGGAAGCCCTCATTAAGAAGCCGACTGATTCACCCCGACCACGCCGTTGGACCCAATCGCTTGATGATGAGGAAGCGCTTCTCGATCCATGGGGCACGAAATACAAATATGAGTATCCAGGTAAGCAGGATCCAAGCCGTCCCGAGATTATCTCTGCTGGTCCGGATGCAGAATTCGGCACGGACGATGATCAAAGTAATCAGGACTAATTTTATTTCGCCACTTCTTTGATGAAGGTCCTATCCTCTCAAAAATCAACCTTTCAGAGCCCCGCTGGGTTCTCATTGATTGAGTTGATTTTTGTGATGGGGATTACGGCGATTATTTTTGGAGCAGCGGCTTACATGATCGCCACTCCCAAAATCGAGCAGGAGATTCGCGAGACTCACTCGGGGATCGAGGGTTTGGCTCTGCAAGCTCGAGCCATGTCTTATTCCTATCAGCAGCCCTTTGTCATTGAACTGAGAGAAGGGGAAGCTCGCATGATGCCCTTGGCGAAACCGGAAGATGAATTGGCAGAAGAAGTGGAAGAAGAAGTTGGGACTCCTCCTTCTTTGAAGCCTCTTGATAGCATGTCATGGCCTCGGGTCTTTAAGATCGACCCTCAATACGAACTTTGGGTGAGACGTTGGAACAGTGACAACTATAAACTGGTCCGCAATGATACGGTCGAGAGCTGGATCCATCAGCCAAATAGTCCATGTGAGCCATTGGCGATTCAGTTGATCACGGAGGACGGGACCGCTCTTCTTTCTCGTAGTTTTCATCCGCTTACGGCCAAAGCGGTTGATGAAGAAATGGCAATCGGCAAACCGGAATGAAGATCCAAGCGCCACTTAGAACACGAAAGGGCTTCATGTTTATGGAGGTCATCTTGGCCTTGTTCATCTTTGCGGTGGTTTCTACCTCTTTTACAAAAGCCTTGAATGCTCTTTGGCGGAATACCTCCTATGTGAAAGAGGAGTTGGTCATCACGCAAATTTTAGACAGTGCCCTTCACGAAACGCTCTATCTGAGTCAACTCGAAGAGGGGACAACTGAAATCTATATTCCGGAACGAGACGTGGATTTGGAAACCCAAGTCATTCCTCTGGAATTAGAAAACGAAGAAGGAAATATTCTTCAGCAAATGTGGGAGGTTCGTGTGATCGCCCGCTTTGAACAAGACGGTATCGACCAAGAACGCGTCGTTCGAGGTTGGCGTTACCTCCCCCTTTATCGACCATGATGCAACTCCGTCATTCATCCATTCGCGCAAGCAAGGGCTTTACTCTTTTTGAGTTAGTCTTGGCTCTGGGGATTGCAGGCTTGGTGTTGACCTCGATTTTTAAAATTGCCGATGGTGCGGTCCGATCAACTTCAACGATGGTCGACATGCAAAATGAAGATATTTCCCGCGATGCCTTCTTTTCTTTCTTGCGGAATCACTTCGACAGTCTTCCTGGGAATGCCGTTCTTGATCTCAGAAATACTAGTAGCACTGAGCCTTATCTCTCTGAGATGACCTTCCAGAATACTCCGGTTTCGTTCAACTGGGGAGGGGTGCCGATTGCCGCGGAAGCGACTCGCCTCATCACGGTGCCGACGATTACGAATGGAATTGATATCGTCTTAGAATATTATGATGAAGCGATTTTAGACAGTGATGAAGGGCCTGCGGAACGGGGGATTGAGCCCATTGCTTCCATCGTTCTTCTTAATGATGTGCGTCTCTTCGAATGGAGTGTAATTCGAGGGACGGAGTATAGCCCTGATCGCAACGACTGGGAGTATCAATGGACTGATACGAGGAATCGCCCAACTTTCGTGGAACTAAAGGTTATTTTTGAAAATGACGATCCTCCGATCACGCGTTTGTTCTGGATCCCTAAGAAGGCGAATCCTCAGACCACGATGAATGCTCTGCGGAATAAAGCGGCAAATCCCTAAGGCACTGTTAGGTAGTAAGGCAAAGAATGATGAAGATTTCAACCCGTCATAACCTGAAACGAGGCGCGACCTTGATCGCGGTCTTTTGGATCATGGCGGTTATGGGCTTAGCTCTCGTGGCGACCGTGAAAATTTCCCGCTATCAATCTGACGTTGCGGGTTCTCAGATCAATGGCATCGAGGCCCGTCAATATGCGGAAATGGGGATCAACTTGGCGGCAAATCCTGCGGTGGAGGAATGGGACTTTATGCTGCGGCAGACTTTTGAGAATGACGCGGGCTTTGAAGCAAAGATTCTCTCCGAAGGTGGGCGCTTCAATATTAACTATATTCTTTTCCAAGAGGACAAGAAGCTCTTGCGTGATATTTTCCAAAAGTGGGGGATCGATTTCGACGTGGCCTCAGAAATCGCTGACGCGCTCACCGACTGGATCGATACGGATGATGATGTCGCCTTGAACGGTGCCGAGTATGAGTATTATGAAGGGCAGGGTTTTTATAACCGACCTTTCAATCGTCCCTTCTATGAACTTGACGAAATGCGCTTGGTCCGCGGGATGGATTTGGTTGAAGCCGCAAATCCGCGTTGGCGTGATTGGTTTACGGTTTGGAGCAGTGGAGGGCTGGATGTGAGCGAGGCACCTGCAGAATTCATCGCGATGGCTGCCGAGACCAATATCGAAGCAGCGCAGGCGCTGGTGGAGATCGTCGATGGAGCTGATGGGATCAGGAATACGGAAGACGATCAACCTCTCTCAGTGCAAGATGCCCTTGCCAATATGGGTATCATTGACGAATCCGGAGTCATTCCGGGTCGCTTGAATTCTGATGACCCCGTAAAACGTATCGAAAGCGTTGGCTATGCGGGCTCGGTTAAGCGTAAAGTCGTCCTCATCATCAGCAGTCGGGCACAAAACCCCCAGATTCTGGATCGGAAAGAAGTCATCATACAATGAGCGGAAAAAAAGGAGATCTTAATTTATTGCTTCCCGGGGCCGATGGCTGGGAGATTTGGACGGGGTCCAATGCCTCGGGCTTAAGTCTGCATAAGTCGAGCGAGCACATGCGAGCTTTGGATGTGACGGGATTTCGCTCTGGAGCGATCCAGATGGCAATTCCAGTGAGGCAGATTTCGGCAGTTCCTTTTCGAGCTCAGACCGATGATCTCGCCCTTCTCGGTGATTTGGCTGCGATGCAGTTGGAGAAAAATGGCACGCGCCCCGCACTCGATGGAGGTCAGCTGACGGATCACTTTGTATTTGGCACCGCGCCCGAGGAAACGCACCTCACCGCGATTGTCATGAATCCTCCAAGCGAGGGACAACTTCCGCGGAGAAGTCCGCAGGCTTTTGATATTTCCCCGCGTTGTTTGCCGCTTCCTTCCGGGAAGGTGGTGGTTTGGCGGGAACTCGGGCGCTGGGTCTTTGGAATCGGCAAGCCGGGCCACGCTCTCTATTTCCAAGTTCTCTCTGGCGAACGTCTCGATGGCCGTGCAGGCAATGAGATCCGTCTCGCCTTGACCCAGCTTCAGATGCAGGGACTTCTCCCTGAGATGCCTGAAGAAGCGGTGATCTGGACTCATGGTTCGGTGACCGATGCTCGGCCTGAAGAATACGAGGCTTTTTCAAGAGGCGTGGATCTTACCGTGACCTCGGGACCCAAACCTGCTCCCACTTGGCCCTCACCGCCGAGTCGTCTGCTGCCAGCCGATGTGCGGGCGGAGAGATTGGCGAAAAAGGGGAAGCGGAACCGTAATTTACTTATTGCGGCCTTGTTCTTGGCCTATCTCGGAGTGGCGGCTTACTTCTATATGGATTTGCAAAAAGCGAAGGATGCCGCAAAGCAAGCGAAGCGTGATGCTGGTGGGATTTCTGAAGAAGCTGATTTTCTCCTCGCTCACCAATCAAAGTGGGACGAGCTCCGACCGGTCGTGGAAGATGAATTTCACCCCTTTGAGATCTATCTGGCGGGTTACCGAGCCCTGCCAAATACCAAGGACGGTCGTTTTGTTCGTCTGACAAAAGTCTCCATGGTGAACCAATTTCGCGAGATCGATAGCGAGCTCCGCGTGGCGCGTGAGGTTGTCTTCGAAGGGCAAGCTGATCAGGAACAGCAGCCAAAAATTCCTGTTTTCTCCGGGAATTTAAAGAAGAGCCAGGAACTCGAAAGCTATCGATGGGAATTTCCTCCAGAAACTATAGACAGAAGAAGCGGGAAACTGACTTTTATCTTTACTGGAAACGCAACCGAGTAAGCCCAGACTAAAATGACTCCACGTGAAAAAAACCTTCTTGCCCTTCTTGGCATCGCCTTGCTGGTGATTCTGAGCTTTGTAGGATTCAGTAGTTTGTATCTCCCCGCGCTTCGTAAAGCCGAGAGTGAGAAGAAGATTGCGGAGCAGAAGCTCAAGCAAGCAGAGCAGGTCCTCTCACTGGGCGAAGAACTCGACCCTGAGATTACGTGGCTGGAACGTTCCGGCACGGCCCAAAGTTCTCCGCAAGATGCTCAGTCTAAGCTGCAAGCCCTCCTTCGTAAGCAAGCAAGTGCTCGCAATCTCGATATCCGCGACTCCCGCATTCTTCCTTTCCAAACCGGCGAACACTTCGACCGCGTGCGTGTTCTTTTCAAAGTCACTGGCATGGAGCGCGATGTTTTTTCCTGGCTCACCAGTATTCATCTCGCGAACCAGCGTCAGGTCGTGACCAAGATGGAAATTAAACCACAAAACAATGATCTCACTCGGGTTGAAGTCGAGGTCGAGGTTGAGAAGTGGATCATCCCCCCTGACGAAGTTTAAACCCCGAAAGCAAAACCCCGATGAAAATGATCAATCACCTTTTACTGACTCTTTTTACGAGCAGCCTCGTCCTCGCTGCTCCGCCGCAGAATCATCGTTCGGATCGCTACAAGGATCTTTACCTCAATTCTCCGATGACGGATGAACCTATCAAGGAGGATCCAATCCCAGAAGTCGATGAACTCCCCGATTGGGTCCTCGTCGGGGTTACGAAGTATGTCAATAGCACGAAAGTTCAGATCATGAATATCAAAGATCGGACTCGTTTGGTGATTCCAAGTAAGGAGGCAAGTGAAGCAGGATTCTCGGTCAAGGAAGTGGTTCAAGACCGCAACTATCTCAAGAATACGGTCGTGACCCTTCAGAAGGGAAAAAGCACGGGTGAAGTGCGCTTCGATCCCAAGTTTCTCGTTCTTAAGAAAGTTGCCGGACCGACTGCCGCCAAGAGTCAGCGCCCTGGGGGAACTCAGAATAAAAAGACCACAGCGAATGCTCGGACAGGCAATCAACCACCGACTCCTCCGGGAGTGCGGACTTCCACGAACAAGGCGAATGGAGGTAGAACCAGCCCGGCAAAACCAGGAACGGTCCCGCAGCCTACAACATCGACAACGACGAAAAAGCCGTCAACGTCCAGCTCCTCCTCAACCAAGCGCACTCGTTACGTTCCGCGTCCCAAGAAATAATTTTCTCTTTTCACATTTTCTTCATGAAACATACTTTGACATTCCTCATCGGTCTTTCGCTGACCGCCTTGGCTCAGGAGCCTCCTCTTCCGGGAGCGCCAGGCCCTCAACCGGGCGTGCCGACTCCGGTTCCAGGCATTCAGCCTGCTGAGCCAGCGCTCATCCCAGATTCTTTTATTCGCGGAAGAAAAGTCGATCCGAATGCGCTCGTGATCCCAGCTTCTGGAAGCATGAATGAGGCAAATATCACCGCTCTGGCGGCTGCTCAGCTTTATGAGGACCACAGTGGTAAGCGGGTCATCATGAGCAATGCCGTGGCTCAGTCTGAGGTCTCTTTCACGATGCGTGGACCTCTCACGAATGGCGATATTGCGAAGTTTCTCAAGCTCACCCTTCTTGCTGAAGGCTTGGCGATGATCCCCATCCCCGGTGAGCCCGATATTGTCAGGCTGGTACCTTCAGGACCCATCACTTCGGTGAGTGCCATTCCAAAGGATTTCTATACGAATCAATTTGACCTTCCTTCCGACGATCAATTGGTCAGTTATCAAATGCTTCTGCGTTATTTGAAACCGGAAGAAGCGCTCAAGGTTCTTCAATCGGCGATTGGACAACTGAGTGCCTCCGGAAATATTTCGGCGGTTCCCAATGCTTCTTCGCTTATCATTACCGAGAATTCCTCGCTGATTCGTCAGATGATTAAGATCAAGGATGCCATCGATGTTCCCACCGCGGTCGGCGAGAAATGGGTGGAAGTCACATACGGTGATGTCGATGAGATTGCTGAGCGCATGAATGAGATTTACAACGAGCAGGCTTCGGGGCGGCAGACCACTCGGACCACTCGGACGAATACTCCTCCGAATCCCGGATCAGTTCCGGGGGCTTCCACCTCTGGAGAAGAAATCCCCATTAAGATTATCGGAGTGCGACGCACGAGTCGGATTCTCTTAGTGGGTCGCCCAGCCGATCTCATCGCGGCCGAAGCGATGGTGAAAAGTTTTGACCAACCGAGTAGTGGAAACACTCGTAAGACCTTCCGTCTTCGCTATTTGCGAGTGGGTGACTTCCTGCAAATCGCTGAAAATGCGATCACGGTGACCTTGGGTGATAGTACTCCTGGTCAGGGTGGAGGGCGACAGCTCGCCGGACAGAATAATAATACTCGGACTAACAACACGAACCGAAATAACCAAACGACGGGACAGCAAGGCGGTCAAGGGGCGGGCAATCGCGCAACGATCCAAGAGCAAGATATCCCAACGGCTCCAGAATCGGTCCTCGTAGGGAATACTCTTTTAGTGGGAGATAACGTGGCGAATACCATTATCGTGAACGGGCCTCCGCATCATATCGAGATCATCCGGGACCTCATTCAAGACCTCGATTCAGAGTCTCAACAAGTGGCCCTCTCCGCCGTGGTGGGAAGCTATGGTCTCAGTGATGGCTTGAACTTCGGGATCGATCTTGCTCGGGCCATCAGTCAAGGTGGAAGCAGCTTCCGCGCAGGTGGAGCAGCGGCCTTTGCGAATGGTGTGATCGATCCGGATATTTTGGGAGATCTAGGAGGGATTCTGACTGCCAATGGGGCAGGTGGATCAGGCGTTTCGGTTTATGGAGAGATCAATGATGATTTCGCCTTCTTCGTGAATGCTCTTGAAACCGAGACTCGCTTCAAAACCTTAGAGCGCACGGTCTTAACCACTCGAAATAACCGCGTCGCCAGTCTTTCCACGGGACAAAGAATTGCGGTTCCTTCGAGCACTTTCCAAGGGAACAATGCTAACGGAGGGCAGACCACCAACGTGGAATATCGTGATGTTACTTTGGAACTCCAGATTCAGCCTCTGATCAACTCGGATAATCAGATTACCCTTGAGATTGCCTTGGTCCGCGATTCGATTGGTAATGATCGACCTGTCGGAGAATTGGTCGTGCCAGATATTAATACCGAACAACTGACGACCTCGGTCACGGTTGAAGATGGTTCCGCTGTTATTTTAGGTGGAATTATCACCACGACGGATCGCAATACGCGAAATGGTATTCCCATTCTGAGCCGGATCCCAGGGATTGGAAAACTCTTTGGGCGCACCGTTGATAGTGGGGTCAAATCTGAGCTCATCATTATGATTCAGCCACGGATTTTGCCAACTCAGGGTTCCCTTAAAGGATTCCAACATGACTATGAGCAGACCTCGAGTCATGCCGGAGAAGTTGCTCGCTCTTTCCCTCAAAATAGCGGCGTTCTTCCCCAACAGGGAACGATGACTCAGTATGAGCCAGAGCCAAAAGGGGGGATCTTCTCAGATCCCGATGATTCAAATAGAGCTCGGAAGTCAAAGATCCGTAGGAAGACAGGTCGTCCCGGTCGTTAGGGCATCGCGAAGTTTCGCTTTCGCAAATAGTCGAGACGTGGCATCGTATTCTTATGAAAGTCGTTTCAACCATTGCTTTAGCAGCTTTTTGCTCCTGTGCTTCGTCTCTTTTTGCAGACGAAGCTCCTTTGCTAGAACTCACTAAGGGGGACTCATGGGAATACGAAGTTACCGTGGAAGCTCCGCGCGGCGCCACGATGCCCGGAGGGGAGGGTGTCGCGATTAAGAGGACCGCCGATGGAATTCGTGCGTCGTTCAAGAAGACCCGAGTCTATGCAGGGAAGACAAAGCCTAAGGCTGACAGCGGGGAGCTGGATACCTTCCAAATGGTGAGATCTGGAAAGATTGTGGAATTCGAGTTTAGCGATTTTCGCAAAGACGCGATTTACGCTCTCGGTTCAAAGGATACCACGAAGAAGGACAGTCAGGTGATTATTTTGAATCAACCTCTCCTTGTTTATTCCACAGCGAACAAGCCTGGCGATCAATGGGAGATTAAATCTGGCGATGAAAAAACTTCACCGCTCTTTACTCGGAAGTTTCGGGTTTATGGAGAAGAAGAAGTGAAGGTTCCGGCGGGAACTTTCAATGCGGTACGTATCGTGATGACTGGCCAGTCTGGTCCGACAGAAATCAAGCGGACGGTGTGGTTTTCGAAGGGAAATGGTTTTGTGAAAGAGGAGAAAACTTATTACTCCGATAGTAAACGACTCATTCACCAAGTGATGCAATTGAGCAAATTCACAAAGGGTAAGGCTGTTGTCAAAAAGAAGGCCGAGTAGCCTGAAAAAAGGGCTATCCGCGCGGGTGGAAGTTTTTGTGAACCGCTTTGAGCCGCTTTTGATCGACGTGAGTGTAGATCTGGGTGGTGGCAATGTCGGCATGGCCGAGGAGTTCCTGAATGACGCGGAGGTCGGCTCCGTTTTCGAGGAGGTGGGTCGCGAAGGAGTGGCGTAGGAGGTGCGGGTAGATGTTTTGCTCGATGCCCGCTTGCTTGGCTCGTTCTTTAACGATTTGCCGGACGCGGTCAGGTGAAAGGGGACCGCCACGAATGGAGAGGAAGATGTGGGACGAGGTCTTTTTGGTAACTAAAGTGGGTCGCTCGATTGTGAGGTAGTTTTCGAGGGCCTTGAGGGCTTTTTCGCCGACGGGAACGAGGCGGGTTTTGTTCCCCTTACCGGTGATGCGGAGGAAGTGATCTTCTTGGTCGAGGTATTCTAATCGAGCGCCGCAGATTTCGGAAAGACGAAGGCCGGAGGCGTAAAAGAGTTCGAGCAGGGCGAGGTCTCGACGGCCGAGTTTCTTCTCTGGGTCGATCGAGGTGAGGAGCTGTTCGACGGTTTGGGCGTTGAGTGTCTCGGGGAGTTTGGCCGAGGTTTTTGGGGCGAGGAGGGGCTCGGCAGGGTCGATCTCGATGTGGTTCCTTTTCTGCAGAAAGCGGAAGAAGATCTTGAGGTGGACGATGGCGATGCGGAGGGATGAGGCATCGATCTCGCTTTTGCGGAGATGACTTAAGAAGGAAGAAAGTTCATCGGTCCCCAAGTCTCGCCATTCTTGATGTTTGTATTTTTTGCACCAGGGGAGGAGCTTATCGAGAGTCTGCCGGACGGAAAGCTGGTATGCGGTCGAGAGCCCTCGCTCGGTCGCGAGATAGAGGATGAAGCTATCGACCTGGAATTCCATTGGGATCAGGAGGCGAGGCAGCCCGGGCAGTTTTGCACGAAGTGCTCCGGGGCGACTTCAGTGAGCTGCGGGGCTTCGTCGGTGAGGCACAGCGAGGCATCGCCAAGGGTGTTGCGGGCGTGGAAGGAGCAGGAAGTGGGGGCTTCGGTTAAACTCGGTGGGAGACCGGGGATGGTGTAGAGGGTTTCCCCTTTATCGTGCATGGCGGGGATGCTTTTCATCAAGGCACGCGTGTAGGCGTGGCGAGGTTTACGAAAAAGCTCACTGGCGGAAGAGGACTCCACGACGCGGCCGGCATACATCACGTTAACCTTATCACAGACTTGCGAGACGACGCCGAGGTCGTGAGTCACGAGGATGACGGCGGTGCCGAGCTTTTCCTGTCGATCTTTGATGAGGTCGAGGACTTGCTTTTGCACCGTCACGTCGAGCGCGGTGGTGGGTTCATCGGCAATGAGGATGTCGGGTCGGGTGATGAGGGCCATTGCAATCATGACGCGCTGACGCATGCCGCCGGAGAATTCGTGCGGGTAGGATTGAATACGCTTTTCGGCATCGGGAATGCCGACTTCTTCGAGCGCTTCGATGGCGCGGCGAAGGGCTTCTGGCCCTTTGATTCCCTCGTGAAGTTCGAGCGGCTCAGTAAGCTGCGCGGAAATGCGCATCGAGGGATTCAGTGAGGTCATGGGGTCTTGGAAAATCATCGAGATCTTCTTTCCACGAATTGTGCGGAGAGTTTTCTCGTCCGCTTTCAAAAGATCGGTCCCTTCAAACATCGCTGACCCAGCGTGGATCTTTCCCGGAGGCTGAGGAATGAGGCCGAGGAGGGAGTAGCAAGTGACGGATTTCCCGGAGCCGGACTCTCCGACGATGCCAAGGGTTTCCCCTTTTTCGAGGGAGAAGGAAACATCATCAACGGCGTGAACGATGCCGTTGCGGGTGTGAAATCGAGTGGTGAGGTTTTTAACGTCAAGAATGGCCATGGAATGGGAGGAGTTTGAGGGACTGGGGGGCAATCGGAAGCAAAAAAGTCGGTGGAGGGAATATGGAGAGTGGGCTTTTAGCCCGCTTACCCTCCTGAATAAAGCGGGCTGAAAGCACCCAAGGGCATTTTACCCACTCTCCATATTATTATCGTTTGCGGGTCCGGCCGGTTTTGCGGCGGGGGCCTTTGTTTTTTAACTTGGGCTTCTTGTTTTGAAGAGGCTTGGAATTCGTCTTGTTGGAGGCGTGAGTCTTTTTGATGGGGCCTCGGATTTTGCGAGGTTGGGAATCGTATTTGAAGTCAGTGGCTTGCTTACGGGGGATCGGAGAGCCGACGAGTTCTTCGAGCGATTTAAGGGCTTTTTGATCGTTTTGGGAGATGAAGGTGCTGACTTCATCGCTGGCGGCTTCGAGGCGAGATTGGTAATCGGCATCGAGTTCGTGAGGGGCGAAGTGAATGATTTGTTCGATCCCGCTGAGGTCGGTCTCGCGGAGGATGGCCTCGGTGGCGACGATGACGCGGAGGTTGCCGGAGAGGAGCTCGCTGAGGGCGCGCTCGCGGAGTTCGGCCTTTTTGCCGCCGGAGATGGAGTCAGCCGCGACATCAGCATGAACGAGTGCGGTGGTGACCGCTTGGAGGTCTTCGCGACTGCGGACGAAGACGAGGGCCTTTTGATAGCCTTCTTCTTGGGTGAAGAGATGAAGGAGAAGGTCGGTCTTTTGATGATCAAAGACTTCGTAAATCGATTGCGAGCAGGCGGCCATGGCTAGGCGCAGACTAAGCCTCTTTAGGGGCGGAGTCGAGGCAGGTCTCTTTTTTGAGCTGATCGAGAAATTGACGGAGGAAGTCGCTGCGTTCTTTTGCCAAAGCGCGACCAGCTACGGTTTGCATCGTACTTTCGAGCGTGAGGAGTTTTGCGAAGAAGTGATCGACACAGAAGTTGGCATCATCGGGGGGGCGAGATTCACAGAAAGGGTCCTCTGGATTCATGAGAGAGGATCCCATGTGGCCGCCGAGCATCAGGCAGCGGCTGAGACCGACGGCGCCGAGGGCATCGATCCGGTCGGCGTCTTGGAGGACCTTGGCCTCGATCGTGCGTGGGGTGATTTGCGCGGAGAAGCTGTGGGCCTCGATGGCGTGGTGGATGGCGTCGAGGTGTTCGCTAGGATAATCGTGTTTGCGAAGGAAGGCGATGGCGTGATCGGCGGCAAGGACGGAGGCTTTTGAGCGGAGGGGGGAATCTTTGGCGACGTGGAGGCAGTCGTGCAGCCAAGCGGCGGGGAGGAGGATTTCGAGGCCGAGATTTTCAGCCTTGGCGAGTTGCCGAGTGTTTAAAACGACGCGCTCGATGTGCTGGAGATCGTGAGCGGGATCGCCTTCTTCCTGAGTGGCGAGGAAGGAACGAAAGAGATCAGTCCAGTGGGCTTCGTTCATGAAATCGTGAAGCGTCGGTTAAGGTAGTCGGGCGGGACTTCATCGGTGAGCCAGATTCCGTTATCGGCGAGGCGGAATTTGAAATCATGGCTGACCATGAGGTGGGCGGCGACTTCGAGGATGACGTTTTTTCCGTGGCGCTGAGCATTTTCATGGGCATCGCGCGGATCACGATACAGGTGGACGTGTTGGCGCTTTCCTTTGAGTAAGCCTAAGATCTCGATCTCATCCATGTGGAGGGAGGCGGTGCCGTGGTAGAGGAACTCGGGCGGGGCGGCCTCGGTGGACTTGAGTTCGACTGGGAAGGAGTGGCCTTCGTTCGCGCGAATGAGGCTGCCATCTTCGGATAAGCTAAAGCGTTTTTGAGAGCTTCCGCTGACGATCTTTTCGAGAAGTGGGCGGTCGAGTCCTTTGCTCTTTTTCTGGAGGCAGGAAAGGAGGGTGGCGACATCAGCCCAGCCCTCTGCATCAAGGGTGAGGCCAACTGAGGCGGGGTCGTGCCTTAGGACTAAGCTCAGGGTGCGACTGATTTTATTTTCGAGTTTGCCCATGAGGAGAGTGGCTAGCGACCCGGGCGACCGGGCCGGCCGGGACGGTCCTTTTTGCTACGGGAGCGGAAAGAGATCGGGATGGGGAGACCGTCGGTGGGGTGCTTGTCTTGGATCTGGTTGACGAGGTAGTTTTGGTAGGATTCGACGATGAGGTGCTTGTCATTGACGAAGAGAACATACTCGGGGACGGGGATCGCTTGGTAGCGGTCGTTGACGGCGGTGGTGCCGTAGAAGAGTTTGAGGCGCTTTTTGTGGCGCTTGTGCTCGGGCGGCGGGGTCTTGGCGAAGGCGTTTTGAAGGAGGCGGTTGAGTGGTCCAGTGCCGATGACTTCTTGCGCGTTGTCGCGGATGCGAGAGATCGTTTTAAAGACATGCTGAATCGCGACGCCCTTCATCGCGGAGACGCAGACGAAGGGGGCGTAGCTGAGGAAGAAGAGTTCTTTGCGGAGATGTTCTTCGGCCGCTTCGAGGCGAGCTGCTTTTTGGCCCTCGGGGTGGAAGAGGTCGAACTTGTTGGCGATGATGAGACAGGGTTTTTTCTCATCCTGAATCATGCGAGCAATCTTACGATCCTGCGCGGCGACTCCGGCGGCGAGGTCGACGACGAGGAGGCAAATATCGGCGCGGCGGATGGAGCGCTCGCTGCGCATCGCGGAGAAGACTTCGATCGAGTCTTCCATGCTGGAGCGCTTTCGGAGACCAGCGGTGTCGATGATGTTGTGTCGCTCATCTCCCCAGACGTAGGGGATGTCGACGGCATCGCGAGTGGTTCCGGCGATCTCGGAGACCATGGTGCGTTCGTCTTTGAGGATGGCGTTGATGAGAGAGGATTTGCCGGCGTTGGGTTTCCCTACGACCGCGATTTTGAGGCCGTCTTTGAGTTCGTCTTCGTCAATCTCGGCTTGTTCTTTGGCCTCGAGTTTTGAGAGCTCTTCATCGACGCGGTCGAGGAGATCTTGGATGCCGCGTCCGTGTTCGGCAGAGGTTGGCATGCCGTTGCCGAAGCCGAGGCGGGAGAAGTCGGAGGCGGTGTTGTCGTGATCGGCACTGTCAGCCTTGTTCATGACGAGGATGACGTTGGGATTCGACTTGCGGAGGAGTTGGGCCACCTCCTCATCGATGGGATTGATGCCGGCGCGGGCATCCACTACGAAGACGATGAGGTCCGCAGAATCCATCGCGATAAGGGCCTCGTAAGTGACTTGGTCCGAGAAGCCGTCCTTGTCAAAAGCGCAGATGCCTCCGGTATCGATGAGCTCGCAAGGGTTCTCAGTGAGGGTGCAAGGAGCGGCGATGCGGTCGCGAGTCACGCCGGGTTGATCGAGGACGATGGCGATGCGTCGTCCGGCCAGACGATTAAAGAGAGCGGACTTCCCGACATTGGGACGACCGACGATAGCGACCTGAAATGGACTGGTAGGCATGACTTTGGAGAAGTTGCTTAGGTTGCCTTACCCAAAAGAGCAAGGTTTAGACGAGGATAGGAACCCCGTCGGGTTTTAGGGCATCGGCGGGAGGTCCCTCGAAGTTGTCGAAGATGAACTTGTCCCATTGGTCGCGGGTGGATTTGGAGAGGCGTTCTTGGACTTTTTGTTCGCAATTCGAGCAGACCATCATGGGGAAGGGATCGTAGACCATATTCTCTCCGAAACCCATGCAGGCGACGGAGTAGTCGATGACTTCGGAAAGAGGGGTGCGGCAAGTGGCGCAGTGGCGGGTCCAGTCAGTGTGGTTGCGGGAATCTCCAATTTGTTCGCTGCGATTGATGAGGTTGGCGCTTCCTTCGAAGAATTCGCTGATGTTTTTGCGGGATTCTTCGGAGAAGCTTTCGGCCATGTTTTGGCGGCAGGGGAGGCACATCGCGTATTCGAAGACGCATTCGGGGCCTTTAAACACCTTGGTGACGGTGTATGGGGCGTCGATTTCTTGAAAAGACTGATCGCAAGTCAGGCAGGACTGGAAAGGCTCATCGTGTTCTAAAGAGTGAAAAAATGGAGGGATATCGCCCATAACGGAGGATGATCAGGGGAGAGGAAGGAATCCAAGGATTTTTGGTTTGGAAGTAGGGTGGCGAGTTTAGGGTTGATTAAGCGGGGTGAATCGAAAGACTTCGCATCTAGCTTTCGTAATACAACTTAGTAAAATTTATGGACGAAGTATCTAACTCACCCGAAGAGACTGAAAACGCAGAGGTTAAAAATGGAGGGGTCGCCTGGCCTAGCTTTGTGACACTGTTTGTCCTTACCGTGATCGGTGGGCTTGTTTTCTTGCCGTTCTATGCGGAGCAGAACCCGTTGAAGGAGATTTTAGATTCCGATGCATGGTGGGTTCCTAATGTGGGGGAATACCATCCCTTGATCTTGCATCTCCCGATTGGAATCGTTGCTCTCACGGTATTCATGGAAGTTTGTGGTTGGTTGTCCTTTGGACGATACCGCCCGATGACAGGAGTGGGCCTGTTTTTGGCATTTTTGACGGGGGTCTTTGCCTGCGTTACGGGGATTTTTGACCTCAAAGTCGAGGGGATGGCGCATGAAAATTGGGATCACGATATGTTTAAGCATATGTGGTTGGGCATTATATTTGTGGGGATTTTGGGCTTGGCTTTCTTAGCAAAGATCTGGGGTCGCCGGAATGGGGGCCGCGGACCTATTTATGGAATTTTACTCTTTGGGGCAGCGGGTGTCTTAGGATATGGGGCTCATTTTGGAGGTCTGGAAACTCATAAGGTTGATCCGATTGGGAATACCCTAAAGGGCTTTGGAGTCATCAAGACTGACGAGGCCACGACTGAGGAGGAAGGGCCAACTATCAAGGTCCCTAAAGATCGTCTCGCCTTTGCGGAGGTCATTGTTCCAATCATGGAGACCAAGTGTCTCGATTGTCACTCCGAGGAGGCAGGGAAGAGTAAGGGAGGTCTGTATATGGACACTTATGAGAACCTCTTGATCGGTGGAGATAGTCAGGATGGTGACGAATTCCGCACGCTCGTGCCAGGTGATCCTAAGAAGAGCTACATGATCGAGGTGATGAATCTTCCGATGGATGACGACATGCACATGCCGCCGTCCAAGAAGAAGCAGATGGAGGCTCATGAGATCGAACTACTGACGTGGTGGGTGGCGAACATTCCGGCGAGTGAGACGTTAGAAGATAAGACTCTCGCTGAGATGGATGCTCCGCAAAATATCCTTGATGCTGTCGCGAAAATGGTGAGCCCAGAAGAGCTCAAAGCGATGGAGGAAAAGTTAGAAGCTGAGAAAGAACGGGTGGAAGTTGAGCAGGCTAAAAAGCGGGAAGCTTTACAAAGCTCCTTAGACAACTTGAAGAAGGATGAGTCCCTTAAGACTGCGATTGGCTACGCTTCTCAGGATTCGAGTGATTTGGAGTTTTCGGCAGTGAGTCTTCGGAAGAAGTTGGACGATGAGATTCTTGGTAAGTTATCTCCGGTTGCTGAGTCATTAACTTCGCTTCGTCTGGGGGCGACGTCGGTAACGGAGTCAGCAGTGATTGAACAGATCTCTAAGATGCCTAATCTCGTGAAGCTGGATTTAAGCCAGACCGAGATTGGTGACGGGGCGATGGATGCGGTTTCTAAACTCGCGAAGCTTGAATATCTCAATCTTTACGGGACCCAAGTGGGCGATGCGGGACTTGCCAAGTTAAAGACATTGGGGAATTTGAAAAATCTCTATCTTTGGCAATCTCAAGCGACCCCAGCAGGTGCCGAAGAGTTAAAGAAGGAGCTTCCCGGAGTTGAGATTGTTTTTGGCGTGAATTAGACGACCGACTCAGAAATTTCAGAACCTGTGGTCTTTTTTAGGTCGCAGGTTTTTTTATGGGAAGGCACGGTCCACAGTGCCTTTTGTGAGTTCGAGTGCGTAAAAGCGATTTCCGAACTGAGAAGGGTGAATGAGGGTTTGGAATTGGCTGATTTCTTTTGGATCAGGGTTTTTGAGGAGCCAATCTTTTGCGCAGTAGGTGAGATATCTGCTTTGATTCATGATTGGATGAACCTGTAATCCCAGCTCAGAGGAAGCGTTTTCAACAGCGGTGAAGTTGACATCGGCGGTGAGGTCTTGTTCGCCGGGGAAATCGAGCGGATGGGCGTTGGAGCGTTGCTTTCGGTAGCACCTTAGGGTACCCGCTGTGCGGGCGGGATGGTAGAGTGATTCTTGATCGAGGCCGTAGTCGATCCAGAGGTGAAGGGCGCTTTGAAAGCAATGGGTGAGGGGAGCGAGGAATTCGGTGAAATCGGGTGAGCCCTCGGTGACATAGCCTTCGGGGTAATTTTGAGAGAGTCCGGGGTCTGCGCGGCGAGAGTCCCAAGTGAGGGCATCGTTTTCGTCAAGAGCGACGAGCGCTTCATGCCATTGATTTTGGGAAAAGAAGAAGAGGGGAACAGGGAGGGCATCGAGGACTTCGTTCGCGAGGAGAGCTCCGATTTTACAGCGAAGTTCATCGGGATGGCTAATGAGGGTGACTTTTTCTCCAAGTTTGGCTTCGAGCACGGAACGGCGGGAGGGAAGGGGCTCGCTGATGACGTAGGAGAGGGATTTGGCGAAGGAGGGGTCGATTTTTTCCACGGCGGAGAGAATATCGCCAGCGAGTGAGCCATCGTGCGCGCCAAGTTCAAGAATGGAGAAAGAACTGGGGCTGCCATTGGCCAACCAGAAACGGTGCAGTCGGAGTGCGAGGAGTTTTCCGAAAAGCGGGCCGACGGAGACGCTGGTGATGAAATCGCCTTCTTTGGAGACCGTTACGGATTTTGGACGGGCGTAGTATCCGAATTTTGGGTGGTAGAGGCACTGAGCCATGTAGTGAGAGAAGGAGATGGGTCCCTTTTCTTTAATTTCAGCGATAATCACGGGAGCCAAGTCGGGAGTTGCCTCTGAGACAATTCGAGGGTATGAGAACGCTTGTTGAAGACCGGTAGTATCAGCTGGTTTTTGAGACATGATGTTTGGACGAGAAAACAAAAAGGTAAGGCCGTGGTTTTTTAAGCGGAGAGGATTTTGGATCTTTTGCGCGATCTGCCTCTTGGTGTTGGTGTTAGTCGCGGTGATTGGTAACGCCAAGCTGGATCCTTATCGAGACATTGCGAATAGTTTCGATCTTGAGCGAGTGGGCGAGAAGGAGGAAATGAGTTTTATTCACGACCGTTCAGGTCACGAACTGGGAACAATGTTTGTGGAGAATCGATTTTCGATTCCCTTGAAGGAAATTCCTCCGGTTTTTGTCAATGCGGTCCTAGCTCAGGAAGATCAGCGATTTTATGAGCATGATGGGGTCGATTGGAAAGGGGTGGCGCGTGCCGCTTATCTGAATGTAAAGAGTGGAAGCGTTACCCAAGGTGCGGGAACCATCACGATGCAGTTGGCTCGAAAGTCCTTTGATTTGTTGGGCGAAGAAAGGCGAAATGATTGGTCCGGTTACGAGCGTAAAATTGTCGAAGCATTCGCGGCGCTTCGCATCGAGGAGTACTTTTTAGAGCAAACGCGGATGGACTTTCCTGGTGATGAAGAGGGAGGGAAAAAGGCGGTTAAAGAGAGAATCCTTGAAATGTATTTGAACTTGGTTCCCTTTGGCTCGGGCTACTACGGGGTGAGGTCGGCAGCTTTAGGATACTTTGGAAAAGAGCCGGAGGATCTTTCGATCCCGGAGTGTGCTTCGATCGTGGCTTGTTTGAAGAATCCGAGTCGAATTTCGCCTTTGCGGAATTTGGACGAGAACAAGACGAACCGAGATCATGTTCTGAATCGCATGGCTTTGGAGCAAATGATTACCAATGAGGAGCGGGATAAGATGATTGCATCGCCCGTGGTGGTTAACCCCCAGCCGATTCGTCGAGGGAAATCCTATCTCTACGAATTGGTCGCTAAGCAAGCGCGCGATCTAGTGGGTGAGGAAGCTTTGTCACGAGGAGGATACACAATCCGGACGACAATTAATGCGAGGGTTCAGCGTACGGCTGAAGATGCCTTGGCAAGGCATCTTGATGAGGTGGAAAAGACGCCTGGTTATTCACACGCAAAGCATGCGGATTACGAGCGCTCGCAAGGACGTTTGAAGTATTTGCAGGGAGCTGCACTGATGATTGATCATGAGACGGGGGAAGTGATCGCTCACGTGGGTGGTCGTGATTACGCACACTCTCAGTATGACTTTATTGTGAGCGGTCGGCGTCCATTGGGGACAGCATTTTTTCCGTTTGTTTATGCATCAGCTTTCGAGAGTGGGCGACATCCCGCATCTCTCTTGGTTGATGAGCAAATGGATGTGAGGAAGCTTCAAGTGGGAGGAGATTTGGAGGGAGTTTTAGGAGAATGGGGAATGGAGATTAAGAATCCTAGTTATGAGGGCTTGATTACTTCTCGCCGAGCGCTGGGCGTTTCTAAAATCGCGGCAACAGTCGAGCTGGGGCAACAGGTTGGAATTAAGAACGTGGTGAAAATGGGCGAAAACTTTGGTTTTGATCTGCCACGTGACAAAGCTCTGAACCGGACCCTAGTGGGCTTTGATAAGGTGAGCATGAACGAGGTTGTTTCGGCTTATTCTGCCTTCCCCCGAGGAGGAAGCAGGATTGCGGCGAAGCGCTATATCCGTGAGATTCGTGATATTGAGGGAAATATTGTTTATCCCTTGAAGAGTGACCGATTGGACCCAGTGGTCCGTGAGGCATGCTCGGACGCAACGGCCTTCCAAGTTCATAGTGTTCTCAACGACGTGATGAGAGTGGGTAATTTGAAGGATGTTTCGAGGGACCTTACTCCGGGGCTTTTACTCGGAGGAGGGAAGTCGGGGACTCCTTATGGATTTTCTGATGCTTGGATGGCGGGCTATAATAGTCGGATCACTTGTGCGGTTTGGGTTGGGTTCTACGATGGTGGGCGCAAGGCGATTCATGAGTCTGCTTTTGCAAAAGATGTGGCCTTTCCTATTTGGCAGGAAATCATGAACGGATCTCAACCTTCCTTTGCGGGAAATGAACTTTTGCCTCCGGATTCGGTAGAGAAAGTTGCGGTGTGTCGGGTTTCTGGGATGAGACCAACCCGGTATTGTAACGAATCCGTCGAAAATCCTGAGACGGGAGAAATCAGTTTCCGATCAACCAGCTATCCGGAATTTCTTCGAAAAGGGGAAGAGATGGGAATTTGTTCGGTGCATGGTGGGGGAATCGATATCAATGCAATCGCCGAAAAAGGAGCGATCCAAAAAACGATCAATGCTGTTCCGATCAAAGCGAAGGCTCCATTGCTTTTGGGTTTCGATCCCTACCACAGTGAGACACCAACTCTTGGAATCAAAGATGATGATGCGAACTCATGGTTGCAGGCGAGTGTGATCATTGTAGAGGATCAAGTGAGCGGTGAGCGCGAGGCTCTGCTCAAGCTTCCGAAACCTCCTCGATTTGAACTCCCGCGGCCAAGTCAGGCTAAGACGCAGTTGATTCCCGCAGATGAATAAATCTTCCAATGTGAATCGGTGGGTTCCGTTTCAATGTCCTCTGTGTTTCGGTTTGTTCCGACTTCGGAGGTCGCAAGTTGGATCAGCAGGGCATTGCCCGACCTGTAAGTCTTTGATTCGAGTGACTGACAAGCCTAGTGAGGAACGAACGACACCTCCGGTAGCTGAGGTTGAGTCCAATGAGTCTCTCTTAAAAAAAATTGAAGTTGCACAGCCAATGACGGTTGAGGAGCGAGTTCAGCAAGAAGAAGCGCGTCAAAATCGAAAGCGTCATTATGCAGGAGGGGGAGCGGATGATATCGATTGGGAAGATGGACAGGAAAGGGTTCGTCGTTCGGGGCCGTCTTGGTTTCTGATCGGGAGTGGCGCGATGGCTCTCTTGCTCATTCTAGCTGGTGGTCTTTTCTATGTGAAGAACCTGACTCCTGGTGAAAGTTCAAAAAAGACAGTGGTAGGAGGAGACGCTGAGGCAAAAAAGAAATTGGATGAAATCTTAGATATCGATCGTGACGACAGCTATCTCAATGAGGAAGGGATCGATACAACGATCTTAGAGGTTGATGAATACTCTAATTTTGATCTGATGAAAGCAGAGACGACCGCTCGAAATTTCTTAAATTCTTCGACCGTGACTGAGCGTTCAAGGTTTATTCGGGAACCGGAGAGAGTTCGAGCCTTGATGCTAAAGTTCTATGAAGGCGAAGATATTGAGCCTGAAGGGTTTGGAAATCTCGATAAAACGAGAGTGGGGTATCAAGGGAATCTGCTTACGGCTACCGCTCAAACGGCTGATTTTTTAGACTACCCAATTGCAATTGAGCGCATTGGGGACGGAGAGAAGGCGGTGTATCAGGTGGATTGGGAAAGCTGGGTTGGGTATTCCGATTTTTCTCCAGAACAAATGAGATTAGAAAAACCAACTGATCCCTTCGAGATGAGGGTGATTGTTTCACACGGTTCCTATTACAACTACGGTTTTTCTGATGATGAAGAGTGGGCATGCTATCGTTTGTCAGTATCGGATACTGCATACTCTTTTCTTGGCTATGCTAAGAGGAATTCTAAGGCTGACCAACGGCTGATGAATGTTTTAAAGAATCAAAATTCAGACCATTATTTGCTTAAGGTTAGATACCCGAAGAAGGCCCGATCAAAGGATCAACTGGAAATTGTGGAAGCAATCTCGAGGGGGTGGGTTAAGAGCATTGATTTAGAGAAAAGCTATGAGTGAAAGTTCGGTTTTATTAAGTCCCGAAGAGAAGGCCCTAAAGCTGAATCTGGATGGCTCCATTTATGGTACTTTTGCTGAAATTGGAGCAGGACAGGAAGTGGCGAATTGGTTTTTTAGAGCCTCTGCCTCTGCGGGGACGGTTGCGAAATCGATTTCTGCGTATGACATGACCATCAGTGATGAGTTGTATGGGAAAACAAAGCGATACGTCTCTCAGGAGCGGGTCGTGGATATGGTGAATTACGAGTATGAACTCCTCGAAGAGAGACTGAGGGAGAGTCGAGGTGATGAATCCCGCTTCTTTGCCCTCGCAAATACAGTGCGAGCGCGGGGATACAATGATACGGCGGAGTGTCATGGATGGCTTGCCATTCGCTATCAATCACAGCCGGGTCGGCCATCGGGGACCATTCTTTTACACGTGCGGCTTTTGGATGATGAGAACGTGGATCAAATGGAAGCTTTGGGCATTTTAGGGCTCAATCTAGTCGATGCCGCTTATCATCATGCCCGTGATCTGGAGGGCTTCATCGGATCTCTGACTGAGTTTCTTTCGCCAGGACGGGTCGAAATCGACATGTTGAAGTTTCTGGGTGAGCCATTCGCAATGGTGGATAATCGAATTTGTGCCTTGGAGTTAGTGAGGCAGGGAATGACACCTGCGACGGTTTTTATGCCTGATGGTGAGGTGGTTCAAGCGGCAGAGGCTTTTTACAAGACTCCTCTCCTGGTGCTACGAGGGAGCTTTCTTCCAGTTACGAATTTGCATCTCGATATGATGAGGCAAGCGGGGAAAATTTTCCCTCCACCGGGAAGCTCCGATGAGTCCCGCCCTTGTCGCGAGGTCTGCGAAGTTTCGCTTAGTAATTTACTTCGAGATGGAAAGGTTGATTTACTTTCATTTCTTGATCGGGCGGATGCTCTTCAAGCCCTTGGGAAAGTTGTGATGGTGTCGAATTGTCCAGAGTTTCATCGGGTTGCTCGAACTTTAAGACGATATACTCGAGAGCCGGTTGGGATGGTTCTTTCGATTGGTCTACTCAACGAACTTTTTAAGAAGAAGTGGTCGAAGGATCTGCAAGGGGGGATTCTGGAGTCTTTCGGTCGTCTCTTTAAGAACGAACTTTCTCTTTTGGTTTATCCGTGGAAAAACCGGTCGGGCGGTGAATTGGTGACGGCGGATAACTTTCGGGCGCCGGATGATCTAGTGCATCTCTACCAGCACTTTATTGAGAATGGGATGATCACAGATATAGGCTGTGGAGACGAAGACTTACTTAAAAAAACGGGGCGCGAAATTCTAGCCCTAGCAGAGAGCGGAAATGATTGGGAAGAGTGGGTGCCTGAAGAGGCGCGTGCTTTGGTTCGGAGTCACTGCGAGTCATGATTATTTTTTTTGTTAGAGCTCTGATCTTACCTGCTGCTCTATTGGGTTTACTGAGTTGTGTGGAAACGACTGGGGTGGATTATGAAAAGGCGATTTTGAAAACTGAGGGTTTTCTGGAAGCTCAGCCAAAAGATCATCTTTTTAGTCTAAAGCAGAAAAAAACGAATGAGAGTGCGACTTTCCAATTTATTGAAGGGCCTTTTAATAAGGCCGCTCTTTTGTTCCCGCTTCGGATCACTGCGAAAATAAGTTCAGTGAACAAGGACCAAGATTCAACGCTGAGCGTGAAGGCCTACAAAGAGGGGCTTCTTTTTAAACGAAATAGAGGTAAAACCGCCGAGAAATGGCGGGACCTTATTCTCAAATCTCTTTAGCTTTTTGAAACGATGAACCTTCTTGATACCGCTGCAATCCTCCTGACTCTAGCTGCCGTTTTTGGCTATATTAATCTTCGAGTCTTCAAGCTGCCGACCAGTATCGGTATTTTGTTGATTGGGTTGGGCCTGAGTGTCCTTCTTCTTCTGTTTGGGGGAGATGATCTGCGAGAGAGTGCGGACGCGTTCGTTTCTCAAATCGATTTCAATAGAGCGGTCATGAACGTGATGCTGAGTTTCCTACTTTTCGCAGGTGCTTTGCATGTTAATCTTGGTGACTTAAGAGATCAAAAGTGGGTGGTGGCAATTCTGGCAAGTGTCGGCTTAGTTGTTTCGACTTTCTTAGTGGGGACGGCTTCTTACTTCGTTTTCTCTTGGGCAGGGCTGGGGGTTCCGTATCTGTGGTGTCTTGTTTTTGGTGCTCTCATTTCACCAACTGACCCTGTAGCCGTTCTGGGAATTTTAAAGAAAGTCGGGGTCCCGAAATCGCTCGAAACCAAGATCACGGGAGAGTCACTTTTTAATGACGGTGTTGGGGTGGTGGTCTATCTGGTTTTGGTGGGTCTAGCGATGGAACAAGCGGAAGCGAGTGTGGCATCAGTAAGTCAGCTTTTCTTGATCGAGGTTGGCGGGGGCTTGATTCTAGGGGCCGTGGTTGGCTTTCTCGCTTACTGGATGCTGAAAACGATTGATAACTATCAGGTTGAAATTTTGATTACCTTAGCTCTCGTGACTGGTGGTTATCAGTTGGCCACTTCTTGGCACCTCAGTGGTCCCTTGGCAATGGTGGTTGCGGGACTTATGATCGGAAACCAAGGGCGATTGATGGCAATGAGTGATACAACTCGCGAGCATCTCGACCTTTTTTGGGAACTTATTGATGAGGTTTTAAACGCTCTCCTTTTCCTTCTCATTGGTCTTGAGATCTTTGTTTTGGAATGGAGCATGCCAGCTTTGATTGCGGGTCTTGTGCTCATCGGCGTTGTCTTAGCCTCGCGTATGGTAGCGGTGAGTCTGCCTGTGGTTGTTCTCAAACGGACTCAGACGTTTTCTCCAGGAGTGATCCGTATTTTGACTTGGGGTGGCTTACGAGGGGGGATCTCGGTAGCTCTGGCTTTGGCACTGCCTAAAGACGGGACTTTGAGCGAAGGGGCTCGCCAAGCGATCTTGATGTCGACCTATATCATCGTGATTTTCTCGATTGCCGTTCAGGGGCTTTCTCTCAAGCCTGTGATTTCCCGTTTGATGGGACCTCAAGAGAATCAGGCTAATTCAAATCACTAGGATTTCTTTTTCCGGCGAACTTTTCTAGTGCGCTTATTTTGGTTGGATGGCTTTGATCCCGAGAGAGGGTTTGTGACTGGCTTTAGGAGGTCAAAAGGCTGTCCACAATACATGCAGCGAAAGGTCTGGTTTACAATCGTCCACAAGAGATTTGAAATTCCGTAATTCACGAAAGGGAGTTTTGTCGCTTTCTCATGTTTATGAGCGCGGCTATTGAAATATGGGGTTCCGTGGCAAAGGGGACAGCTGGCGTTTTTACGGATAAAGAGAGTAACAACCCAGACAAACAGAGTGAAAAAGATAGCAACAACGGCTACGATTGCCGACTTTTGGGTTTGAAGAATGCCGAAAGCGACAATTGAAGTTACTAAGAAGACCACCGAGAGGAGAAAGAATGCGCCAGCGACAGCCGCCTTCTTGAACGGTCTCGGGAAGGGCACTGATCTTGATCTTCTTTGAATCGACAGCTTTTTGTTTGGAGGAGGAGCCATAGTGGGAGTGTTCGGACTTAAGAGAGGGGAATTCTCAAGAGCAAACAGCAGGGGGTTTGAAGTTAATTTTATTACTTTTATTCCTCTTCGATCAGTTTGATCGTAGGCTTGAAGTTGGGAAAGGAATTCTCAAGGCGTGTTCTGAAATCTCCCGCGAGGTTGACATCGTCCATTTTTTCGGCCGCGAGCGATGCTCCAAAAAGAGCACGAGGTTGGAGGACTGGATCATCTGGAACCATCGTGATTGTGGTTTGGAAGGAGGAGAGGGAGTCTTCCCAGCGGCCTTGGTGGAGAGCGACTTCTCCGCTGATGAGATGGAGTCCTGCGACGTGAGAGCCGGGAGCATCTAAACTGAGTCCCTTTTTTGCAGATTCTAAAGAGTCTTGGAATTGTTCGAGGCCAAGTTGTGCCTCCGCGAGGTCTAGGTGGGCATCGGCATGCCATCTTGGAGTTTGTTCAAGTTTCAGGAGAAGTTGGCCGGTTTTTTGTGCACCTTCGAAGCGTCCAGTCCGATTCTGAGCTTTTGCTAAGATCCGCCAAACTCCGATGTCGGTTCGTTTAGGATGCTCGGTGTTAGTGGCGCGTTCGAGATAATCTGCGGCTGCTTCGACTTGTCCGTCGTGATACATCTGGACTCCTAGCCAAGAGAGCATGTGAGGTGGAACCGATTTTTCGGGAGCCATTTTAAAGACTTCTTGAAGGGCTGTGTGAAGCGATGCTTTGTCACGCTGTTTGAAAGCGGTGAGAATGAGAAGGTCTCCGACATGTTGGGTGTAGAACTCGGGAACGAGGTCGCGAGCTTTGCGAAGGTAAGGGGGGGCTTCGTCATAGTTGTCCTTTTTGTAGAAACCCCATCCGATCCAGTAGTTTGCATTTGCAATCGTGTCACGCGGGAGGTTGGGGAAGTCAGCAAGGATTCGGCGGTAGTGCTCAATCATGCTATCGTATTTTTTCTCTTCACGGAGGACACGAGCGGTTCCTTGAAGGGCGAATGAAGCCATGACGGGTTTGGTATCCATCGACATGACCGCGCTAAAGTCACGAAGGGCGGCATTGAAGTCTCCTAAGGCAAAGTGCGCTTCGCCTCTTTTGTTCAGGGCTTCCGCTTTACGAGGGTCATCGGGATACTCGGCTAAGAAGGTGCCGAAGGAGCGGGTCGCTCCATCATACTGCCCAATGTCGCTCAGACTCCAACCATGTTTGAGGAGGAGTTCGGGACGGTAAGCGGGATCCAGTTTGTCGATGGTGACTCGGTTGAAAGCAATGGCCGATTTTTCGGGGAGCTTGAGATTGTAGAGGGCTTCCCCTTGATAGAACCGGGCAGCATGAAGAAGGCGATGGCCGGGGAATTTTTTCTGATAAAGTTCGAAGAAGATTTCGATGCGTTCGGGGAGGCCAGGGTGCTTTAGGTGGTAGTCACACTGGAGGCATTTGAAAGAGGTTTGGAAAGCGATATCGGTGTCAGGGAGGGCTCGGTCAACTCGGCGATAGGCGCTCCGTGCACGTTGGAAATTATCGAGCATAATGTAGGCGTTCCCTGCTCTTAAGCTACGGCGGCCTTCAACCTTTGCTTCAACTGGAAAGTCGCCCATTTCATAAAGCTCAACGACCATTTTCCAGTCTTCCTTAATGGAGTAGAGGCCCATGAGTGAAGTTTGCGCTTTTCCTTTGTTGGAGGAGAGGTGCTTTTTTTGTTCGGGACTGAGGGAGGGGTGATCAACCGGCATTTCAAGAATTGATCTGAGGTGCTTTTCAGCAACGTCATCGCGTCCAAGTTCCGCGGCGGAGAGGCCGGTGTAGAAGAGAGCTTGGGAGCGGTAGTCGCTAGGAGTTCCCTCGGACAAAAGTGGGGAGAGCGTCTGGATGGTGGTTTCGAAATTGTCAGCCTCAAAATATTGATAACCGAGCATGAAACGGGCCCAGTCTCGGTAGGGATGACTCTCGGAGTCGATGATGGTCCGTAAGGCGACAGCAACATCTTCGTCGCGATTCAATTTCATCAAGCACTGGACTTGTTTGGTCAGTGCGTTGTGGCGCAGGTTCGCTTGCGCTAAATTGTTAGCAGCGAGGCCGAAATAACGAGCAGCCTCATCCCAGTCTTCTTCGACGTAAGCAAGATAGGCTAGTTGACGGGCGGCACTTCCTACAAAAGGCCCCTTTTTATGTCTCTTGATTAAGGTGAGGTAAGTGTTTTTGGACTCTTCAATTTTACCAAGAGTTTGGCGAGCGTATCCCAGGTGGAAGCGCGCAGCGGGAGCGTTTTTCGATCGAGAGTAGCTGTTCAGATACTTCTTATAGAGCATGATGACATAGTTCATGTAGCGCCCTTTTTCGTATCGGTCGGTTTGCGCGATGCCGCTAGCGTAGTAGCGTTCAGCTTCTTTGAATGCTCGTTGCTCGGCGGTCTCTTCGGCCTGAAGGGGAGACGTGATTAAGAAGCCAAAAATAAGAACGCTTGTGAGGCGCTGCAGGATTGAATGTCGGAACATGAAAAGAGGGGGCTTGCTGTGAAGAAATAGGGATCAGCGAGAGAAGTCTGACACGGAGGGATTAAAAGATCAACCTTGAGGATTTTTTGTGTTTTCTTGCGCCTTGTAGAGTCTCCAAGTATCGAAGGGCTATGGAACATCACGTTTACTTTTGGTTGAAGGCAGAGCGAAATAATGAAAGCGATCGCGCCGTTTTTGAAAAGGGGATTGAAGGACTTTGTCAGTCTCCGAATATTGAATCGTCACATTGGGGGATTCCTGCTGCGACGGCGGAGCGTCCAGTGACAGATCATTCATTTGGATACGCCATTTCTCTGAAATTTGCCTCCATGGAGAGTCACGATCGTTACCAAGAAGGGGATGAAATTCACGATGCTTTTATCAACGATTTCAAAGACTGGTGGGAAAAGGTCTTGGTGATGGATGTTGCATAAGCCCCAAAAATAAATAAGGGCAGAGGAATTGGACCTCTACCCTTATCTGGATTATCTGCGTGATAGAGACGTATAAAACTGTCCCTATCTCTACTAAAATAGTTGTTGGATAAGTCGGTGCAAGTGGAAAGTTGGCTGGATCATGAATAATTTTTGTGAAAGCCCCGTATTAAAGGACATAGATGAATCTACTGATGCGCACTTTTTGCTCTCTGGCTCTCATTCTGACCAGTTCTTTCGTAATGGCGGCCCCCTCGGTGAGGGTGGACGAAATGGGGAAGTCGATGGGTGGGTGGAAGGATAAAGGGGGGAAGGCCGCGAAATTTGAAGTATCTGGATCGACCTACCGGTGTTGGAAGCCGGAAGTGAGCCCTACGCCAACAGGTGGGATCTTTGTTTCAATTCGTATTGATCATTTACGTGGAATCTTTGCCTCAGACGATCACGCGAGCCTCGATGTGACCTTTGATAAAGATGGCAACATCGTTTCGGCCCGCAGTTCGATTGCTCTCCAAGGGAAAAAAGTCACGAGTGACCTTATTGAAGGAACTGGGAAATTAGGGGCTAGTTTGGTAGGTTTAGAGCTAGCAGCGAAGGTTGGGACAGAGATGGTCTCCAGTCTTTCGGCGAAAATTCTCCGAGAGAATATTAAGGAACCTGGTCGTGTCTCGTACCCTGCGGTGATGCAGCATCAGTATAATTTGCTTTGCCTTGCGGTGACGATGCCTGGTGCGGATATTGAAAAAAAGGATGACGATAATACGGAAAAAGAAGAGCGCAAAAGTGTGCCATTGAAAATAGCTCCCCTCAAAAAGTAAAAAGAAGGGCTGCGACCTCGAAAATTCACTCACAATTTCCCCTGTCCACAGAGACGTGGAATGCTTATGTGATCAGCGTTGTTTACGCTTGTGAAACTTTTCACAAATTGCGCTTGTGAAATTTTTCACAAGCTCCTAAAACTCCTCCAGCGATGGCAAACTTTTTTCCCCGTTGGACAAACTTATTGCCGCTAAAAGTAGCGGTTTGTCTAGGTGCACTTGGTGCTGGCGTAGTTGCTGGCATCACTTACTACGGAACACCTAAGGCGCAGCGAGTGGGTTACCAACCAACTCAGCCCATTCATTTCGATCATAGTATCCATGTGGGTCAGAATGGAATGGATTGTCGTTACTGCCATAGCTTTGTTGAGCACTCTGGGCACGCCAACGTCCCAACCGCCAATACCTGTTGGAATTGTCACGAGCACGTGAAGAAGGGATCTCCGAAGTTGGCAGGACTTCGCTCAGCGATGGCGGTCGATGACAATCACGTTCCTCTTGAGGATGGGGCCGGAAATTTTCTTGAAGGCGAGCCTATCGAGTGGGTTCGCGTCCATAAGGCTCCCGATTACGTCTACTTCAACCACTCCGCTCACTTAAATCGGGGTATTTCTTGTATCAGCTGTCACGGGGACGTTCAGAACATGGAAAAAGTTTACCACGCCGAGAGCCACTCCATGGGATGGTGTCTCGACTGTCACCGCGCCCCTGAGAAGCACCTCCGCCCCTTGGAGGAAGTTTACAATTTGGACTACGATCCAACCGAGTATTTGAAAGAGAATACGGTCATCGATACCGAAGGCCTCATTGTTGGCAAAGGCGAGCAGATCAAGGAGCCTGAGCAGTTTGGCAAATTCCTTCGCGCCCATTGGGGTGTTCAACCCAAAGAGTCCTGTGCGACTTGTCACCGTTAATTTTACCTGTCTGAGATGAGCAAACGCGTCTGGAATCCACCTGTCACTCCAACTGGAGAAGAAACCACCACTGCTTGGCGTAGTGTGGGAGAAAAAGAAGGCTCCACCAGCTTTCGCAATGTTCTCGAGCGCGAGTTCCCGCAAGGGGACACGCTGACTGAAGAAGAACAAGGCGTCTCTCGCCGTAATTTCACCAAGCTCATGGGAGCTTCGACCGCTCTTGCTGGACTCGGCTTGGCTTCGTGCCGTCGCCCCGAAAGCTACATCGTCCCTTATAAGAAGGCTCCTGAGTGGATCATTCCAGGTAAGCCTCTTTTCTATGCGAGCACGCGTCCTGTCGCAGGTGGTGCTGTGCCTCTTGTGGTCACGACTTATGAAGGTCGCCCCACGAAGTTGGAGCCAAATCCTGATCATCCTGATTCCGCCGGAACTTGTGCGCAGACTCAGGCTTCGGTTCTCGATCTCTATTCTCCTGCCCGTTCTCAAAAAATTCTCAAAGATGGCAAGGTTGCGACTCAGAGTGAATTAAAAGAAGCGCTAGCCGCTCTTGATCTCTCCAAAACCGCTCTTGTGTTCGGCGAAGACGATTCGCCCACTCGCAATCGCTTGGCGAAAGGTCTCGCGGGCAAAGGCGCGACTTTGATTTCTTACGAAGCCGTTTCCGGTGAGCCTCTTCAAAAGGGCGTCTCGCAGGTTGTCGATTTCTCTAAAGCCACCCGTATCCTTTCCTTTGATTGCGATTTCCTCTCGACTGACCCCGTTGGTAATAGCCGCGAGTATTCGAAGAAGCGTCAAGGCGGCAATGCCGAGTATGACCAGAAGGATGATGTCGATGCGGACAAAATGAACCGCCTTTATCAGGTCGAGACGCAATTTAGCCTGACAGGCGGGCTTGCTGATCACCGTTTGCGCGTCGCTCCAAGCCGGGTTGCGCTTGTCGCCGCAGCCATCGCTCAGGCCTTCGGAATTGGTAAGGTCGAGGTCTCAGCTGAGGATAAAGAAGCATTTTTCCCTGGTGCTGATGACGCCGCTAAAACTTTCAATGAGTGGATTGAGGCCTGCAAGGCAGATCTCCAAGAAGCCGGCGCCAATGCTCTCGTTCTCGCTGGCTCTCGCCAGACGAAAGAGGTCAAGCAGTTCGCCGCCGCCATCAATGCCAAGCTAGGTTCCAAGGCCGTCAAGGCCGTGAAAACTGATCTTGCTCAATACGGATCGCTCGCTGATCTCACTGTCAAGCTCGAAAGCGCTGCGGTTAAGAATGTCATCTTGATGACGCCATCGAACCCGGTTTTCGATGCCGATGGTTTCGCAGCTGCGCTTGATAAAGCCGAAGTTTCCATTCACTGGGGACTCCGTAACGATGCCAGTTCATGGGCTTGCAATTGGCACGTGCCCGCCGCTCATTATCTCGAAAGCTGGGGTGATACCCGCAGCGAGACTGGTGTTCTTTCTCTCATTCAGCCTCTCATTCTTCCGCTTTACGGTGGCATTACTGAAATCGATTTTCTCCACGTCCTCGGCGGTGGTAACTTTGCCAAAGGGGAGTTCTTCCCCGCGATGGGCGAGGTCAAAACGACCTTCGCCGAAATCACCGGCAAGTCTGACGATGAGTCATGGCGTGTCGCTCTGATGGAAGGCTTTGTTGCCGAGACCTCATACGCCGCCGGTCAGCTCACTGCTGGTGCGCCAAGCTTTACGGCAAGTGCAGCGCCGAGCACCGACAATCTCGAAGTCGTTTTCGCCACCGACGCCTCCATTCTCGATGGCCGCTTCATCGACAACGCTTGGCTTCAGGAATCTCCTGATCCCATCACAAAGTTGACTTGGGATAACGCCGCACAAATTTCTCCGCAGACCGCCAAGGATCTTGGGATTTACGAGCGCGTCGTTTCGCTTGAGCCAAATACTCCTCTGATGAAGATCGGTGGAAAGGTGAAAGTTTCCAAACGCTACGAGACCGGAGAAGGTGAGGGGAATCATTCTCCCATGATCCTTCTTAAGGTCAATGGACGTGAGCTTAAAGTTCCAGTCCTCATTGCCTATGGTCACGCCGATAATGCCATCACGCTGCCAGTCGGTTACGGTCAGGCGGCCGATGATGATCGTCCCGGTTCCGTGGCCTTCGATAAGAAGGCCCCTACAGTTGGACACGTTGGCAAAAACACCGGTTTCAATGCCTACCATCTCCGCACTTTGGAGACTCCGTATTTCGCAACTGGCGCAACGGTTGAGACGACCAAAGAAGATTATCCCGTCGCGCTCACGCAAGAGCATAACTCAATGTATGGTCGTGCAATTGCTCGCGAGATTTCGACTGGCACCTTGGAAGGAAAGGGGAGTTTCGCGGAGCAGAAGAAGAAGGTCAAAAAGCAGGGCATGGATTCCCACGCCCCTCCCAACATTTCTCTTTATAAGCCGGAGGGCAGTGACACTTGGTCGAAAGGCCCAGAGGACAAAGAGGGCAAGAAGCTCGCTGCTAAGACTCACCTCGCTGACGAAATCCACCAGTGGGGCATGGCGATCGACCTCAACACCTGCACCGGTTGTAATGCTTGCCTCGTAGCCTGTCAGGCTGAGAACAACATTCCCGTAGTCGGAAAAGACCAGGTCGCAATGGGTCGTGAGATGCACTGGATCCGGATGGATCGCTACTTTGCTTCGCAGGAGTATAAATATAAGGACGGGCACAAGGCCAAAGACGAGTCCGGCAACAAGATCGAGAACCCAGCTTGGGTCACGCAAAACCCTGAGTCCATTCCTCAGCCTGTCGCTTGCGTTCAGTGCGAAATGGCTCCATGCGAAACCGTTTGCCCAGTCAACGCGACCGTTCATACCGAGGAAGGCCTCAACTCAATGGCCTACAACCGCTGTATCGGAACTCGTTACTGCGCCAACAACTGCCCCTACAAAGCACGTCGTTTCAACTTCTTCGACTACAACAAGCGCAACCCGCTCATTAAAGGAAACCTCTACAAAGGACCTTTCGGCGAGAAAGCGGTGGGCGAAGCACCTTCACTCCAGCGCAACCCGAACGTCACGGTTCGCATGCGTGGAGTCATGGAAAAATGCACCTACTGCGTGCAGCGTCTTGAGTCCGCGAAGATCAAGCAGAAGCAGCAAGTTAAGGTCAACACCTACGCTTCAGGGAAGAAGTCTTACGAAGTCAAGGTTGACCGCATCGCTGACCTCCGCGTTAAGAAAGATAGCGTGAAAACAGCCTGTCAGGATGCCTGCCCAACGAGCGCGATTTCCTTCGGTAACCTCCTCGAGAATGACTCGAAGGTGGTTCGTGCGAAAGGCAATGTCCTCGATTCCGTCAAAATCATCAAAGGAGATGACTACGAAGAAGTGCCGGGCAGCCCGCGCAACTACGATCTCCTTCAGTATATCAATACCCGTCCGCGCACGAGCTACCTCGCTCGTGTGAAGAATCCGAATCCTGACATGCCTGATTCCAAGTATCTCGGACAGGCCACCATCAACATTCACTAAACCTTTCCTGCGACTGAACCCATGTCCGAAGCGACCACACAGTCTGAGAACACCTCTTCAAAGGTGAAAATTCCCGTGCTTCAGCGCGAGGAGTTGATTCTCAACAACCGTTCCTACCACTGGATCACCGAGCGTATTTGCGGGGTGGTTGAAGGGCGTCAGCCTTTCCTCTGGTGGATTCTTTTCATTCCCTCCGCGATCATCGCCCTCGTGGGTGTGGTCGGTGGTTTGACTTACCTCGTTTCGACCGGCGTCGGAGTTTGGGGAAACACCAACCGCGTCATGTGGGGGTGGCCCATCGTGAACTTCGTTTTCTGGATTGGTATTGGCCACGCTGGAACGCTGATTTCTGCGATTCTCTTTCTCACCCGTCAGAACTGGCGGACCTCGATTAACCGAGCGGCCGAAGCGATGACGATTTTCGCCGTGATGTGCGCGGGTATCTTCCCAGCCTTCCACGTCGGACGTGTTTGGATGGCGTGGTTCCTCGCTCCGATCCCTAACTCGAACGCGATTTGGCAGAACTTCAAGTCGCCACTCCTTTGGGACGTTTTCGCGGTTTCGACTTACTTCACTGTTTCTCTCATCTTCTGGTTCCTCGGCATGGTTCCTGACCTCGCGACGATCCGTGATCGCTGCAAGCCTGGCATCCGGAAGTTCATGTATGGCATTTTCTCCCTCGGCTGGCGCGGTGGTAACCGTCAGTGGAGCCACTATGAGATGGCTTACCTCCTTCTCGCCGCGCTCTCAACTCCGCTCGTGCTCTCCGTGCACTCGGTCGTTTCCTTTGACTTCGCCACCTCGGTGGTTCCCGGATGGCACACCACTATCTTCCCGCCATACTTCGTGGCCGGCGCCATTTTCGGTGGTTTCGCCATGGTTCTCACCATCATGATTCCCGCGCGGGCCCTCTACGGTCTGCACGATATGATCACGATGAAGCACATCGATAACATGGCCAAGATCATCCTCCTGACCGGAACGATCGTGGGATATGCTTACTTGATGGAGCTCTTTATCGCATTCTACTCTGGTGCGAGATACGAGGGCGCGGCCTTCCTCCTTCGGATCGATGGACCCTACTGGTGGGCCTACTACTGCATGATGGGTTGCAACGTCCTCTCTCCGCAGGTCTTCTGGTTTAAGAAGTGCCGCGAAAACCTCTGGGTCGTGATGGCGATCGCGATGTGTGTGAACATCGGAATGTGGTTCGAGCGCTTCGTAATCATTGTCACCACCTTGGCCCGGATGTGGCTCCCAGGTGATTGGAAAACTTACAGCCCGAGTGGGGTTGATGTTTTGACCTTCGTCGGAACGATCGGAATGTTCCTCGCCCTCTTCCTCCTCTTCCTCCGCTTCCTTCCCTGCATCAACATTGCTGAGGTGAAGTGGACCCTCAAGGAGAGCGACGCTCACGATGAGGACAAGAAAGCCCATCCTGATGACGGCATCGAGTTGATCGAGGCCTACCAATACGAAATTCACGAAAATCCTGAAGGAGCGGCGAAGGAAGCTGGTCTTGAGGAAGCAACCCCAACGACGGAAAAGGCATGAGCACGAAAGTCCGCAGAGTTTACGGCTACTTAGCCGAGTTTAAAAATGCTTCGCAGCTCTACAAGGCTGCTGAGAAGGTCCGCGATGCTGGATTCAAGAAGTGGGATTGTTACTCACCTTATCCCATCCACGGTCTTGATGATGCCATGGGGATCAAGCGCTCCATTCTTCCTTACTTCGTCTTCATTGGCGGATTGACCGGTTTTTTGACCGCGATCACTCTGGCTTACACCACGCAGGTGGGGCTCTACCCGACCGTCGTGCAAGGCAAGCCTGCCAACATCTTCACCACCGCGGCTTTCTTCCCGGTGATGTTTGAGCTTACGATTCTCTTCTCCGGCTTCACCGTTCTTTTTGGTCTGCTGGCGCTGATGGGACTGCCTCGTTGGAACCACCCGATTTTTGCGAGTAAGCAATTTTCCCGCGTGACGGACGATAAGTTCTTCATCGCGATCGAGGCTCGCGACGCCAAGTTTTCGGCCGAAGCCACCAAATCACTCCTCGATGAAATCGGCGGAGACAACATCGAACTTGTGGAGGACGACTCTGAGTAAACCATGAAATATTTTTTCCTCACACTCATTGCCCTTGCCATCCTTGTGGTGGGTCTCTTCGGTTTCCGTGGCGATAAGTTCTCGTCCGCTCCCATCGAGGTTTTCCCCGACATGGATCATCAGGATAAGGTGAAAGCGCAAACCGCGAGCACCTTCTTTGCGGATGGAATGGGTTCCCGTCGTCCCGTTCTCGGCACTGTTCCTAAAAATGCTGATAGCGGCGTCATGCCTCTCGAATTCGGAGTAGGCCGCGCTGGATACTACTTTGACGGCAAGCTCGATGGCTCTTTCGGAAACGGAATGCCTAAAGAACTAGCTCTCAAGGAAGAGTCAGATTCCATCGGCCTCCTTGCTCGCGGCAAAGACATGTTCAATGTCCACTGCGCGATTTGCCATGGTGAATCTGGCGATGGCAAGGGTGTCGTAGCCGCCTACTTCGCCAAGGCTGACCCGATCATCACAGTTCCTTCTCTTTTAACAGCTCTCCCCGCAACCCATCCTGATGGCCTCGTCTATGACGTGATCACAAACGGTAAGGGCAGCATGGGAGCTTATAAGCACAACATTCCCGTGCGCGACCGCTGGGCCATCGTGGCTTACCTTCGCGCTCTTCAGGCTTCTGCCAAATAAATCCTCTTTCATCTGACTCATCACGACATGGCACATCAAGTGACATCAAAAGACATCCCGACCAAGGGAGAGCATCTGGAGAAAAGCAAAGTTGCGAAACTCCAGTTTCTTGCCGGCATCATTGGTGGGGGTGGTCTCATTCTCAGCATCATCTACCTCTGGTTTTTCGGCGGTGTTGAAAATCCCGAAACTCCAGAGCATGAGTCTTCAAAGGCACACGGTTCTTACGCATTTTCTTGGCTCTTCGCCGTTTTCTTCGTTTTGACCATCGCGCTCGGCGGTTGCTTCTGGACCTTCCTTCATAACCTTTCCAACTCAGGGTGGGGGACTTCAGTTCGCCGGATGATGGAAAATCTCGGCTTCGTCTTTCCTTTCCTCTTCATCTTCTGCATTCCCTTCCTTTTCCCACAGGTGCAACAGTATCTTTGGGAGTGGATGACTTCTTACAACGCAGCAGTGGATGCGCACCCTGAGATGAGTGACAAGGAAGCCTTGTTCCACAGCAGCAATACTCACGACCACCTTCTCGCCGCAAAGGTCTTTTACCTCCATCCCGGATTCTGGCTTGCTCGATTCTTTACTTACTTCATCGGCCTTGGATTCTTCATCTGGCTCGTTCGTAAGTTCTCAATCGCACAGGACACCGATAACAATCCTGGCACCAAGAACCTCTTCGCCGCCCGTAAGCACTCGTCCTGGAGCATGATCGTCTTCGGTGTCACTCTGACTTTCCTCGCTCTCGACCTCGTGATGGCTCTCGATTTCTCATGGTTCTCCACCATGTTCGGAGTTTATATCTTCGCAGGATCGGCCCTCAACTCGATGGCCGTCCTCATCCTCACCGGGATTTTCCTCCAGCGTGCGGGTTACCTGAAGAATGTTGTCACGCAAGAGCACTACCACATCATGGGTAAGCTCTGCTTCGCCTTCACCGTTTTCTGGGCCTACGTTTCTTTCTCTCAATTCTTCCTCATCTGGTATGCCAATATCACGGAGGAGACTCGTTACTTCCTCCTTCGGAACACCGAGAACTGGAACCTTGTCAGTCTCTCTCTCGTCTTCATGCACTTCGCGCTTCCATTCCTCGCGCTCCTTCGTTCGGACGTGAAGAAGAATCAGAAGTTCATGATCGGACTCTGCTGCTACATTCTCTTCATGCACGCGGTCGATGTCTACCACATGATCATTCCTGAGCGTGGACCTTCGGTAGGCCTTGTCGTCGACCATGCCCCAAAACTCTGGCTCGGTGGATCATGGGTGGGCGATATCATTGCTCTCGTCATCGCCGTTTCTGGTTTCCTCTTCTTCTATCTCCGCAACCTCACCTCGGCTGCACTTTATCCTCACCGCGATCCTCGAATCCTCGAGTCCGCTAACCTTCATAACTAAACGTCATGGATCACACTCGCGACAATCCGCTTAAGCGATTCACCGCCTTCTGGGTGGCTCTTCTTCTCGTGACTGCCTTCGGCATCGCCTGCATCATTCTTCGTCCCATGACTCATGCGAAGGTTGATTCCGCGATGGAAGCTGCCGCCGATGATCGCCGGGCCGTTCGTGCCGAGGTCGATAACGCCCAGCGCAAAAATTTAAACCAAAGCGCTCTCGACGAGGCTTTCAAGGCAAAGGCTGTTTCGCTTCTTAAATCCGAACCCAAACCTGGTAAGGTTGCGGTGCCCAAGCCCGCAGCAGAACCTGAACCCGCTTCCGAGTAAGCTTCAACGAGGCTTTTTTAACTGACTTTTCTCATGGCTGAGACCACTTCCAATGCTGAATCCAACGACGTCGCTTTGCGTGCTTCGATTGATCGCTCGCTTCGTCACCCGGTGATGTTTTTCTTCACGAGTGGAGCCGTTTGGCTTGCTCTCGCAATCGTCCTCGGACTGGTTGCCTCTGCGAAGAAGCACTCTCCGGAATTCCTGAGCTGCTTTTCTTGGCTTGATGCCGGAAAAGTCGATGGCGCTCACATGAGTGCGCTCATTTACGGCTGGGGAGCCCAAGCGGCCTTCGGAATCATCATCTGGCTCATGGCCCGCCTTTCTCGGAAGGAGTGCACCAATGCTGGCACTATCTTGACGGTCGGACATCTTTGGAACCTCTTCGTCTTCATCGGCCTCATTTGCATCTTGAGCGGAAATGGCTCGGGAATCGCCTACATGGAATTTCCCGGATTCATCTGGCCACTTTTGATCGTCTGCTACTTGGCGATCACGATCTGGTCACTCGTTCAGTTCCAAGTTCGTGATGCCGGACACGTTTATGTCAGCCAATGGTATCTCCTCGCGGGTCTCCTTTGGTTCCCATGGATTGCCGTGACCGCTTTCCTCTTCGTTTTTGTCTTCGATGGACACCCCGTGATGGCCACCGCGATCGCGTCATGGTTTAAAGGATCACTTTTCCTCCTCTTCTTCCTCCCGACTGCCCTCGCAAGTGCTTACTACCTCGCGCCGAAAGTCACCGGTCGTCCGGTTTACAGCTACAATCTCGCCCTCTTTGGCTTCTGGGCTCTGGCCTTCCTCGGACCTTGGGCCGGTATGCAGAAGCTCGTCGGCGCTCCCATCCCACAATTCCTTCCTTACATGGGCGCAGCTGCGATGGTCTTGATCTTAATCCCCGCGATCTCGGTGGGCTTAAACATCCTCAAGACGGTTCACGGTCACGGTGACATTGTTGCCGAGAGTCCTTCGCTTCGTTTCACCAGCAGTGGAATTGTCCTCTTCGTGGCATACGGCGTTCTTTCCTTCGTTCTGCACACCGTGCCGGCGATGAAGATGACTCAGTTCAGCTACTCAGGCTACGGTCTCGATATTCTTGGCTTTTACGGAGTCTTCTCGCTTTGTGCTTTCGGTGCGATTTACTTCATCGTTCCCCGAATCACGCGCCGGGAGTGGCTTTCACGTCGCTTCATTTCTTGGCACTACTTCCTCTCGCTCTACGGAGTGGCATCCATCGTGATTTGCGCCGTCGTTGGTGGGGTGACTCAGGGACAGGGGATCGAAGACGTCGCACAACCCTTCGCTACGATGGCCGAGCGCGCCAGTCAGTATGGTTGGGGAGTGACGATCGCTTGGGCCTTCCTCCTCTTTGCGAACCTCTTCTTCTGCCTTCACCTCCTTCTCATGTGGGCTCGCCTCGGACGTCGTTCTTCGCACCCAACTTTGTTGAAAGGGCATCACACTGAAAATCCACACGGCCCAGAAGGGGAAATCGACAACATCGGATCCGCTTCTGCTTAATTGCCACACTTTTTTGAATCATGACTTTTAAAGCATTTATCTTCGGCTTACTCGCCAGCTTCGGCTTCCCATGGCTCGTGGCGGTAGTGATTCCGTTTTCTAAGATGCGCGCTCTTGAGCCCGTGAAATATGAGGAGGGTGATGCTGCGACAGGCGTTTTCATTCCCAAGCGCGATGGACGTGTTACCGAAGGTTCTAAAGTCTACGGACAAGAGGGCTGCTACCAATGCCACACTCAGTTGATTCGCCCGACCTATGCGGGTAACGATGTCTTCCGCGGTGAATGGGCTGGTCTTCGTAAAACGCTCGATAACCCTGACACGCGTCGCGAGACTTTGGCGATGGATTACCAGGATGAGAAAGTGGCTCACATTGGTCAAAGCCGAGTTGGTCCTGACTTGTCGAACCTTGGACGTCGTCTCGAGCAGAGTTTGAAGGGCACTGGGGTTTCCCCTGAAGATTGGGTTCTTCAGCACCTTTACAATCCACGTGGAGTGAAAAACTACCGTATCGGCACGCAGGATCTTCCCGAGCGCTCGACTTGTCCGTCTAAAGCAGGTCTTTTCAAGATCGTTGATTCTTACGGTGCTGGTGGGGGACTTCTCCCCGTAGAGATCGAAGATGGAAAAGGCGTTCAAGCAAGCGACCGTGCTCGTCAGTTGGCCAGCTATTTGACTTCACTCAAGAAAGACACTCTCGGACAACCCTTGCCCGAATCTCTCAACACTAATCCTCAGGCTCCTGTAGAAGAATAAGTTCATGTCTGCTTCTCAATCCAACCGCGATATGCGACCCGATCTCGATGAGACCATCAATGTCTCAGAGGCTCATGGCGCAATCAAAGATGCCCCTCCAGCTGTCGGACGCGAAAAGTCGCTCCGTGAAAATGGCATGGAGTCCGTTTCCCTTTTGCTCATTTTGGTCTCCGGAATCGTCGTCCTCGTTGCTGGTTCAGTGATGGGGCAGGGTGGTTCCTTTTTCGGATACGGGGAAACCGTGAAAGACGGCTATATGCGTGGAAAGTCACCCGTTAAGGAGGAGGTTCCTTTGCCTCCGATTAGCGTGCTCGCTCTCCTTCAAAAGGAAGGCCAGAAGCAGTATGCCGCTTGTGCCTCTTGTCACCAGACCAGTGGAATGGGTGGGGGTGAATTTCCTCCACTTGCCGGCTCAGAATGGGTGACTGGGAATACCGAAAAACTCGCCATGATCATCCACAACGGAGTGGGCGGTCCCATTGAAGTTGCTGGAAACCCTTACAATGGAAATATGGCGGCAATTGGAGCCAACTTTGGTCCTAAAGAACTCGCTTCTGTGATGACTTACATTCGGACCTCTTGGGGGAACAATGCGAGCCTCGTAACACCGCAAATGGCCGAGGAAGCTCTTAAAATCTCTAAGGCTCGCGGAGGTGCTCCAACGACCGCAGAAGAATTGAAGAAAAATCACGACAAAATGCTTCCCGGTGACACTTTGGATCCGGACACCCTTCTAGATCCAGAAACTTGGGAGCCAATCCCAGCTGCCGAATAACCTTTTAACCGACCATCGAACAAAACCATGAGTGCGGACTCCCACGATCATCACGACGATCACCATCACGAGCTTCCTTTCTGGAAGAAGTATCTCTTTTCAACCGATCATAAGACGATTGGAATTCAGTATGGCCTCGCTGCGGGTGCCTTCCTGCTTTTCGGTTTCTTCCTGATGATCGTGATGCGCTGGAGCATTGCCTATCCTCATGAGCCGCTTCCTGGTTATCTGAGCTGGATCTTCACTGATGGCTGGAAAGGCCGTTGGTTAGATGACGGAAAAGTCACTGGTGATACCTACAACATGTTCGGTGCGATGCACGGGACGATCATGGTTTTCCTCGGAGTGGTTCCTCTTGGCTTTGCGGCCTTTGGTAACTACGTCACTCCACTCCAGATTGGTGCTCCCGATATGGCTTTCCCGAAGCTCAACATGGCGAGTTTCTGGGTTTATCTCGCAGGTGGAATCGTGATGTGCATGAGTTTCTTCATGGAATCTGGTGCTGCCAAATCTGGTTGGACCAACTACTCGCCGCTGGCGGGCTACGCGGATCGACAAATTGTGAATCAGCTGCTGGCGGGACAAACGCAGTGGCTGATCGGTCTGGTCTTGCTCATTACCTCGTCACTTCTTGGCTCGGTGAATTTCATTACGACCATCATTCAGCTCCGTGCAAAGGGGCTGACTTGGATGCGCCTCCCATTCTTTGTCTGGGCGATGCTCGTCACGGGTTTCCTTCTTCTCCTTGCTTTCCCACCGCTTGAAGCCGCTGGCATCATGCAGCTCATGGACCGCATGGTTGGATCGAGTTTCTTCATGCCAACTGGACTTTACTCAGCGGCCGATGATGTGGCCCTTGATATTTCCGGTTCCGGAAGCCCGCTTCTCTTCCAGCACCTCTTCTGGTTCCTTGGTCACCCTGAGGTTTATGTTCTTCTTCTTCCCGCGATTGCCTGTGTTGCCGAGATTATTCCTTGTAACACCCGTAAGCCACTTTGGGGATACAAGCCGATGGTTTGGGGAGTTATCGTTCTCGGTTTCCTTTCCTTCATCGTTTGGGCTCACCACATGTATCTCACCGGAATGGGGCCAGTCATTTCGACCTTCTTCCAAACCACCACCGTGCTGATTTCGGTGCCCTCGGTGATTTTGCTCACCTCCTTGATCATTTCGCTCTGGGGTGGTTCGATCCGCTTCACGATGCCCATGATCTGGGCTGCGGCCTTCCTGCCAATGTTCGGAATTGGTGGTCTCACTGGTCTCCCTCTCGCCTTCAACCTTGCCGACCTTCACCTTCACGATACCTACTACGTGATCGGTCACTTCCACTATGTGGTGGCGCCCGGAATCCTCTTTGGCCTCTTCGCTGGAGTCTATCATTGGTATCCTAAGATGACGGGTCGATTCATGGACAACTTCCTCGGTCACTTGCACTTCTGGCCCTCCTTGGTCTGCATGAACCTTCTCTTCTTCCCGATGCTCACGCAGGGAATGGCAGGTTTCCACCGTCGTTGGTATAACGGAGGTGAGGGATACATTGAGAAAGCCTCTGATGGGGTGAACGTCTTCGGTCAGACCGTCGCGGACAATATTTCGCTCAACGAAGTTATGACTGGAGCCGCGATCGCTCTCGCAGTCTTCCAGATTCCTTTCCTCCTCAACATGTTCATCAGTTACTTCTGGGGTAAGAAAGTCACGAGTGATAACCCTTGGAATGCCACCACGCTTGAGTGGGCCACTCCAACGCCTCCGGGACACGGAAACTTCACCTTCGATATCGCCGTTTATCGCGGACCTTACGAATATAGCCGTCCTGACCATGACAAGGACTACTTCCCACAGTGGGAAGAGCCCAAACGTTCTAATCCAGTCGAGGAGCCCTCGGAGAAACCCGAAAAGGAATCCACCGAAGCCTAGAGCCCATATTTATTGCTTACATTTCTTGATCCATGGAAATTCCATTTATCGTCAACGCCCGTAAAGATACCGGACTCTTCAACTCGAAGGTCGGCATCTGGCTCTTTCTTGCCTCGGAGGTGACTCTCTTCGGAGGTCTCTTCTCGGGATATCTTTTCCTTCGCCTCTATGCCGATTACCCATGGCCGGAGCGTGCCCTTCCAGTTCTACCCGGATTGATTAACACCTTTATCCTCATCGGTTCGTCCGTAACAGTGGTTTTCGCTTGGGCAGCCTTGAAGATGCGGGAGTGGAAGAAGTTCCAAATCTACATGTGGATCACCCTGATCTGCGCGCTTCTCTTTTTGGGTCTCAAGGCAGTCGAGTATAACGCCAAGTTCCACCACCAAGGGGTTCGTTTATCGAGTGAAGGATCGGTTCAGGACTTCGGATATCTTGAAGGACACGTTCACTACGGAAAGTTGGACGAGAACGGAAAGCTCATTGAGGTTTCTAAGCAAGAGAAGAAGGACAACCCCGAGGGAGTTTTCTCAGCTAACAAAATCATCTTCAAGGCGAGCGAGCTGACCTTCGCGCTCAAGCGCCCTGCGCATGAGGCTTATGTGAAAGAAATTCTCAAGCAGGCAGGGGACGATCATAAGATTACGCTCGTAGGAGATTATCGAGTTCCTGATGAAGATGAGCTTCATGCTGCTGGTAAGAACCGGGCTCAACTTGAGGCGAGTGAGGCTGCTCTTGTGGTTGCCGATGGGGCAGATCTTTCCATTGATGATCTCGATGATCTTGAAGACGCCTTCCTCGACGCGCGTGCTCACGATAAGAATATCCGGACCGAGTTCCTTCGCGCTTCATGGTCCTGGATCCGTGATGAGAAGGGGATCGATGAAATTTCGAACCTCGTGATCACGACCGATCTTTGGAAAGAGCGGATGGCTGAGGATAATGCCAAGATTAAAGATCTCATGATTAGTGCTCCCGGCACGGTCAAATACAAGATCGATCCACCACTCACCTTGGTTTGGGAGCCCGATGATATTCCCAAGCTCGCCGATACTGAGATTAAGCTCCGCGATGATACCGTCATCAAAGGAGAGCTTCAGCCAAGCCCAATGCTTTTGGGAGTTGATGCCATCGACTTCCGTCACACCGCGATGCGTGCCGAAACTGAGGGGATCGAGCCGATGGACGCGATCAAACAGAGCTGGATTCTGACTCATGAAAACAGCAAGGGTGAGAACGACCTTAAGAAGGCTTGGGACTGTCATCAGGCCTGGCTCGCACAATTGACAAAAGATCTCGACGAAAAGAATGAAGAGAAAGGTCTCGAGGGTGAAGATCGCTTGGTTCCCACTGATAACGATAAATACCGAGTGAACTGGGATCAGATGGTCGCCTATAAGAAGCTCGATTTCGACGTAGAAGCGGTCGCTGCGGCTGCTGCGGATGGAAGTCTTAAGCGCAGTGGTCTTTTTGATCTCAGTGGTTTCGCAGGAGCGAATCACAATAATTACGAATTCCCACACGTTGAGATTCCTCGTGAGAATGTTGGTTTTACTTCAACCTTCACTCCGAAGTGGAACACTTACTATGCGATCTACTTCACGATCACAGGTCTTCACGGACTTCACGTGATCGGAGGAGCCATCGTTCTTGGATACTACCTCTTTTTCGGACGTAAGATGTATGACTCGAACCCAGAGTGGCTCGCTAACCGGGTCGAAGTTGGAGGCCTCTTCTGGCACTTCGTTGACCTTGTTTGGATCTTCCTCTTCCCGATCCTCTACTTGATGTAATCTCACCCCTCTACTTTTTCTAAACTCACTTTATTGCTATGGCTGACTCAGTTGAAGAAATCAAAAAAGCGAAAAAGCTTTATCTCATCATTTTCGGTGCCCTCCTTGTGGGGACCGCTCTCACGGTTGCTGTTGCGACCTTTCCCGCGCTTGATGTCGGTGGGCATGGTTTTGACGGTAAGGATGCGGTCTTGGGACTCATCATCGCGAGCGTGAAGGCCTCTCTCGTGATGCTCATCTTCATGCACTTGAATCATGAGAAGCCTCTCATTTATTTCTTCTATGGACTGGGAATTGTGATGGCATTTTTCTGTATGTGGCTGATTGGTTGGTCAAAGAGCGACCCCATTCAGTATGGAAACTCGGAAAAGGCAGATGGCTTCTATAATCCAGAGAAGCCTACCACCAACGTTCACGGCCACGATTAACCTTCTTTTCTTATGTCGATCAAAGGATTCCATCTCATCTTCATCACGATTGCCGCGCTCTTTTGTGCCGGTCTCGGAATCTGGGCTCTCTTCATTAACGAAAAGGATACCAGTAATGCGATGACCGCTTTTGGTGTCATCACCTTGCTTGCATCAATTATTCTCATCGTCTACGGCTTTCACTTCCGCCGCAAATCCAAAGACATCATTGTCTAAACCCTACCTCCTGACTCGCTATGCTTATCGATTCCTCAATTCTCGCCTGTTCGACTTGTGCCAATGCCTTCAAGCATGCTGGGCAAGATGCCGCTGGATGGTCCATTGCAGTCATGCTCATGATGATCGTGCCGCTCGCGCTGGGTGTCTTCTGGTGCATGATCAGAATCGCGAAGCGTGAGAGCGCAGGACTGGACCCCAAATACTGCGACGACTACGTGGCTCCGACCGTAGCTCCTGCCTCTAACCAATAATCTTTCTTATTCCTTCCCATGTTTACCGCACTCAACTGGTCAAAATGGCTCGGCATTCCCGAGAACTACGCCGATCACGGGGGCAATGTTGATCACCTGATCGACATCGTCCACTGGTTCATGTTTGCCCTTTTTGTGGGCTGGACTCTTTTCTTTCTCTTTTGTCTTTGGAAGTTTCGCGCTTCTAACAATCCCAAAGCGAGCTACCACGGTGTGACCAACCACGTTTCCAGTCACATGGAGATCGGGGTGGTGATCATTGAGGCCGTTCTTCTTCTTGGTTTTGCCTTTCCGCTTTGGTGGGAGCGCACGGATCAATGGGAGGAAGTTCAAAAGACTGACCCCGTTCGGGTTCGGGTGATCGCTTATCAATTTGGTTTCAAATACCACTATCCAGGAGAAGACGGGAAGTTCGCTCGGATTGACCGCACCTTGGTCGCAACTACCGGTGACCCTTGCATCGACCCAGATGATCCCAATGGATACGACGACTTCGTCACGACGGTTTTGAAAATCCCAGTTGATCGTAATGCCATTCTTCAGGTGACCTCGACGGACGTGATTCACAACTATTCGATCATCCCGATGCGCATCCAGCAGGATGCGATCCCTGGTCGTGATATTCCAATGTGGTTCAAGCCGATTCAGAAGCTTGAGACGAGCGTGGTCTGTGGCCAGCTTTGCGGTGAGAACCACGCCAACATGGCAGGGCTCATGGAAGTGGTCAGTCAAAATGCCTATAAGGGCTGGGCTGCGGAGCAGAGTAAAGCCGCCCTTGAAAAGACCCTTGATGCTCAAAAGGCAGCCAAGGCTCTCGCTAAAAAGTAATTTCATTTCAGGTTTTTTTAACGACCGGAGGAAACTCCGGTCGTTTTTTTGAAGGGAGGGGTGGCGTCTCGCCGCCCTTCGGATCGAAAAGCGATCGTCGGTGGCGGGACGCGCGCCGCTCCGTGTTGGGGAAGATCTTTTGGGATTGCTCGCTTTTCCCATCGAGCTTGGAGTGCTAGTTTTTCGTTATGAAAGCTTCTCTTCTTATTCTTGGGAGTTGCGGGATCGTGCTGTCATCCTGCGCCGATCTTATGAAAGTTCGGACGATTAAGCCGAAGGCTGCAAAGAAAGAGAAATTCACCGATTCTGAGGGGGGCGGCGGGATTGGAGGTAATGCTTTCGCCAAAATTAATCAGCCGAACGAAGATTCAGCGCTCGGTAACACCGCTCCAGAGGATGCGGGTTATTTTTCAGGAAAAGTGGGTGAAGGAGTGGTGGCCGGAGGGATGCTTCTGCCCGCAGACGATAAGATTGTCTGGTCGACCGGGAACGTGAATGCCGACATTCCTTTTGATAAAGCCTTTAAAAATCGGCCGAAGAAAAAGTCATCTTGGTTATCGAGTTACCAAGAGGCGCGGCGTGAATCGATGCGGGAGGGGAAGCCAATTCTCATGTGGTTTACGCGCACCGGCTCTCCCTCAAGCCCGAAATGTGTGACGCTCAGTCGAGAGCTCTTTGCCACTCATGAATTTGGCGATTGGGCGAAGGAAAATGTCATTCGTTTAAAGGTCGATGCTTCGGGTGGAGTCGATAACAAGGCTCGCTTCGAAGGGGCCGAAGTGGATCGACGGAAGTATGCCGAGAAACTTAAGAAGCAATATCATGTTTTGGGATATCCGACTCTTGTGATGCTTCAACCAGACGGGAGTGTTTATTCCAGTGAGCGCGGTTACTCTCGCGGCGGGCGCTCTGAGCTTTGGGGGAAGTTGAAGAATGCGGTGCTGACCATCGAACATGACCGCGAGGTTTATGAGCGGAAGATGGCTAAGAAGGGATACCGTGAGTGGACGGGATCGAACAAAGGGGTCGTTTTTGCAAAGCTGAGCCGCTTTGATGAGAAAAGCGGAACGATTTGGCTGACCGAGCCGGATGGCAATGTCGTTAAGACCAGCACCAAGTCTATTTCGAAAGATGATCGTGGGTGGATCCTAGCCGAAAAAGACCGGCGCGCTCGTGCTCGTCAATGAGCCCTTACTGTGATTTGACGCGGAAGAACATGCGGGATGCGGTCCCATCGTAGATCATGTTGCGGATGAGAAAGTCTGCTCCCAGGGGAGAAGCTTCATCGACGATCTGCAGTTCATCAGTGAACCAATTAATGAGATCTGGGCTACGCTCAGGTGTCAGCGTGAAGTTGGGATCACTCACACGGACTGTGGTAGAAATCGTTCCGGTGGAGGGATCGAGAGTGGTTTGAGGGAAGACGGTGAGATCGACAGGATCTCCGCCAAAGAGGTATTCGTCGAGGTTCGAGAATCCATCATTATCTTCATCCGCATTTGGGTCGGCACCGGGGAGGCCGATGCTGGCGAGATAGGCTTGAAGGGGAGAAAGGACGAAGGCTGAGAAGTCTTGAGCCCGATCGGTGGCACTCCCGATTGGAGCGAAGAGGTTCGGTGAACCGAAGGTGGAGCTGGATGATCCATCGTCGTAACCGAGGGTCGAAGCGGAAGAAGTGTCGCAGGAGGAAACGGAGAGCAAGGGGTCGTTTTCGAGTTCGAAGATTTCCTCACTCCCAACTCCATCGAGCGGAGCGATCCCTTCCCCGGCGGGTCCGAAAATGTTGTTGCCGGAAGCATCTTTGATGAGAAAGGCGGTGTTACTGGAGCCGATGGCGAGTTCGCTGAGTCCGGTTCCGGTGACTGTTCCAGCAGTTCCGACATGAATGTTTGTCCACGCGAGGCCGGTGCTGGTAAGCTCGTCAACTCGATTTATCTCGGTGTTGAGACCACCTCCAGCTGTGTTTTGATCGATGAAGGTAAGCAAAGTTCCGTGAGCGACAGCGGACCAAGTGGCGGAGTCCGAAAGAGTGATCGTGCTACTTGGAACGAAGACTCCGGAGTTGGCAATCTGGCCGACTTCGATGGACCAGTTAGTCAGGTCAGTAAAGCCAGCGGTGCCATCGCCGACGAGGACGAGTTCGAACCAGTTGCCGCCATTTCCGGCAACTCGGGCGAAGTGGCTGTCTGCCGAAGCTGGGCCACCATCTTCGTCGGCAGTGAGGGTTCCTCCATTGAGGAAGCGGTCAGAGGCGACGGCATTGTATTCATTCAGAATGAGGGCGGGAGTAGGATTGAGGACTTCAAGTTCGTAGACGAGGTATCCAATGGCTCCATTGTTGTCGGCGCTTAGCGAGACTTCATACTTCCCGGTGTCGGCAGAGGTGAGTGGGCGATTGTTACTGATGACGATGACAGCACCCTGAATTACGAGATCAAGAAAGTCGGGGGCTTCGATGACGGTGAAAGGGCTTCCATCATAATCGACGATTGAGAGGTATTCTCCGCGGATCGCTTTTGTTGGGTTCACCGAGCTAAAGCTTGGAGGGGTGGTGGTATCGAAAAAGGCGGCAAAGCTTTGCGTCATGGTGTTGTCGCTCCAGGTGTTGGGAGCACCAAAGGTAGAACTTCCACCGTCATCATAGTTCAGATTAAGCGGGTTTATGTTCGTTGTGGGATTAGTTTCGAGTCGAAAAGTCTCGCTGCCGCCTACCGAGATGATGGTGTCGCCAATGCCGTTGTCATCGCTGTCCTGAAGTGCGACGGATTCGCCAGAAGGTCCGTAAACGATTTCATCAAGACTATTGATCCAAGTGAAGACGGTGTTGCTGCTGTTAATGGCTGGAGAGCTAGGGTGCGTGCTATTACTTTGATCGATGAGGGTGGAGTCGTGCATCCAAATATTGGTCCAAGTGTAACCTGAGGAGTTTAGGAGAGAGTTGATGTTGAAACCAGTTGGGGTGAGTTGGTTGCTTTCGGTAAAAGTGAGGATGGTGCCTGCTGGGATGACGCTGAGGGCGACATGGTCAGAGAGTTTGAGAGTCCGCGATGTGTCGTCACTGGTGATTTCGAGGGTCCAGTTGCGGAGATCCATTGTTTGAGTGACCACGAATTCGACCCAAGCTCCGCCGTTACCAGCGATGCGGCCGAAGAAGGGATCGGCAGCGCCATCGACATCATCTGCAGCGCCACCATCGAGAAATTCATCGGAGGCAACCGCATTGTATTCGTTGAGAATGATCGTGCTATTGGATGGAAGGACGTCGATGCGGTAAGTTTGGCTACTGGACATGTTGTTGTTGTCGGTCGCGGTAATTTCAAATTCGTGAGCGCCAATTGCTGAGCTTGGGGGAGTGCCACCGAGGCTGGCAAGGCCCCCTCCGAGATCGGTCACACTGAGCCAAGCGGGTGTTCCTGCAGCAGTGATGGTGATGGTGTCGCCGGGGTTGGGGTCGATGGCCGTGATTCGAAAAACGGAAACGGCAAGGTTTGAATTCTCCAGTCCGGCAGTGCTGAATGCTCCGGTAAACAATGGAGGGAGAGGGGATGGGAGCTCGGCGGCAATGCCAGGTGAGCCGACATCTTCGGATGGATCGTCACTCTCGTAAGCATCGAAGAGTCCATCGCTGCTAATGGCGCCGGGGATGGCGGCGCCATTGACAAAACGAGCAAAGCTGAAGCCCTCAGTCGCGGCCCCATAGGCCAAGGTATCGACGAGGCCTCCGCCATTGTTGTAGAGGTTGACGGCATCGCCATTGCTGCCGAAGCCGGGGTAGGCGGTCAGTTCACTTTCCGTAATAATGCGAAGGGTGGCGGGGAGGTTCCAAAGAGCTCGAAAAGCGGTGGAGGAAGCATCACGGAGGACGATCAGGGACTCGCCAGCGGTGAGGGAATACGAAGGGAATGGTCCTGAGGTTCCTGCCTGAGCGCTGTCGTCATCAAAGCTATAGTTTGCGATGTTGACGGCGGCGGTTCCCGTGTTGGTGATTTCAAACCAATCTCCTCCAGCATCGGGATCCGAGTGGTTGGAATTTGGCATGACTTCGGTAATGCGAAGTTGCGCACTGAGGGGGAGAATGAGGCTGGTGAGAAGGAGGGAAAATTTCATTGGGCTGATGGGAGGAAGATAGAACTTGTTCGTGGGAGGGGAAGTTGAAAACAAAGTAAGAGTGAAGACGCGGTGGTTTGAGATTGAGAGTTTTTGATCTGTGAGAGAGTTTAAGGCATGACACTCGCCTTAGCATCTCTTGGGACTGGTCTTAATGTCGGCCTGATTTTCACTGCTTTCAAGTTACCTTTACCCGCTCCGCCGGTGATCGAAGGGATTTTGGGGATATTTGGGATCGGGGCGGGAAGTAAAAACGGGCCTCTCATGACCGAGTTTTTCAACAAGTAGTCGATGATGATACCGCAAGAAATTATCCGAAAGAAGAGGGACGGTCAGGTGCTGTCTCGTGACGAAATTGCCTTTTTCTCGAAGGGAATCGGTGATGAATCGATCTCAGAGGGGCAAATCGCGGCTTTTGCGATGGCGGTCTTTTTTCAAGGAATGACCTTAGATGAGCGGGTGGCCTTGACGGAAGGAATGCGTGATTCAGGCGAGATTTTGGCGTGGCCAGAATTGGAGGGGCCGGTGATCGATAAGCATTCAACCGGCGGCGTGGGGGATAATGTCTCCTTGATGTTGGGACCATTAGTGGCGGCTTGTGGGGGATTTGTGCCGATGATTTCAGGCCGAGGGCTCGGGCATACGGGTGGGACTTTGGACAAGCTGGATAGCATTCCGGGGTATCAAACAATCCCTTCCAATGCGACCTTCCGGAAGGTTGTGAAGGACTGTGGGGTGGCCATTATCGGGCAGACGGCTTCTTTGGCTCCTGCGGATAAACGATTTTATGCGACGCGAGATATTACTGCCACGGTGGAGTCGCTAGATCTGATTACGGCCTCGATTCTTTCGAAGAAATTGGCGGCGGGATTGGAGGCTTTGGTGATGGATGTGAAAACCGGAAGTGGGGCTTTCATGAAGGATTATGCTGATGCCAAGGCTCTTGCGGAGAGTATCGTGGGTGTCGCAAATGGGGCTGGGGTGAAGACGAGCGCTTTGGTGACGGATATGAATGAGTCTTTGGCCGGAGCTGCAGGAAATTCCTTGGAGGTTCTCGATGCCGTGCGCTTTTTGAAAGGTGAGGGGAGTCGTTCGCGATTGGAGACCGTGGTGATGGGGCTCTCGGCTGAACTTCTTGTCTTGGGTGGTTTGGCGAAAGATCGTGAGCAGGCCCGCCGAGATTTGAAGAAGGCTTTGGACTCGGGGAAAGCGGCGCAGATTTTTGGCCAAATGGTGGAGGGCTTAGGTGGACCCGGAGATTTTATGGAAGCACCTGAAAAGTATCTTCCAGTGGCAGAGGTGGTGATTGACGTCAAAAGCGTTGGGACAGGTTGGGTGGAACGTATCGATACGCGTGAACTCGGGATGGCGGTGGTGGAGCTGGGTGGCGGGAGAATGCGAGCCGAGGATGGAATTGATTATTCGGTAGGCTTGGAAGAAATCGTAGAGCTGGGAAACAAGTTGGAGGAAGGAGACCCACTGTGCCGCATCCACGCGCGCTCTCAGGATGAAGCAGACCGGGCGAGTGAGAGGATTGTGAAAGCAGTGACATTGAGTGATGCGCAAGCGAGTGGTCAGCCGGTTGTTTACGAAGTGATCGAGGGATAAAAAAAGACCGCAGGCGAACCTGCGGTCTTTTGAATGGCCAAGGAGAATTTACTCGGTGTAAGCTGGAGCACCGTGCTCGGCAATGTCGAGGCCTTCGTGCTCTTCTTCAGCACTGACGCGGACTCCGCAGATTGCTTTTCCTGCAAGGAACAAGATTAGTGAGAAGATGAACGCGAATCCGTAGACGCTTACGACTCCGATGAGCTGTGAGACAAGGCTGAAGGTTCCTGCTGGCTCGGTCGTGAAGAATACGAGGGAGATTGTTCCCCAGATTCCGCATGTTCCGTGGACCGAAATGGCACCGACAGGGTCGTCCATCTTGATCTTGTCGAAGAAGAGGATGGAGAAGACTACGATCACACCTCCAACAGCACCCATAATGACAGCACCCCATGGTCCAACAACGTCAGCACCAGCGGTGATCGAAACAAGACCTGCGAGGAGGCCGTTGAGAGCCATTGAGAGGTCAGGCTTTTTCAAGACGACCATCGAGGTGATGATCGAAGAAACTCCACCGGCAGCTGCAGCAAGTGCAGTGGTGGTGAAGACGAGACCGAGAGGTCCGGGAGCGGCTGAAAGGACTGATCCACCGTTGAATCCAAACCATCCGAAGAAGAGAAGGAAAACACCGACAGCGGCGAGAGGCATGCTGTGTCCGAGGATCGGCTTAACTCCGTTAGAGGTGTATTTTCCAGCACGTGGTCCGAGGACGATGACGGCTGCGAGAGCAGCTGCTCCTCCAAATCCGTGAACGACTGTTGATCCAGCGAAGTCTTTAAAGGCAATTCCGTCATCTCCGCCGAGGCTTGAGAGGAATCCGCCACCCCAGTGCCAAGAACCGGCAACGGTGTAACCTACAGCTACGAGAATAGTTGAGTAGATCATGAAGAAGCCTAGTTTGATCCGTTCAGCAACGGCACCTGAAACGATGGTCGCTGCGGTTGCGGCGAACATGGCCTGGAAGATGAAGTCTCCGTAACCAGTCATGGCAAGAGCTGTGCCTCCGTATCCGAAGGTGTCACCGCCGTCAGCGTTCAAGTCGCCAATCCAGCCGTTGATTCCGAGGAATCCTTCAATTTGCCAGCTGTCTACTGGATAGTGAGTGTTGAAGCCCATGAAAGCGTAGGTCAGGAGGCCGACGCTGATAATCCAAACATTCTTGAAGAGAATGTTAACGGTGTTCTTCTTTTGAGTAAGTCCTGCCTCTAATGAAGCAAAACCAAGGTGCATGATGAAGACCATGGCGGCGGCGATTACCGTCCAGAGCATGGAGGTGGTGAAAAAGTCAAAGGCGTAGGCGGTGTCACCTTGTCCTGCGACCAAGTCATCGTAACCTGCTTTGGTCTCGGCAGCAGCTGCGATTGCGGCTTCATCGACTTCTTCCTGTCCGAATGCTTGGGTCACCATCGCAAAGGGTGCCGTTATCCAGAGGAAGGCTTTGTTGTATTGTGGGATCATCATATATCTCTGTTTTTGTGAATACCCGCAACGCTGAGCAACAGCTGTGCCATGGTTGAATGAATGGGATTCATGTTTGGCATGAAAGATGCTTCCGTGAAGGTGAGCGGTCGATTTGAACCGCGCATACGCAAACTAGTTATGAAGAAATATTGTCACACCATGAAATCGTTTGGAGCGTTCCTAGCGATGTTGTTCCTCTCCAGCGGGGTTCTTTTCGCTGCTGAAGAAGCTCCTCCGATCGATTCAGGCAACACAGCCTGGATGATTACGGCGACCGTTTTGGTCCTAATGATGACTCTCCCAGGCTTGGCCCTGTTTTATGGAGGTCTGGTGAGAGCAAAGAATGTGCTCTCGGTACTCATGCATTGTTATGCCATCGCGGGCTTAGCCTCGGTGATGTGGGTGGCCGTTCTCTATACAATGTCGTTTGATCACCAAGAAGGAGGCAAGTGGCTGGGAGGATTTGGTAAGACTTTCTTGGAAGGGGTCGGATTAAATAGCCGCAGTGGTGATATTCCGGAAACCGTCTTCGTAATGTTCCAGATGACCTTTGCGATCATTACGCCAGGTCTCATTGTGGGAGCTTTCGTAGAGCGCATGAAGTTTGTGGCCGTGATGGTCTTTACGGCTCTGTGGTTAGTCTTGGTTTACGCTCCTGCCGTTTACTGGGTATGGGGTGGCGGAATTATGTTCCAGTGGGGTGCTATTGATTTGGCCGGAGGAATCGTCGTTCATGCCACCGCCGGTGTCTCGGCCTTAGTCTTGGCGAAGATGATTGGACCTCGTAAAGGGTTCCCCAATCAACTTCAGCCTCCTCATAGTCCCGGTTTGGTAATGATTGGTGCCGCTCTCCTTTGGGTCGGTTGGTTTGGATTTAATGCGGGATCACAGCTTGGAGCAAGTGAAGCCGCCGGAATGACAATGTTGGTCACTCATATTTCAGCTGCCACCGCAGCCTTGGTCTGGTGCATTGTTGAGCGCTTGAAGACTGGCAAGACAGGGGTTGTCGGGATCGCGACTGGAATGGTCGCTGGATTGGCGACGATTACCCCAGCATCCGGCAACGTCGGGCCGATGGGAGCTTTTGTGATTGGTATTTCAGCTGGTGTGATCTGCTACTTCGCCTGCGGATTTGTTCGTCACAAGCTGAAGATCGATGATTCTCTTGATGTTTTCGCTGTTCACGGTGTCGGAGGAATCCTTGGAACCATTATGGTCGCTTTCCTCGGAGTTGAGGGAGTTCTTGGTGGGCTGGGAATCAACGAAGAGACTGCGATGGCTCAGCTAGTCGTTCAGTTGAAGTCACTCGGTATCACGATCGTTTGGTCGGCAGTTGCTACCGTGATCATTGTTTTGATCATTAAGAAGACGGTTGGTCTGCGTGTGACTGAGGAGGTTGAGTTCGAAGGGCTCGACTCTGCTGAACATGGTGAGACTGCTTATAATTTCGATTCCTGAATAGTTTCCAAGCAGGTAATATTTAGTCTTCACGGGTCCGGCAGTTTGTGTCGGACTCGTTTTTTACGCAGGAGTCAAATTTGTAAAAAACATGAATCAAATTCACTCATTTCTTAGGAGGGCTCTGCCGCTTTAGAAATATGAGTGACAGAGACTGAGTGAGTTAGGCCTTCTCGATACACCTTTCTTGAACAATTAGAGTTTTTGAAATTAAACAAAACTAAGTCTTGCCTTCTGGCATGGCAATTGCTTAGGATCCCTGCGTCATGAAAAAGACATCCACTATTCTTGCAATCGGTTCCGGCCTCTTCCTCAGCAATGCACAAGCTGAGATTGAGTCGGAGTTTCACGTTGGTTATAACAGCAAATACATTTTCCGAGGCGTTGATCTCGGTGATGACGCCTATGAGTATGGTCTCGACTTCGCAGGTTCCTGCGAGTGTGGTCTCGACTGGTCTGCTGGCATCTGGGGCATCTCACCTGACGTAGCTGGTGACGAACTCGACATCTACGCAGCAGTTTCCAAAACTTTTGGTGACGTTACTCTCGCAGCTGGTTTCACTGCTTACACTTACCCAAATGGCGGTGCCGATGATGCCGAGATTTTCCTCGGAGTTTCCGGATCCGTTTCCGGCCTTGACGCTGGTGTGACCGTTTACTTCGGAACTGATGGTATCCTTCAGGATCAGATCCTTATCGAAGGAAGCCTTGGCTACTCTCACGAGATCAGCGAAACTGTTTCAGCTTCACTCGGCCTCACTTATGGCTATGTCGCAGATAACGGCGACGGTGGTTACGCTACCAGCGATGGTGCAGCTTACTTCACCGCAAGCCTTGGTCTCGACGTTGCTCTCAGCGACGAGATTACTCTCTCTCCTTACGTTTCTTATGTCGACGGAAAGAGCAGAGTTAATGGTGTTGACGGAGAAACCTTCGGCGGTGCAATGCTTTCCTTCTCTTTCTAAGAGGCGGTAAAACAGTTTTTATTAATTCTTGGAGCGAGGTCGTTAAAGGCCTCGCTCCTTTTTTATGCCGTTTATCCACGGTAAGAAAAAGAGCTGAAAACAAAAGGGGGGATGAACCTTCCTTCCAGTCTAGAACAAACAGCAGATGGGGTTAAGGGTGCTTTTATAAAGTGCGGGATTTTAGGACTCAAACACCGGAGAGGGCGAGGGGATTGAGAAAAGTGGGAGTTCGGCTTAGATCGAGGAATCGCTCTTTCGTTCACCGACTTTTCAAATCAATGAGAAAGAGAGCCCCAAAAAAATCTCCAAGCGAGACAGAGTCGCTTGGAGATTCTAAGTAGGAAGTTCTCGAGTCCTTTTTTATTCAATCAAGCGAACACGATAGAAGTAAAGTGGGCTGGTTGCCGCTGCGCCAAGGTCGGTGTAAGTTTGCACAGCCGCGGTGGCCATTTGGTCATCAATTTCCACCCATCCACCAGGATCTCCGTTTGGAAGGAGAGTGGTGCTGCGTTCGATTGAGTATTCAGATCCGATCGTAGCGGTGTAATTGAAGCTGACGTTGTTATTCGTTTTATCAACGAGGAGGTTCGTGATGGCGAGGTCAACCGTGGGCTGAACGATTGGGACATCGACCTTAAAGCTAATGTCGTCGATATACATGATTTCAGTTCCCGCTGAGTTAGAGCCGACGTCTTGGAAGCTCCACAATGCGCTCATATGGGTCACTGGAAGGTTGTCGAGATCAAACTCAGGAATGACATTGCGATGGGTAAATCTTACCCAGGTATCTGTTGGAATACTCCCCACTAACTTAGCTCCGTCGGTATGGTTCGTGGGTCCGTTTTTCCCATTCCAGCGAACGATGAGTCTGACGGTGTCATCTTCAGCTGGTCCGCCGGTGGAAGGGCGATAGTACCATCCGCTGTAAAAGTATTCCTTACCGATCATTTCAGGAGTGATGTCGAAAGTTCCCTGTTCTGCTGAGACTGAGGCGATTGCACTCTGTCGTGCTTCTCCCCATTGCTGTTCGGCTTGCATGGTGTAGATCCCCGCGCCATCGCCACTGCGAGAAACATCCTCGGTGTAGGTGAATCTGGCATCTTCACGCCATCCCTCAATATTGCCAGTTTCGAAATCACCATTTACGATGAACTCTAGGCCGACGAAAGGCTCAATCGAATTGGCCGTGATGAAGGTCGTAGCCATCGGAGTAGTCGGGTCATTTGTGGTAAAAGCGATTGATGCTGAAAGAGGACCAAGTTCCGCTCCGGGATCAAGGGTCACCTCTAATTCTGTGCTCTCTCCCGGAAGAAGGTCGAGAGGGAGAGTGAGATTTGAAAAGGTGAAGAGGGAGGCATTTGTCCCGGAAGAATCAGCCGCGGTAATAGTAAGGGTCTCTGACGCACCACTATTGGTAAGCGTGAGCTTCTTTGAATGAGGCCCCCCGTTTTGGTCAACGTCACCAAAGCCAAGATCGGTAGAGATTGGGAAATTTGGGTCATCTTCCGAAATGGATACTTCGAAGTTGTAGTCATCGATATATGCGGAGACTCCGGCAATAGCATCATCGTTACGATCGTTGAATGAGATAATCGGAAAGGCTTGGGTCACTGAATTACCATCACCATCAAGGGCTGGGATCGTTCCGGTGAGAGTTACAGGAGTCCAAGTATCGAGAGGGAAGGTATTGATTTCTGGGTAGGTAGAATTGGCACTGGATTGGAGTCCATTCCAGCGAACGATGAGGCCCATGCGGTCATCAGCAGCGAAGGTGGTTCCAGTGGGGATGTAGACCATCATGGAGATGGTGAAAGTAGAGGTACCAGGTTCAGCGGCAGCTGGAAGGGTGACCAGTTTAGGAATGGCTTGGAGAGCGCCCCACTGCGAGGCTGTTTCGCTTGAATCTCCTTGGCAGACCATTCCCGCTCCAGCGGGATTCGGAACGATGGAGATATCGAGGCCGTTGTTGCCGGTATTGAGGGCGGTACCTCCTGTTTCGAAGTCCTCACTCAAGATGCTGACGTTGGTCTGACCGAGTAGCGAGACGGCCGAGAGGAGGAAAGTTGCTATTGTTGGGGTATGTTTCATAACGTGTGTAAAATTTAGACTCTCAGAAGCGGTCGGGTTCTGTCAATTCGCAAGTTTTCAATTTTGAAGGAAAAGCTCCAAAGATTGTCTGTTATTCCCCGAGATGAGATCTAAATCTCCATCGGAATCCAGATCAGCAGACTTTAGCTGCCTTAAGTTCGTCCGCTTTGTGAGACCACTCTGTTTCGGCCAGAGTTCTTTGAATTTTCCATCTCCAGATGAGATGAGGATGACTCCCAGCCCTGCATTCATGCGACCAGTTTCACGTTGGGCGTCGTAAAAGTTCTGTCCAAGGGCGAGATCGATTTTTCCATCTGCGTTGAAGTCGCCTGATGCAATTGACATCACGGGCGCGAGTTGAGAGAGGGTGGGAAGTGCTTCACTGGTGAAACGGCCTGAGCCATCGTTTCGGAAAAGAGTGGAGGCCAAGGTATTAGCTTCGAACCGGAGGGCTTTCTTGAGAGCTTCAGGCGTATAGAGCTCGCTCAGGGATTTGCTGGCAAAGGTGGTGTAAGTGGGGGCATTTTTTCTCAAATGAGGCATGGCGCTGGTTGAGCAACTCCGTCCTCGGACTGGGAGGAGTTTGCCTTCTTTATGTTTTGCTTCGACGAGTTGAAGTTGGCCTTGGTTACCGAAGTCGGAGGCGAAGAGGGTTGCGGGATGATCGGAATCGACGTCATATTTGGTGTTGAGACCAAAGTTTCCGGCAACGAGATCGAGATCACCGTCTTGGTCGGCATCAATCGCGGCAATACAGGTCCACCAGCCGGTGAGATCTGAGAAGCCAGCGGCCAAAGTGGTCTCGATGAAGCCTTCTTTGGTGTTTTGGAAAATCTTCACGGGGCCCCATTCGGTCGTGAGGGCAAGGTCGGGTCGTTTGTCCCCATTGAGATCGGCCCAGACGGCTCCTGTGACCATCCCAGCTTGGTCCATCGGCGATTCAACTTCGGTGAAACGACCTTTCTCATTTCTAAGAAGGCTAGAGCCGGGCGTGGTGGGGTAGCGTCCGGGGACATGTCGACTACCGATGAAGAGGTCGAGGTCGCCATCGCCGTCGTAATCACAAGGAACGACGCAGCTGCCGCTATTTCTGAGATCAGGCAAAGATCCATCTGGGGCGGTGGTGAGGCTTCCTTTGCCATCATTGAGATAGAGTCGATCTCGGTAGTGAGGATCTTGGTCGGGCATGTGGGCCCCGCCTGAAACCACGTAGAGATCGAGATCGCCATCTTGGTCAGCGTCGAAGAAGGAAGAGGCCACATCTTCAAAACGGGCATCGTGCAAGGGGAGTGAGGAGGCGGCGGGGGAGAACTTCCCCCCAGCTTGTCCGTGGAAGAGTTGCGCGCCAAAACCGGCCGCGGCTCCTACGAAGATGTCAGGAAAGCTGTCTCCATTCAAATCGCCCAGCGAGAGAGCGGGACCAAACCGAGAGAGTCGGTTGGGGAGCAGGGGTTGCGTGAGGAAGTCGTTGTAGGCGTTTTCCTCGTGCTTGAAACTGAGCCCACGAGTGTCGGGGGCGGTTCTTGTGAAGAGCGTCTTTTCTGGCGGGTGAGGTGCGGGTGCGGGTGAGGAGGCTTTGGAATTTTCTGTGATTCGATAATGTTTTCCGGAATCGAGGGATGAAAAGCTTTGTGTCTTCCCCGTCGGCCATTGCACTTTGAGCGATTTGATTTTGGCGGAATCGCCGACACCAAAGTGAAGGACGGGTTCACAAGCGCTCATGTATCCCCGCGAGCTGGTGAGAATCCGCGAAAGGATTTGTCCGTTCGCGAGCTCGATACTCACCCGAGATCCCAGGCCAAACGAATTGCTTTCTTGGCCTTGAAGACTGACGAGGATTCCTTTTGCGCTGCCATTATTTCGAAAGATCCCAAGAGGGTCGTTCATGTTGTTTACGATGAGGTCTAGGTCGCCATCGCGATCCAAATCGACCATGACCGCTCCATGACTGACACTTAAATCATCGAGCCCCCATTCCTTGGAGGTATTGTCGAAGTTCAGATCCCCGCGATTTTTGAAAGCGAGGTTCCGTTCTTTAAAGCGAGGACTTTGGAGGAAAATTTCTTTAAGCTCTTCGGCAGTTCCGCCTGCTTTTTTGGCGACTCCGATTTTTAGGTTCAGGTCGGAATCTTGCACGTTTCGTTCGATTCCATTTGTGAAGAAGGCATCTTCGAAACCATCGTTGTCGAGGTCGCCAAAGATTCCAGCCCAGGTCCAATCGGTGCTGTCGAGGCCGGCGAAAAATGCAACGTCGATGAAAGCCCCGGTTCCGGTATTCACCTGCATGACATTGCGCATGTATTGCCGAGGTTCTAGGTGATCCAGAAACCAAGCGGTGTCGGTCATCGCTCCCATCATGGTCTTTTGCTTGAAGTGTGTGGTGCCCGACATATCGGTGCTGAGGTAATCAAACCAGCCATCGTTATTAATGTCAGCGAAGTCGCTACCCATCGAATACCAAGAGGTGTAGGGGAGGGCTTGTCCGCTGATTTCGGCAAAAGTTCCGTCTTTCTGATTTAGATAGAGGCGGTCAGGGGTGTGGAAGTCGTTGGAAATGTAGAGATCGGGATAATGATCATTGTTAGAGTCCCACCACACTGCGGTGAGTCCGTGATCACGTGCGGTTTTAATCCCGGCTTTTTGGGTCACGTCACGGAAGCGAAAAGGCTGGGTGCCAGTTCGGCCTTCGTTCCTGAAAAGAGTGTCTTGGGTTCCTAGTTCTCGCGGGATGCCGTCGATGACTTCAAAGTCTCCTTGGTAACGTGGATGAGCTTGCCAATTACCCGCAGCATCTTTCACCATTTGGATTTTGCTTCCAAATCGCTCGGTGAGGCCTAAGAGACGCGTGTTACTCTGGTAGAAATCGAGGTCACCATCGAGATCGTAGTCAGAGAAGGCGACCATAGTAGGGGCGCGGAGCGAGGAATTACCGCTGCCCAAGGTGCTGCCTTTGAATGTTCCTTTTCCTTGATTGAGATAGACTTCGTCGTAGGCCCCTTTGTTGCACACGTAGAGATCGAGATCGCCATCATTGTCGAGATCGACAAAGGCCGCTCCGCTTCCCCAGACCTTGATGTCTCTGATGCCGGAAGACTCGGTAAGGTCTTCAAAGACCCACGGGGCGGTCTGGCGGTAAAGTCGATTAGGGCCATCTTGGGAGACGAGAAAGAGATCGGGGAGGCCGTTGCTATCAATGTCACCGATTGTGAGTCCGGCTCCGCTGAGGAGGTAGTTTTTGATGTTTTCCCGCTTTAGGAGGTTCTGAAAATTGATTCCGAGGGAGGGGCCGTCGAGTTTTTCAAAGAGGGGGCCATTTTTTGAGAGCCTCGGCTGGAGAGGGAGAGCTTCGAGCTGAGGGGAAACTTGAGCCCAGTTGAGAGATGGTGATTCTTCCGCGAGGCAATCTGTAAGGATGAGAAACCCGGTGAAAGCGATTGAAAGGCGATAATAGAGTCTCATGGAAAGAGGGTCTATTCTTCTAAAATATGAGGATCCCTTTGCAAAGGACCTTCATTCGATTTTTAGGGCAAAAAAACCGTTACGCTAAGTCTCTCTTTACCAGTGTGTGGGAGATTCAGGGGGATAAAATTCAAGATTTTCTCATTTTTCAGGAATTTTTCTGAATAGAACTGCGTCAGACGGTTAGAGAATGAAGTTTACATTGTGACTACGTTGAATGCACAATAGAGACCAATTCTCATTACAACCGCAACCTACACACTATGAATACTGCTCCCCCACGTCCAAGTCATGCCGGTTCGCGCTATGAAACCGATAATAGCTTACGGATCTATATGCGCGAAATCAGCGACACGCCTTTGCTGACTCCGAAAGAAGAAATGATCCTCGCTAAGAAGATTCAAAAAGGAGACCAAGCCGCCAGAACGAAGATGATTAGGGCCAATCTTCGTCTTGTGGTGAAAATCGCTCAGGACTACTCGAATTACGGACTTCCACTCTCAGATCTCATTTCTGAAGGAAATATCGGCCTCATGAAGGCGGTTGAGCGCTTTGACCCCACAAAAGGAGGAAAGCTTTCAACTTATGGTTCTTGGTGGATTAAGCAGTCGATCAAGCGAGCTCTCGCGAATCAGAGCAAAACAATCCGTCTCCCGGTTCACATGGTGGACAAAATTGCGAAATTGCGTCGAATTTCAGGAATGTTGGCTGAATCATATGGTCGCGAGCCTACGAATGAGGAAATAGCTGATGAAACTGGGATTCCGGTGCGAAAGATCGCCTTGCTTAAAAGGGCCGCTCATCGGCCAACCTCTCTCGATGCTCCGATTGGGGATGAAGATAGCTCGAATTTCTCTGAAGTGATCGGAGATGAGCATGCGATCAATCCATTTGAGGCCCTTTCTGATAAAAATATGACCAATCAGTTGGATGATCTCTTTGAAGTTCTCGATGAGAGAGAGGCAAAAATCATCGAAGATCGCTTTGGTTTGGACGGTAAAACACCCATGACTTTGGAGGAAGTTGGGGTTGAATTTGGAGTGACTCGCGAAAGAATTCGTCAATTACAGAACATTGCGCTTGATAAGATGCGTAAAAGTTTGCGAAAAAGGGAGAAGCCAACGGAGGCTTTTCTATCTAGGAAGGCTTCTTGAGGTTAGATAACACAATCCATTGCGATTGGGATCGTAGGTGTGAAGAGCGGTAGGGGTGACCTTACCGCTCTTTTTCTGTCTCCAGATGGCACAAAAAAACCAAGCATCAGGGATGCTCGGTCTTTTAAAGAAATGGATGAGAGCGGCAACTAGCTCACGTTGACTGCATCGGCCCCAGTTTCTCCAGTTCGGATACGGATGGCTTGCTCGACAGGAGAGATGAAGACCTTACCGTCTCCGATTTTTCCGGTGTTGGAGCTTTTCACGATGGCTTCGGCCACCTTATCGGAGTCTTCGTCATTCACGACGATCTCGATTTTGACTTTAGGAAGGAAATCGACGGTGTACTCAGAGCCACGGTAAATCTCGGTGTGACCTTTCTGGCGACCAAATCCTTTGACTTCTGTTACGGTCATTCCTTGGACGTTGACTTCAGCAAGGGCTTCTTTGACTTCCTCGAGTTTGAACGGCTTGATGATGGCTTCGATTTTTTTCATGGTCTTCGGTATATATTGCGTTGGGGTGAAACGTAGCAAGCCCTGTGCCACATTCTAGCAGAAAGGAAAATTTGTCCCTTGGATCAATGCTCCGTGATCATTTTTTGGGCTGGTCGACGTTTGATGTCTGGGACTAGACAGTCTTTTTCGGGGAAGCCTACCACAAGCAAGAGAAAGGGTTTCTCTGATTTGGGTCTTTCGAGGATTTCGGTGAGGAAATTCATGGGGCTAGGAGTATGAGTCAGGGTGCCGAGTCCGGCTTGGTGGAGCGCAGAGATCAAAAATCCGGTAGCAAGGCCGACTGATTCCTTGGGATAGTAAGTGCGGGATTTCTCTCCATTGTCGAGAGTGACCTCTGATTTCTGGAAAATGGCAATGAGAGCAGGGGCTTTTTCCAAAAAGGGCTTTTGAGCATCTGTCCCGATCGGAGCGAGAGCCTGGAGCCAAGAATCAGGGGCGCGGGATTCGTAAAATTCAGTCTCTTCTTCTTCAGCCGCGAGGCGAATGGCTCGTTTTATAGAAGCGGAGCGAACTAGGCAGAAATGCCAAGGCTGGAGATTCGCGCCATTAGGAGCAGTGACTGCAGCCTCTAAGCAAGCTTCAAGAACGCCTTCGGGAAGAGGTCGATCAGAAAAATCACGAACGCTCCGACGTAAAGCGAGTTGGTCGCGGACATGCAGAGCGCAGGAAAGCATGTCGCTCTCAGTTTTTTCCTGAAAGTTAAGCGGTATTTTGGCCATGCCAAGAAATGGCTGAGAAACTCTAGAAGCAGCAGCAAGAGCTAAGAAGGGCAGCAGCAGCGAGAGCGACGAGTGTGATCATGGAACGAATCATTACTCGATTTTTGTAAGAAATTCAGAGGGGGGAAGCGAGCGACTTTTTGAGAATCTTAGTTTTCTAGATCCACATAGTGGCGACGAGACAAGATGAGATGACGTTTCATCGCGGCGGCCGCTTCATCGGACTTTCCGTCAGAGATTGCTTCGAAAATCTCTTGGTGAGTGGTGATCACGCTTTGATACCATTCGCTATCACCTCGGTTGACATTCGCGTATTCGATCGAGCGTTTTTCAAGGGCGCTGAGAACGGTGGCGAAGAGGTTGTGTTTAGATCCAGCGGCGATGGCGAGGTGGAAGGCGATGTCTGCTTCACTGAAGCGCTTGCGATCTCCCCGAACGCTCTCCATTTTGTCGATGGCTCGCTTCATGATCTCGATGATTTTCTCTCCAGCATGAATGGCCGCGAGGCGAGCGCACTCTGTTTCGAGAATGATTCGAAAATCCATGAGCTCGAGGTAGGAATCTTCGCCAGTGAGCACCGAGTAGGTTTCGACCGCACCCGCGAGAGTTTCAAGGCTGGGATCTGCGATGTAAGAGCCGGAGCCTTTGAGGGTGCGGAGGAGTCCGCGACCACGCAGTTGTTGGATGGCTTCGCGAATGACGGTGCGGCTGGCGTCGAAGCGGGTGCAGAGTTTTTCTTCAGAAGGAAGGCGCTCACCGGGGGTGAGTTTGCCATCCATGATTTCCTGTTCGAGAGCCTTAATGATTGTGGAGCTACGTTGAGCCATAGTGAATTTTAGAAGTTGCTGCCTTTTGTGAGGGTCTGAATACGCATGATATAGTAATCTGCAGTCAGATAAAGCGTCGTTCCGTCACCACCCCAAGCGCAGTTGGCAGTGCGGTGTCCGGTGAGGATTCGTCCAAGGAGCTTGCCGTCAGGGCTGATGATCAAGACTCCTCCTGGACCGGTGCACCAGACGTTTCCATTCTGATCAGTTTTTAATCCGTCCGGGAGACCGGCAGAGGACTTAGCGAGTTCAGTGGCATTGAAAAAGAGATTCCCTTTCCCGACCTGGCCGGCTTCATCGACAGGATAGGACATGATCCAAGCTTCCGTTTTGTGAGATTGAGCGACGAAGAGAGTTTTTCCATCGTGAGAAAGAGTCACGCCATTCGGACGTTTGAGATCGGGCACGACCATGGAAACCTGACCATCTAAAGCGATGCGGTAGACGCCAAAGGCATCGATCTCACGGCGAGGATCGTTTTCTTTTTTGGGAAGTCCGTAAGGTGGGTCAGTGAAGAAAATGATTCCGCTGGAATGAACGCAAAGATCATTAGGGGAATTGAATCGTTTCCCTTCAAATTTGTCAGCGAGGGTGATCTTACCGCCTCCATCTTTGGTGATTTTGGAGACGCGACGGTCGCCGTGTTCACAGAGTAGAAGGCGGCCTTCGTGATCGAAAGTGAGCCCGTTTGAGCCGGGTTCGCCACCGTATTCGCTCGGTCCAGTGTGACCGGAAGGTTTTAAAAAGACCGAGACCCCATTTTTGAGGCTCCACTGATAGACGGTGTTCTCAGGGACGTCAGAAAAGAGTAGGCGGTCATTTTTTTTGTCCCACACAGGGCCCTCTGACCAGGTGAAGCCTGAAGCGATGACCTCAATTTTGCTTTCTGGAGCAATGAGTTGGTCGAGAGCCGGATCGAGACGCTCGATTGAGCCCGCAGTCGGGAAAGGCTCTTGCTGTCCGCTTAGGATCGAAGTCGTTAAGGCAATGATCAGGACGTTTTTCATTCTTCCTGTCTAGCGATAGGAATTCGATTTGTCGAAAGATCTCTTATTTCATCTTTTTAATCCGGTCCTAGGTCGACTTTCCGATCGTCTTCTGTTCCTCTCGGTCCGTGTCTACTTCGTCTACCGAACCTCTCTATGTCTGCGGGCCCCTTGCCTCCGGGAAATCTGCTCTCGCCATCTCCCTATGCCTCGAGCTGGACGGGGAAGTGGTCAATGCAGACCCATTCCAAGCTTATCGCGGATTGGAGATCCTGAGTGGCTCGCCGCATGAGGAAACAATGGCCAAAGCGGCTCATCATCTCTACGGAGTTTTGGAACCGCAGGAAGAGTGCAGCCCTCTTGATTTCTACAAGTTGGTCACGCCCGTGATCACCGAGATCCAGTCTCGTGGGAAACGCCCCATCGTCGTCGGTGGCAGCGGGGTGTATCTCAAGACCCTCACGCACGGACCATCGTCCATCCCAGAGCGCGACGATGCCCTCCGCGCGAAGTTCGAAGAGCGGACGAATGAAGACATCTTCGCCGAGCTCAAGGAACTCGATCCCGAAGGCGCCGCCGTCACGGATCCCAAGAACCGCCGCTACCTCATCCGCGCGCTCGAGATCTGCCTCCTTTCCGGAAAGAAAATGTCCGAGCTTAAAGCCGAGCAGTTCAAAAAGTTCGACGAAATCACCGCCACTCTCACTGGCCTCTATCTCCTCTGGGATAACGACAACAGCAAGCAGCGCATCAGCTCACGCACCATGCAGATCCTCGAGAAGGGGGGAGTCGGAGAAGTGCAAGCCCTCCGCAAAACCGCTTCCGCCACCGCTCGCAAAATCATTGGGTTCTCCGAAATTGAAGACCACATCGACGGCAAGCTCACCCTCAAGGAATGCCACAAAGGCGTCCACACCAGCACCCGCCGCTCCGCAAAACGCCAACGCGCCTGGATGAAAAAAGAGTCCTGGGTCGAAGACATCATGTGCCCCTTCGCCTTCGATGAGAAGGTCGGGTCTTTCCGGGAAGAGTAGAATTTCAGCTTCCCTGAGAGGGAGGGCAAATAGAAATCGATTGAGCTCTATCTGAGTTGGCCTCAGGGAATCTCTGTCCACTGGTCTGAAGGTGTCCAGTGGTGCTTGTTAACTTGCTGTGTGAGGACTGGCTGGAGGAAGTTCGAGATTTCGGTGATGACATCGGCCAATTCAATCGCTGGCAGCTTTCCTTTGCGAATAAAGGCGGACCACTGAAGAAGCTTTTGCTCATCGGAGCTGAATTCAGAGGTGAAGGCAGTGGGAGTCTCCTCTGGTATTTTAGTCGCGCGTCGGACAAAGGTATTGGTGATGGCCTCCGTGAGAATCTTTCCGTTGAAGTCCAGGTGAGATTGAAGCCAGTGAAGATCGTAGAAGTCTTTCATACGACTGTTGTTGAGACCCAGTGACACGGCAGCTTCTAGTTTTTCGGCGACGACCGTTTCGGGAGGATAGGTGAGGAGTCGGGCACTGGGGAAATGGAGAAGTTCATGCCATTCTTTTTCCACTGCTCCGGGTGTGATGGTATCGCCGAATCCTATATCGATTTGGATGCTTATACGAGCCCCCGCAAGGTGAACGGTCAAGGTGGCCCGGACGCCACCGTATGAGATATCGTCACGGATTGGAGCAACTTCGACAGCGCCCCACTCCAGACCGTCTGGAGGATCAACCGAGATTTGTGTCAGCTCGGTAAAGATCTTTTGAATAGCTTCCTCAGTGGCTTCTCCATATCCGAGGAGGTCGAGATCGCGAGTGGGCCGATGTTCCTTTGTCCCCCAGATTCGGAAGAGCTGGGCACCTTTCAGGATAAAGCGTTCCCGATACTTGCTCTGGGCGAGGCGATAGAGGAAGCGTCCGGTGGCGTAGCGTTCCATCAGGGCGCTCAGCGATACGCTCTCGGCCCGTGAGAGGTTCAAGAGTTTTGCACGAACGGAAGCGGCGACGTTCTTCATATCATCGCCTCCAGATACGGTTTCATCACTTTGCCGACTCGCAGGAGTTTCCCCATCTCGCTCATCTCTCCAATCGTCGCTTGCCGTCCTCTCAGCGTCTCTCTGAGTGCTTCGACACAGACGTCGATCCCGAGCTTGTTTCGGTGTTTGAAGCAATCGGCCACCGTTCGGGCGGGCGTCGTGATCGCGACTTCAGTTCCTCCGAGCTGGTGCCGCTTCACACCCTCTGTTTGGAGTTCTTGCACTCGTGTTCTGATGACCCGGATTGGGGGCCAGTCAATTTTCGGGACTCGAGTTTGTGCAGGAAGCTGAATCCAGACCTGATAAGGCTGCTGAGTGCCGATGTTGTGATATCTTAGAGCACTGATCAGCACAATCACGGCGCGGGAAGCACTTTTGCTGACCTGAATCAGGTCATGATTTTCGCTCACGGGGCAATCAGCGTGCTGATAGATCCCACGTCGCTCGCGCACCAGGATCCCTTGTTCGACCAGTCGAGTGATACTCTGGTCAGAAATGCCGGCACCCAGAAGCTGTGCCGTCGTCAGCACTTCGTGGGCGGAGGCGAGGGAACTCAGTTTGTGTTGGATACGAGACGGCATGAGTGTGTCGGTAAACGTTACACATTGTGACTTAAGTGTAACATTTAGCAACAATAAAACCTGACGAGTTGGGTGAGGTTCATGAGGACGAGCGAAAGAGATTGGGTGACGTGTAAAGAAAACACCCATTTTTTAACATGTGAGAGTGCATGCCCTAAGAAAAAGAGGGTTCTTTGACATGTCGATTGCTAGTTGTCCTCGAAGTAGTCGGAGTCGAGGCGTTTGAGGGTATCGACTTCGTCTTCGCTGAGGTAGTTCTTCGGGATCAGGATATCCTGCTTGCGGACATTTTCCTTTCCAGGTGAGGAGACCGAAGTGTGGGTCTGTGGCATTGGCCCGTTCAGTGACCAGCTCGGCGGCTGTTTTCTCAGTCACCGCGTAGAGCAGTTGATTCTGGACGGACGCAAAGAAGAGGTGAGTTGCTTTGTCTGTCTTGTCGTAGTCAGTGCTGAGGGAGAAGAGGTCTCGCACTTTTTGATAAAAGCGCTTCTCTGAGGCGCGGATGTCGCGGATGCGAGCGAGCATCTCGTCGAAGTGGTCCGGTCGTCCGCCGGGGTTCTTGAGACGCTCGTCATCCATGACGAAGCCTTTGATGAGATACTCTTTGAGAACGGTGGAAGCCCAGCGGCGGAACTGAACTCCACGTGGTGAGCGGATGCGGTAGCCGATGGCGAGAATAGCTTCGAGATTGTAGAGTTTGATCGAGCGCTGCACTTCCCGGGAACCTTCACTTTGAACCGTCAAGGATTCCTTGACAGTTGCCAAGGGGTCCAGCTCTTCGTCTTCAAAGAAGTTTTTGAGGTGGAGAGAGATGTTTTGCTTCGTAGCATTAAAGAGCTCTGCGATTTCAAGCTGCGTTAGCCAGACCGTCTCATTTTCCGCGCGGAGCTGAATTTGGCTTTCGCCGTCTTCGGTGGTGTAGAGGATGAGCATGAGACCTTGGGTGAGGGGATTTAAAAGTGTTCTTTTGAACTCTTTTCGTCAAGTGGTGAATCTCACCTTGCGATCAAGCATCGGCCCCCACGGTGACCTGGCAGTTCATGAGCATGGGGAGGAGCCAGTCGCGGAGGGCGGTGAAGATTGGGTGCTATTATTGCAGCGGTTGGATAAAGTTGGCCCAGAAATACTCGGCTCCTCCCTGCATGGATAGAGGTCCTTTTGGGGTGTTCCCCATGGCGCTCATGATGCTCACGCCTGAGTTTTTTGTCGGGGAGTTTGGCTTCGTATTGGGAAATGAGAGTGGGGAGAGGGAGCGGTTGAGTGAGTATTGGACGACTTCGTCATCTTTTGAGGAGCAGAGGAGAATGCCGATGGCGGGGTTTTCGTGGTCCTTTTTGGCATCTCGGTCGAGGGCTTCGAGGTAGAAGTTGAGCTTCCCGAGGTGCTCGGGCTCGAAGCGGCCGACTTTGATCTCGATGGCGACGAGGCAGTTCAGCTCGCGATGGAAGAAGAGGTGGTCGAGGGCGAAGTCTTGATTGCCGACTTGGATAGGATGCTCTGAACCGATGAAGCAAAAATCTCGGCCCAGTTCGGTGAGGAACTTACGGAGGTTTTCGATGAGGCCCTGGTGGAGATCGGATTCGAAATGTTGATCTTTTAGGCCTAGAAATTCGAGAGTGTAGCTATCTTTAAAGGCGGCGGTGGCCTTGGAATGCAATTGTGTCAGCACTGGTGACACAATTGGGTGATTTGTGACTACTCAGCGAAGAGTTCGGTGGCGATTTTTTGGGCGAGGGCTTGGCCTTCTATGGTGAGGGAGATGGATTTGGCTTTGCCGACGGGGTTGTGGATGAGGCCTTTTTCGTGGAGGCGGTCGCTGATGTCCCAGTCGAGGGATTTCCAGGCTCGTGTGTCGCCGGTTTTTTCGGTCCATGAGTTTAGGAAGAGGAGGGCGAGGGCGGCTTGGTCGATTTTCTCTTGGTCGTATTTCATGAGTTGTGTGGTGGGTGTTTTTTATTGGTGGCAAAAAATGGTGTTTTTTGGGGTGTTTTGGCCACTTATAAATTTGTAGGGCTTTGAGCTTGGTTGAGGGTAAGCGGGCTGGAAGCGCCGCTCTCCATAAAAAAAGGCAGCGACCCTTGCGGGGCGCTGCTTTGGAAGGTTGAGTAGTTTTTTGCCTAGGCAAACAATGGCTTCATGTGGCGGTCGAGGAGATTGCCGGTGACGCACTTTGAGATGACGGCGTCGTTCGCTTTGAGGGCGTCTAGGTAGCGGTCACCCATTTGGGCGGCGATCTTGAAGCCGACGTGGAGGAGCTGGCGGACGTTGGCGTTGTAGCCGGAGTTGCTCTGGTCGTGAGTTAAGGCACTGACGTATTGCTCGCTGGTCCAGCCATTGACTTCCTCGGCGCTGGGGAGCTGGGAGTGGTCGATGTCGATGACGGTGGCGTAGGGCTCGCAGAGGGCTTCTTTTTTCTCGAGGGCCTTGGCGTAGATTTCCTTGGCAAGGTCGAGGGCGTCTCCACCGGCGGTGGCGAGGCCAATGACTTCTTCGAGCCAGTTGGTGCCAGCGGTCTTGATGTGGAGGCCGGCGCCGGTGCGGGCGATCGCTTTTTTGATGGGCTCGTAGATCGAGAATTTATCGGATCCACTATGTACGGAAAGTTTCAGAGTTTCGGGGAGGCCGTAGGCTTTGATGGCGTGGGCGAGGACGGCGAGGTCGTCGTTGAACTCTTGCTCGAATTGGGCGACGTCGCCGACGTAATCGACTCCTTTGTTGAAGCGACCGGTGAATTTGGGCGCGATGGTCTGGATGGGGATGCCTTGGTCTGAGATGGCGGCGAGGATGATGAGCATCTCGGCGGGGACTTGGGGGTCGTCGGTTTCGTCCATGGAGACTTCGGTGACGAAGTCATCGGTGCCACCTTTTGCGGCGACGATGTGGTCGTAGATTGCTTTGGCCTTTTGGGTGGCTTTGAGGAATTGGTTGGCGGTTTTCTCGACGAGTTCTTTTGAGATCTCGAGTGGAGCTTCGATGCCTTCGACTTTTACCGAGCCGATGAGCTCGGGGTGATTTGCGATGAATGCTTCGACGTCGGCAGGAGCGGCGGCTTCGCCAATGTCGTCTGCGACGTCGAGGGTGAAGAAGTTACAGGGAGCGACGAAGCGGTCGACGGTGGAGAGATTGATGTGGTCTGCATCGAGGAGGTATTCTCCGGTCCAGCCGAGGTCGGCGACGGCTTTGTCGGCGGCGTCGCGGGTGGTTTGTGGTTCGGAGCCGATGATTTCGTGCTCGCGGTTGGACTTGTTCCAGGTGGGACAGATGTCGACGCCGAGTTCTTTGGCGGCGATGAAGGCTTGGAGCTGGGCGTGTGCGCCGTGGGCGAAGCGATCGCCGACACCGAAAGTGAATTTTGGACAGGTTTTCATGATGTTTGTTGAAGTTAGGTTGTGCTTTTTTTGAACCGTTAAGGCGCAATGAAGGAAATTTTTTTAAGGCAAGGTTGGGGAGACTAATCGTTGACGTTAATGACGGCCTTGATGGCACCGAGTTTGGGGTCGGTGAATTTGTCGAACTCAGTGGGGACTTCGCTGATGTCGAGTCGGTGGGTGATCCAGAGCTTGGTGTTGATGTCTCCGGCTTCGATGATTTTGATGATCTCGCCGAAGTCGGCGGGGAGGGCGTTGCGTGAGGCGAGGAGGGTTTGCTCGCGGCGGTGGAAGACGGGGGCGTGGGGGAAGTTGAGTTTTTCGGTGGTGATGCCGACGTAGACGATGCGGGAGGTGTAGCCGCCGAAGTCGAAGCAGGTGGACATTGATTTGACGGAGCCGGTGGCATCGATGACGACGTCGGCTAGGTTTCCGTCGGTCATTTCTTCGAGCTTGGCGAGGTGGGAGCCGTCCATGTCGAATTGGATGCCATTTTTGATGCCGAGGTTTTCGGCGCAGAAGTCGAGACGTGACTGGACCATGTCCATGACGATGACGTTGACGTCGGGCATGAGCTTGAGGAACTCGAGGCAGGAAAGACCGATGGGTCCGGCGCCGATGACGAGGACGGTTTCGCCAGGTTGCGGGTTACCGCGTTGGACGGCGTGGTATCCGATGGCGAGGGTTTCGACGAGGGCGAGCTCGTCGTAGGAGAGTTTATTTCCGGGGTGGAGCTTGCGAGCGGGAACGGTCCAGTTTGCTTTGCGGAGTCCGCCGGGGCCGTGGACGCCGATGACTTGGACGCCGGGGCAGCAGTTGGTGGCGCCTTTTTGCGAGGTGGGGGAGTCGGGGGTGTTGACGTAGGGTTCGAGGGAGCATTTGTCACCGGGTTTGACGTTGGTGACGCCTTCGCCGACGGCGATGACTTCGAGGCCGAGTTCGTGTCCGGGGGTGCGGGGGTAGGCGAAGAAGGGGAACTTGCCGAGGTAGCAGGAAAGATCGGTGCCGCAGATGCCCATGCGGTGGGTTTTGACGAGGGCTTCGCCGGGGGCGGGAGCGGGGGCGTCGTCGAGGTCAATGGCGGTGATCTTTTTGACGTCGGTGAATTCGATGGCGTAGGACATTTGGAATGAACGATTTTAAAATTGAGAAATGAACGATTGGCTTGGTTGAGAGCCGGATTAGTTGTTTTCGGGAAGGCCTTCTTGGTGGCCGATGTTTTTAACGGGTGCGAAGATTTGGTGGACTTGGTCGAGGAGGGCTTGGTCGATGGGTGAATCCAACCATTTGGCCCATTTGGCGACGTTTTTCGGGTTGGCGGAGCCGGCGACGGTGGAAGCGATGTCGGGGTGGGCGCAGGAGAATTGGAGGGCGAGTTGAGCGATGTCGACGCCGTTGTCTTCACAGAGTTTTGCGGCGTCGCGGGCGGCTTGTTTGACGTCATCAGGTTCTTTGAGCCAGTCGGGGAGGGGGGCGTTGGTGAGGAGGCGCGCGGAGAAGGGGCCGGCGTTGATGGCTCCGATGCCTTTGTCCTTGAGGCGAGGGAGGAGGGTGTCGGCGAAGGCGGTGTTTTGGAGGGTGTATTGGTTGTAGGAGAGGACGCAGTCGATGTCGTCTTGGACTTGGTCGAGGACGGTGTTGAAGCAGGCCATGGGGTAGCAGGAGAATCCGACGGCGCGGATTTTTCCTTCGGCTTTTGCTTTGAGGACGGCGGGGATAGTTTCTTCCCAGATTTGAGGGAGTTTGACGAATTCTACGTCGTGAAGGAGGAGGAGATCGAGGTGGTCGGTGCCGAGGCGGTGGAGGGAGGTGTGGATGGATTCCTCGACGCGTGCGGCGGAGAAGTCGAAGTGTTTATCGGTATAGCGTCCGAGTTTTGAGCCGAGGAGGTAGGATGAGCGGTCGATGCCTTTGAGGGCTTGGCCGAGCATGACCTCGGACATTCCGCGACCGTAGAAGGGGGAGGTGTCGATGAAGTTCATGCCGAGATCAAGAGCGGTGTGGACGGCGCCGAAGGCTTCGTTGAGATCGATGGCGCGGAATTCGGCTCCGAGAGAGGAGGCTCCGAAGGAGAGGATGGGGAGTTCGAGATCGCTTTGTCCAAGGCGGCGAGTTTTCATAGTGAGAGAAAAGTGACTAGTCCGTAGGTTTTCCGGTCGGCTGTGCTTAAAAGTTGTCTGACTAATTTCTCAAGGGAAGAAAAAAAGTAATGTTCGAACTCAGCGCTTTAGATCGGGGGAGGAATGGAGAAGCATTTCACCTGCGATTATGACGATTCGCCTTACAAAGATTGGGATAAGAACCTCCCAATCTCTTGGGAGGAGCGGAAAAGCGCCGTGGCATTGCCGGGCAGTCTCGGACGGAGGGGGCTTCGCCGAAGGAGGGTCGGAGTGTTGAGCTTGTCGATAATGATATTAAAGATAAGGTCTGGTGGTCCAAGAAGTGCGTCGGAATTGGCGGAGGGGTCCATATTAATGACGCCTTGCCCATTAATCCCGCTCCGCTAATCGGTGGTCAGAATTGGTATGATAACGTTTGCTCGGTGGAAAAAGTATAGTGACTAAAGCAATGACACCCGAAGCAGCGGTGGCCCAATTGGCGGCCTCGCTTTTGGCGCATGAGATCGATGTCTCGATCTTAGCGTCCCTACAGCATCCTGAGACGGCGGCGATTTTAAAACAGATTGAGCCCTCGGCGGCGGACTTGCTGGAGCGTGATTGGGCGCCCAGTGATTTCGAGGACGCGGCGGTGGAGTTTTGCAGACTCTTTATTCTGAGTCCGGCGGCTCCAGCACGGGCGGCGGCGTATGAGGCGAACGAAACGCAACAAGTGGCGGGCCGAATCCAGTTCATGCTTGATTCAGGATTCTTGGAGTTGCCTGAGACGTATCAAACGCTTGCGCCGGATCACGTCGCGCTTTTGTTGCTCGTATACAGCTCGCTGAGCGATGAGGATGCGATTCAATTCAAGGCCGATAACTTAGCTTGGCTGCCGAAATTTTCAGAACGTCTGGAGAGGGAAAGTGGACATGCTTTTTATCTCCTCGCATCGAAGATTTTACAGGTCGTTTAGGCGAGTCGGGGATCGAGCTGAAAGGGGATGGGCTTACCGATTTTAAGTTTCCCAATGCTGGGGTGCTCGGGATTGATGAGGTAGTTGGTCTCGCTTTGTGTCACGGCGCTTGGGACAGCGAGGATGAGGGAGCGCTTTGAGCGGAGCCACTCGCCTCCGTAGATCTGAGTGCTCGCCATGATTTCGGGGCTGTCCCAGCCTTTGGGGAGGTCCTTGGGCTTTGGGGTTTCGATTAATTTAGAATCGAAGGTGACGGGCAGATAGCTGAAGAGACGAGTCAGGGTCGTGTAGTCTTCGGTGTGGACGAAGAGCTCAAGGGTGGCGAGGGAGAGGCTGCTCGCGAGATAGACCATGCGCCCTCCGATGGGGTTCCAGCGGCCACCAGTGAGGCGTGCGCCTTCGCCGGAAAAGGCATCGTGCGCATACTTGGTTTTGGTGATGCGGTAGGCGGTGATCTTCATGAAAAGACCCCGTGCTCAATCCGACCGAGAAGGTTGACGACCTCCGCTGCGCCGGGCTCAGTGTCGCAAAATTCTAAGGGGCTGGCTCCGCCGAGGGCGCGCTTGCCTTTGCTGAACCAGGTGCGCGCTTCGGTGAGGTCCTCGAAGACTTCGAGAGATTTTTGGAAAGCGGCGGCAACGCGGAGGATCGCTCCGGTTTCTTCGGGTTTGAAAATCTCCCGACGGGCGAGGGTGCGGGTCGGAATGCCGACGACGCTGGCGAGGAAATCTCCTGAAAATCCGGTGATGGCCTTGAGCTGCTCGAAGGCGGCCTTTGGGAGGCCTTCATGGATCGCACTGCGCACGGCCTCGACAGATGAGGTATCCGGAGCGCAGTAGCGACGGGTCAGATTACTGAGGACGAGAGGGTAGTGGAAGCCGTGCCCACTGAGAGGATTGATGAGCCAAGTCTGCTTTTTCTTGAGAAGCTTAGGGCCATCCTTTGGAACGAATTCGGTCAGGAGGAAATCTCTTTTCTCAAGACTCTCCGTGTTTGAGGTTACCGTTAGTGTTGCCATCTGGCGTAATGTGACACGCCAAATGGCAAAAGGCAAGTTTTTTTAGGCGAGGGCTTCCTTGATTGCCTTGATCTCTTGGGCCGCGCAGGCGTCGGCATCAGGCTTCGGGAAGACTTCGGCAGAGAGGTAACCGGTGTAGCCGACTTGTTTTAGTGCCGCTACGATCGGGGCGGGGTCGGTGTGGCCCATGCCCATCGCGGAGCGATTCGAGTCGGCGTAATGAACGTGGCCAGTGTGCTTTCCGGCATCGATGATTGCTTGGGCGACGTCAGTCTCTTCGATGTTCATGTGGAATAGGTCGGCGAGGAGAACGATGTTATCTAGGCTGTTTTCTTCGATGTATTTGGCGCCTTCCGCGAGGTGGTTGATGAGGTTGGTCTCGTAGCGATTGAGAGGTTCGTAAATAAAGGGAACGTCGTACTTCGCGGCGGCAGCGCCGGCGGCTTTGAGGGCCTCGGCGAGCCAGGTGAGAGCCTGATCGCGGGAGACGTCGCCGCCCCACTTGCCTTGCATCGATCCGAGGATGGCGGGCGCGCCGAGTTGGCCACCGAATTCGATCATTTTGATGATGAAATCGATAGCCTTTTCGCGAACGGAGGCATCGGGGTCAGTGAGAGAGAGTCCGTGTTTGACCATGCCAGCGCCGGTGCCGACGGCGGCAATGCCGAGGTCGTGTTCGGTGGCGAGGGCTTTTACTTCATCGATGGTGATAAAGTCGGGTCCGGGGAAGAAGAGTTCGACGGAGTCGTAGCCGTGTTTTTTTGCTGCGGCGAAGCCTTCGGCGAGAGGTTGTTGAAAGACGAAGGGGCCAGCGGCGGCTTCGGGGACTTGAGAGAGAGTGATGGCGGATTTCATGAAAGTTGGATGGTTTGGTTGAGGGGGACTCGGACTAAAGTCCAAGCTCCGTATGGGCTTAGACAGATTCGAGGATGAGGTTGCCGTAGGCGGTGGGGTCTCCGGTGCGGATGAGGCCGATGGCGTTTGGAACGAGCTTTTTGAAATCGTTGTGGGGGAGTCGTGTGACTTCGACTTCGGGATAGAGGCCTTTGAAGCCATCGAACTTTGTGTCGTAGAGGGAGACGACGTCGGCGGGGTTTGTGGTGAGGAATTCCTCAGCTTGCCAGATTTGGCCGACTTTAAAGTTGTCTTTTAAGACCTCGAGGAGATCGGTGATGAGAGGGATGCCTTTGGTGAGTGAAAGGTCGATGACTTCGATCTCGTTCCAATAGGGGAAGGCCCAATCGGCGATGACGAGGGTGTTGGTATGGCGGACTCGGGAGAGGAGATCGTTGACGGCGGGATTCAGAATTCCTTCTTGGATCATGGCTGAGGAGAATTTGTCAGACTGATTTAAAATGACCAGAACGAATCAACTGAGGTCAGGATAGGAACCGAGAATTTTGACGAGAGAGCAGTGAGTTTCGAGAGTTTCGAGGGCTTCTTTGACCTCGTCGTCATCGCAGTGGCCGGCGAGATCGACATAGAAAATGTATTCCCAGTCCTTTTGCTTGGAAGGGCGGCTTTCGATCTTGGACATGTTGATCGAGAAGGAGTCGAAGGCTTGGAGGGCCTTGACGAGAGAGCCGGGGCGATCGTGAACGGAGAAAAGAATGCTCGTGCGGTCCTTGCCGGTGGAAGGGCAGGTTTCCTCGCCGATGACGAGGAAGCGCGTGGTGTTGGTGGCGCGATCTTGGACGGCTTCGTCGAGCATGGTGAGGCCATAGAGCTGGGCTGCGAGTGGTCCTCCCATCGCAGCTGCTCCTTCGTGCGCTCGCTCTTTGGCGATCTCAGCGGCTTTGCTGGTGGAGGAGACATTGACGAGGTCGGCATCAGGGAAGTTTTGCAAAATCCACTGGCGACATTGACCGAAGACTTGCGGGTGAGAGTAGATCGTTTTGATCTCGTCACGCGGAATGCTGGCCATGAGGCCGTTCTCAATACGGAGAAGGATTTGGGCGCAAATACGAAGGGGGGATTCCACGAAAAGATCAAGCGCGTGGGAGACAGCTCCTTCGGTCGAGTTTTCAATCGGGACGACTCCGTAGGATGCCTTGCGGCGGGTGACTTGGTCGAAGACTTCGGCGAAGTTGGCGAGTGCTTGGTATTCGACTGAGTGGCCGAATTTTTTGATGGCCGCTTGGTTGGTCCAAGTTCCCTTTGGTCCAAGGTAGGCGATTTTCAAATCATCTTCCAAGTGCAAAGCACAGGACATGATTTCGCGATAGATTGCCCGGACCGAATGATCAGGAAGGCGGCCCGCGTTCTTTTTTTCGAGGGCTTTGAGCAGAGCATCTTCGCGCTCGGGAGCGTAAATTTGAAGTCCTTCTTTTTTCTTAATCTCTCCGACTTCGTGAACGGCTTGGGCGCGTTCCGCGAGGAGGTCAAGAAGTTGGGTGTCGATCCGATCGATCGTTTTGCGAATGTCGTCGAGTGGCATCGGGCTATTGAGTGGGTGAAGGCTCGTCTTCAGTGCTTTCAGGTTCGGCAGGTGCTTCTTCGGCAGGTTTTTCGACTGCCGAGAGGGCAAGTTGAGTTTCGGCGTCTTCTACGGGAGTGGGAATTTTGTCATCCGTGTCTTCTTCTGTTCCATCTGGGAGTTCCACTTTGCGGAGTTCGCCGATGTTAGGGAGCTCTTCGATGTCGGCGATACCGAAGTGCTCGAGGAAGAGCTCGGTGGTGGCATAGAGAAGAGGGCGGCCGGGGAGATCGGCGCGGCCGGAAATTTTGACGAGCTCTCGATCAAGGAGTTTTTGCAGCATGCCATCGCAGGAAACTCCACGAACCGCTTCGAGAGCGGATTTCGTGACGGGCTGTCGATAGGCGATGATGGCGAGAGTTTCCATCGCAGGTGGGCTGAGGCGCTCAGGCTTTCGGCCCGGGAAGAGAAGTTTTACGAAGCCCGCGTAATCGGCTTTGGTGAAAATTTTCCAGCCCTTGGAGCCTTGATCGACGACGAAGGAGCGCTGGGTGGATTCGTAGTGCTTGTTTAGCTCGGAGAGGGCGGCCTCGATTTCCTCTTCGTTGATCTGAGCGAGAGCATCGAGATCGAGTTCTCGCTCTGGACTATCTGGCGCAGGGGCGTTTTCTGGGTTCTCAGTGATGGAATCTTCTGAGAACTCGGCAGCGCGAGCACGGACTAAGCGGGCCAATTCTGATGAAGGAAGAGGAGATTCTGAGGCGACGAGGAGGGATTCGAGGATGGAGGGCAGATCCATAAAGCGGGCCGAACCCTAGGTGGCTGGCGGAAGAATTCAAGAGCATGGTGAGGGGTGAGGGGAGAAAGCTGCGGGAAATTCAGCTTGCGCCCTGATCATAAAAGGCCTAAAGACGCCCGCCTTTCCAAAAGATTACGGACTCAACGTCTTTTCTCAATTGGCGAGAAATTTTCCCCATTACTTATTTCATGGCTAAAAAATCAGCTAAAAAGAAGACTGCTAAAAAGGCTGCCAAGAAGGCACCTGCAAAGAAAGCAGTGAAGAAGGCCGCAAAAAAAGCGGCTCCAAAGAAAAAGGTCGCTAAAAAAGCAGCTCCAAAGAAAAAGGCTGCGAAGAAAGCGGCTAAAAAAGCCGCTCCGAAGAAAAAGGCCGCGAAGAAAGCCGCTCCGAAGAAAAAGGTGGCTAAAAAGGCAGCTAAGAAAGCACCCGTTAAAAAGGCCGCTGTGAAAAAAGTGGCGGCCAAAGCCGCTGAGGCACCTTCCAAGGTCGCGAAGAAAGCGACAAAGAAGATTTCTAAAAAGGCCGCAAAGGTTGAAGAGGAATTGCCACCGGTTGTGGTGAAGCGGAAATATGTTCGGCCTGAGCGTGTTGCGAAATTGACGGTTTTTGAGAAAAAGCAGCGTCAACGTTTGTTGGATCTTCGAGATCAGATCACCGATTCGATGTATGGCATTCAGAATGATACGATCAAAGGTGGTGCCGAGGGCAGTGATACCAGCGGCTCGGGAATGCACCAAGGAGATGCTGGGTCAGATGCCTATGACCGCGACTTTGCTCTGACGATGCTCTCGAAAGAGGCCAACGCGCTTGGTGAAATCGAGGAAGCTCTCCAACGTTTGGAAATGGGAACTTACGGAATCTGTGAAGAATCTGGAGCTAAGATCCCCAATCCTCGCCTTGAAGCGATGCCCTTCGCTCGCCTCACCGTTGAGCGTCAGGCTGCGAAGGAGCAGGAAAATTCGACTCGTGATTTCACGAATCGCGATTTCGGATTTAACTAGGATTCTAAAATCTTCTATCAAACCCGTGATCGGAAACTTTTCGATTGCGGGTTTGTTTTATCCCTTAATCACTCATAACCTACACTCTAATCATGAAGCATCTTTTACCTATCGCGGCATCGTGCCTCCTCGCAGGGGGGGCGATCGGATATATCGCTGGAAATAACGGAACGAGCGAGGAAGAAGTCGAGACGGAAAGCGTTTCCAGAAAGGCTGTTTCATCTGGAAGTTCCCGTTCCGTCTCAAAGTCGGGATCGTCGGCAGGATCGGGTTCAAGTGGTCAACAAAAGCCCCAGACTTATGCTGAGGTTTCCGCAACTCCTGGTCAAACGGCGCGGCTTCAAGCGCTGGTTGAACTATACTCAGGCTTAAGTAGCGAGGAATTCGTGAAAGAGGCGGAGAAGCTCGATGGCCTTCCCTTCAATGAGCGCATTTTGAGCGCCTACATTCTTTTTGCGTCCTGGGCTGAGACTTCGCCCTACGAGGCCTTCGATCATGCAAATACAAAAATGGGCCGGACGGGAATGTTTGTGCGACCTACTATTTTGCAAAGTTGGGCATCAACTGACCCGAAAGCGGCTTCCCAGTATTATGAGTCCAATAAATCTGAATTCGCGATGATGGGAATGATGGGTGGGGGACGTGGCGGCTCTTCCGGAGCAGGCACGGTCGCCGGCGAGTGGGCTAAGCAAGATCCAGAAGGGGCTTTAGCTTGGGCCAAGACTCTCGAAGGGCGAGATGGTGCAGATGCCTCAATGAAGGTGATTTCACAAATCGCAGCGACTGATCCGGAGCGAGCATCGAGCCTCACTTCGGGTCTTGCTGGAGATGCCTTAGCGAAGGCCAATAATTCAATTGCTTCTGAGTGGGCCAAGAAAGATTGGTCATCAACGGAATCGTTCATTGAAGGACTTCCCGCAGATCAGCAGGGAAATGCTTTAGGTGCCGCGGTCGAATCCTTAGCAAGCGAAAATCCCCAGCTCGCAGCGACAAAAGCCCTAGAGATCCCAGAAGGGAATGCTCGGGACGAAGCGATTGAGAGCGTGGCGGAATCGATGGCTCGGGAGAATCCCGCGGAGGCTGCAGAGTGGATCGTTGAGAACGGGAGCGAAAAAGCCCAATCAGAGGCAATGCGCGATGTTATGGGAAGTTGGGTCAGTGTCGATGCCTCGGCTGCCAAGGCTTTTGCCGTAGAGCAGCCTGAAGGAGAACTTCGTGATTCTGCTGTTTCTTCGTTCGTTTTGAGTGACACGAAAGGTAACCCTCAGGAAAATATCCAACTTGCGGAGACGATCACGAATGAGCGTTCTCGTGGATGGGCGATCGGAGCAACCACGATGCGCTGGATGACTCAGGATCGTGAAGCAGCTACCGAGTATATTCAGAATTCTGAAACCATTAACGAGGGGATGAAGAATCGGATTTTAAACGGAGGGCGCTAAAGATTATTCCTCGTCAAATTTGACAGTCACTCGAATGGTTTCCATCTTGTTGAAGAAGCTCGATGGGTTCTTCCGATAAAAACTACGCGATAGCCCGAATTGATCTTCCGGGGGCCAGCACCCATGGCTGGCAAGTTCGCTTGCAAAGGCGCGGGGTGAAATTTGCGAAATACTTCGGCGATCGGATCCACGGAGATTCCGATCTCTCTCTGAAAGCGGCACGAGCATGGCGGGATGATCTGTTGTCCCAAGTAAAGGAAACGGAGCAGGCGAGGATTTGCACTCGCTCCGTGAGGAATCGTTCTGGAGTCGTCGGCGTATCGAAAGTGAAAGTCGTGACCAACGGTTCGAGCTATGAATTTTGGCAAGCCACTTGGTCGCCTGAGGTGGGGCGTCGTCGTTGTGTGAAATTTTCAATTCGGAGATATGGGGACCGTGAAGCATTTCGACTCGCGGTCGTGGCGCGCGAGGAAGGAGTGGGAAGCTAAGAAGTTCATCACAGATCTCTGATTCCTAGTCTTGCCAGATCCCTAAGGAATTGCTTTTCTCCAATCCAACAATGTCCGGTCCTTCTGAAATTATCTGTCGCCCATCTAAGTGGTTCCTCTGGCGTGCCCTGTTGATGCTCGCGATGTTTGGTGGCTTTGCCTTCTACTTCCTTTACGATTGGAAGATTGGCTATCCTAAGAAGAACTATATTATCGCCAACTACGATGCCTTTAACGACGCCGGACAAGCATGGACGGTTGATGAGAATCGCAATAACTGGAAGGAATATGTCGCGAAACAAACGCTGCCCTTTCGCGATGAGGAGGGGATTTATCCGCCGGGAACAGATCTCGAAGAAAAATGGCCCGAAATTTTGGCAACCATGTCCGGAAACGGCAATGACGAGGAATTGTGGAAAGAATTTAGTGGAGAGAAAGCTTGGCCCCAGCAGCTGGATACCACCGAGGATTTTATGCCGGCCTACAAAATCAGGCATCAACTCATTGCTTCGCTCGTTTGTTTCGCTCTGACTGCGATTGCGCTCTTCTTTTTACTCCGCACTAAAAGCCGAGTGATGAAGGTCGATGATCAAGGTTATTATCCTCCGGGCGGTGATCTTGTGCCCTTTGATAAAATGACGGTGCTGGATAAAAGGAAGTGGGAATCTAAAGGCTTAGCTTCGCTCACGTATACTGATGGTGGAGGAGAGGAGAAAAAGGCCAAGATTGACGGAATGGTCTACGGGCAATTTAGAGAGGAAGATGGCGCTCCGGCTGAAGCCCTCTTCCAAAAGGTGCTTGCCAATTTTGAAGGAGAACTCATTGAGCTCGTCGTTGATGATGACGATGACGATTTAGAGGAGGAAGAAGCTGAGAGCACAACAAAAGACGAGATTAGCGACTCAGCGGTCAATCTACCCGAAGGCAAAGATTGAATTTTAAGAGTTGCCAAATACGTACACTCCCATTAATCCAAAAAGCCATGGCAGATAACATCCAAGAAAAAGTCACCGAAATCATCGTGGAGCAGCTCGGCGTCAGCGCTGATCAAGTGAAGCCCGAATCAAAAATGATCGAAGATCTCGGCGCCGATTCCCTCGACGCTGTGGAGCTCGTCATGGCTGTTGAAGAGGAGTTCGAAATCGAAGTTCCTGATGAGGAAGCCGAGAAGCTCGTTTCCGTCAACGACATCGTTTCTCACGTCGAGAAGGCCAAAGCCTAGGCCTTGCGACTGATTTGCGAAGCAAAACCTTTCAAGTGGCAGGTTCCTCTCCGGGAACCTGCCCTTTTCGTTGGCCACTTTCGCGAAATTAGGCGATACTGATCTCGGCAGGATGCTTACCCCCGACAACTTCCAATACGCGATGGAGACCACCAAGGTCCTTCATGAGCCGGATCGTCGTATCGAGACTTTTGGAGCCACTCGCTTCGCTTTCGAGATACTTAGCGAGCCGATGGATAGTGTGGGTAAGGTTTGTATTCGGAGAGGGGAGGTCGAAGCGCAGAAGCCTCAGCTGGTGAAGCCGGATGGCTTCCAAGATATCGAATTGGACGGCTTTGATCCTAAAGTTCTCAAAGTGATCGAACACCTGCGCGAACAAGGGCTCGATTTGAGTTTTCTCCAATACGGCTTCCAGTTTAAGCGCTCGGACGTTTCCTCAGAAATCATCCACGACCGTATTGAAAACGTCAGCGACAAGGCTCTCGAGGCTGTTCGTGTCTCCGGTGATCCCTCTCTCGCGATTATTCAGAGTGTAGATGACGCGTGGGAAGTCGGAATTATGAAGTTCACGCTCGAGATGATTATGAAATCGAGTGACATCAATCGCTTTGATCTCAAACGCAGAGGTTTAATCTAAGGACGATGAATGGTTTTTTAGCGATCATCAAAATCTTTGCCGCGATCCTCGTGCTCGTGATCCTCGGTGCTCTTGTCTTCTTCTTGCAAAAATTCCGCGAAGAGTTTGCCGATCCAGCGACCACGACTTCAAAGCCTCTTGAGCAAATCATTCAAGACAATGAGCTTGTCGACTTTGAACCTGGTCAGCACGAATTCAATCGGGGCTTGGAATATATCGCGCTGCAACGTCTCGATGAAGCGCGTGAGAAATTACTCTTCATTCAGAACCTTTATCCGAACTCACGCAATGCTCCTGAGGCTCGTCGGATTTTGGGGGAAATCAATCTTGATGAGATTCTCTCGATCGAAAACATGAGCAATAAGACGATTCATGAAGTCGCTCCCGGAGAGGGGTATCTTCGGATCGCCAATAATCATCAGACCACCTTGGATTGCATCATGTTTCTTAATGGCCTCACTGAGTTGGGCCGACTCCACGCCGGAGATGAGCTCATTGTGATGCAGCTCGATTTCAAATTGATGGTCAATTTAACAAAGAAACGCGTCGATCTATTCCATCGTGATGATGAGAAAAAGGAGCATGTCTTTGCGAAAGCCTATCCCATTCAGAGTATCGATCTTGGGGGGCTAAGGTCACGGACTTACCAGTCCAAAATCACTCGTAAGCTTGGTGAGATCGAAGGGAGAACCTATCCGCCCACTCATTCTAAATTCCGACACGCCTTGAAGGTTTTGGGCTTTAATTTAAACAACCGCTATGTCCAATTTCGTCCTGTGCCCGCTGCCGATGCGGAAGATCCCGGTCAGGGCATTTTCCTCAAGAATTCCGATATGGAAGAGCTCTCAATGCTCATCCGAGTCGGGAACGAAGTCGAAGTGAAAGTCACTGAATCGTAATCTCGTAAAACATTACCAAGTATGGAACTCCTTGAATTTGAAAAGCCGATCGCTGAACTCCAGAAGGAATTGGAAATGCTCCAGAGCAAATCTAAGTCTCAGGATATCGATCTCAGCTCGGAAATTTCCGCCATTGAAGCGAAACTGGTCGAAACTCGTCGCCATATATACGAGAATCTCACTCCTTGGCAGCGAGTTCAGATCGCTCGCCATAACAAGCGGCCCTTCATGTTGGATTACATAGCGAGAGCATTCACCGATTTTACGGAGCTTCACGGCGACCGGATCATTGGTGATGACGCGGCCATGCCTGGAGGCTTTGCCACCATCGATGGCCAACGCTACGTCGTTTTAGGGCATCAGAAAGGCCGTGATCTCAAAGAAAACCTCAAACGCAACTTCGGAAGCGCTCACCCCGAGGGCTACCGCAAAGCACTTCGTCTTATGGAATTGGCCAACAAATTCGGCCTTCCAATTGTAGCCCTAATTGACACTCCGGGAGCCTTTCCTGGGATCGGGGCAGAAGAACGCAACATTGCCGAGGCGATTGCCCGTAACCTGCGCGAGATGATGGTGCTCGATGTCCCCATCGTCGCCGTTGTTCTCGGAGAAGGTGGCTCCGGCGGAGCGCTCGGAATCGGAGTTGCCGATCGCGTGCTCATGATGGAGAACGCCTACTACTCGGTGATTAGCCCTGAGGGCTGTGCCGCCATTCTCTGGAAGCACCGTGATCACGCCCCTGAAGCAGCCGATGCCATGAAGATCGCCGCTCCTGATCTCGTGAAATTGGGCCTCATTGATGGCGTGATCAAAGAAGTCCCCGGAGGCGCTCACCACGACCCCGATGCTGCGGCAGATGCCTTCAAGCAAAAGATCTCCAGCGAACTCAAGGAGCTCCTCAAACTCTCGCCAAAGGACCTCAAAGCGAAACGCTACGCGAAGTTCCGTAAATTTGGTGAATGGACCGAAGGTTAGATTGAGGATGAGTTTAAGTATTCGAAGAAGCTGTATGCGTTTTTTTGGCACCCAAGATTGAATTGCGCGTAGTCTAGGGCGATTTCAAGAGATCTAGAAGGGAGTCGTAATTCCTTTTTCGGCGGCCGCTAGCATTGACGGTAATGCCTCACCCTTCCTAAGTCAGTGATTTTTCGGTGGAAGATTAAGCTGCAAACCGTCTTAATTACCTGCCATTATGCCCTGGATTTTTTTTGGGTGGAAAGTGTTTTAGCTGTGTTTTTGTTACTTTCAGCTTTCAATTCGATTTTTGAGTCATGTTTATTGTTGACTAAATTATGGTCACTTGTGCATGGTCCCTTTATGCGAATTTTTCTGAATATCGTTAAGTTGGGCGTTATCACAAGCATAGGTTTAGTTGTCGTTGAACCTCTCGCTGCAGACCCCAATGTCGTCGGCGATGGTCAAGCGTATTTGGTTGAGGTGCAAGCCAATGATTCTCTGCAGTTTTTACCTTCTCAGGGTGCAAGTGATCCATATCCCGAGAGTGGCGTCATGGAGGTTTACGAAGAATGGTTGCCGTTTTATGACGAAAATCACCCTAAGCATGCTTTCAATTACGTGCCTAAACGTTCCCATTTCTACGTCCAAGGTAATCATGACATGCTTATTCCACTCGGTGCGTTTACAGCTGGAGAGGTTACAATTTCCTACTCAGGGATTGAAACTAACGGCTTTTTCTCAGGAACAGCAACTGTAGGGCATAGCTACCAAAGTCCAGTGACTTTTCCTAGCTCAGTAGATCCAGTCAGGTGTTGGGTAAGAGAACATTCTGGAAGCACCTCATGGAATAAAGAGCATCCAGTTAAGTTGAGAGTTGGTCACTACGTGAACAATAGTGGAAATAAAAATGGTTGGTATAGACAATATTTTTTGCAGCTGAATCGATTGGGCCAAACCAGTGATTCACTCTCACACATAAGTATTACTGTAGAAACTCGGAATCTCCGATTCGATACTCATACTCCCTTTTTTAGCGCGGCTACTCTTCTTAGTGCAGAGAATTCTGTTGTGCCCCAGACTATATTAGAGAACTTTAAATCTCCCTACGATGTTAACACCAAAATGAGCATTTCAGGTTCCCCCATTCTTACCGAAGCCACTGCAGTCGCAGCTCTTTCCGGTGATTTTCTGAGGACAAATCAGCTAAACGACTCCTTTCGTGCTAATACAGCTTCCTTTGGCACGTCCCCGAGGACAACAGAGTTAAACAACGGAATCAATATTTCATCGAGTGGGACGATTGGATTGCAGTCGAATAGAGCCATTCTAAATTCTTTTCTGACTCTCAGTAACCCGGGAAATTCAACAACCCGTCAACAACTTATGTTCGATCCTAATCAGATCTATGCAACAGCGGATCTTAATATTGAGGCCAATGCCTGGGTGAAGTTCATTACCCCCGAAGTAATTGTTAGTAATGATTTGGAGGTGGCGGGTGAGCTGAATGTCGCGGGTTCCCCAGTCGTAACAAGCGATAACCTCGATTCCCAGGTTTCAGCCTACCTCAATGCTGAATCGTATTTGAAAGCAGATAGCAATGGAGCTATTTTTGGACTAGGAAATATAAATATTCAAGACCCATATGGATTTGGATACTATGACAACTCTTTTGTTCCTGGAGTTCATTCGTCCTTTGTACAAGGGGCTGGGAATTCAGTTGGTGGAATTTATTCTTTTGCGAGTGGGTATGGCAATTGGTCTACATCTGGATCTCATTCCAGCTTTCTCTTAGGTACATCCAACGGTGCTTTAGTAGGTAACACCCAGTTCGGGGTTGGATCTTATAATCGTTTCCAAGATTCTGCCGATCATTCAGTTGCATTTGGAAAGTCAAATGAACTGTTTTCCTCGCTTTCATTTGCCTTTGGCGAAGGGAATGACGTATCTGGGTCTTCCGCGATTGCAATTGGAAAGGGGCTCGATACCTCGACTGCCGGTGCAATCGTTCTTGGGAAATTTAACCAAACCGTTGGTTCCGAGCCAGATAGTTATACTGATTTAGAACAACCCATTTTAGTGGTTGGAAACGGAACGGGCCACTCTGCCGCGGAGCGATCAGACGCCCTCGTCATTAAACGGAATGGCGATGTTATCATCTCGAAACCCCAAGGCGACGTCTCCATGGGGATCTACGGTAACTAAGCGCGTAGCATTTTCCTCCACCCAATTCTTCAATATGCGCCCATGAAAGTCCTTTTCTCCATCTTTGTAGCCCTTTCGATAGGAGGGACTTCTCTCGCCTCGGTGCTACTAGGTGATCTCGGTCCAGCAAATGGTGTCACGGGCCCAGATAGCCGCGGAGGAACTGGCTACCTCCTTTTTAATCCAAATGGCTTGGGCCCTCATCGCATGAACTACCAGCCGCACGATGCTGACAACTTTGTCGTCGTCGTTTATGAGGCGGGAACCTGGTCCTACTATTCAAACGATACGAGCTTCCCCTTCTTACCCGATCAAGCAGACGTCCTCGTCGCAACTTTGAATTTTTCAAACGACACTGCTCAGCTCTTAGAGGGGCAAAATTCCGTAATCGAAGGGATCTCAGCAGGTTATTCTGCCGGCGATCTCGTCGTGACCCCTGATTTTTGGAATGGACAAGGAAATGATGGAGAATTTGGCCTCTCAGGAACCGAAATCACTCTCAATGTTGACCCCGCATGGTGGTCGGTGGGGGCAGATCCCGCCATCGTTCCCAATGTTCCCAATGTTGATCACAAGGCAGCGGCAAACTTGGGGCAAGCCAAATGGATGGCGAAGCTCGCCTACGATACTATTTTAGCGCGTAATCCCACCCTCGCCGCTGCAATTTTAGGAGAACTCGTCGGAGACCCTGCGACTCACCCCTTTTCAGAGTGGGAACCCGCAATCGCTCCAAATGGTGGAGACCGCGCCGCGCTTCTCCTCGGCCAGCTCAAGGCGATTTCAGCTCCATTCTATAATCAGATTCACCTCGCGGCACCCGCATGGCTCGAGGCCGAAATGATCAAAAACGGAACCCGCCAGCCCAATACCCATCTACCATGGGGGCCGGATGTTGGACCGAGTGAAAATCGAGCCGCGGCAAACCTTGGCCAGCTCAAGGCTCTCTTCTCACTCCCTCTAGGCACGATTAACGACAACAACCTAGATGCAGACCAAGATGGCCTCTCAGATTCCTTCGAGCAACAGATCATCGCCTCCAGTGGAGGAGCCTACACCAGCCTGTCTGACCTGAATCCTGATGACGACCTCGATGGAGACTACCTTTCAAACTACCATGAGCTTCTCAATGGAAGTGACCCTCTTAGCCCAACTTATGGCCAGACCTATACTCCAACTCAATGGCGGGACTTTTATCACGCAGAACCCTCCACTTCTAACTATGGAACAAGTCTCACCAAGCAAGGGAGCACCTCGTGGAGTTGGAATTCAGGCGCAAAAAGCACGCGATTGATGGAAGGAGATGGCGGAATCACCTTCCGTCTCCCGGTCCAAGAGGACCCAAAGCACTACGCAATATGTGGTCTCTCAGTCTATGATTCAGGGCCAAGCTATTTCAGTCTAGACTACGCTTTCTATCGCTACGGACTGATTGTCGCCATCCTTGAAAATGGTGTGAGAAAACGGACTTTTGGTGCGGCATCAATCGATGCCGTCTTCACGATCCGGCGGATCGGATCGACCATCACCTACTATATTGATGAAAAGGTCGTTTACACCTCTTCTACTTCATCCGGGCGACCGCTCTTCATGGACTCGTCCCTCTTGCAGGTTGGATCACAAATCACTCATGCAGGATCATACGGCTTTAGTAACGGAGATAGTGATCGAGACGGCCTTCCTGATTCTTGGGAACTCGCAAATGCTCCCGACCTCAACACTCTCTCACCTGAGTCCGATCATGACCTAGATTTCTTTTCCACTTCATTAGAGTATCGCACTCAGAGCGACCCCTTTGAGCCGAACGATACTATGCCCCGCGCCCTCCCGATCGTTTGGGAAAGCTCGACCACCGTGCAAGACAGCTTCAATGAAGAGACCTTCACGAGCTCGATCATTCGGACCCGTCCATACAACTCATGGAATGCTGGAATTCATTCAGCGGGCTACATTCATGGCGATGGCTCTGTCCTCTTCCGTGTAGCAGACGGTCAGGCTGCACGCATGGTTGCCTTGAGCGCCAACAGTGCGGATGATGGATATACCGAGCTCAATCACGCGATCTACATCAGTGCCTACCTCGCAAGTTGTTACGAAAATGGCGTTCGAAAAGTCACTCTCGGAGGAGCCGGAGAAGGAGATGTCTTTGAAGTCAAGCGATCGGGTTCTGAAATCACCTACCTCATTAATGGAGTCGTGAAATACACCTCTGAAGTGACCTACCCCAACCTCAGTAATGACCCCGACGTCGTCACTAGGACGCCCCTCCTGATCGATACCTCCATCGTTCACTCCGGAAAAGGCATCGAGCACATCGCGTCCATTGGCATGACTTACGATTCAGGAAACGAGGACGCCGACAACGACGGCGCCCCAGCTTGGCTAGAAACCCTTGCAGGCCTGAGTGACTCCAATCCAGACCAAGACGGCGATGGCTTGCTAGACGGGACGGAGTTCTTCACCTATCGCTCCAGCCCATTCTCACTGGATACTGACGGCGATGGTCTCCCAGATGGTTGGGAAGGCCCGAATAACCTGAAAGCCTATGATCCCAATGGAGCAAACCTTCCGGATACGGACAACGATGGGCTCACTGATTTACTTGAGTTCCAGATTGGAACCTTTCCCGATGACAGCGATTCAGATGACGATTTCGTCCCGGATGGAGTTGAATACTACGGACTTTAAAAAATAAAATCTAATGATGAAAATCTCCGTGAAAATTTTCCCAATTCTGTGTGTCGGTCTCTTGCAGGGGCAGGATAATGATGAAAATCGGCCGCTCGATGGGAATACCAATCCGTATGTCGATTTTCTTTCGGCCGAAATAGTGGCATCTCCCACTCCTGGTGAAACAGCCCTTGGGTTGACCTTTAGTGAGGAAATGGTCTTACCTCCAGACTGTGATATTCATGGCTTTGGGGTCAAAAAAATCCCTATAACTACACGGGCTTGGACCAATCCACTCCTCGAAGACCTAAATGGAGACGGAAAGCTTGATCTTATCGTTGCTGATGGGGAAAAGATCCTTGTCTATGAAAATATCGGCATCGCAGATGAACTTCAACTAAAAGCCAATGGGTATTGCATTGCAATTCGATCTTCAGGTCTTAGGTATCATCTTTCTTTATCTGATCTTACCGGAGATGATTTACCGGACTTGATCTGTAGTGATTCTTCTTCAGGTGAAATTTCCATGTTCCAAGGTTTGTCAACAGTCTCAGAAAATGGATTTCCAGATTTTGCAGAAGAGTTGCCTCTCACGACGGTAGATGCTGGCGGAAGTATCATTAATATTTCGGGCCCAAATCAGACAACTCATCCGGAAGCAATACGGCCTTTTGTAAATTTCACATACCCTCATCCCACTTTTGCGGTTGCTTGTAAAATCGATTACAGCGCCCCTGGCGATAGAGACCTGCTGGTCGTTGGTTCACAAAGACATTGGGATCCCTTCGAAAACGATGTGGTGATAAAATTGAATTTCCATATTTATCCCGCCGGTTCGAGCTCTCATCACTTTGATGAATCAGTTCCACTATTGATTGACGGACAGGATACCCTTCTAGATTTTCGGTCCCTTAACCCCGTCGTTTCTTACAGAGACTATGACGGGATCAATGGGCCTGATCTCATTGTGACAGGTTCTAGTTCTGCCTCAAATGATCCAACTAGAACTAAGGTCTATGTTGCTCTTAACACTGGTGCGAGAAACGAGAGTGGTAAGCTCGTTTTTGGAGCCTTTGAAGATAAGACGCCTGATGTTCTTCCAGAGGACTTTGGCCACTACTCAGCCATGCTTTTTGCTCATGTGAATAATGATGCCCTTCTGGATCTCGTCGTTTCATCTCAAACGACAATAGGACCTGCTCAGCGCCTCCTGAGATCTTACAAGGGGCAAAATACGGGTTCCCTCATGCACAACCTCCCAGATTCTGGATTTGTGATTGGCTCGAGTGAGTCAGCTCAGAGACTAGCTGGAGGCTTTGGAGATAGATCTCCGTTTTATGGAGCAGATTTTAACAATGATGGAAGAGTCGATTTAGTCAAAGGGAGCCCCTCAGGGCAAATTTCCGTCTTTTACTGCACTGCTGCCAACACTTTTGAACCAACTTTTGCCTCTCCCATTTTATGCCGAAAATCTGACGGATCTATCTTCGTAGCAGAGTCAATCATCAATAATCCTTATGAGTTAGATTATCGAGCGATTCCTTATGACAGTGATTTGGATGGAGTGGTAGAAGGTCTTGTTATTGCATACGCCAATAAGCTGCTCTACGCCGAACTCCTGAGCCTTGATGAGTTTGGGTGCCTTGTTCTTGCTGATCCTGTCGAAATCGCTTTACCGGCCGATCTTCAAAGCGCAGAAGCGAAGGCAATCACGATTGCCATGGGCGACTTTAGCTCTCAAGCCGGAGGAGGGCAATATGATGGTGCAATCGTCATGGTTGATCGCTATCTTCCTGGGAGCGAACCGTCGTCGTTCTACTCTACCTATTTCGTCGAGCTTTCTGGGACCAATCCACCAGTGATTCAGAATCCAGTTCTGCTTGAAGAGTTTGGTTCCATACACGTGCATCCCCACTATCCTCTTTGCCCGCTTTTGCGAGATTTTGATGGCGATGAAAAACTTGATTTAGCAATCTGTCCCGAGATGGGTACTGGCTTCGATATCACCCATCGGTTTAGATGGTATCAAAACGTTTCCCAGTCTTCAGGCCCAATCACACAATCGGGAAGTTTTAGCCTAGACGGAGCGGGGGTGTTTACCGACGGGACTTCAGTCCTCAATGCGCATTTTAGTTCTTCAAGATCATTAATGATTTTTGATCACCCCAACCAAGACGAAACCCGTCCTCTCGTGCTCATGGACGCCGTATCAGATAATGGAGGATATGAGTATTTTATGCTGGATGGGCTCCATGAGATTAATCCTGAAGATCCTGAAGAAGATCCTGTGGCGGGGGTTTATCAGTTGGAAGATGGAGATTTAATTTTAGAGCGGGTGACTGATCGGAATGGCGGGAGCCTAATGATGGTAGTCAACCAAGTGATGGCCTCTTCAGTTGATGGAGTTGTTGAAGTTGTTGAAGGCGATGAACAGAAAATCCGGAAAATCCGGATCACCGTCCCCGTCGGTCTGACTGAGGGGGACAGAGTCTCCGTGAATCAGATTACGACCAAAATTCAAAACGCCTCCACGGAGATGGACGAGACTCATAAAGTCGCCTTCAGCAACTTTCCAATCTTAGGATACAATGATGACTTTGACACTGATGGCCTCGCCGATTGGTGGGAGGTCGTCTTTGGGATCGACTCTGCTTCCAGCGACTCTGACGACGATGGGCTTCTTGATGGGGAAGACGATCATGATCTCGATGGCCTTTCGAACAAAGAGGAATCTGAATGGTATTTCCCTGAATTAGGATGGGTTCTTTCGCCGATCGATGAAGATAGTGATGACGATGGGGTCCTGGATAAGGACGATCAAAACCTTTCAGATGACGATAGCCTAGCGGCTCCGCCCGTTACCGAAGTGAAGGTGCTCACGCCTCTCGTCAATTAAAGAACTCAAGCACCTTACATCTAATTTTATTCATGATTAAGAGAACATTCTTCTTGGTAAATCTTGCCTTACTTTCCCTTTGCTCGGCACAGGACGAGAACATTAATTTTTGTGTCGTCTCGGGGGAGGAGCCACTTCTTTATAGTGAGGCAAATGCCTATCTTGAAATTGAGAATGGGACAGGTTCGACTAAGGACTATCAGCCCAACGAGGCCTGTCATCTGTTTAAGAATCTCCCTAAGGAAGCTTCTTTTGAGATGACCGTTAAGGAGACTCCTGCTGCCGCAGCCTCTGGGGCTGCAGAATGTTTTAGTTTGATTAATGTCCCAAGTAACGTCGACTCAATCACCATTGAGGCAGAGGATGGGAAAAAGAATCAATACAAGAAAGTTAATGGTTTCTTCTTTTGTAACGAACAGATTGAACCTGCTGGGATGGTTTCTTTGCTGACTCGGAATGGGAAAACTCAGTTGAAGGTCAAAGGAGATGGGACCGAGGATGGTGTGACTACGAAGGCTAAAGTTTCGACTTCTGAATCATGTGGTAATGATAGTGGGAGCGAGATCAAAGTTGAACTGGGTAGTCCTGAAGCCGAAACTCAAGATCCGGTTACTGGAGATGGGAGCCCTGTGACTCTGCCAGGCGGAGGCGCCTCGACTCCGGAAGGTGCTCCGGGCGGTGATGCTCCGAGTTGTTGTGCCAGTAGACCGGTTTCGCCAGATCAAGCTGGAATTGCCGATGGTCCTTTTCGAGCGACATATCGCCCGGGAGCAGAACTGAGGAACTCCCTTGAAAGATTTGCGGGCTTCTGGGGATCACCTCTTGCAGATCCTGATAACCCAGCCGTGTACAAATATGACGGTGACTTTAGTGATCCCTATGCTGCCAGTCGTATCCAAAATTTGTGGCTTAAAACCTGCGAAGACGTAAGGAAAACAGGGCAGCGCGAAATTTTCGACTCTCAGTGTGGTATCAAGGCGTGGTCTTACGACTCAGTAGATTCACGTATCTATATTCTCCAACTTCGTGAAGGGGATCACTTGACGCAGATGCGTTATGAAAAATTAAGTGAGGACGTCGGCAATGAAGGCATTCCCAATGTTTACCACCGAGTGTCCGTGACATATTACTTGCTGGATAAGGTTCCAAAGACTCCGGTTTGGCATCAGTATGAAGATCCTGATAATAAAGGGAAGTTTCTAATAGGCCAAAAAACGTTCGATGAGTCTCCGGAAGCCTATCCTACCGAACTCGATGCAAGTTTCTTGGCCACTTATGAAGGTCTTTACCTCACCGAAGGGAGTCACGTGAAGAAGGACCTCAGCGTCAGGCCGATTTTCTACGAGGAACGTGTCCTCCCTGACGGGCGAGTCAGAGTTGAAATCAGTCGTGACCCCTTCACTGACAATAATCCTGAAATCGTCACTCGAATTACTCAGCAAATAACGATCGGGGGAGAAGTAAACTGGGAAAGCGAAACAACATTAGATCGTTTGGTCGAGGGTGAGGTTGTGGAGCGGGAGATCGTCATTCATCAAAAGAAAGTTCTCCTTAATGCAGAACCACCGGAGGACGGTGAACTGGAAGAAACTGTCATAATGCGAGAATTCCGTGGTGCTTCAGAAGCTGAATTGGAACTAGTTTCAGAGTCTACCAAGGTCTATTTGAGTTTTACTCGCGATATTAGCGATACTCGCGAGGATCCCATTCGTGAGCCTCTACTTCTCAGTTCATCTGACGGGGGTCCTCACGCAACTATCTATCACTATCGTTATGATGAGGAGCAGTCGGCCCTCAGTGGATACATTGCTGGGATTGAGTATCCTGATGGCACCTGGGTCCATTACGGCTACCAGAACCTAGCCTTCGATGATTCTTTCGATATTGAGGTTCGTCCATTCGGGGATGAAGCCTTTCCTGTTCTCGACGATTTTGATGCCTCCACCGCTACTTTAGCTGAGCTGGAGCCCTACCACGTCACGGTGGATTCACACGTCGATTCCTCCGAATACCTTACCACAGAATACATCGGGGGACAGCAGGTCTCAAAGACGGGGCTTCGCTATGATCTCTGCGACGATCATGATGATGAAAATGAGCTCTACGATTACGGGTGTACGACCACAAAACGTTACTTCGCAGATGGAGAAGATGATTATCTTAGGTCGATCGTGGAGCATTTCGTCATTGAAGGGAGTGAAGAGCAAGATCCAACCTTGGATGGGAAGCTCCGGAGAATCATTCATTCAGACGGAACTATGGAGACCTACGATTATGCCTACGGCTTCTTCCATGGGAGAGAAGAGGGCTGGCTTGCTGCTGGTAATCGAAGTTTTAAAGAATATTTGGCATACACAGATGAATACGTTTGGGACTATATCGACGATGATGGTAACGTAGTCGAGATCCCAACAGATCTACGCACTCTTGTGATTCAAGGAACAGCTGGCTCGCCATCGGGGCTTACGGAGCAGACGACGATCAGGATCACTTATGAAGGCTTAGATGGAAAAGAAACGACTAGCCGAACTCGCCTCTATCAGGACGGGGGAGGGGTACAGGTAGTGGGGGAGGGCACTGCAATGTCCGTGACTGACACTGGTCTCCAAGATCTCCCTCTTTTATCCTCAAGTCATTTCGTTGAATATGAGGACGATGACGAGAATCAAATTTCCGAACAGAGATCCAATGGTCGCTTAGTCTCGAAAAATATTCGATCGGCCAATCGCAGTGAGTCGATCTCTCTTGGCGGCGGAAGAACGGTCACCGAGTATGATGAGCAGGGCTCTTTCGAGAGTTCGACGGTGTATCATCCTGCGCCCGGTGTTCCCGCAACTCGGGTCGAGTACGCATACAATGGGCGAACGACGACCACGACTCGGACCTGGGTTCAGAATTCTGGAAATGAGCAAGAAGACTTAGCTTCGGTTTCCACGGTGACGACCAGCGACCTGATCGGTCGCTTGGAAAGTCAGGTTTCAGGAACGGGGCTTGTCACTTCCTACGCTTACCCAACTCGTTTTGAAACCGAGGTCTCGGTAGCGGGGGAATTGGTGCGTAGGGAGGAAAGTTCGCCAAGCGCTTACCACAGGCTTGTCTATTCAGCCGGAGATCAGGGGGATGGCGTCTTTGCGATGGGGGATGATCCCGTAAGTTCGAGCAGTCGGGAGCAAGATGACAACGGCGATATTGTTCAAACGACCTGGCAACTCGGTGGGCCAGAAAGAAGTGTGACCTTCGATCAATTGGGGAATATTCTCACTTCCACAGCTTTAGGGCTTACGACCACTTATAGCTATGACGCCTTTAGAAGGGTGGAGAAGGTGCAGACCGTGGAGGAGGACGTGGGGGAGGAGGAGCAGACTGCCGTTCTACCTCCCACCTTGACGGTTTACGATGCTCTGGGCAGGGTCTGGAAACACGGAACTGATCGCGATGGAGATGGTGCTTTAACCGCTGGTTCCGATTATTTTACGGAGACTCTCTCCTCGTATCAGGAAATCGATGGTGCTTGGTGGCGCCAACAAGTGGTAAATTTGTTTCATTCGAGTGATGGCGTTCCGATTGTCACGACCAGTCGGAGTCGTGAATCTTTTCCTCCAAACTCGGGGATCGTTTCGCAGAGTTTTGTCCAACGTGGAGACGGAAGCTCTGTCTTGACCACGCGGGAGATCGATCCCGACACTGGGGTTGAAGTGCTGACGATCAATGACAGCAATTTCACTCGCGCGGTGAAATCGGTTTCGATCGGTGCTTATCCGATCTCTCAGCAAGATCCCCAATCTGGGAAGACCATCTTTTGGCAGTATGGGATCGAAGGCGGAAATCTCGTGACAAGCCAGACCGATTTACGTGGCGGTCTTTCAAAGACAGCGACCAATATTTTGGGCCAGACGACCTACACTCAAAATCAACTGGGAGAAAAGACGAACTATTCCTATTACACAGGAAACATCCGAGGATCAGGACAGCTTTCCTCCACCACAAATGCGGAGAACGAAGTTGTGTCCTACACCTACAGTCCACTCGGGCAGGTTCTCACGACAGAAGGAAGTGGGGCCTATCCCATGCAGTATGGCTATGATGCTGCGGGCCGGATGACCCATCTGACGACCCAGAGAGAAGAAGGAGAGGAATCTATCACCCGTTGGTTTTATCACCCGGATAACGGGAAATTAGCCCACAAAATTTACAACTATGATCCCACAAAGGCCCCAAATGAGGCTTTTGAAATCTCTCCAGGCGTCGGGACCTCCTACCTATATGATTCTTATGGCCGCTTAACCGACAAGATGCTGGCGCGTCGAAACGACTACAATCCAGACTCGGCCGCAGAAAGGCTCACGATCTCATACGATTATGATGAGTTTGGGAATTTGACTCTGATTTCTGATAATGAGGCTGCGGGTGCTGACCGGACTTCCAATGTTGATTTTAGGAATTTCGATCTGTCAGGACGTCCTCGTGAAGTTCATATGAAGGGACAGGGCCAGCTTGATCTTGCCTATGATCCTCTGGGTCGTTTTACAAGTTCGGAATCCTACCAGAACTCTCCCGACTTTGGAGATAGCGTTTTAGATGGTCTAAAGCTCACTCGAGAGGAAGTCGCCAATGCTGCCGGCTTCGCATCCCGAACCATGAGCACGAAGGTCTGGAATAATGCGAGCGTTTTAAGCACCAACCAACGAAATTCCTTAAACGGGCGCCTCACCAGTCAAAACATCACCATGACTTTGGGGGCCGCGAATGTATCGGCCAGTAATACCATCGAGAGCTACTATGAAGGAACGGGAGTTCCTCGTTCGAGAACCGTCACTTTGAATGGTCATGGTGTCACTCATCACCAGCTGCTTAATCTAGGAGGTCGCTTGAAGGGGATTTCGACCAAGGCGCTGGGTGGCCAACAAGAAACCCTTTCGTGGGTTTCCTACTCCCATGATCGGGTCGGTCGCAGGCTCTCGGCCACCCGCGAAGACCGCACAAAATGGTCCTATAGCTACAATGACCGAGGCGAGGTCACTGGGGCTTCTAAAGCACTGGCTGACGCGACCCTTTTGCCCGGGCATCAATTCACCTACCAATATGATGACATTGGGAATCGTGAAATTGCAACTTACGGAGGGGGGATTGATGGAGCAAATCCACGCACAATTTCTTACAGTCCAAATGCCCTGAATCAGTATACCGAATCTGACGGGGGGGGATCTCTCCCCATCATTGGACTGGCTCCAGAAGATACCAACATTCTTGTCGCCCACGAAATTGGCGGGACTCCGAAGACCACCGATCGAGAAGGACCCTATTTCTTTGCGGAACTCATTGCTGAGGATGATGATGGCCAGTGGAGAGAGATCTACATATCAGATGATGCCGCCATTACTGCCGATGATCAGCGTGGAGCTCAGTGGATCGAGCCTTTCAACCCATTTTATAGATATGATGCTGACGGAAATCTGGTGGCGGATAGCCGGTGGGAATACCGTTGGGATGCCAATAACCGCTTAGTTTGGATGCGCACGGCGGAATATGCGCGGGTCAATCGAGGGCATCCTGATCTCGAACTGAGATTTACCTATGATCACCAAGGAAGGCGGATCCGAAAAGAAGTGACCAATCGTACAAATCCTCAAGATTCCTATGACCGGAGATTCCTATACGACGCTTGGAATTTGGTTGCGGAGTTCAATTGGGTAGCTAACGGGTCTTCTGGAACTGTGAATCAAGTGGCATCTCATCAATGGGGGAATGACCTCAGTGGTTCCTCGCAAAGAGCGGGGGGTGTTGGCGGACTCCTGTTTTCTTGCACCAAAGATTCGGAGACCGGTCAATGGGCGAAGCTGATCCCCAGTTTCGATGGGAATGGAAATATAATTGCATGGTCCAAAGATGGCAATCTGGTCCAAAAAAATGATTATGACGCTTTCGGCAATACCTTGACTACTTATTCGGCCGGAGCAGATTTAGCAGAAAATCCATTTGGTTTCTCAACGAAATACGAGGATGTCGAGACGGGGCTGCTTTACTACGGCTACAGGTATTACGATCCGGTGACGGGAAGATGGCCAAGCAAAGACCCCATCGGGGAACGGGGCGGGATGAATCTCTACGGGATGGTTGGGAATGATGCCGTCAACAGAGTGGATTTGTTAGGTATGACAGGCCTCGGAAATGCACATTCTGCGTTTCAAGCTTCATTGTGGAAGGGGTATACGGAGGCAAAGGATATGCCCTCAACCAAACATGGGCATGGGAAAATAGACATCGCTATGTTGTGGTTGATATTACATACTAAGGGAGTCGAGACTGTGTATGATCCTTCGTTTGCGACAGGGGAAGGGAGTTTTTCGAATCCGAATCCTCACTACGGTATTGGGGGGGACCCAAAGATTTCGGTCCGAAATGCTGCAGACTTAAGTGATCCGTTAACGGTTGCTATTCACGAAGCAACTCATGTTTTTCATGGTGACAGAACAGGAAGTAAATATGCTTGGAACGGTCGACGAAATGAAGGACGAGCGTATGCAATGGAAGCGATTTTTTCAATTCACCGTGAATTTGCAAAGATGTGGGAAAGGATTGAAGTCGCAAACGCTCGATTAGGTGATAATTGCCCGGAGTTTGCGAGAGTGGTTCAGGACCAATGGCGCGAGTTTAGTGAGTATCTCAGCTATGATAGGTATCCTGTGGGCTCGGGGCATACTGGGAGTATAGACTCGAGGGATGTCGGTAATATTGAAGATGGGGCGCTAGGTGCAAGTTTTAGTTGTAATCAAGTTCAGCAAATAATGAACAATAAATTTCCGGGGTTATCTGGGTGTTGCATATCGGTGAGTTGTATAAAGGGTCCGAAAAAAAACATTGATGATAATGATTTTAATTTCAACGCCTTTACTTCTCAAGATGAAATGTTTAAGTAATTATTTTTGGATAAGCCTTTTGTCCTGTCCTGTTCTCGTTTCTTGTAAGGTCCAAGACAACGATAGAGGTGTCCCGCTCACCAATCGAGCTATAATGAATCTTCGAGTCGCTGTAAGATTATTTATTAGAAATGAAGGTGATGCGGGGATATTAGAGCGAATGGATCCAAAGAGTCTTTATCTTTTCATAGAGGGGAATGATCTTCCAAAGTCTGGCATTTGGGAAGAGAAGAAAGAGGTTCTCGATGTGTGGGGACATCCTTTTCTTATTAAGGTTACGGAAAAGAAGTTTTCGATACGTAGCTTCGGCGAAGATGGGGTTGAGTTTAATGACGATGATATTGATCTCCATTTTGACATAAATCCATAGTGAGCGACCGCAACAAACTAATAACTAATAAACTAAGGTGCCAGACAACCAGGGACTAAGGTGCCAGACAAGCAGTGAGTGAGCATTTTAATTGCCAGACGATTTGCATTTTAATTGCCCATTTTCATTTTAATTGCCCATTTTAATTGCCAGACGATTTGCACAGAATCCCCTTGCCACGGTCCGATCGACGCCTAAGGAGACTAAGTTGACAGGCAACCAGTTCTTGACCCACACCAAATCATCTTGTAGAAAGAGCCCGTAGCCTATGAAGAAACAGGGAAAACGAGAGTTGAGCGACTTGGAGAAAGCGGATTGTTTAACGGGGAAGATGATGGGGGGGATTGCCCTCAAAGCACCTGGTCGAGGGACTGGCAAAAGGCGTCGCTTTGTGTTCGATGATCGAACCTGCTGCTACCACGTGATGTCCCGGGTGGCAGGGGGCGATTTACTCTTTGGGGATGTTGAGAAAGAGGCTTTTCGGAAGTTAATGCGGCGAATGGAACGCTTTTCCGGGGTTGAAGTGCTTACTTATGCGTTGATGGGAAATCATTTTCACCTTTTGCTGCGAGTTCCGGAGAGGCAGCAGTTTTTAAAGAAGTTCAATAAGGGGTCGAGGGAAGCACGAGAGGAGCGACTCTTTGAGCATTTGAAATTACTTTATTCGCGCGCGTATTTGCACCAGTTGAAAGCGGAGTTGGAAGTGATGAAGGAGAAGAAGCTCGATGAGCTTTATGAAAAGACGATTTCGAGTTTTTTAGCGCGGCTCTGTAGTTTGAAGCATTTTATGAAGGAGTTGAAGGAGCGCTTTAGTCGCTGGTTTAACAAACGACACGGTCGGCGAGGGACGCTGTGGCAGGAGCGGTATCGAAGTATTTTGGTGGAGGATGGAGAAGCCTTGCAAACCATGGCGGCTTACATCGATTTGAATCCTTTGAGAGCGGGTTTGGTGGCAGATCCAAAGGATTATCGTTGGTGTGGATATGCGGAGGCGATGGGGGGGAGTAAAAGAGGACGAAAAGGGCTTTGCCGAGTGGTGGGGATGGCAATGGATTCTTGGGTGACTGGAGGGGGAGCCGCTTACCGAAGGTTGCTTCTAGGGGAGGGAATTGAGGTAGGGGCAAATGAGAAGAAGATTTTGAGAGGCCAAGGAAAAACGTTTTTCCGACGAGGGTTTGATCGTGAGAAGGCTTTGGAAGAGATTAGAAACGGAGGAAGCTTGACCAAGGGGGAGTTATTGAGATGTCGGGTGAGGTATTTTAGTAGTGGTATGGTCTTAGGAAGCCGAGCGTTTGTGGAGGAGGTTTTCGAGGCAAAGCGGGAGTGGTTTGGGCAAAATCGAAAAACAGGAGCGCGCGCACTACCGGTGAAAGAAGCTGGGCTGTTTTCGATACGCGATCTCAAGATTGAAGTGCTGGAATGACTGATCGAACAGGTTGGCTAGGAATCAGTCCGTTTCTTTTGGCGGAGCTGCTCTCTGAATTGGGATGCGCGATGATAGGATGAGTTTCTGCAAGCCATTTTTCATTTCAATGAGTTCCCCAGAGTTGTTCAGGCGGGAAGGAGAGAAAGAGCCTGCGAGGCGCTTGCTCTTTTCTGCTCCGTGACGTTTTAGAAAGGCTTCTTCGTGATACGCAAGATAGAGAACCTCACCTGGAGCGAGTTTTTGAATCGGGGATTGATCAAAGGAGAATCGAATGCCGTTGGTGAATTCCGCTCCGGTAAGATCAATTGTTTGATCAGATGACGGATTTTTGATTGCAAGATATTCAAACTCGTGAGGTTGAAATTTGTCCTCATTCTCCGCGAGGATTGGGTTGATATCGCTTTCTAGGATTAGCAGCTTGGGCGGATCACTGGAATCGTTCTGGAGGTGGACGTGGCGGAGGGGAGCGCTCCACGAGTTTGCGCCCAGGCCGAGTCGGCATCTGGCTTTTAGGACGAGCGAATGCGATAGCTCGATTGGTTTGCCTGAGTGGTAGACTAGACTTGTTTTTGAATAGAGGGGGTCACTACCGTCTAAAGTGTAGTGAATGCTTGCGCCTTTAGGCGCAAGCAAGCTTGCTGTGCTCGTTTTTCCATCTTGCTCACCGACAATCTCGGTTCTCTGAAGTCGGGGAGCTTGAATAAATTGGGAGTCGATCCACTGGAGTCTTAATTTTAGCCAGTCTTTGAGGATTTGAATTTCCGCCTGGTGGCTTCCGCCCCGTGGCTGAGTTTCTGGCCATTTACTGAAGTTTCGCTGTGCTGGGGAGCTTCCATTTTGCTTTTCTTTCTGACCGCCGCCTTGCAATTCTAAAGCCATTCCATCGATCATGGCGTTCAGTTGATTCCAGTTCAGGACGCGACTTCTCATTTCGTGCCAAAGATCAATGTGCGCTTGCCTCGCTTCTTTGTGAGAAAGTAGCCAGCCCCACCAAGGAGCGAGTTGATTGCTAAAGATCGAGCTTTCATCTTGTGGTGGACCCCAGCCGAATGGGCTGTCATCGCGGGGATCAGATGAATTCATGCTTCGGTCAAAATCCCAGAGTGGTCCAGCTTCGATCCGCCCGCCATTCCGAGATTGGTGATGTTTGTAGAAGTAGGCGCTTGCTTTATAGGTGTCTAAGTTTCCTGAAAATGTGTTCAACCAATGCCACACAAGCCACGATCTTTGATCGATATATTCGGTGTAATGTTTTTTGTAGACTGGGTGAAATCCTGAAGGAGATCTTACGGCCATTGTAAAACTATTGAGGTAGTGGCTTAAGTAGCTTAACTGCTTTGGATGGATTTCCTTTTCTTTGGGATCTACTAAGTAATATTTTCCAATGTGTCGAATTGTGAGGCCATGGTCGCCAGGGTCTGGACGATCATCTTTAAAGAGGTATCCTCCACTTATCTCAGGCTCTTTTATTTTGTCATGTTTGAGGCGATGAATTCGGACCCGAGACTTTCCTCGCTTAATTTTTTCGGTGAGGGTGTAGATTCCAAGATAATCTTCCGGATAACTTAGCCCATCATCGTCGTGGTCATGAAAAAGCTCCACAAAGCGGGTGCGCGGAGCGTAGTGGCCCAGTTTTCTGCTAATTTTGAAGATGAGGGCATCGCGAATGAGAGAACGATCAATGTCGTAGCTGGCTCTGAGAATCCAATCTGAATTTTCTGGCATTCCAAGAAGTGGCGCGCTGTGGTCTTCTCCTGATGCATTTCGCAATTCAAGATTGAGCGATGGTTTGGGGTTTTTAGCGGTGGAAGTACCCCTTGTCCTTATCCCGGCGTGGTGGCTTTGCTTCAAAGGTGAGGCAAGATCTGTGATTCCGTCTTCCTTAGCTTGCAGAAGCGTAAAGAGGGTGTCCTGATAGGCGTTTTGACTGGGTTTCTGATGATTGAAGGATTTGAGCGCAATGACAGGAAGGTTTGACTGAAAGGGCTGCGATTGATCGCTGAGTGCTAGAAACACTGCGGAGCTAACAGGGCTGCTTTGTGTCGGTCCTTTCGATACGGCAATGGCTTTGAGATGAGTGGTCTTAGAGAGCAGAAGTGATCCTTCGAAGCGCTCGGACTTTCGGTTTGGGGTGGAACCGTCTTGGGTCACGTAAATGATAGCGTCTCTTTGGGAATGAGTGATTTTAATCTCAATTTTTCCGCTAAAACTAGTGCTCTTGGTTGAGAATACAGGGGGGGCTAAGACTTCAGCTAGGGTGCTGGTTAGATGTGCCAAGAAAGAGGTTGCTGTAAGCAGAATTACTCTACGGTTCAGAGTCATGAAGGATGGTATAATAGGGCTGTTGAAACGCAGATAATGCTTCGCTCAACACGACTCGAAAGCATAAAAGGAAGTTGTTTGAATCATTCAATCTGTTGGATGGGAGATTTGAATTGCCGGATGATCTGCATGCGAAGAAAGATCAAGCAAGAATTGGTGTGTAAGGTTTATTCGTTTGGTAGCCGGATGGTGAAGGCGCGGACCTGGTCGGAGGAAGGGTTTTGATCTCAGCTGGAATGGAGCAAGGTGGGGAAAGGGGGAATGTGAAGACTAAGCAGCGGGTGGTTGTGAAAAAGGGTTTTCCGAAAGAGTCGGGAGCGCTTTGGGCCGAAACGGGTGGATGGCGCGCGTAAGCCGCGAGGAGCACTTGGAGAGATGAAGGGGGCATTTTAATTGCCAGACGATTTGCACAGGAAGTTGGAGCTACGCCAAAAACCTCTCGCCAAGCCTTCTCTGGGCTTCGTTGGTCAAAGCCTGTCGGCGAAACACAAACACCCTGGCTGTCCTGTAGTTTAATTGCCAGACGATATGCAAAGATTCCTCTTGCTTCGATGCTCAAGCTCATTAAGGTGGCGGGGTGTTGAAGAAACCACGGCGATTTTTGGTTCCGAAGGACTCCGGTGGGGCGAGTCCTCCGGTGGCGATTTATCATGTGGTGACGCGAGTGGTGGATCGGCGCTTTGTGCTGGAGGCTGATGAGAAGGAGCAGTTGCGGATCTTACTCCGGATGTATGAGCGGTTTACGGGCTGTCAAATTTTGTCCTATTGCCTGATGAGCAATCATTTGCACGTTCTCTTGGAAGTTCCGCCAGGGTGTGAGAAGGGGGAGTCGTTGGGACTCTCCGATGAGGAGCTTTTGCGGAGATTAGGGGGGCTTTATTCGCGGAGTTATACGGCATCGGTAGCTCGCGAAATCGAGGAGGCGAAGCGGATGATTTCAGGTGAGAGTTTGGAAGAGGAGGAAGGTGAAGAAGGGAGAGCTTTGACTCAGGAGGAGCGGGCTAGGAATGTTCGCTTAGGAAAAGAGATGTTGGAAGCGATTCACCTGCGTTATTCTTACCGAATGCATTCCCTTAGTGAGTTTTTTAAGGGGATGCTGCAGCGCTTTACCTGTTGGTTTAATCGGGAGCATGGGCGTCGAGGGACCTTGTGGGAGTCACGCTTTCGGAGTGTGATCGTGGAGGATGGTTTGGCGGCTCGGACAATGGCAGCTTATATCGATCTGAATCCAGTGCGGGCTGGGATGGTGGATGATCCGGCGGATTACCGTTGGAGTTCTTATGGCGAAGCGGTTGGTGGAGGTCGTGGTGCGAAGAAGGCGCAGGCGGGTTTGGTGCGGGCGCTTTATTCTTTTGGTAGCCGAGAGGTGACGGCGCGGAGTTGGTCGCAGGGAGGAGTGGGGAAAGAGTATCGGAAGATTTTGATCTCAGCTGGGATAGAACAGGGAGAGGAACGTGGGAATGCGGCTACAAAGCAGCGGGTGGTGGTGAGGAAGGGGATGGGTCGTGAGAAAGCAGCGAAGGAAATGGAGCGTCTATCGAAGGATGAGGAGCGAGATTTGAAGATTTCGAAAGTGGTGAGATGCCGAGTGAGGTATTTTACGGACGGGGCAGTGATTGGGTCGAAGTCTTTCGTGGATGGAGTTTTCCGGAAGAGTCGAGAACGCTTTGGACCGAAGCGGAAGGATGGGGCTCGAAAGCCGAGGGGAGCACTGGGAGAGATGAAGGGAGAGATTTGGTCGTTAAGAGATTTGAAGTTGGAGGAGCCCTAGTTTTTTGAAGCTGGCCTGCTGCTAAGAAGAATTGGGCGAGGATTCGAGTAATTTTCAAAAAAAAGTTTGGGGCCAATTTCTTTGTTGGATCTCTCCCCAATTGGAAATTTCTCTTTGAGCTTTTTAGCTAGCATGGGGGATTCATCGGATCTTGTTAAGAAGCCTTAATAATCAGGCCTTTAGATCCTTTTTTGTAGGTTGAAATAACATTGAACGGAATACTCGGGGAGGGGTCTATGTCACCAGTTCCTGAATTTCTGATCTTATGAAATGTTTCATCTCTTCCCTTCAAACGCTCGCTTTCTTGCTCATCATTCTATGTCTCCCGAGTTGTCAGGTCAGTCCTAAGTGGGCTTTGGAATCGACTGGGAGCGGTTACGACTCTCGTTTCCAGGGTGCAATTTCAAACTCTCAAAAGGTGAGACCAACAGGGGCTTATGCCGTAAATTCCCCAACGCAAGGGCCGGGCTTTGGGGCTCCCTATGGTCAAGGGACCTACCAAACGGCAAGTGCGGTTGCGCAGCCGACTCCGATGATGGTACCGCGTCACAAAGTATTCGTCGCCCAACCGTTGCCCAAAACTGTGGTAGCGCCGAATCCAAAGCCGCAGACCTCTCAAAAATCACCGATGCCTCGTGGGAAAGTTCACTTAGTAAATGGCCGTGCGCTTGCTCCGGCAGATGCTCCACCAGTGGTTCGTCGTGCGGTGGAGGCGGGGAATCGGATGCAAAAATTCCCTTATAAATGGGGCGGGGGTCATGCCGTGTTGAATGATACGGGTTACGATTGCTCTGGGACAGTGAGTTACGTTCTGCGTGAAGCTGGGATCATGCCTGATCAAATGACTTCGAGGGGCTTTCTCAACTTTGGCGAGCCGGGTGAGGGGGATTGGATCACGGTTTGGGCTAAGGATGGGCATGTCTTCATGATCATTGGCGGCTTACGCTTGGATACGGGTGGCTCGACCACGCGAACCGGTCCACGTTGGAAAAGCAAAAGCAGGAACTACAAGGGCTTTGTTGCCCGCCACCCGAGGGGGCTTTAAAATTGGGCTTAAGTGCTTGATCGGATCTTAGTCCTCTTCGAATTCAGTTGCCGCTTGCTGGTTTTGGCGGAAAGCTTCCGGGCATTCCCCTTATGAACTTTCCTGATTTAGCCAAGCTCCTTGAAACTCGCCTTGCGGTGATTGCTGATCATGAATTCCGTGATCGGGATCCCGATGCGCACCTTGAAGCGCTAAAGAAGGTGAGTGAGGAAATCGTGTCATGGCACGAAGCGCACCGGAGTGAGATTGATGGGAATCTGGATCACTTTTTGAGCGGATCCAGTTATCAAAAAGCGCTTCTCTACCTTGAGACCGGGACGCGTCGGCCGTGTGGGGAATGAAATGGGGTCGCCGGTGGTTGCGAACGCCGCTTGGTCCTTTCAGTGCGCAGCTGATGAAAAGCTGAGAATGTGACGATATTCTGATTCTCACCGACGAATCAGCTGAGCTGGCCCGCTTCCTCAGAGTAACTCCTCATTCCAATTCACAATGGATTCCAAGACACTTTGTTCAGATATCAGCTTCATCGAAGGGCACTGCCCTGAGGCTGATGCTGTGGTGAAAATTTTAAGGGATTGGTGTGACTGTAATTCTGGAAGTTCAAACCTAAGGGGCCTCAGCGAGATGGCTGAAATCCTGAGAACACACATTCTGTCTCTTAGCGACCATGTTGAGTTGATTGAGACTCCACAGTCTTACGATGTCGATCCTATCGGGGGGAAGGCGATTCCCCTTCGCCTTGGTAAAACTCTCCGCGCAAGAAAGCGCCCCGAGGCCCCCATTCAAATTCTCTTGAATGGCCACATGGACACCGTTTACGCCGAGTCGTCCGAATTCCAAAAGACCTATCTCTCGGACGATGGGGAGAGGCTTCATGGCCCTGGGGTGGCTGATATGAAAGGGGGGCTCCTTGTCATGCTGGAAGCCTTAGCAATCTTTGAGAAGCATCCGGAAGCTTCTCGGATTGGTTGGGAAATTCTCATCGGACCTGACGAAGAAATTGGCTCGCCGGGAACTGACCTTCTCTTAAAGGAATCTGCGGAACGGAATGATCTAGGGCTCATCTACGAATCGAGCCCACCTGGAGGGAGCCTGGTGCGCGAGCGGATGGGAGGGGGGAATTTCCTTCTTCGTGCCCACGGTCGCAGCGTTCATGTCGGGAAAAATTTCCAAGATGGCAGGAATGCGATCGTCGCGATTTCTGAGGCCATTCTCGAAATCCAAGCCGCGCACGAAATCTTCCCTCATGCCCGCTTTAACGTCGGACACATCGCCGGAGGAGAGGTCTTAAATGCGGTCGCAGAAAATGCGCATGCCCGTTTTAACATCCGCTACCAACGACAGGAGGATGCGGCTGCGATTCTAGACCATCTCGAAGAACTTCGTGCCCGTCTAGAAAAGAAGCATGACTTGAGCTTGGTTTGGCATGGTTCCTTTAGCCGTCCTGCCCGGGAAGCCACTGAGCCAACAGAAGCGCTTTATCGTTTTATTAAGGAAACAGGTGCCGAGCTTGAACAATCGCTGCCCTTTCACGACACCGGCGGCGGCTCTGATGGCTCAAACCTCCTCGCTTACGGCTTAGTAAATATCGATAACCTCGGTGTCATCGGTGCGGAGCTTCACTCAGCTCAGGAATACATGGAGATCGCAAGTTTGCCTGAGCGAATCAGACTCAGCGCTCTTTTACTGATCCGCATTGCGAGAGGGCAAGCTCCAGATCTTCTTTTTCAAAACACACACACCTCAAAGTCATGACTACGGCACAGCAACTTCAATCAGATCCCGACATCGAAAGTGGGATTCAAGGACTCCTCGATAATCTTGCGAAACACCAAGAACAGATTCAGGGAATCCGCCCGGCAGACCCAGCTCTCACGGAAGATTACGAAAAAACTCTCGCGGAGTTTTCCACCCTCCGTGGCGGAAAGTTGTTTTTCCCTTACCTTGCCTCAGGCTTGGGAAAGGGGCCTTTCGTGGAGCTTGCAGATGGTAGTGTGAAGTATGACTACACCTGCGGGATCGGCGTGCACTTGATGGGACACTCACACCCGCGGATCGTCGAGGCCTCCCTCAAGGCTTCCCTCGAGGACGTGGTCATGCAGGGCAATATTCAGCAAAACCAAGCGAGCTTTGATCTCACGAAGCGCTTAATCTCGCTGGCTCAGAGACAGGGTTCGGCCCTCAATCATTGCTTCCTTTCCTCTTCTGGAGTCATGTCTGGTGAGAATGCCCTGAAGATGGCTCTCCAGAAAAACAGCCCCGCTTCGAGAGTCCTAGCCTTCGAGCGCTGCTTCGCGGGTCGCTCGATTGCCTTCTCTCAGATCAACGATAAACCCGCCTTCCGCCAAGGGCTCCCAACCGTTCTTCATGTCGATTATGTTCCCTTCTTTGATGAGAGTGATCCCGAGGGAAGTACGAGACGTTCCGTAGAAGTTCTCTCAGGTCACCTTAAGCGCTACCCCGGAGAACATGCGGCGATGATTTTTGAACTCATTCAGGGGGAGGGCGGATTCTACCCCGGCAGTGCTGACTACCACCGTGCCCTGATGGAAATGTGTCGTGAGCATAAAGTCGCCGTCCTTGCGGATGAAGTGCAAACCTTTGCGCGGACCCTTCAGCCTTTCGCCTTTCAACACTTCGGGCTCGATGATCTGATCGATATCGTCTGGATCGGTAAAGCCGCACAAGTCTGCGCGACCCTTTTCACCGATCACTATGCTCCTAAACCCGGTCTCATTGCGCAAACCTACACCTCATCGACCTCGGCCATCGCCGCCTCTCTTGCGACTTTAGATGAACTAGAAAATGGCAGTTACTTTGGGGACGATGGGAAGACAAATAGACTTCACACCTTCTTCCGTGAGGGACTCATCGCCATCTCAGAGCGCCACCCCCAGCTTCTCACCGGCCCTTGGGGACTCGGAGCGATGACCGGCTGCACGCCCCTTCAGGGTGAGTCGAGTAAGGTGCTCGCGCTCCTCCATGAACTCTATGCAAAAGGCATCATTTGTTTTGTTGCGGGTGCCAATCCCATGCGGATGCGTTTCCTCATGCCCATTGGTGCGCTCGAAGAAGTCCACATCACCGAGACTTTAGAAATCTTCGAAGCAACTCTGATTGAAATGAGTGTTTAGAAGCCAACTCAGATGACATCTCTCAATGAACAAAGCTTCATTTTCCGCCCGGTGCGGGAAGATGATCTTGATGAAATTTTCAAAATTGCAGACGAGGCAAAGGATCCGATTACGACGCTGCCTAATGATCGAGACTACTTAAGAGGGCGCATTCACGAATCTCTTAAGTCATTCTATCCCGTCATCGAGAGCCCCGGGAGTGAGTCATATTTTTTCGTTCTCGAATCCTATCCTGCCGGAGAAATTCTTGGCTGCAGTGCTATCTTTGCCCGAGTCGGAGGGTACGAGCCCTTTTACGCTTACGAAATTAGGGAAAGTCATTTTAATCATAAGCCACTCAATATCACCAAGACCATCTCCGAGCTTCACCTCAAGCTCGATCACGATGGTCCTACCGAAATTGGAAGTCTCTATCTTAAGGAGTCCGCTCGCGGTAAGGGCCTAGGTCCACTCCTTTCACTTGCCCGCTTTCTCTTCATCGCACAATTTTCTGAACGCTTTAGCGAAGAGATCATCGCCGAGCTGAGAGGGGTCTCAGATCAGGATTCTGAATCACCATTTTGGAATGCGGTGGGCCGACATTTTTTCGATTGTGACTACCTCACGGCCGATCTCCACACCGCAAAAAATAACAAGTCATTCCTCCGTGATCTCATGGGCAGGCACCCCATCTATCTCCCCATGCTTCCTCAGGAAGCGCAAGACTGCGTTGGAGAAGTTCACCCAAATACTCGTCCCGCTTTAAAGATGCTTGTTGAGCAAGGCTTCGAATTTTCAAACGAAGTCGATATCTTTGATGCGGGTCCAGCCTATCGCGCTAAAACATCGCAAATTTCCTCCATCGCTCAGACCCAGAAGACTCATGTCTCTGAGACTCAGCTCTCTCCGAGCCGAAACTCAACCCGCGCTCTCCTTTCACGGACTGACCTTGATTTCCGCTGCCTTTCTTCCGAAATCCAGATCCTAGATGATGGGTCCGTTTCCGTCTCCCAAGCCACTCTCGAAGCTCTCGCACTGAGCATCGGTGACCCCGTTGCCTATCTGTCATTATGAATCAATATCTCAATCAAAACTGGACCTCAGGTGAAGGGACTTCGATCCCATTAACAAATCCCTGCACGGGCGAGGTCGGGGCTCAACTTCATGCCGCTAGCCTAGACCAGGCCGATCTTGCCATCCAAAGCGCTCGCGCCAGCTCTGCAAGCTGGGCTGCTGTTTCTCTTGATGAGAAAATCATCATTCTTCGTCGCTACGCCGAGCTCCTCGAAGCGAATCAAGACAAGATCGCGCAGAGTATTTCCGCAGACACCGGTAAGCCCATCTGGGAAGCCAAGACTGAAGCCGGAGCGATGAAAGGAAAAATCGAAATCTCGATCAAAGCTCAAGAAACACGCTGCGCGGAATTCGGCACTGGTGCCTCCACCACTCGCTTCCGCCCACATGGGGTGGTCGTTGTTCTCGGTCCCTTTAATTTCCCCGGCCATTTGCCCAATGGTCACATTGTTCCCGCGCTCCTTGCTGGAAATATCATCGTCTTTAAGCCCAGTGAACTGACCCCTCGGACTGGAACCCTCATTGTAGAATTCCTCCTCGAAGCGGGCCTCCCGCCGAGTGTGATCCAACTCATTCACGGGGATGGGAATGTGGGAGCACATCTTAGTGGTCATGAAGGCATCGATGCCATCTTCTTCACCGGCAGCTCTTCCACTGGAAAACGCATCGCAGCCGCGAATATTCATCGACCGGGAATGATGATCGCTCTCGAAATGGGAGGGAACAATCCTCTCGTCATTTCACAGATCGACCAGATCGAAGCTGCTTGCCTCACCATCGTTCAATCCGCTTTCATTACCGCTGGACAACGATGCACCTGCGCTCGTCGCCTCGTCGTGATCGAAAATGAAAATAGCGACGTCCTCATTTCTCGACTGATAGAAATGACACGCTCGATTCAAGTGGGATCTCCGAGCGATGACCCCGCTCCATTTATGGGCCCCGTCATCTCTCCTGCGGCGGCAAAAGAGATCCTGGCCGCTCAGCAAAAACTCCTCGCCCGAGGCGCCGAGCCGCTGCTGGAGTCACGTCTTCTTAAAGAAGACACCGCTTTTATCTCACCCGGCATTCTCGATGTCAGCAATGTCTCAGGATGCCGTGATGAAGAAATCTTCGGGCCACTCCTGCAGCTCATCCGCGTTCCAGATTTCGATGCGGCGATCTCAGAGGCGAACCACACTAGCTACGGCCTCGCGGCGGGCCTGCTCTCATCTGATGCACAAGAATACACACGCTTCCAAAATGAAGTCCACGCCGGGCTCATTAACTGGAATCAACAACTCACCGGAGCAAGCAGCGCCGCCCCATTTGGAGGAATCGGTGACAGCGGAAATCACCGCCCTAGTGCTTACTTTGCCGCCGATTATTGCAGCCATCCCGTCGCCTCGATGGAAAGCTCTGAGCTCAATCTTCCAGCCGCTACTCCTCCGGGAATCAGCATAAAAAGCGAAGGCTAAAACAGGATCTTAAGATGAAGGAAACTCGTGAAATTAACTTCGATGGCCTGGTCGGACCACTGCATAACTACGCAGGACTCTCGCTTGGAAACGTCGCTTCACAGAGCCATGCGGAAGCCGTTTCTAATCCACACCTTGCCGCGATGCAGGGGCTTGAGAAGATGCTAGAACTTAGCGAGCAAGGACTGGGGCAAGGCTTCATCCCTCCTCAGCGCCGCCCAGCGTGGCAGACTCTCCGACAAATTGGCTTTGCCGGAAGTGATCAGGAAATTTTAGATCAAGCTGCCCAGACTGCTCCTCATCTCCTCGCTTCCTGCTGTTCATCCTCCGCGATGTGGACTGCTAATGCGGCCACGATTGCGGCATCAGCTGATACCCTTGATGGGAGACTCCAATTCGTCCCGGCCAATCTCGCCAGCAACCTGCACCGCTCGCTCGAAGCTCCGCAAACAGCTCAGATCTTAAAAGAGATTTTCAAAAGCCCCGATCATTTCGAACACCACGCGCCTTTGCCAAGCACTCCTCTTCTTTTTGATGAAGGAGCGGCCAACCACATTCGGCTTTGCTCTAAGCACGGGACTCCCGGGCTCCACCTCTTTGTCCATGGCATAGATCACCAGAATCCTGATAGCCCTCGACCAAGTCGCTATCCAGCGCGTCAAAGTCTCGAAGCCAACCTCGCCCTGTCTCGACTTCTCAAACTTCCTGAAGATCGTTGCCTCTTCTTACACCAATCGCCCGAAGCAATTGACGCGGGAGTTTTTCATAATGACGTCATCAGCACGGGAAATGAAAATGTCTTTCTCTATCACGAAAAATCCTTCGTGGGAGGAATTGAAGCCATTGACCAGATCTCGGCTCGATTCAGCAGAGTCTGCTCAGAAGAACTCTGCACCTTAGAAGTCTCGGAAGATCGCGTTCCACTCAAAGACGCCGTAGCAAGTTACCTTTTTAACAGCCAACTCGTGACCATGCCTAGTGGTCAAATGGTCCTCCTTGCTCCTCAGGAATGTCAGACGACTCCCAGTGTCGAACGCTACATCCAAAACGATCTGATTCCCGGAGAGAATCCCGTGTCCGGTGTCATCTTCATGGACCTTCGTCAAAGTATGCACAATGGTGGGGGACCAGCCTGCCTGAGACTACGTGTCGTTATGACCGAAGAGCAGCGTGCGCAAGTGCCACCTCAATTTTGGATGAATCCGGAAAACCACGCACTCCTCGTTAGCTGGGTGGATCAATATTACCCGAGATCTCTCCGTGCCTCAGACTTAGCGGATCTAAAAATTCACGAGCAGGCGAATCAAGCGTTCGACGCGCTTGAAGGTCTTTTAGGAATAAGCCTTCCATAAAGGAGTCGCGCGAACAGGAAGTAGAAGGTCGGGGGCTTGACTTAAGAGGGCTGGGAAAAATCACCAGTCAACAAGGTCGTGTCTTCCGACTGGAAGCGATAGTCCTCGATCTCAACGGTCCACCTCGCATTGGAGTGCCCCTTTCCGTAAGGTTCATGGACAAAGTGAACTTTGATGCGCGTGCCTTTATCAACGAAGATCGTTTTTCCGATGGGGAAGACGGTCCGCCCCCAATGGGTATCTGGGCAGCTAGGAGCATTGGAGAGCTCCACCGTTTTGGCGGACTTCGTTTCAAACCAAGCGGCGAGGCAATTGATCTCACCATCGCAATCAGAGATGAACTCTAGTTCTGTCTCAAAGGTTCCTCCGGCTTGGTCCGCAGTGCAGCTATGGCTATCGACCGTCCACATGAGCTGCGCCTTGCAGGCCAGATCATCTGGGGTGACGTGATGACAGCTGGCTTCGGTGCGTCGCTGGACATCATCGCCCACTAAGGAAAGATCCACGCCGTAAGGTCGGCTATACCAGAATTCGACTTCTTCTTGGAGATAGCGATCGTAGGCCGGAACCATCCAAGAGGTCGTCGTGCCCGGAATCATGACCCCGCCAGGCTTGAGCCAGCGGTCGCGGGCCTGAATGACAATGGGGAGGAGGTTTTCGTCGACCCCATAGCCGCCCAGCCATTCTGAGACGATGACATCGACCTTTTCAGGGAGTTCTAGTGCTTCCATTTCACCTTGAATCACGGTGATCTGATCACTGAGGCCATTTTCTGCAATGATCTGCTTGGCAGATTGAGCGACTGGCGAGCGCTCTACCGCATAGACTTTCTTTGCTCCAGCTTGGGCTGCAAAGATGCTCAGGATTCCTGTCCCAGCGCCGATGTCTAAGACGACCGAGTCTGGTGTCACGACCTCAAACAAGGCATCGCGAAAAGCCTTACAGCGGACTTCATCCTGTAACATCGATCCATGATTCGAGAGGTTCCGGTAGCTGATTTCAATGCCCATAGGTGACTGCTACTGCCCAGAGTTTGCTTTTACAAACTTTTCGTACAAGAGGGGGCGGGTTTGAGCTCTTTTTTCGTTCCATCCATGTGACGCCGGAGGGAAATGCTCGCAAAGCAGTTCATTCCTCGATTACGAGATTGCATCAATTTGGTCTGTGAAATGTCTCTACGCGAATGACTTGGGCCTTTGCTACTCATCTTTTGGTTCTTTCTTACGCCTCGCTGAATCAAGAAAAGGTGGCGAATTGTTCTCACTTGAGAAAAGCGTGGTTTTGGTTAATCGCTCTCTTTTTGATTCAAGGAGTTCTTGCTTCTGGCGAGTTTGTGAGCGCGCTCAAATATTTTCTCTTTGGTAAGCCGGATTCAGCTCCAATGACTTCTGGGTTTCAAGATCAGATGGCGGATTCGCCGCCTGGCATTCTGCCAAGTCTTCTCGTAATTCTCCCTCATTTTTTCTTTGTGATGAGTCTCTACCGATTCTCCAAAGCGCTGATTCCAGCTAAGTGATCAAAAAATGTAAGAGGGCGTTATCGGTGCTTTACGGAGCTTTGGCTTTAGCCCGAGTCGAGAGTGGGCAGTCTGGAGACAGCCGTTCCGTGGGGAGGGGGCGGGAGGCCTACTTTTTGAAGTGGGGGGCGAAGAGTTTGATGACGGGGAGGTGGAGGGCGGTGATGCCTAGGATGATGAGGGCGAGGAGGAAGGGGGCGTTGTTTCCGCTGATGTGTTGGAGGGAGCGCCAGACGGTTTCGTAGAAGGTTCCGGAGAAAGGTTGATCGCGGAAGAGGGCGACTTCGATCGTGGGGGTGCCAAAGAAGGGACGCATGATCCATGAAAGTTGGGCTCCGACGAAGGCGTTGCCGGCGAGCCAGGCGACGAGGGTGGTGGCGGCGGTGCGGGCATTTGGAGTGACGGCGAGGAGGAGTCGGGCGAGGTGGAGGTTGGCAATGATCCCTGCCATGGCGATGAGGAGGGTGTGAGCGATGAGGTAGTTGGAGTGAGAGGTGGCGGCGTTCGGGGCTTCGGGTGAGGGGGCATTGAAGGCCATGAAGAAGGTGACCGGGGCGAGAGCGCCGAGGACCATGGCGGCGATGGCGAAGCTGACGAGTTGGGCGATGAGGGATTGTCGGAAGCCTAGACCGCTTCCGAGGAGAAGTCCGAGCATGCCATTGAGGAGGCCATTACAGGCGAGGGTGAAGAAGATGAGGGCGGGCATCTTGAAGGCGACAAAGAGCCCCATTTGAGGAGCGCGCCAGAGACCGACGGTGAGTCCGTAGGCTCCAAATCCCATGATGATGGTGAGGATGCAGAGTCGGATGTTTTTTGAGCTAGGGTCGATGATCCAAGCGCGCAGGTCTTGAGGTGCGCCGCGAAGGAGGATGGAGAGTTCTCTGAGCATCAGAAACGAGGGCTCAGTGGGGTGAGAGGGAGAGAAGGGTATTCGGCGTCTGGAGGGTGAATGCGGATGACCTTGATGGTGTTTTTAGGGACAGGATCACCGCAGGAGGAGAGGGTGAGCAGGGTGCAGATCCAAAAGGTGGCCTTCGTCATGCTCGAAAGGTGCCGAGCTTGTGTGAAGACTTGATGATCTGAATGTGAAGATTTGAGGGGAGCTTAGTTCTTCAGAGAGGCAAGAGGCAGAGTGATGCTCGCTTGCGTTCCGCTGTTTTCCGGTGAGGAAATCGAGACCGAGCCTTGGTGGAGTTCGGCGACTTCTTTGACGAAGGCGAGTCCGAGGCCGTTTCCTTTGGCGGAGTTTTCTTTGCGAAAGGAGTAAAAGCGCTCGAAGGCTCTTTCGGCAGCGAAGGCTTCGATTCCAGGGCCCTCGTCGCTGACTTCGAGGGTGATTTTGTCATCCTTTGCGGTGGCGGAGAGGGTGACGGTGCCGCCCTTTGGGGAAAATTGGATGGCGTTTTGAAGGAGGTGATTGAGGGCGGATTTGAGGAGGGGCTCATTTCCGAAAAATGGTAAGGGCTCGGGGAGTTCGCTCGCGAGCGTGACCTCAGAGGCCTCGGCGAGGGCTTTCATTTCGTTGAGGCTTTTTTGGCAGCAGGCGGTGAGGTCGAAGGGATGAGAATCTTCGAGGTGGGTTTGTGCTTCGAGGGCCGAGAGTTCGAGGAGGCGGTGGATGAGATCTTCGCAGCGTTTGGTTTGGGAGCGGATGTTGCCGACGAAGCGGGCTCGATCAGCCTGGGGCATGTCTTCGTTGAGGAGTTCGGCGGCTCCTTGGATCGCGGCAAGTGGGGACTTCAGTTCGTGGGTGAGGGTCTGAATGTAGCGCTCGGCGTATTGGCGACCTTCGAGCGATTCGCGCATGTCGTGAAGGGCGTTGGCGAGGGTGTTGACCTCGCGGCCAATGCCGACTTCGGGTTTGGAGCGCCGTTCGCCTCGGGTGATGGCGCGGGCGTAGTTGGTGAGTTTTCCGACGGGTCGGAAGAGCCAGATGAAAACTGCGCCGATGAGCGCGAGAATACCGAGACCAATTAGGGCGACGGCCCAGATGATGGTTTGACGACGGTCTTGGACGAAGGGGAGGACATCGCGTTGGGCCTTCGACACTGAGACGCAGCCAATGATTTGGCCATCACGACGAATCGGAGCGCCGACGTACATGACGGAAGAGCTAGGGTCTTCTTCGATCAGTCGAGAAGAGCGGGCTCCGTATTCTCCTTTTAAGGTTTTGAAGACATCACTCCATTCAGAGAAGTCTTGGCCGACCGTATCGGGATTTAGGCTATCGAAGATGACGATGCCTTTTTTGTCAGTGAGGTAGGCATTGATGCCCACTTTGTTTTTAAGCACGGAAAAAACACGAGCTTCAAATTCGCGGTCTTCGAGGCCTTTGAAAATCTTGCTGAGGTCTTGCTCGTTCTCGACATAATTGGCGAGGAGTTGAGCGGAATCGATCATCGATTCTTCAGTCGCTTGGAGAGTTTGGGATTCGAGGTCTTCGAGGAGGTAGTCGGTGAGACGATAGAAGCCGAGCCCCATGATGAGGGTGATGAGGAAGAGGGTGACTCGGGTGAGACGCATTGGAATGGACGAATGAACGATTGCAGAATGAACAAATGGCTTGCTTGGGGGCGGGGAAGGAAGGACTAGAAAACTAGGGTGTAGCCTAGTCCGCGGCGGGTTTGGATGGTTTCGGCGGCGTCTTCGGAGTGGGTGCGGAGTTTGGCGCGGAGAGTTTTGATGTGGGCGTCGATGGTGCGGTCCATCGCGGAACCGGGATCGTCCCAAGCTTGTTCGAGGAGTTGTTCGCGGGTGAAGACGCGGCCGGGTTGGGCAAGGAGGATGGCGAGGAGTTTGTATTCGTGCGCGGTGAGATCGAGGGGATGGCCGCAGCAGGTGATGCTCATGGTATCGGCCTGATGATGGAGGAGGTCGGAGGAAACCTCTGAAGGAGCGGAGCCGCCGCGGCGAAGGATGGCGCGGATGCGAGCCACGACGGTGCGGGGCGAAAAGGGCTTGGTGACGTAGTCATCGGCACCGAGTTCGAGGCCTAGGACTTGGTCGATCTCGGAATCACGGGCGGTGAGGAAGAGGATGGGGACTTGCGAGAAGTCGCGAATTTTACGGCAAAGATCGAAGCCGGTGAAGTCGGGGAGGCCGATGTCTAAGACGGCGAAGTCAGGGGCGTGTGAATCGAAGTGGTCTAATCCCTCTTGTGCCGTGCTGACGTGAGTGACGGAGAAGTTTTCAGTTTCGAGCGCGTAGATGAGGGTATCCGCGATGGCGGCTTCGTCTTCAACAATTAGGACGGCGGGCATAGGGGAACTTTATCGGAGAATGATGGAGAAGAAAGAGCCCATTTTCCCATCTGCGTGCTCCTTTAAAGTGAGAGCCAATATCGCCGTGTCGGTTTTTGATCAAAGGGGTCGAGTATTTCGTCTTGATAGTCCCCGCCAGCATCTTCGATCATTTTTCGTGAGGCGATGTTGTCAGTGGCACATGTGATGAAAGCGCGCTTGGTTCCCAGTTGCTTCAAATGAGCGCGCCCCGCTTGGAAGAGCTGCGTTCCAAATCCTCTTTTTCGAAATGGTGGAGCGACTCCGTAGCCGAGGTGTCCTCCGAAATTGCGGAGGAAGTCATTGAGTTCATGACGGATGCTGCAGCGCCCGACGATCACGCCATTGAGAAATCCATAGAGCATGGTGTTGGGGACTTTACCGGGTTCGAGATTCCGTCCGTGAAAGTCATCAAGGAGCCGCTGAAGGTGAGCGGTGTGAGTCATGCCTTCACTCCAGACGAAAGTGTGCCAGTCTGGTTCTTCTCCCTTCCATGATTCACCGCCAGCGAGAAAGGCTTCTTCGTCGTCAGGGCCGAGTTGGCGGATGTTTAACTGCTGCTTCATCTGAAATTACCAACCAGAACGTCCGGCACCGGAGCCTGAGCTGAAGGAGCTGCGGCCTGAACTCATGCTACGAGATGATGAGCTGAAGGAGCTGCGTGTGGAGATGCCTCCTCTTCGGGAATTGTGAAAGGCTGCGCGGCTGGCGGCTTGTTGTTGGCGGCGACGGGCGGCCGCTGCGGCGCGGCGTTTGGCCGCTTCGCGGGCTTCGGCTTGGGCGATGGCGGAGCGGGCGCGGGCTTTGGCTTGGCCAGCCATTTGCAGAGCTTCGTGGTAGCGGCCATGCTGCATGACGTCGTTGGCGGTGGCGAGGGAACGACCGCCATAGCTCCCGGTGATGCGCACGCCGTATGAACCAGACCAGCGGGCGGCCTTACGAACTTCGCGCGTGGCGGATTCGAGGGCGCGGACGGTTTGGCGAGCCAGCTCGAGTTCTCTTTGAAGGTCGATGACTGCTTCGCTGAGAGTGAGGTGAATGGCTCGGAGTTCATTCTGAATTTCGCGCCAGTCGGCATGATTCACTTGAAGAGCGGCATGAGCGTCTTGGAGTTTGCCATGGCAGAGTTCGATCCGGTCCATCGATTCATTGGTTTTTGGACTATTGGGGATTTGGTCGTTTTCGGCGGTTTCCCAAAGTATTCCTGCTTCTTTCTGGTTGCGTTTGACGGTATCGAAAAGTTGCAAGGCGCGTTTATTTTGCTCGATGTCTTCGGTGATTGCTTTGCGAAGAATGGGAATGCGTTCTCCGAGATCATCGAGAATTTCTTCAACAAGATAAGGATCGCGGAGTCCATCTCCGGCTTCGATTTCTCGGGCTCCTTCGCTCAGTTTCTGACTGATTAGTTCGTGAAGTTTGATCGTTTCCATGGTGACGCGGCGGTCGCGCACAGGTTCGTCTAGGTCAGCTTCAGCACGGACCTGACTGAGATGTCTTTCGATGTTTTTCTTTTCCATCGCGGTGAGGGTTTTGAAGCGGGAGGTGACATCGGAGCAGAGGAATTCGCCATCTTCGGCGCTTGCTTGACCGTCGAGAAGGTAGTCCCAGCTCTGAAGGAGTCCGCCGGAGTGGAAGCGTGTTTTTGCGGTGTCGAGGAGGGCGCCGATGGCGTGGTAGCTTTTGTCGAGGTGGGTTGGGGAATCTGCTAAGGTGCCAAGTTCGGGGGAATTTGGATCTAAAAAGAGAGCGCGTGGAGCATAGCGTTGTCGCATCGCGGTGACTTCGTTTTTGAGTTGCTGGCCACTTTCTTCGAGGCGTTCGCGTCTTTGGGTGAGGGCTTCGCTCGTCGCTTGGTAGTGGGAAAGGCAGTGGCGGGTGCGGTCGACTAAGTCGCAGGCATGAGCGGTGAGGGCATCGGTTTCATTGAGAGAGCCTTCGGCGCTTTTGGTTTCGCCGAGATCGAGTGCGGCGAGTGAGGCTTCGTGTTGTTGGCTTGCTTTGGCGAGGAAGTGGCTGGGATTGTGGTCTTCCTCGGTGAGGATGTCGTCGGGATCGAGTCGAAGGCTTGAAGCGATTTCGCGACGAGCCTTGCTGACTAATTGCGTGGTTTCATTGATTTCGGGGAGGGCGATTTCGTCTGCTCGGACGATGAGCTGGGCAGCGTGATCAACTTGCTGAGTGAGGGCGATGAGATCTGAGCCTAGTCCGTCGATGGAAGTGGACACGTCGCCCTTTGGGCTATGGGTGGCGATGTCATCGGCTTTCTGACTGAGCTCGGCGAGGCCTTGATCAATCCAACGGGTCGCCCGCTTGCGCTGATCGAGAATCTCTTCGTCCTTCGCTAGTTTCAGCCAATGGTCTTTGCGGAATTGCGAGATGAGATCGAGTTGGGTTTTCGCTTCTTCGGCCATGCGGTCAGCTTTGGCCATGTCTCCATCGAGAGCGTGAACGGGGTCGGACTTTCCAATCTTGGAGGCGCGGGATTCGAGCTCGCTCATGGCGGGGATCCATTCATCGAAGAGCAGCTCGCAGCGGAGCCATTGATCGACTTGAGTTTCATCTTGGCGGGCGATGAGGGTATCGATGTTTGCGCTTAGGGTCTCGCGACGCTCGATGATGGTGGACCAAGCGTTTTCGACTCGGTCGAGGCATTTCTCAGCTTCGTCGAGGGCCTTTGTGGTGCGGGCTCCCCATTCGTCGATGGGGACGGAGAAGGTCTCATCGGCTTCTTCGCCAGGACGGGCTCGTTTCTTGAGATCGGGAACATTTTGGAGGCCAACATTGAGCTCGGCGTCGAGGAGGTCGACCGCACTTTCGTAGCGACCGCCGCTGACGATGTTTCGTGAGCGGGAGAGGGGGCTGCTTGGTTCGATGAGTTCTTCGCCTTCTTCGATGATTTTTTGGACGTTGGACGAGAGGACAAAAGCTTCATCGATGTTCTTGAGCGCTTCCTTTGAGAGGTCGAGGGTGTTGCCGGTGTAGCCTCGGGAATCCAGTTCATTGATGGGGCCGACGATGATGGCGGCGCGGTCCATGAGTTCAAAGAGTCGGTCTTCGGTCTCTTTCATCTCTTGTTTTCGGGACGCGAGGAGCTTCTCGGCTTCGGCTTTGATGCGTCTCCGGCGGCGATTGCCGATGACTCCGATGAGACAAAGTCCTCCGGCGGTGGTTGCTCCTCCGACTTTGAGACTGTCACTTCTTCGCTTGGCGGCACGTCGGGCCGCGCGGTCGGCCGAATCGATTGAGTTGTTCAAGGTTTGACCTTTGATAAGTTGGTTTTTGTAAATCAGGTGACCTTCGTCGTAGTTTTTACGGGCTTCTTGGATCTGGGTTTTCGCTCTTTTAAGAAGGGCTTTGCCTTCTTTGCTTTTGGGTTTGGATTGGCTTAGGGCCTTTTCGATTTTCTCGAACTCGTCTTTGTCCTTTCGGTAGTCTTCAAATCGTTGGTCCCATTGATCGAGGTCTCGGTGAATGCGAGCGGTGCTATGAATTCCGGGATTGCTTTCTAAGGCTTTGAGTTGTTCTCGATATTTCGCGCCGGGGAAGCGGGTGAAGTCTCCACCGCCCTCTGGGATTTCGGCGACGATTGTCGCTTGTTTTTCGGAGGTTGTGTTGAGCTTTGCCTTCAGGGAGCTGAGATCATCTTTGGCGGCTTGGGCGAGTTTTTCGCGTTTGCGTTCGCGTTGGGCGATGGTGTCGACGACTCGGCCGTCGATACTGGCAATGGTCCGTGTGACCGCCTGGATGATTTTTCCGCCGTCGCGCATGGCCTTACGGGCTTCGGCATCGAGATTGTTTTTGAAGCGGGAGGGATCGGCGCCATTTCGTGAGTAGTAAGTGGCGCCGTAGTACGAGAATTGCCTTTCTTTGAGGTAGATGATGAAGAGGGCACCGTTGGCGAGGCCGCTCTTTTGATCTTTGAGTTGCCCGAAGGCGGTCTTGGCGCGGAGTCCTCGGGTGAGGGCAGTCTCGACGGCATCGACTCCGGTGAGTCGGTCGCCAAAGGGGCCCTTGTAGCGTTCCTTGGAGGAGGATTGGGTGAGGAGAATGGTCCAATTCTTGCCGTTCTGATCGAGCCATTTTTCGAGGCCATTGAGCTCTCTTTCCGAAAGGCTGAGGTCGCCGACGGTATAAAGGTGTTGATCTGGCTGCCATTTATCCAAGAGGGCGACACCGGACGCTAGCTTTTTGGCTTGGTCCGAAGCGTGCACGACTGGTGCCCAAAGAAGGAGGAGGACAATACTGAGTCTTTGCCAGAATGAGCGGATCATTGGTTAAATAGTAGAGACTTAGAGAAATCGGGCAAGCTCGCGGAATGCCAGAGGCATTTTCATGGACTTCTTTCGGTTGCTTCTTTTAGCTGCCTCCATGCACGAAGATATTGAGAAGGTCCTGATTGCGGAGGAGGTGATTGAGAAGCGGCTAGATGTGATTGCGGAGAGAGTTCATGCCGATTTTGCTTCGGAAGAGGCTCTGCAGGTGGTGGCAATTTTGAAAGGGGCCTTGGTCTTCATGGCGGATTTATTGCGTCGGGTGCCTTTGCGGCTAGAAATCGAGTGTCTCAATGTCGCGAGTTATCATGGCGGGACGGAAAGTTCGGGGCAGGTCGATTTCCTTGATCAAAAGCTTCCCGATGTGAAGGGGCGTTGCGTGCTTCTGATTGATGATATTCTCGATACGGGCCGCACGCTCGAGGCAGTTTCGGCGAAGCTTCTGCAGATGGGGGCTCGCGAGGTGAAGACCTGCGTCCTCCTGACGAAAGATAAGGTGCGCGCGGCTGAAGTGGAAGCGGACTACTCGGCCTTTGAAATCGCGGATGAATTCGTGGTGGGCTACGGTTTGGACTACGATGGCAAATATCGAAATCTCCCTTATGTTGGAGTGCTTAACCCTGCTGTTATTAAATCATGAAATGCTCAATTGTCCGCGAAGTTGATTCGCTCGACCGTCTCGTTCGTCAGGGAACAAATCTGAACTGCACCGTGATTCAGGGCTTGGATCTTAGGGAGACGGATTTGGAGTGGAAGAAAATCGAATGTGGTGGTGCTGTCTTTTTGGGCTGCAAATTTCCCTCGTCAGTTTCGGTCTGCGATCTCATTGAAAAAGGCGCACTCATCTTCCCTGAGTTTAGTGATCTTCCGTATAATCCTTATCGTCCTGAACTCTACACGCGTGAGGAATTGATGGAGGGATGGAGTGAGGAAGAAGATCTTAGCTTGGATAAGAAGATCTACGATCACTTCGTGGCGCACGGTAAAAAGGATCCCGATATCGTGGAGGCCTTGGCGGAGCGACTGCACGATCATGCCATTGACGATGGTCTCACCGACCTCTTGGAAGGCCGCATTGAAAAAGACGGTCAGAAAAAAGTGGTGGCGATCATGGGCGGGCATAGCACGGGCCGCGATGATCCTTCGTTCCGGAAAGTGGCTCACCTTGCTCGCGCGCTGACGGCGGAAGGCTTCTTCATCGCAAGTGGGGGAGGGCCGGGAATCATGGAGGCCACGAATCTCGGTGCATATCTCGCGGATTTGAGCGAAGGGGAATTGGATGCGGTTTTAGATGATCTCGCAAGCGCTCCAAAATATAGCGACGAGGGATACATCGAGGCTGCGAATCGCGTGATTGAGAAATACCCGACCGGTCATTCGAGTTTGGCGATTCCGACTTGGTTCTACGGCCACGAGCCTACCAATATGTTTTCGGCTCATGTCGCAAAGTATTTTTCCAACAGCATTCGTGAAGATGGACTGCTCGCGATTGCGCGATACGGGATCGTCTTCGCTCCTGGCCGAGCAGGGACGACGCAGGAGATCTTCCAAGATGCCTGTCAAAATCACTACGCCAGTCTTGGTGAAGTCAGCCCGATGGTCTTCTTAGACTCCGAGCGATACACCAAAGAGACTCCGCTTTGGGAGACCGTGCAAACGCTTTCGAAGGGGAGGCATTATCACGATTACCTTTGCCTGAGCGATGAAGTTGAGGAGATTGTGAGCTTCATTAAATCGCACCCGCCAGTGGCGAGCGATGGGGTGAAGGAACTGGGACTGGTTTAAGAACCTTGATTTAAATCTTCCTCACGCCGGCGGACATCATTCAAGCAGAGTGCGAGCTGATCTTGAAAAATTGCGAAAGAATCGTCGGCCTTCAGTCGCTCCTTTGCGAGGTCTTGAAAAGCGCGACTGCGGAGGTTTTGTAGTCGTGATTTTTCCTCGTGGAGACTCTTTGCGGAGAGGTCTTCCTCGAGTCTGAGAAAGGTTGCGGCAACCTCTAAATAGTATTCATCAATGCGGTTCTTTTTCTTACGCGAAGACCAGCGCGAGACCACGCCCCAAGTCGCCCAAGAGGCCGCTCCTAATGATATGAGTAAGGCCATGACATCCGAGTATCTTTCTAGGAAGCTGGGCTCGCGGCGCCGGAAATATTGTTGAGCACCCTCGTGTATCGACCATGGAAGGATTTCCGCTGTGGTGAGTTCAGAGATTTGGTAGGCTTCTGGGCTGAGGTCCGCGAGCTTGTTTCGGCTCTCAAAGAGCTCCTTTGTCACCTCGTAGACGAGTCCTGCGGGAAGGTCACTTCGACAAACCAGAAGTGAAGGAACCCCGATTGAGTTTACACTTACGCGAGGCATTGCTCCGTTCGTCTGAGAGGGGCATTGATAGGTCATTGCGGGAACAGCCAATGCCTTTAAAAATGGGAAACGGGCTTCCAATCCCGGTGCAGCATTCCCTACGTCGAGAAAGCGGAGGTCACCCTCGCGCACTCCGTTTCGGATCACCTCTGATTGCAATGCGGTGACCAAAAAGACGGCATCCAGTGCACCTTCCTTCAGTTCTGCGATGGCTTCGCTGGGGGACCGCTGAACCTCATTGCTGGTATCAATTCCAAAGTGTTCTAAGAGAGGGAGACTGACCACGCGGCTCCCGCTCCCGATCTCTCCGAAACAAAGTCGTAAGCCACTGAGTTGTGAAATTGATCGAAGCGGGCTTTCGCGGCGGACCAAGATATGAAGAACTTCAGAGTAGAGTCTAGCCACCACCCTCACATCATCTGAACTGGCTTGGCCGCTTTGGACGATTGCAAAGTCGGCCTCTTGTGATTTTAAAAGCTGGAGATTCTCGGGGGTGCCTTTTGAAGGGATGGTTTTCACTCGAAAGCGCGCGTTACTCTTCTCGGCAAAATCCGAGAGGCCATCGCCAAGAACGGTATATGTCCCGCCCGTTTGCCCTGTCGCCAAGACGACGGTCCCGAAACCACGGAGAAAGAAAAGCCACCAAAAACAGACCCCTAAAAGCCCCGCGCCGAGAAGAAGCCCCGTCAATTTTTTCCAATCCCAAATGATCACGCGATAAGACTCTCAGTTCTCTCGAAAGTGGCAATTGCAATCATCTCTCCAAATTCTACCAGGGCATTGTTAGTTAGTTTGATCCTTTGTGAGCTGGAGTATGCGTTGTTCGTAGGCTTTTCCGTAACGGGTGTGTTGGTTCTGAATCCAGAAGGTGCGCTTCTCTTCATCGTTCTGATTTTGGTAGCTGTGGACCAGAGCGTTTTCGAAACGGGGGCGTAGGACCTCACTTCGCCCTACGAGGACTCGGACCGTTTCTTCGGGAGCTGGACTGACCTTGAGGGGGAGCAGTTCATCGGTCTTTTTTGAAGGAACGATCCAGAAGACGCGGAGGCCGGGCTGGGTAAAGTAGCTGTGCCACCAAGTCTGCACCATTCCGTGTGCTTCTTCTGGGCTGAGACCACTTTCCAGGAGCCCCTCCGTCATGCTTTCATAGACGACACGTTCCCATTGTTCATCTCCAGTGGTGAAGTCCGCTTCTGCAACAAGTTGGCTGCTTCCTTTTTCAAGGCCTTCTTTAATGAGGTAGAAGCGTGCCTTTCGCTCAGGGGTGATCTCGTGAACGAAGAGGAAGGGGATGTTATCGTCGCCCGTATTTTCGAGATGTAGGGTCTCGCTTTTGTCGATGCGGAAGGTCACGGGGAGTTCAAAATTCCCGACTCCGCGGTAGAAAAGGTAGTCCTCATATTGCTCTCCCACTTTGAGGATGTTCGCTTTTGGGTTGCGGGGACGAAGCCAGTTTAAGGTCTCACCGTTCTTAAAGCTAAGACCTCGTGAGGCCTCTGGCGCTAGGACGTCGACCTCCCACTCAATGCTTCCTTTACGATGCTTCGCGAAGTCAATCCCGCCACGATGAAGGAATTGTTTTTCGAGGTCAGCTTGAGTCGGACTAGCTGGTATCTCGAGTGGTTTTGTTGAAATGGGAGGAGCGGTCTCCCCTCCGGAGCGGCTTGGAAACCATTGGTTGATCGCCCCTCCTTGAAAGTCCACCTGCACTTTTGCGTTGAATGCTTTGTCCGAATAAAAATAGATCACGGGAGTCTCCATCTTAATGGTGACATTTCGGAGAGGGCGCTGAAGAAAGTAACCTTTTGCGCCATAGCCCATGGGTCCGACGTTTCGCATGCCATCGAGCGCTTCCACAAAGTAAGGAAGCCGTTCCTCTTCGCGCTCCAGTCCGGCAAGGAGTTTGCCATCCGACCCGGAGACTGAGGTAAAGGTTCCCCATTCGTGGAGGGTGTAGGCAGAGCTTGAGCTGATGAGCGCGAGAGTGGTTGTGAGGATTTTGAATTTCATAGCGGGAGAGACCCTATCATGGAAAATACGAGTTGAGGGTTTACCGGGCGGTATTTTACCCGCTCTTTACAATCATTTTTTCCTCTCCTCCTTTGTTCGTTCTCACTCTAGAGTTCCAAAATGATCTCTAAAACCACCGTCTTATTTCTCTTCTTGATTGGAGTTGGTCCATCTCTTGCGGAACCACAAAAGAAGGTGGTGGACGGAGTGACTTATCACATCGTCGAGACCGAGGCGGAAGCGGTGAAGATTGTATGGAAAGACGAGAAAGGAAAACAGCTCAGTTCATTCCCTGAAGTGGCCAAGTTTCTTTCTGGGCAGGGCCTTGAAGTGAAGATGCTGATGAATGGAGGAATCTTTGAGCCTGGTCGGATTCCGAGTGGTCTTTTGATTCAAGATGGAAAGGAGCTAACTCCGGTGAATCGAAAGAAAGGGAAGGGGAACTTTTTCCTTCAGCCGAATGGGATCTTTATGATTGGCCCGAAGGGGGCGAAGGTTGTTGCCACCTCAGAGTATCCGCTGAAGGGCTTTCAGGTCGATCAGGCGGTGCAATCGGGGCCGCTCTTACTTCGGAAAGGAAAAACGCATCCCGTTTTTCGCAAGGAGTCGAAGTCACGGCTTCATCGGAATGGCGTGGGTGTTCGTAAAGATGGGAAAATCATCTTAGCAATGAGCGATTTTGAATCGGACAAATTTCCAAACCTCTTCGAGTTCGCCGATCTCTTCCGAAAGCTCGGATGCGATGACGCCTTGTTCCTTGATGGTGATATTTCCGATATGGTGAGCGGGAAAGAGATTCTGAAGCCGAGTAACAACTATGGCTCAATCATTGCGGTGGTTTCCAAGCCTAAGGTGGAGAAGTAGACTCTGCTTCGTCTTTGCTCTACTCCTCTCCTGAAACCGCTCGAAGTCTGAAGAATTCAGCGACGGGTTGATCGGCCAAGATTGGAAAGCGGAGCCAGTTCAGAGCGGTGTTTGTCACGGGAGGCGAGGGGTCGGCGCTGACCGAGCTTTGACTAGGGGTCCATGGGCCATCGATTTCCGTCGCGCTTTGAAGTTGAAATTGATTGAGTCCGATTCCAGCTGAAACTGAGACACGAAACCAAGCGAGGCCTTCTGAGTCGACGACGATGCTGGTGGGTGAAAGGTCGTTCGCGGAGGCTGGATTCCCACCGGTGGCGTATTCTAGGAAGTTTGAACGTCCATCATTATCGGGATCTGCATTCAGGGCGCGAAGCGTGGAGTCGGTAATACTTGCGTATTGATTGATCCACGTCGTGAAAGACGGTCGCTCGCTTGCACGAGAAGTATTGAAAGAAAACTCTCCTAGGTTTTGGCCAAGGACGAGCGAAGCGTCACCCAAATGGAGCGAGAGGAGAGATTCTAAACCAGTTGGAGAATCGATGCTGAATTGCTCATTGGGGAACTGGGCCACCAAAAATTCACTGCTGTCAGGTGAAGTGATGAGAAGTGAAATCACCTCTCCATTCCAAGAAACGGCGGAGTCAGTGGTAGTTTCGCGAACTACAATTTCAAAGACCCCTGCGCTTGCTTCGGCTCCGGTTCCAATCGTTAAGGTTTCTCCAAACTGCACGAAATGGGCTTCAATTTGTGTCAGCCCTCCTGCCGCAGCGGCATCGATGAGGTTTGCAGAAGTGAGACCTGGAAAGGCTCCCACGCGAACTTCAGATTCAAGGGGGAGAGCAGTTCCGTTCGCCGAATTAAGTGACTCCATGGGACGGTTGTTGTCTGGGAGCGAGCTAATGACGACCGTGTGTGCGGTCAGGAGCTGGCATAGAAAAACCGTCGATAGAAAAGAGAGAGTTTTCATGGGTGATTTATTCGAGTAGAATGAAACGATAAAAGATACGGTTTTGACCGGTGGGATAACGAACGCTATAAATCATAGTGTCACCAGGCACGTGAATATCGTCACTAAGTTCTAACCAAAATTGAGTGCCGCTGTTGGACTGTAAGGAGTATGAGTTCCACGGACTGAAGAAAAATGGGTCGGGGCGATAGGTCAGAGTGTAGTATGACTCAGTTTCGCCGGGTTGAGGGTCCGCATCGAGGGTGAAAAAGGGCGAGGCGCCGTAGTATTCATGGGCATTTAGTTTAAGGAAACCTGGGGCTCCTTTTCTGTGAATACGGAGGGTGGAAAGTGGATCGACTGGAGTGGTCGGCTCAGTGCTATTACTGTCTCCGACCTTGAGCCATTTAGGATCGTTGGAGGCAGAGGAATAGTAGAATGGTCCGCGCGGTGTGACGGTGGAGGATTCGTGGATCATGAAGAGGTCGGAAGTTGCGGCATTGGGACCACTTTGAGCGGGAAAGGGGCCTGAGGTTGTCACGAGGTTACTAATGGTCGTCGCGTTCCAGGCGGGGATGGAGAAAAGGTTAAGGCCAGTTTTGATTGGAAGGAGGATTGGGATTTCACTGACTTGGCCCCTGATGAACATTTTGATCAAGCCCGGAGTTCGTCTGATGACAGAGTAGGCATAAGGGTAGCGGAGCGTTTGATGGGTGGCATCTTCGGCGACGCCTTCCTTTTCCCAGCGGGAACGGATCGAGTTAAAGTAGAAAAGTTCCTCCACTTGCGTGTCAGGATTGAAGATGGCGACGTTGTCACTTAGTGCGGCACTTTCACCAGCACCGAAGCCCAGGGAGTTGTCAGCAGTGAAGACTTCGGAGAGTCGGCGGTGGCGGGTAATGGTGAAATATTGGCCGGGTTGAACAAAGGATGGGAGGTCGTCTTCGCAATGGATTTCATTGCCAGTGATTGACGTGATGTTGGCGATATATCCCTCAGCTGAATCACTCATGAAATGAAGGTAGTATTTTTCCGCAGGCACCAAATTCTGCGGGACAAAGTCTTCTACCGTTTCATTATTAAATAATTGATCGCTAAGATTTAGGATTTTTCCAGATACCTGGTGAACAGGCCCACTAAAAATAGGTTCAGGAGTTAAGTGCGTTCCCAAGTGAGTTGTCCGCAATGGATGTTCGGTAGAAGATCCATGAACATGCACTGAGAATACAGCGATAGGTTTGCTGACAGATTGTGCTTTTACTATAAGGCTTCCAGCCAGCGTGTAGAACAAGCTGAGAGTGAAAAAGGTGAGGCAGGAGAGGGAGTGGGACATTGTGAGAGGGCTATTTCTACGCTCCTATTTGATAGCGATAAAGAAGCGTTTTCCGAGGTCGAGGTCTTTGAGTAAGACGCGATTGATGAAGTGGCCAGAAGAACCTGTTTTCACGAGCAAAGGACGGTCGATGCGAATTTAGATTTTAGGGAACGGGGAGGGGGAGTCAAGTTTGCGAGTCAGGGTGATCAAGTTAGGGAAAGATGAACCACTGATCGCACGAATTTTCACGAATACCCAAGGGGCACACCGTCTTGGTTGAGGAGACGAGGTTCGGGTTTGGAAAACCCTCAAGAATTCCCCCCAATCTTCATAAATCTGTGTTGAAAATCTAAGGAGAATTACCGGTGATTTATGAAAAAAAATCAGGAAATAGAAGGGAGTTTTTAACACAGATTCATGAGGATTGTTCCAAATTTTTGAAGATTGCGAGAGGGGCTTTAGTGCTTATGGCAGAGTGGGCGGAGTCTTCGTTACTTCACCTCAACGCGGTAGAGGTGCATCGGGGTTTTGTCGATGTTCTCAATGCTGTAGTGGGGGCCGTTTGCTTCGGCCCAGACGGCGCACTTTGGTGGGGTGCTTTTGCTGACGATCTTTCCGGCTGCGTTTCGGATGATGTTTTTGGCGGGGCGATGGACGATGATGACTCCGGGGAGGTCGTGGTTGTGAAGGGGGATTTTATCGCCAGGTGCCGCGATGATCTCCATGACACGGACGCGCTCGTTTTCGAAGATGGGCTTGTGACCCTCGGGGGCAGGTTTTAGCGTTTGCGGCGAGAGGGAGGTGCACGCTGAAAGGAGCAAGCTGGTGAGGCTTGCGAGTGTGAGAAGAGCTTTCATGAGAGAACTCTTAGCAGACGACCATGGGAGGAGCCGGAGGTGGAGTGGGCTCGGTCGATGCGCAGGAGGAGAGGGCGAAGAGGCTGAGGGCGAGAGCGGCGAGTTTGATTTTGGTTTTCATGGTGATTTTGAAAAGGAATGACGAGAGCTTGATCTCCATCGAAGAAACTGTCGATTATGTTTCTCAAATTCGCCAGATTCACTAAGACTAATCTCCCAAAATGAAGCGATTCGTTCCCCTGCTTTTCGTAGTCCTAGGGGCTATGTTGTTCGCCTTGCTATCTCTGGTTTTGTTTCCCTATCTCATTGTAGGAGGACTATGTAGGGCTATTCCGTCGATAGCTCGAAGGCGGTGGCTTGTGAATGGCATTGCGATAAGCTTACCCCTTCTGATGCGATATGGATCAGGTTTATGGGCGGTTAGATTTGGAGAGGATTCTTCGGATCGTTTCTGGTTTGAATTAGTAGGATCGGTTGTGAATATGGCCTACTCTCATATTTTTGTTTGGGCAGGATTCCTGAGTTTAAATGGATTTCTTGGTGAAATCAGGAAGGGTTCTACTCCGGCGGACCAAGCTTGCTGAGCAGCAAATCATCTTCAATTGAGTTTGTTGGGTTAGGAGTTTTTTTCATTCGCTCAGTCGCACTACAACTTTTACGATCCCCTCAAAATGAAGCACCTTTCTTTCTTCCTGCTTTCAATCGCAATGAACGCTTACGCTGACCTCGAGTCTGGCATCACAGCCTACAACGAGGGAGATTACGAAACGGCGCGGGAGGAATTTAGTGCTGCAGCTGATATCAAGGATCCGATGGGGCTACATCTTTTGGCGTCGCTTTATTACCAGGGGCACGGCGTCGAGAAGAATTTGGATCGCGCTGTCGAGCTGTTCACAGCCGCCGCTGAGAAGGGTTACCGAGCTTCCCGCGCCAATCTCGGTCTCATGTATCACAAAGGCGATGGAGTGAAGAAAGACATCGAGAAGGCGATCTCCTATTACACCGCCGCAGGAAAGCAAGGCGACCTTCAATCTACTCTTAATCTTGGTCAGATCTATCGGAAGGGAGATGGAGTCGAGCCCAATTTGACGAAGGCTGCGGCGTATTACAAGTTTGCGGCTGAGCGTGGCTACGTTCCTGCGGTTAACGAATATGGGTTGCTATTCGCACAGGGGCAGGGTGTGGATCTGGATTACGTTGAAGCGTTCGGATGGATGTCATTTGCAGCGAAGATTGGAGACGGACAAGCGATCAAGAATCTTGCAAAGCTGAAGCAAATTCTAGGTGATAAGGTTGAGGAAGGGACAAAGAGGGCGAAAGAGATCGAGGCCGTAATCAAAAAACACGGAGAGCAAGGTGGCGCTGACAACCCCGCTACCGACGCGAAGTCAAAGCCGGAAGGTGAAGGGGAATTAAAAAATGAATCGGGGGGATGCCCTCAGTAACGTGCTTTAGGTCTTGGACGTTCGCCCCAGAAAATGAATCATCCACAGGAGCTATTGGACTACTGGGCGGATGCCGAGGATTGGTCGAGGTCCCATGATCCAGACGACTGGCCTGTTTCTGAGGAGATTGCCAAAATGTTCGAAGGGCACATTGATCGTCTTAGACCGAATGCGGATGCTGGGAATGACTTCGCCCGATATGCGATTGCTTCAATTTATCATCTCGAGTTGATCTATCCTGATGATAAGACACGTCAGGAACGGTTTTCGGAAGATCGCGTGACAATGACGAAACTTCTTTGTCAGTGTGCGGAGAATGGCCTTGGAGTTGCCTTCGACAATCTTGTGGTCTCTGGTGTTGGGGAGATCGGGGATTTCGCCCGAGCGGCGGCTAGGGACTATGAGCGAGAGCAGAAGCCGGAATGGGATGAGTCTACCAATGTGCCAGTTTACAGCCCCGAGTGGATGGAAGGGGCAATGAATCTTTGGAGAGCGCGACGAGGTGAATCCTAAAGATAGCCCCGCTGGGGGTAGGCCCCAAGGCGGAGATTTTTTAACGCAGATTGAAAAGGATTTGCGCAGATTGACGCAGATTTTTCTTAGGCTGTGGGGAGCTTCCAGCTACGGGAACGGTGGGGTCTTTTAAAGGAAGATTTTTTTGCCGTCGTTCTTGGCGCTTTCGTAGATGGCGGTGATGACTTCGACTGACTTGCGGGCCTCGCTGGCGCAGGTGGAGGGCTCGCGGCCTTCGGCGATCGCGGTGACGACTTCCTCGAAGTTGCGCTGGTGTTGATAGAAATTGATAGCGGTGGGATCGTTGGCTCCGAGTCCGGCTTCTTGGCCTTTCATGAGGGTGGATTGAATTTCGCTGTCCTCGGGCTTCTCTTCGCGGAAGTCCCAGATTTCGAAAGATTCATCAGCTAAGAAGACGGAGCCATCGGTTCCAGAAAGTTGGACGCGGGCGGGGTGGCCATCTTTTGACCAAGTGCAGGTGGAGGCTTCAATGACGCCGCGGGCGCCGCTTTCGAATTCCACGATCGCAACGCAGTGGTCCTCGACCTCGATGCGCTCGTGGGCGAGGAGAGCGGTGTTGGCTTGCACGCTTTTGACGGGGCCAGCGAGGTAGATGAGAGCATCGACCGTGTGGACGGATTGGTTCATGAGCGAGCCACCGCCATCGAGGGCCCAGGTTCCGCGCCAGCCGGCGGAGTCATAGTAGGCTTGATCGCGATACCACTTAATGTAAGCGGAGGCGGAAGCGAGGGTGCCGAAGCGGCCTTCGTCGGAGGCTTTTTTGAAGGCGTCCATCCCGGGGTGGAAGCGGCGGTTGAGCACGGCGGCGAGAGTTTTACCATTGTCCTTTGCGGCGGCCATGAGTTGGTCGATGCGCTCGGTGGTGATTTCGAGAGGCTTTTCGACGATCGCGTGCTTGCCGGCATTGAGAGCGGCGAGAGTGGGGTCGAGGTGTGCGCCGCTGGGCGTGCCGACGGTGACGATTTCTAATTCCTCGTCTGCCAAGAACTCGGCCATGTCTGAGTAAGCGGTGCCGCCATATTCTTCGGCGAGTTTGTCGGCGGCTTCCTGACGGAGGTCGAAGACTGAGTGAAGAGTGCCGCCAGTCATGGCGGTGATGGCTTTGGCGTGGAAGTGGCCGATCATTCCGGCTCCGATGATTCCGAATTTCATAATGTTGTGGGGGAAGTTGAAACCATCGCTGCAGTTCTGGCAAGGAAGGCTTTACACTCCATTTACACTTGGCGGAAAATTTCTCGCTTAATCTCTCCCCATGACCCGAGGAAATTCCACGAAACGAGCCCTGCTTAGCTGCCACGGCGGAGGGATAATGCCTCAATGGCGCGCGGACAAAAACAGTGCGCGACCAAGCGGCTAAAAAAGGTTACCAGTTCAGTAAATAAAACCTTATGCCTGCTCCTACCATTTTAGTTGTTGAAGACGATGCGGCCGTTCGTCGCGGAGTTGTCGATGCTCTCACTTTCGCGGGTTATGAGGTGCTCTCGGCAGCCGATGGTCGGGAGGGTAAGGAGGCTGCTTTGACGGCACGATATGACCTTTTGTTGTTAGACCTGATCTTGCCGCACTTTACGGGCTTCGAAATTCTGGAAGCTCTTCAGAAAGAGCGAGCAGGACAGGCCGTCATTATCCTCTCGGCGAAGGGGGAGGAAAATGACCGAGTCAAAGGTCTGAAGATGGGGGCTGATGATTATGTGGTGAAACCTTTTAGTGCGCGCGAGCTTTTGGCCCGTGTTGATGCGGTCTTGCGTCGGACAACCGAGCGACAGGGACTTGGAGAAAAGCATGAGGTGGCAGGGCGGACGATTGATCTGACAGGGGCGGAAATCGTTTATGAGGGAGTGCGGCAGGAGTTGTCGGAACGCGAGGTGGGAGTTTTACGCTATTTGATTGCCAATCCAAAACGCCCGATACCTCGGGAGGAATTGTTGCGGCATGTGTGGGGGATTGATCCCAATCGGATTGAGACTCGCACGGTTGATATGCACATTGCGCACATTCGTAAAAAGCTGGGAGATCAAGACCAGGGAATCCTCGAAACCGTCCGCGGCCGCGGTTATCGGCTGGCGTCGAAATCATGAATCGGTCGTGGTTGGTGTGGGCCGTCCTCTTGGGATGTGCGGTGCTTATTCTTGGGATGTTTGCGTGGATCACGCAGAAAACCTTGAAGGCTGAGAAGGAGCGCGCCGAGGCCGAGGCGGCTTCGCTTTTAGGAGAAAGGGTGAGGCTTTCGTTGACGAGGATGGATGGCATTGGAAGTGATCTCTTGGTTGCCGAAAACTTACGGGCGCCCATGTTTTACCGCTCTTTCTTTTCGCCTTCAGACATTGTTACGAACCAGTTTCAAGATGTTGAAAAAGGGGTGGTGTTACAGCCCTCGCCCTTACTTTTGGAGGAAGTAGAGTTTGTTGATCTGCACTTTGAAATGGGCGCGGATGGTAGGTTGATTTCGCCACAAGTTCCGCAGGGTAATCAGCGGGATCGAGCTTCCGAGTCCGGGCTGACGGAGGAACGAATTGAGGTGATGGAAGGTCGTCTTAAGAAACTTGCAGGATTGATCCCAGAGGTGTCAGTGGTGGCGAAGCTCTTTGGGGAAGTAGAATGGCAAAGGGATACGGATTCCCCTTTAGATCTGGCGGTGGCGAACGCTTGGTTGAATAAGAATGCTCAGAATATTGCGCCGTCGAAACCGCAAGTTAAGGGCGAGTATCAGAATCAACTCACGAAGCAGGAAGCGGGTTCTCGATCGAAGAACTACACTCAACGAGTGCAGAAAGCGGCGAAGAAATCGGCAGATTGGGGGAACGTTAATCGAGCGGAATCAGCTCCCAAGGTGAACTCGAATGGGATTCTGAGCGTATCGCCTTTTCTCTCCCTGTGGCATGGCGAGGAGCTGTTTTTTGTGCGAGAGATTCGCCGCATTCGCAGTGTGAGTTACCAAGGGCTTTGGGTGTCGCAAGCAGAGTTGAAGAAGAGCTTGATGGCTGAGGTTCCTCTTGATTTGGGTGAAGCTGTTTTAGTGAAGACTGATGAGGCTTCGCAAGATGCGGCGCATTTGGTGTCACTTCCTTGGGCTTTGCTGCCGGGAGCGATTTCGGAGCAAGAAATCCCAGCCTTAACGCCGCTTCGCAAGACTTTGATCGCGGGATGGGTTGCGGCTCTTTTTGCTCTCGTGGCCCTTTCCCTTTTGTTGGCTGGAGTGATGAAGTTAAGCGAACGTCGGGCGGCTTTTGTCTCGTCGGTCACTCATGAATTGCGAACGCCTTTGACGACTTTTCGACTCTACTCCGAGATGCTGGCGGATGGGATGGTGACGGATGAGGATCAGAAGCAAGAGTATCTCAGAACGATGTTGGGTGAGTCGGAGCGCTTGAATCACTTGGTGGAAAACGTGCTGTCTTATGCGCGGATCGAGCGCGGGAATGCGAGGTCGAAGTTTGAGAAGCTCGCGGTGGAAGATTTGGTGGAGCGGATGAGGCCGGTTCTGCAGCGAAGGGTGGATCAGGAAGATGCCGCGCTTTCGATCGAACTCTCTGATGATTTGGACTCGGTCGAAACCGATGTCACCGCAGTGGAGCAGATTCTTTTTAACCTAGTGGATAATGCCTGCAAGTATGGCTTGCCGGAAGGTGAGAGAGGGCGTGTGACATTAACGGTGAGTAAGAAAGGGAGCGGGATTGCTTTTGAAGTTCGCGATGAAGGGCGGGGGATTGCGCGTAAAGAGAAGAAGAGGCTTTTTCGAGCCTTCCATAAAAGTGCTCATGAAGCGGCGCACGATAAGCCAGGCGTTGGTTTAGGTCTCGCACTTTGCCGGAGACTGGCGAGGGCGCTGGGAGGTGACTTGAAAATTGGCTCGCCACAAGGTGCGGGGGCGAGCTTTGTGCTGGTTCTGCGATAGGACTACTGGGGAGTGATCGAACCTTTGGCTGCTAATTATTTTCTGTTCTCTCGTGCTTTTTGAGCAGCTATTTGGGCTTTTTCAGCTTCTCTGACTTGTTGAAAGTGTAATCGTTAGAGCTTCGCTCTGCTTTGAAGGATTTGGTTCAGTGGTGTTCTCGTTGGACGCGAACGTAGGCGGTTGCGGAGTCGAGTCGGGATTCGCTGAGGGAGAAGGCACCTTAGCGGCCTCGCTATGAGAATTTGGCTAGGTCGGGGGATTACTCCAAATGTTCAGTCGCTGAGAAAAGAATACGGCGTTGATAGAAAGAGAACCGTTTAGGCTAACGTGAACGTCGCGCCACTAGGCAGAGACCTGTGAGAGCAAGAAGCATTGATGAAGATGGTTCGGGAACGGTGGTTTCGATTCTGAGATTGTCGTAGACGCCAAAATTTAGAGCAGGATCACTCGCTACGGAGGTAAAAACATCTGCATATAAGAAGGCAAAGTTCTCATCCATATCGACAGGTGTTCCTCCGTCACTATTATCGAAGGTTCCAATGAGCACGGTGTTGCCGCTAGCTGCGCTGGTAAGGGTAAAGCTGGCAACACCTGGAGTGGTTGTTGTGCCGACGCCGATCATAGTGGGGTCGACGTCGATCTGCATCGTCATCCACTGAAATCCAGAATCCCCCGAATCATTACTTCCGATTTGGCTTTGCGCAGCGGGAGGTGCAACCGCAGGAAATGCCGAGCTCAGTGTTGCATCGCTGTTGTTGTTGCTCGTGAGGGCTGGGTTATACTGACCGGAATGAACAAACTGCTCAGAACTGTCTTTGTAGAGTCGATAATCTCGACTGGAGCCACCATCACCGGTCATGATCATGCTCGCGCCATTGAGTCCAACCGTCGCGGCATCATGACCAATTCCACCACCTGCGAACTCGGTGGATCCCCCGCCATTTATAGCGAAGTTAGACCAGACGTCGAAAGTCACCCGATAGGAGGTTGATCCTGCCGGAAGATTTAAACTGGTCACGACTGCGGCTGAGGCGGCCTGAGCAGGTGCCTCAAGATTTGCTTCCATCTTCAAGCCGGTAGTTCCTGAGCCATTGGGTGCGGAAGGAATGCCGTCGGCACTATAATCATAGCCAAAAGTGACCTTCGTGTCAGTGTCTCCTAAAACGGTGAAGCCAGCCGAACTGGAAAGGTCATTCATGACGCTCACCGTAGCCTGCGCTGGGTGAGATAAAACGAGAACTAAAAATGAGGGTAAGACTTTGCTCATCATTAGATGTTGATATGCAGTGACTTACATCGTCAAGTGTTTAAATCCCCCCCCGTTTTTTTCACGCGATTAGAGAGAGGAAGATCGCTACTTTTTCTGAGTCGTCTTTCCCAGAGTGGCTTGACGGTAGAAGAAAATGGCATCGCCGACGGCGTTGGCGAGAGTCTTTTGGTAGCTGGCGGAGTTGATGAGATACTTTTCCTTCGGGTGGCTCAAAAAGCCGCCTTCTAGAAGGATAGCAGGATGACGGACTCCGGTGAGGACGCTGAAGCGAGCTCGGCGGATGCCTCGGTCTTGGATGCCCATTTTCAGCTTTGGATCATTGAGGCGTTTGAGGCTGGTCCAGTGAATGGCGGTGGCGAGAGCGATGTTGGCGGAATCCTGAGCGTTGCCGGGCTTTTTGACGAAGTCAGATTCTTTGAGGGAACGGCCGTAGTGGGCGACGCCCTCGGGCGAGAGGGTGAAGGTTTCGATTCCCCGTGCTCTGCGCGATCCTGCGGCATTGAAGTGAATACTGACAAAGATGGCGTTCTGATATTTGTTGGCGAGTTTGACTCGTTCTTGCAGGGTCAGGAAAACATCGGTGCTGCGAGTCATGACGACTTTAAAGCCACGTTTGATAAGGCGCTCTTTGAGGAGGAGAGCAACCTTGAGGTTGTAGCCTTTCTCGGTGCCGAGGGAGTTGGTCGCGCCGGCATCTTTTCCTCCGTGGCCGGGGTCGATGATGACAGTGTCGAAGGCCTTGGCTCCCGCAATCTTGGCAGGACGGAGGACGGGGTCGATGACCTTAAGAAGATCGGTCACGGACATGTGATAGCTTCCGAGAGCGACGATGGCGTTACTGAAGATAAACTTTACGTCGTTCATGAGCACCTCTTGGCCACCGGCTTGAAACTTGAGGGTGAGTTGCTTGTTCTTAAGAATGATCTGTCGACCCGACTGGGTCATGCTCGTGAGATTGTAGAACTCTTTGACCTGGCTGAGCGGGACATACTTGTTTCCACGATACTCTTTCATCTTCCACTGAACTTGCTTAGCGCCAGCAGGAAGTAGGGCAAAACACAGAAATAAGAGAAGACTGCGAAGGAAAATAGAGGATTTCATGGAGAAAACACGGGTTTTCAGGATCTAGGTTAGGGGAAGAAATACGTTTTAAGGCCTCTCTTGCCAAGGTGAAAAACGGATCAGCCCGCTTTCGGTCATTCCAGTCCCGTGACGATAAGTGAGGGCTTTTCGAGGCTTTCTCCCATCTTTTTTTCATGAAGCTCCTGATAAAGTCGCGAATCTGGGGTGATCACGGTGACTTCGCATCCGAGGTAGTTTGTGATCAGGCCTCCGGCGGTGGGCGCGAGGAAGTAGAAGCAGATTTCACCTTCTTGATCGACTTCGACGAGCGCTCCGGGGCCGATTTCATCATCGATGGTGTAAGTGGGGGCCTCAAAATTGAGGAAGAGTGAGAGGGATTCTTCGGCGAGAACGAGTTGCTCAGCTTGCGCTTCGGCGAGGTAAGAGGCTTCGATGGCCCGCGTGTCATACTTGCCCTCGGACTTTGTTTCATCACCGCTGGCACCTTCGCTCGAGTCAGCGAGGGCTGACTTCATGACTGCGATCTTGCCTTCGAGTTGAGCACGAAGATCTGCAATGACGTCGTCTTTGGTCATGCTAAGAACTAGGCATTCGTTTGACGGCGTGCTTGCACCGCTTTGGAAAAGGCTTCCAAAACATCTTCGGTGGTCTGCCAATTGATGCAGGCGTCGGTGACGGATTGACCGTAAACCATATCGTCGGAGATCTTTTGGTTCCCTTCGACTAGATTCGACTCAATCATGACGGCGGCGATGTCTTTCGCGCCGGCGGCCATTTGCTCGCAGAGGTCAGCGGCGACTTTGGGCTGATTGCGGTAGTCTTTGTTCGAGTTGCCGTGTGAGCAATCGATCATGACTTGCTCGGGGAGGCCGAGTTCGGTCAGCTTCGCGCTGACGGGAGCGATTTCTTCTCGCGAGTAATTCGGCCCGCTCTTGCCGCCGCGTAGAATGAGGTGGCAGGCTTCGTTTCCAGTGGTGGTGACGATGGCTGAGACCCCTTGTTTGGTGACCGAGAGGAAGTGGTGAGGCTTGGAAGATGCGCCGATGGCATCGAGCGCGATTTGGATGGAGCCGCCGGTGCCATTTTTAAATCCGACCGGCATGGAAAGTCCCGAGGCGAGTTCGCGGTGAACTTGAGACTCGGTCGTTCTGGCTCCAATCGCACCCCAGGCGATAAGGTCGGCGACGTATTGTGGAGAGATCGCGTCGAGGAATTCGGTGCCTGCAGGAACGCCCATTTCGGCGAGCTGAAGGAGGAGTTCACGCGCGCCACGGAGGCCGCGGTTGATATCGAAGGAGTTGTTGAGATCGGGATCGTTAATGAGACCTTTCCAGCCAACGGTAGTACGAGGTTTCTCGAAGTAGACCCGCATGATGATGTGGAGATCATCCTGATAGCGGGCAGCGGTGTCCTTGAGAAGCTGGGCATACTCGATGGCTGCGGATGGGTCATGAATCGAGCAAGGGCCGACCACCACGAGGAGGCGATCGTCTGATCCGTTGAGGATAGCCTCGGCGCCCTGACGCGCGGATGATACGAGTTGCGCCGCTGACTCAGTCATCGGGAGTTGATACGAAAGCACGGCGGGCGAGATGAGCGGGTCGATGCTTGCGATGCGGAGGTCGTCTGTATTGGTCGTGGCCACGGCGCAGTCTTGAAGATTTTTGAGGAAATTCAAGAGTGGAGGTTTGTCAGGGAGCAATATTCGGGGCAGATTCGGGGTGATGTCAGAGAAGCGAAGACCACAGCCTCCAAAAGGACGAGATCTCACCGGAGGGATGGTGCCAGACTTATCCTGCGACTTTATCGAGTCCACGGGAGAAAAAGCTCTGGATGATCGCATTTTGGAACTCGCTCAGTCGGTCGGTGGCGTGAAAAACCATTGTCTCCTTGCTGAAATGATCTCTACCGCCGTTGGCATGGCACGCGGGAGGGCAGATCATGCAGACTTTAAACTCGCGAATCGAGCGCTCAAAGAGATGAAGCACGCCAGCGAGGTTTTTCAGCCTTACCGCGAAAATCGTAAAGTTGCGCTTTTCGGATCTGCTCGCACGAAGCCGGAGGAGAAAGAATATCAGACTGCGGTGGAGTTTTCCCGCCGCATGGTCGAGGAGGGTTTCATGACCATCACTGGTGCTGGTCCAGGAATCATGGCTGCCGGAAATGAAGGTGCGACTGCTGAGCATAGCTTTGGTTTGGAAATCACCCTTCCTTTTGAGGCGTCCGCGAATGAGTTCATTGCAGGGGATCCCAAGCTCATCGACTTTAACTACTTCTTCACTCGTAAGCTCGCCTTCGTCAAAGAAGCGGACGCTGGGGTCGGGATGCCCGGTGGAGTGGGAACGATGGATGAGGTCTTCGAAGCGCTCACTCTCATCCAGACTGGTAAGGCGACGGTCTATCCGATCGTCTGTCTCGATGCTCCCGGCGGGACCTATTGGAAAGCGTGGGATCAATTCATGAAGGAGCATCTTTACCGGCTCGGCATGATTTCTGAGACCGACTTTGATCTTTATCTGATCACGGATGATGTCGAAGAGGCGGTGGCGGAGATCACGAATTTTTACCGGAACTTTCACTCATATCGTTATGTCGGTGATCGTCTCGTGATCCGCGTGCAGGTGGCACTTTCGGAAGCTGCGATGAAGTCTCTCAACCAAAACTTCTCCGCGATGCTGAAGTCTGGCGATATCGAGCAAATGAGCGCGCTCAAAGAGGAGGCGAATGAGCCTGAGCTTACTGAACTCCCAAGGATCGTGCTGCGCCATCGTCGCCGCGACTTCGGGCTCCTCCGTAAGTTCATTAACAGAATCAACGAATCGGAAGTCGAAAGCTAATGGCGACGCTCAGAGTTGATTCACTTCTTGTCACTCGTGGTCTCTGCGACTCGCGTGAACAAGCGAAACGCTTGATCATGGCGGGCGAGGTCATGACGGGAACGGAACGGATCAATAAGCCCAGTCAAAAGGTTGCGGAGGACGCGGATCTCTCGGTCAAGGAGCGTCCCAAATATGTGGGGCGGGGTGGCTTTAAGATGGAAGGGGCTTTGCGTGAATTCGGGATCGACCCGAGTGGCTGGATCTGCGCGGATCTTGGTGCTTCGACCGGAGGCTTTACGGATTGCTTGCTGCAACATGGTGCGGCCAAGGTTCACGCGATTGATGTGGGGACGAACCAACTTGTGTGGAAGTTACGGAGCGATGAACGAGTGGTTTCTAAAGAGCGTTTCAATGCCCGAAATCTCACCGTCGAAGATATTGGGGAGAAGGTGAATTTGGTCGTGATGGACCTCTCGTTCATTTCGCTGACGAAGGTGTTGCCATCGGCCTTTGCGATTCTTGAAGAAGGAGGATCGGTGATCTCTTTGATTAAACCCCAGTTCGAACTTTCCCGCGAAGAGGTGGGGAAGGGAGGGATCGTCCGTGAGCCGGAACTACATCAGAAATCGGTGGATAAGATTCAGACTTTTATCACCGAGGAGCTTGGTCGTGAGTGGACTGGGCTGATCACATCGCCCATCACGGGAACGGATGGAAACGTCGAGTTCTTGGCGTGGATGAAATAAGCTTAGAATCTCACTGAAATTCCGGAGAGGAGTGAGAAGTCGTCGTTCTTCTTATCCGATGGTGGCTCTTGGTCGTAGTAATACTGAAGGCCGACGCGCCAAGAAAGGTTTTCGGTGAGGAAAGTATCGAGATAAAGGTAGGAAGAGATGTTGAAGTTACCGGGGTCTTCAAGAAAGGCTTGGTAGGAAACCTCCTGAGTGATGTAGGTGTGATAACTGAGTTGCCAGTAGAGACGTTGGGCGAGATGGAAGGAAGGGGCGTTGGTGAATTCTCCTCCTTCTTCTTGGAAGGTGTAACCCAAGCCAGCTTCGAGAGCGAGGCCGCCGTAGTCGGTGAGAATCGGATAAAAGCCGGCGTGGACTCCAGGCGTGACTCGGTAATTGAGATCGGACGAGGCATCGTAAGCAAACTGCGCTCCAACTCCGGCGTAAACAGATTGGTCAAATTTCCAGCTATGGCTCGTCAAAAGGTTGAGTCGATTTTGTGAGGTTGAGTTGCTGGTTTCGGCGAAGCGGTAATCGCCTCGGAAAAGAAAGTCCCGCTCTTTTGAACGGTAGATCGACTCAAAGTTGAGATTCAGATTGAGGGTATTTGAGTTTCCGGACGTGGAGCTGACTCCGAGACCGGCATTGCGAACCCAGCCTTTTCGGTTGCCCTCCGTTTTGAGCGTTTTTTCTCTCAAGGTTTTTCTTTCGTCAGCTCGGTCCACTTCTTCTTTGAGGAAGCCGTTTAAGGAATAAGCGAGACCCACGGTGATGAGGGTATCGGCCTCTTCTTGTCCAAAGGCGGGAGAGAGGTCGATGCGATGGGTGACCCTTGGTTGAATGTCCCATCGCTCGTTGATCCGGAGATCTAAGCCAGCGGAGAATTCAAAAACGTAGCTAGCGGCATCACTGGCCTTTGGGGTGAGAGAAGTTGATTGGCGGATGCGAGTGACATCGCTCCAACGGTAGTCAAAATGCTGGGCGAGGCGAATGGTAGCGAAGGAATCGCTCACACCATCCTTGGATTCAAAGGCGTAACCGGGGCCGAGTTCAGCACTCAAAAGGCCCTTATCATTTCGCATGAAGTAGTATCCGATTACGGGGCTGATATCGACTCGGTAATCTAAGAGCGATGCTTCATTGGTGAGAAGGCTGGTGTTGAGGCCGAAATAGAATTTTTCTCCGAGGAGGCGGTTGTAGGCTCCAAAAAGTCGGAGGGATTTATTGGTCGTTTCGCCAAAGTCCTCGGAATAGTAGTAGTCGGCCCCAAAGTGAGCATCGCTTTCGAGATCACGATAGGTTCCGAGGAAGCGAAGGTGATAGGCAATGCTTTCATTGTTACCGCTCGCTAAGCTCAATCCTGCCGCAGCGCTGTATTCCCAAGGAGAGGATTCATCCTTTGACTCCGGTTCTTCGGCGTGAAGAAGGCACACCGAGACAAGCGCAGTAAAAATGGCGTGGAGTCGATTGTTCGTTCCGTGGAGCATTGTGTGGCTGGCCGTAGTTAAAACCAATTGAGCAGCATTGGTGTAGATAAATTTTCGCCTTTTGTGTTTAAGGGCCTAAATAGAAGGGGCTGAGGGGATTGAGAGCGTCTGGAAAGGTGTGAGCGGAGGATTAGCGTTAAGATAAAGGAAGATTCGCGGTCGATCATCAAAATGCCTAATTTGCCTAGGCTCCTTATCGTCCATCACCCGTGTAGATGATCTTACCATCTTTGGGGGCTTGTGGCCAAGGAGTGGTTCCGGGAGCCCATTCTTTGGGTTGGGTGTCGCGGATTTTTTGGACTTCTTCTTTGATCCAGTCGGCGACTGTTTCGTTTTCCTTTTGTCCATAGACCCAGGGGAGGGCGGGAGACATGAGGCGGTCGATGCCGGTGAGAGGAGGGCGTTCTTTACTGACGGCGGCGATGCGGGCGTTGAGTTCTTTGACGATCTCGGGATGCTTTGCGGCGATGTCTGTTTTCTCGGAGGGATCGGCTTCGAGGTCGTAGAGTTCTTTGCCGATGAGTTTGTATTTTCCCTTACGAATCGCGGGGAGGCGGACGCTACCGGTGATTTCGAAGATGATTTCGTCGCGTGGGCTTTTGGCTTCAGCGAAGAGGACGTCGGTCATGTTCTTTCCATCGAGGGCGCGATCTTGTTTTAACGATGCTCCGGCGAGGGTGGCGAAGGTGCTGTAGAGATCGGTGATGTGCATGAGGGCATCGTTTTCGCTTTTGGGAGCGAGCTTCTCGGGCCAGCGCATGACACAGGGCACACGAACGCCGCCTTCATAGTTGGTGTTCTTTGTGCCGCGATAGGGGGCGTTCATTTCATCACGAAGGCCACCGTTGTCGTTGGCGAAGATGAGAAGGGTGTTTTCTCCAAAGCCACTTTGATCGATGGCGTTGGTGATGAGGCCGACGGCGTCGTCGAGGCACTTGAGGGCGGCGTAGCGTTTGCCGTGTTCTTCAACGTAGCGCGGGATTTCTTCGAGCGGTCCGTGGACGGCATTGAAGGCGACATACATAAAGAGCGGCTGCTTTTGACGTTTCATGCGATGCTCGGCGATGACGCGGACCGCTTCATTGGCGATGAGGTCAGTGGAGTAGCCGGGCTCGAAGATGGGCTCCTGGTTGCGGTGCCAATCGTAGACCGCGAAGCGGGCCGGGGCGTTGTGTGGGATCGTCTTGTTATTGTAGTCGATTCCCCAGCCGTAGTGGCCGTATTGGTGGTCGAAGCCCTGACCCATGGGAAGCTGACCGGGAAGCCATTCACCACAGTGCCACTTTCCGGCGATCGAGGTGAAGTAGCCCGCTTCTTTGAGGACTTCAGCGACGGTGCGCTCTTCGGTGGCGAGTCCGTGGAGGCGGCGGGTTTCGTCACCCTCGGCATTTTTGGCGAGGGTCATGTCGAGCATGGCGAGGTAGCTGGGCTTACCGAAGTCTTCGGACCGCCAATCGCTCCAGGTGCGGAAAGCATAGCGACCGGTGAGGAAGGCGGCGCGTGAGGGGGCGCAGACCGCGTGGACGTAGAATTGTTTGAGGCTGACTCCTTGGTTGCGGAGCTTTGTGATGTGAGGGGTGAGTTTGGGGTTTCCGCCGTTAAAAGCGGGCTCATTCCAGCCCATGTCATCGGAGAGGATGAAGATGATGTTGGGCTTGGAGCCATCGATCGGCGAGGCGTGGGCTAGGATGGCGGTTGAGAGGAAGAGGAGGAGTTTTTTCATGTCTAGAAAAGATGGGTTGGTTACGGAGCTTGGACTTTAGTCCGAGTTCTTGGCTAAGCTAAGTCGGACTAAAGTCCAACCTCCGTATTTTCTTAGATGTCGCAGATTGAGATGGCTTCTTCGAGGCCTTTGAGGGGATCTCCGGTGGGGATCCATTCGTGGCCGACGTAGCCGCTGTAGTTGACTTTGAGGAGGGCCTTCATGAGGCCGCGGTAGTTGATTTCTTGATTGTCGCCAATTTCGCCTCGGCCGGGGTTTCCAGCGATTTGGACGTGACCGATGAACTCGTGATGCTTTTGGATTCGGCTAATGAGATCTCCGTCCATGATCTGGACGTGGTAGGCATCGAAGAGGACCTTAAAGTTCGGTGATGAGACGGCTTTGACGATCTCGACACAGTCATCGATGTGGGCGCCTTGGTAACCTGGGTGGCCCTTCATTTTCTCCGCGACCTTGGAGTTGAGGGGCTCGAGGACGAGAGTGACTTTGTGCTGCTCGGCGAGTTTGGCCATCTTCTTGAAGCCTTCGATGCAGTTTTTGGTTCCTTCCGCGACGCTGACGACACTTCCGTTTTCATGATGCGTGGTGTCTAAGAGCCCGGTAAAGGTCATCACGTTCGGGAAGCCGGCGGCTCCGGTCGCGGTGATCGTTTTTTCGAGAATCGCAAAGACCTCGGGGTGATGCCCCTTGTTGTTCATCCCGCGTTCGAAGTTGTGCGATTTGGTGGCTGCGCAAACGAGCCCCGTGTCTTTGAGGAGGGAGAGTTGCGAGGCGTCGAAGAGTTCGACGCCCGCGACGCCGAGTTGTTTGGCGTGCTTGATGAGGTCTTGGGGAGTCCACTTTGCACCGACGGCGAAGGGCCAAGCGGCAATCACTTGCTTGATGTTACCTTTGCGAGCAATGGGGGTCTGAGCAGAGGTGGTAGCGGAGAGAGCGGTGGTGGCAGCGAGGGTGCTAAGGAAGTTTCTTCGTGTGGGAGTCATGCTGGTTGAGGTGACGGTGAGGAGATTTTTCGATTTGGTCGAGTTTGCTTTTGAGACGAGTTTCGACGCGAGTTGAATTGTTCAGATTGCAGAGGGTACGGAAAGGGGGAAAGCTTTTGGGTTTTCCTGTCACCTTTTTTAGAGGGATCGCGTAGGCTTCTTGAAAGTAGATTATGGAAAGGAAAGCAGCGAAATGATTATGGCCGATGTCCTCTTGTGGACTTTTGTGATTCTAGGATTCTTTGTAATTACGGTGGCCTATTGGGTCGCGGCGGTTGCCTTGGCTCCGGATTGGGTGGAACGAAGTTGTGAGCGCTTTGGTCGATCTCCTTGGAGGTCTTTCTTGCTCGGGGCGGGAGTTGGGATTCCTCTCATCGCAGTGGGTTTGGGACTTGCGAATAACGGCCCGCCGGCTTTGAAAGCTTTTGGAATCATAGGGGTCCTGTTGGTTTTTCTTCTAGGGCTTGGTGGTTCAGCTGGGCTGTGTCTGAGGATTGGGAAGGGCTTAGTGAATCCGCTCGATGAGAGGCAGCCTTGGTTGCGGGTGAAGCGGGGAGGAATCGTGTTGGGCTTGATGGTGATCTTTCCGGTGTTGGGTTGGTTTTTTGTCTTTCCAGCGGCTTTGCTGACGGGGATCGGGGCGGCGATCTTGGCTTGGCGAGATGGAAGAAAGGGCTCTGAACAGTGAAGACGGTGGCGAAGGAAGAAGTCTCGCGACGGAACTTCCTTCGCGCGGCGGCTGGGCTGGCTCTTTTTTCAACTTCGGGATGTGAGCGGGTTGAAGACTTTCTCGGGATGGAGCCAAAGGAGGGGCCAGTGGTGCCTCCCACGGGGGAAGGAATTGATCTGATTTCGCATTTGCTGAATCGAGCGACCTTTGGGCCGACACCGAGTGAGTATGCGAGGGTGAAGGGATTGGGTGAATCCCAGGAAGAAGCCTTGGAGGCGTTCTTGGATGAGCAGCTTTCGCCTGATGAGATTAAGGACAAAAGAGCGCAGCGAGCGGTGCGAAGGTTTGAGGCGATTCATGCTCCGCTTGGGGAGATGTATGAGTATAAGGAAGAACATCTGCTGGAGCAGTTAACGCGAGCGACCTTGGTGAGGGCGACGCGGAGCGAGAGGCAGTTGTTTGAGGTGATGGTGCATTTTTGGAGTGATCATTTTAACATCGATATCTCGAAAAAAGAATGTCGCTGGTTGAAGGCGGCGGATGATCGGGAGGTGATTCGAAATCACGCGTTGGGGAAGTTTTCGGATCTCTTGCGGGCTTCAGCATTGAGCCCGGCGATGCTTTGGTATCTTGATGGTCGGGAGAATCGGAAGAGGGATGCAAGTGAGAAGCCCAATGAAAATTACGCGCGGGAGTTGTTAGAACTTCACACGCTTGGAGTGAATGGGGGCTATACTCAAAAGGATGTGATGGAAGTGGCGCGTTGCTTGAGTGGGTGGTCCGTGCGCGGTAAAGGGAAGTTTTTTAAGGGGAAGGTCGAGTTTCATGCGGAATCGCATGATGATGGGAGTAAAGTGGTGCTCGGGCGTGAGATCGCAGCGGGCGGAGGTGAGGAAGATTTGGATGAGGTTTTAGAGATCCTTTGTGAGCATCCGGCGACGGCTCGCTACCTTGCGGAGAAACTCTGTGTGCGTTTTATTGCTGATGAACCTGCGACGGAATCGATTGAAGAAGTTGCGGAAGTTTTTAAGAAGAGTGGAGGTGAGATTACGAAGGTTCTCCGTGCGGTTTTTGGGACGAAGGAATTTTTAAAGGGCGCGCGTGGGCAGAAGTTGAAGAGGCCGTTTGAGTTTCTGGTTTCGGCATTGCGAGGAGCAAAAGCTGAGGTGAAGTCGGAGATGGTCTTGGTCGATTACTTGATCCGAATGGGGCACGCGCCTTTTCAATACCCGACCCCCGATGGCTATCCGGATGTCGCTTCTCCGTGGACGGGGACGCTTTTGTGGCGCTGGCACTTTGCGATAGCGCTCGCGCGGAATGAAATTGGGAAAGACATCAAAGTGGATGAAGGAGCGCTTTTGGAAGAGGCCGGAGGAATGGAGGGACTTGCGGCGAGCTTGTTGGGGCGAACTCCGAACGAAAATGAACTGGCTAGTATTGAGAAGACAGGCGAGGCGCTCGCTCTTCTTTTGGCCTCACCAAGATTTCAATGGAGATGAAGGCGACAGGAATTATTTCTGGAAATGGTGATGACCAGCGGACGCTGGTGGTGGTGTTTTTACGGGGCGGGGCTGATGGCTTGACCTTGGTGCCTCCGGTAGGCGATCAGGGATACTATGATGTGCGGCCGACGCTTTCGGTGGCTGAGAATGAAATTTTGAAATTGGGGGATGCCAACTGTGGGCTGAATCCTGCGCTGAAGTCGCTGCACTCTCTCTTTGGAGATGGTGGGCTTTCGGTGATTCCGGCGGTGGGCTTGCAAGATGAAACGAGGTCGCATTTTTATGCTCAAGATTTGATGGAGCATGGAGGACCAGTTGCGGGAGGATGGTTAGGGCGTTTTTTACGTTATCGAGATGGTCGTGCTCCTTCGGCGCTTTCGGCAATTGCGCTGGGGAAATCGATGCCAGAGGTTTTGCGCGGAGCTCCGGCGGCGACGGTGATGGAATCGATGGATACCTTTTCCTTAGGGAAGAGTGGGGAATCGACTGCTCAAATCCAGGAAGAATTGGGAGCGCTCTATTCTCTGGATCAAAGCATTCTTGGTCCTGCGGCGCGGGACACTTTGCAAGCGCTTGGACGGGTCGAGAAGTTGCGAAGTGAGAATCGTCCGCCTGAAAATGGAGCAATCTACCGTGATGATTCTTTTTCAAATGGATTGCGGCAAGCGGCTCGATTGATTCGAGCGCGAGTGGGCTTGGAAGCGGTGTCGTTAGACTTGGAGGGCTGGGATTCTCACCTTGCTCAGGAGACTTTGATCACCCCTTTGATGAGTCGGCTTTCGGATGGTTTGGCGGCGTTTCATCGAGATCTTGGGAGTCTCATGAAATCGGTCACGGTGGTGGTGATGACCGAGTTTGGTCGTCGGGTGGCGGAGAATTCATCCTTCGGGACCGACCATGGTCGCGGGGGTGCGATGCTGGTGATGGGAGGTCGTGAACGCGGAGAAGTGGAAGGGAAAATGCCCAAACTAGAGACGGGACTTCTGGTGGGGCCCGGTGATGTGCCGGTAATGACGGATTATCGCGAAGTTTTAAAACCGATCCTGCGACAACATGGGGCGTTGAGCTCGATGGAGAATATCTTTCCGCAGACTAGTTGACGGGGATGGCGCTGGGAATGTCTTCGACTGGCTGTGCCAGTGGGATGTCTTCTTCAACAGCCTCGACGACTTGAGCGCGACCGGGGTTGATGGGACCGTTCTTAATGTCGGGAAGGCGGTCGGCGCCTTTCATGATGTCGACCCAGATCGGTAGAGCGAGGCTTGCGCCGGATCCACGTTTGATGATGGTTTCACCGCGATCCATGCCAACCCAAACGGCGCAGGTCATGGCGGAGGTGTATCCTGCATACCACGCGTCATTGGGGCCATTGGTGGTTCCGGTTTTTCCGCCTGAAGGGGCGCGGAAGCCGTAAGTTAGGGTGACAGCGCGCGCGGTGCCTTTCCGATTCACGTCTTCAAGGACGCGGGAGACTTCTAAAGCAGGAGCGGCTGGAGTAGCTTGGTAGGCAATGGGGCCGTTTTCCCAAAGAGTTTTTCCGCTGCGGTCTTTGATGCGCTGAATGTAGTAAGGACGGTAACGAGTGCCGCCATTCGGGAAGATGGTGTAAGCACTCGCGACGGTTTCGGGAGAGGCTCCCCATGAGCCAAGATAGGAAGAGGGGACCCGAGCGATTTTTTCGGTATCGAATCCGGATTGGCGCGCGACTTCGATCACGGACTCGAGCCCTGCGACACTGGCGACGCGAATAGAGGAGGTGTTTCGGGAGTCGATGAGAGCCTGACTCACGCGGATTTTCGAGAAATATTTGCCGTCTGAGTTTGCGGGATTCCAGTTGGGATCATCGCCGGTGATTTCTCCGGGTTTTAAGCGGAGGTCGCTGACGTAGTCGTATGGTTTAATGTCCTGGTCGAAGGCGGCTAGGAACATGAAGGGTTTGAAGAGTGACCCGATCTGACGGCGCGATTGAAGGGCACGATTGAATTGAGATTCTTTGGCGTTCCGGCCCCCTACGATTGCTAGGACCGCACCGTTGTTGTTGTCGATGACCACGGCAGCTCCTTGAACGTATTTTGGGTCCCCTTGGCCATTCCAGTCGGAACGTTTTTGGTGGCGGAAACCTGAGCGGCTTTCTAGCTGTGAAAGGCGTTTCTCAATCGAGCGTTCAGCGATTTCTTGAATGTTGGGATCGAGGGTGGTCTCGATGATGAGTCCGCCATCGCGGAGGTTTTCTTCTTCAAGGATGCGATCAAGGTCTCGTCGGATGGCATCGAGAGCGTAGCTTCCTGCTTGGACTTTGCTCCGGGAGGTCGAGATCTCGAGGGGGGCTTCTTTTGCTCGGTCGGCTTCTTCTTGAGAGATCGCTTTGTTTTCGACCATTTTTTCAAAGACCCAGTCGCGCTGCATGACGGCTTTATCGGGATGGCGGAAAGGCGAAAATTTATTGGGAGCGCGGATGATTCCCACGAGGAGGGCTGATTGCTGGAGAGTGAGTTCGCTCGCAGGTTTGTCGAAGTAAGTACGCGAGGCAACTTCGACGCCTCGGATGGAGCCGCCCCAGAAGATGCGGTTCATGTAGTGTTCGAGGATTTCGTTTTTCTCGAATTTTGACTCGATGCGGATGGCGATGAAGGTTTCGAGGATTTTGCGATGAATTCCACGGGGGATGCTCTCTTTCGGCTTTTTTAGGACAAAGCTATTTCGAGCGAGCTGCATGCTAATGGTGCCACCTCCTTCGAGTTTTCCACGCGTGACGGCACGAAAGGCGACGCGCGCCATGGAGCGCAGATCGATCGCTCCGTGGCTGCGGAAACGTTTGTCTTCCTGAGCGATGAGCGCATTGACGAAATGCTGGGGGATTTCGTCATAGGTGACGATTTGGCGATTCTTCCCGTGGAGGTAGCCAATTTCTTGGCCGTCAGAGTTTTTTAAGACGTTGCCATCGCGGTCGAGGATTTCAGTGCGGGCGGGCATGACTTCGACTTCCTTGAGATCGTAAGTGCAGGCGATGATGAAGTAGACCAGTGAAAGAATGAGGCCCGCAAAGAGGGCAAAGATTCCACCTGAAAAGCCAATCCGCATGGGCCACTTGAGCCAATTAGGGAGCTTTTTGGTGAGGGCACCGATGAGGTAGAAGGGAGAAAAGAAGAAATGTCCGGCTGAGAAGTCGGATTTGTCGGATTTTTTCTTAGCCGATTTCCGGTTGGATTTCTTTTTTGTGGTTTTCCGAGGGGGCATCGTGATGGGGAGATCTTACCGCTCAGGAAGCGGAGTCCAAGGCCTCATTTGTGGAAGAAAGAGAGGAAGATTGAGATCTGAAAACACGGATCTGAACCTAGGAGGAGGTGAGATGCGTGTCGACAGGTCGTCTGGGGACTCGGGCTAAAGCCCAAGCTCCGTAGGGTTGCGCTGAGTCAATTAAAGGTTCCCTTTCTTCATCTCGCTCACTGCGAAGTCCACGGCTCTTGCGGTGAGGGCCATGTAGGTGAGCGAGGGGTTTTGGCAACCGGCGGAAACCATGGCGGAGCCATCGGTGCAGAAGACGTTTTCGGCTCCCCACACTTGGTTATGTTTGTTGAGGACGGATTCCTTGGGTGAGCTTCCCATGCGGGCGGTTCCCATTTCGTGAATGCCGAGGCCGATGGAGGGCTTTTTGTTTCGCGTGCGGACGTTTTTGGCGCCCATTGCTTCGAGCATTTCACCAGCATCAGCTTCCATGTCTTTGCGCATGTTGATCTCGTTTTCCTGAAACTCAGCATCGGCGATGACGAGGGGAAGGCCCCATTTGTCAGTCTTTTCTTTGCTGAGCGAAATACGGTTATTTTCGTAAGGAAGGCATTCTCCAAAGCCGCCCATTCCAATGGTCCAAGGGCCGAAGGAGGTGAGCTTCTTTTTGAATTCTGCGCCGAAGCCATCGATCCAGCGGTTCCAACCTTGGCGCATTCCTCCGCCTTGGTAGCCGTAGCCGCGGATGTAGTTCTCCTTGGCTTTCTCGCTGAAGTTTCGGAAGCGGGGGATGTAGAAGCCATTTGGCCGGCGACCGTAGTGGATTTTGTCCTGATGGGTGTCGAGCGTTCCGCTGGCTCCCACGCCGAGGTGGTGGTCCATGAGGTAGCCCCCGAGGGAACCACTTTCGTCCATGCCATTTGGGAAGCGTTCGGACTTCGAATTCATGAGAATCGAAGTCGAGGCGACGGTGGAGGCATTGAGGAAGATGATCTTGGCGTAGTATTCGATGGTTTCAAAAGTGACCTCGTCAATGAGACGAACGCCAATCGCCTTCTCGGCTTTGTCATCATAGATCACGGAGTGAACGATGGAGTGAGGGCGCAGGGTCATCTTACCAGTATTTGTGGCAGCTTTAAGGGTTGCGGCTTGGCTGCTGAAGTAGGCACCGAAAGGACAGCCGCGACGGCAGAGGTTACGGTATTGGCAGCTAGCGCGTCCGAGAGCGACTTGTTCTTCGGTAGGCGCGGTGAGGTGAGCGACTCGCCCAGGGATGAGGTGACGTCCTTTCCATTTCTTTTCAATGGCGGCCTTAAGGTCGAGCTCGGCTGGGGTGAGATCCATGGGTGGTTGGAAGACTCCGTCGGGGAGTTGTTCCAAGCCTTCCATCGATCCGCTGATTCCGGCGAATTTTTCCACGTAGTCGTACCAAGGGGCGAGTTCGTCGTAGGAGATCGGCCAGGGGATAGAAGTGCCATCCTTGGCGTTCGCTTCCATATCGAGCGGGCTGAGGCGGTAGCTTTGCTTGCCCCACATCAAGGAACGTCCTCCGGTGTGGTAGCCGCGCATCCAGTCGAAGCGTTTTTTCTCCTCGTATGGATGGTCTTCGTCATCGACGAAAAGGTAACCCGCATCAGGACGTACGGTGTATCCCGTACGTGCTTGTTTGGGCTGTTGCTTGAGCATTTCACGGGATGGCTTATTCATCCAGTTGAGTTGCCAAGGGGCAGAGTTGGTGGTTTTGTAATCGACGATGTGTTTGATGTCGTGACCGCGTTCGAGGACGAGAGTTTTCAGGCCCTTCTCGGTGAGTTCTTTGGCGGCCCAGCCTCCTGAGATTCCTGATCCCACGACGATAGCGTCGAAGGTGTGAGCTGCTTTTCCTTTGGTGTTTAAATTCATAGTATGGCGAGTTAGTCGGCTTACATTGCCCAGACTTTTTGGTCTGGCTTGAGGGGCATGGAGGCGATCCATTGTCCGGGGACGAAGACGAATTCGAAGGCTTCGGATGCGCCAACTTCTGAACTGGCGTAGCAGAATTTAGTGAGTTCCTTGAATTGGTCGAGGAAGGTGCGGCGCGGGTTTTTGCCTTCCTTTTGGGCTTTGCGTTTTTCCTCCTGCGTTTCCTGATTCATTTTATTGAGGAAGGCGACTTGTTCATCTCCGCTGAGTTGTCCGATGTCTTTACCGTGCTCTTTTTGACAACGACGCATAAGGTCGCTGAGGCCGTCTAAGATAACTTCCTGATCGGCTACTTCGAAGCAATCCTTCACGATCACTTCGATCCAACCTGGGACGCCCGCATCGATCGCGCCGGGAGTGTCGGTCTTTGGGATGATCGCTTCTGCAATCATCGCAACCTGCGCACGTTGTCCGGGTCGAAAGAAGGTGAGTTCCTTTGGGTCAAAAGGTTCACCCATTTTAGCGAAGGCGCTCTCGGGGAGAGCTACGGAGCCACCAAAGGAGGCGGCCATCATTTTTAAAAGTTCTCTACGTTCCATCGATTTTGGTTTCGATGAGTGTGGAGTATCTTGGTCGGGGGGCGCGAGCAAAAAGCTCGGGCGCGAGATTTACTCTCAAAGGGGGAAGAATCGTATGGTCTTTCATGGATTTCAGGGACAGTTCGTGTTGAAGGCATGTAATGAGGGCGATTTAGCGACTCCGATAGCAAGGGTCTCCCGAGTCAATGCTGCTCATCCCGAAAGAGTTGATGGGGTTTTGTCTATCGACAGCGGTGGGGAGATCAGGCACCGTTTTTGGGTTATGATTCGCTTGCTTTTTGCACTTATACTCACTCCAAGCCTTCTCTTTGGCGGAGAGCGTCCCAACATTGTCTTTCTCTTATCGGAGGATAATTCCCACCACTACCTCGATCTCTTTTTTGAGGGAGGAGCTAAGACTCCTCACATCGCGGATTTGGCCGAAAAGGGCTTAGTTTTTGAAAACGCTTTTTCGAATGCTCCGGTGTGTTCAGTGGCTCGGACGACTCTCATCACAAGTTGCTATGGGCCGCGTATCGGGACTCAATTTCACCGTCGATATGAACTCGCCGAGATGCCGGAGGGATTGAAAATGTTTCCAGCATACCTTCGCGATGCAGGCTACTATACGACGAACAATTCAAAAAAGGACTACAATGCGGTCGAGGGAACGGGCGTCTGGGATGAGAGCTCAAATAAGGCTTCATGGCGGGATCGGAAAGAGCAAACCCAGCCATTCTTCCATATGCAGACTTTCAAGGAGTCGCATGAGGGATCACTTCATTTTTCGCAGGACGTTTATGCAAATCAGAAAACGAAGCACGATCCTAGCGGGGTGACCTTGCCCCCATATTTTCCTGATACTCCGCTCTTCCGCTACACGGTTGCGCGCTACTTGGATCGAATGGTCGAGATCGATGAGTTGATTGGGAAAACGGTGGCTCAGTTGACAGAGGACGGGCTCTTGGAAAATACCTTCATCTTTTACTTCGGTGATCACGGGGGTGTTCTTCCTCGTGGAAAGGGATACATCTACGATAGCGGTCTCCACATTCCACTGGTGGTGCGAGTTCCAGAGAAGTTTAAGCACATGGTCGATGCTGATTTAGGAAGTCGTCAAAAGGGGCTCGTGTCATTCATAGACTTCGGTCCAACGGCACTGAAGTTGGCGGGGGTTCAAGTCCCTTCTCAAGTTGATGGCAAAGCATTCCTTGGTGAGGGAGTGAAGATGGATGAAGTGAATGGGCGCGAGAGTGTCTTTGGCTATGCGGATCGATTTGATGAGAAATACGAATTTCTCCGCAGTCTTCGAACCAAGAAATACCAATACATTCGAGCTTATCAAAATTGGCTGCCTGATGGTTTGCAGAATAATTATCGCTACAAGATGTTGGCCTTTCAGGAGTGGCGGAAGTTGTCCGAAACTGGAAAGCTCAACGAGGTGCAGTCGGCTTTTCATAAGGCTAAGCCGGTGGAACTCCTCTTCGATACTCAAGCCGATCCTCATCAAGTGAAGAATCTCGCGAACGACCCAGCTCATGCAGAGGTCTTGAAATCGATGCGCGCAAAACTTCATGAAAAAGTGAGTGGGATATCTGACTTGAGCTTCTACCCCGAAAGTCACCTTATTTCTCATGCGATGAAAAATCCGGTGGCCTTTGGGAAAGAAAAGTCCGGAGAAATTGCTCGGCTTGTTGATGTTGCTGATCTCGCCCTGCTTCCTTTTGAGGAGGCGAAGCCGAAGGTTGAAGTTGCGCTAAAGTCATCCAACGAATTCGAACGGATGTGGGCAGCGATGGTTTGTAGTTCGTTTGGAAAAGAAGCCAAAGGTTTTGCCCCGATCTTGACGGAGCTTTCGAAGAGCGATGCTTCCAATATTGTTCGCGTGCGTTCCGCCGAGTTTCTAGGACTGTCCTCCTCAGGAGACCCGATGCCGACTTTGCTCGAGATTATTAATACGACTCAAGAACCAGTTCTTGCGATGGAGGCTCTGAATTCACTCGTTCTGTTTCAAGATTATCACGATGCCTATCGCGTGGAGCCAAAGGCGGTGAAACCGATTGCGAAATTTGGGAATTCGAAGGATCTCACTTGGCGATTGGAGTATCTCAATGGTGTTCACAATCAGCCTAAGAAAAGGAAGCGAGGAAAGTAAGAGCGGGTGAGTCGTCAATCTGCGATCAATTGTTCTGTGTGACATGGCGTCGATGAAAGGTTTTGATACGGGCATGAAGATTCTTTTGGTATTGGTGTCGGCTCTTGGGCTCGCTTTTGGTGATGCGAAGATTGGCGTGATGGAGACGGCGTTTGGCTATCGCTGTGAAGTTGAGAGTGTGCGTTTGGCGAAGGAGTCCGGATACGCTGGGGTGCAGATTCATACGGGTCGCTTGGGTAAGGATGGGAAGATGACGATCTCTGATCCCGAGATTCAGAAGCAATTTATCGCGGCCTCGAAAAAACATGGGGTGGAGATCTGCTCGCTCTGTGCGGGGGCGATGAATCGAGTGAATGTCTGGCAAGATGGGGAGGCTCGGAAAAATGGCCTGAAGATCATGACTGAGTCATTGGCCGCTTGCGAGGCGCTGAGTTGTGAAACCTTATTATTCCCGTTTTTTGGGCCGTCGAATTTTCAGGATGAGGATGAAATTCTTGAGGGAGTCGCGAAGTTTATCGAAGAGATCTTGCCCGCGGCCAGAAAACATGGGGTGACGATCGGGCTGGAGTCACCAGTGACTTACGAGCGGGTGCAGGAGTTGCTGAAGCGCTTGGGCAATCCGAAGGAAGTGAAGATGTATTATGATACGGGGAATATGGGGCGCAAGGGGGAAGAGATCGGGAAAGCGCTACGAGCATTTGGAAAGGAAGGAATCTGTGAGGTCCACTTGAAGCCCAAGAACGGGGTCCATTTTGGCAAGGATGATGGCACGGATTTAGAGAAGTTGGCGGCGACCCTCGATGAGATCGGTTATGAGGGCTGGTTAGTCTTCGAGCAAGGTGGAGGGGTGAAGAAAGGAGAAGCCGAGTTGTCGAAAGAGAATTTGATAGGAGTGAAAAAATTGGTGGCGATGCGGGAGTCTGTGAAAAGCCGCTCAGAGGCAGAGTGATCTGTAGATTTCACCCGAAAATAACAGTGGTTGGTTCACTTGCGCGAGTGAGGCGATCGTGATCTCGCTTGGAGAATGGACTTGTTCTTTGAGCCGACGGTTTCTCAGTGTGAGAAGTGAGAGGGTTCTCGGGGTAAGCACATGAAAGTGCCAAAAAGGGCTGATCTAAGCAGGTGCTCGGTTTTTGCTGAGGGGAATGGTGAGGATGACGGCAAAAAGAACGCAGGCGGTACTGACCCAGAGGCAGGCGGAGAGGCCAGCCCAGGCGTAGGTGAGGCCGGAGAGGAGGGTGCCGATGAGGCGTCCGCCGGCATTTGCCATGTAGTAGAAGCCGACGTTGAGTGCGGCTTTGTCGGCATCGGAGTAGGCGAGGATGAGGTAGGAATGGAGGGCAGAATTCATCGCGAAGACGACACCAAAAACGAGGAGTCCGCCGAGGATGGTGGGGACGAGGTGAAAGTTGTTTTGGACGGCGAGGGCTAAGGCTGCGCTGACAATGAAGAGGATGATGCCCCAGCGGAGGGTGGATTGTGCGGATTGGTGGATCTCTTCTTTTTTACGGAGGAATTTGGGAGCGCTGGCTTGCACGATGCCGTAGCCAATGACCCAGGTGGCCATGAAGGCTCCGGTGGTGCTGTGGGACCATTCGAAAACGGAACTGAGGAAGACGGGGAGTCCAACGACAAACCAGACATCGCGCGAAGCGAAGAGGAAGAAGCGGGCGGCGGAGAGGATATTGATCTCGCGGGTTTTGGAGAAGAGCTCGCGGAATTTGGTCTTTTGCTTTGAGCGGCCGAGGTCTCCTTTGAGAGTGAACTTAATGAGAAGTAAGGTGAGGCCGAGGGCGATGGCCATGGAGTAAAGAGCCCAGTGAAAGCCGAGGGTGGCGAGGAGGAAGCCGCCGAGGAAGAAGCCGATTCCTTTGAGGGCGTTTTTTGATCCGGTGAGGAGGGCGACCCATTTAAAGAGGCCGGATTGGGCTTCAGTCGTATCCTTGGGGACGAGGACGCGGACCGCGCTTTTGGAACTCATTTTGGTGAGGTCTTTGGCGATGCCGGAGAGGGCTTGGGTGCCCATGATGTAGGCGATGGTGAGCGGGAGCGCCCAGGTGGGATTGAGGAGGGAGAGGAGGAGGAGAGAGAGGATTTGGAGGAAGAGGCCGGAGGTCAGGGTGATTCTGAGGCCTTTTGAGGAGGCGAGCCAGCCGCCGAAGAGGTTGGTGAGGATGCCGCAGAATTCGTAGAGGAGGAAGAGGAAGGCGAGTTGAAGGGCGGTGAGGCCGCGGTCGTGAAAGTGGAGGAGGACGAGCATGCGCAAAGCGCCATCGGTTAGGGTGAAAACCCAGTAAGCGAGGGTGACGAGGGCGTAGGCGCGGGAAGTCATGAGAATGGACGAATGATGGGGGCTTGGGTAATCTTCAAGAATCTGTGAAAATCCTCATAAATCTGTGTTAGATTTCTTCTTGAGAATCGATTTCAGGTCTTTTTTTTAACACAGATTTATGAGGATTGAGGGAGGATTCTTGAAGATTGGGACCTGCTAGGGGGCTTCTATAGAGCAGCAGCGACTTGCCTGGTCAGATCCATCATCCGGTTGGCATATCCCCATTCGTTGTCGTACCAGACGAGGAGTTTGAGTTGGGTGCCGTTGACCATCATGGTGGAGGGGGCGTCGATGATGCCGGAGCGGGGGTCGTTGACGTAGTCGGCGCTGACGAGGGGGCGTTCTTCGTAGCCGAGGATGCCGGCGAGGGAGGTGAGGGAGGCTTGCTTGAGGGCGGCGTTGACTTCTTCGACGGTGGTTTCTTTTTGGAGTTCGAAGACGCAGTCGGTGAGGGAGGCATTGAGAAGGGGAACGCGGACCGCGACTCCATTGAGGAGGCCTTTGAGCTCGGGGTAAATCATGGTGATGGCGGTGGCGCTTCCGGTGGTGGTGGGAATGAGGGAGTTGACGGCGGAGCGGGCGCGGCGGAGGTCGGCGTGTGGGGCGTCGACGATGGTTTGGGTGTTGGTGAGGTCGTGCATGGTGGTGATCATGCCGTGCTTGATGCCGAAGGTTTCGTGGATGACTTTGACGGCGGGGGCGATGCAGTTGGTGGTGCAGGAGGCGGCGGTGATGAGATGGTTCTCGGCAGGATCGTAAAGGTGGTCATTGCAACCCACGACGACGTTGAGCGCGCCTTCTTTGACGGGGGCGGCGACGATGACTTTTTTGACGCCTTGGTCGAAGTAGTTTTGGAGAAGCTCAGGAGTGCGGAACTTGCCGGAGCACTCGAGGACGATGTCGCAGTCCGACCAGTCGGTGGCTTCGATGGTGTCGTTTTGGGAGTGGGTGATGCGATGGCCGTCGATCGTGAGGGAGTTTTCGTCGCTGTTGATGTCGTGATCCCAAGTTCCGTGAACGGTGTCGAATTGGAGGAGGTGGGCTGAGGTGGCGGCGGGGCCGTGTGCTTCGTTGATGTGGACGAAGTTGAGGTTGGGGTCGCCGAAGGCGGCGCGGAGGTCGAGGCGTCCGATGCGGCCGAAGCCGTTGATTCCGATTTTGGTGCTCATTTTTTAATACGTTTGAAAGTTTGGAGGGAGCCAGTGAGTCCTTTGGTAGGGATCTCGGGAAGGCTGAAGTCGGGTTTGGGAAGGCAGATGTCCTTGGCGAGACAGTCGGCCTTTTTGAGAGAGAGGATGAAGTTGAGGGCCGGACCGGTGGGATCGACTGATGCGATGGGGAGGCGGGTGAGGACGGGGGCTTCGATCTCGAATTCGATTTCGACTTCGGGGTTCGGAAAGAGGTCAGCGGCGAGTTCGACGATATGGGCGAGTTTACCTGCCTGAATGCGGTGGTTGTAGTCGTTGGCAACCCAGACTTGGAGGACGCCGGTGTGCTCGTGATGTCGTTTGCCGCCGCAATCGATGAACTCCTTTGAGCAGGCTCCGATCTCGGTGATGTGAAAATGATCTGGCGCGGTGGAGCCATCGGGCAGGGTAAGGGTGATGCCCTTGCTGGGATTCTCTTTGAGGAGTTTAAGGAAGTCGGCGAAGGTCATTTCTCTGAGAGGAAGGTTTTGGTGGGAGGGGAACTTGTCAAAACGAAAAATCCCGCAGTCCGGAGACGGCGGGATTTGGAAAGTGATTCAAAGGGAGGCTTTAGGAAGCTTTGCGCACCTTTTTAATGATGCTGGCAACGGTTCCGCTGGGCTTTGCGCCTACGCCGAGCCATTTGTCGGCTTTTTCGAGGTCGAGGGTGTAATTTTCACCTTCAGCCATTGGGTTGTAAGTACCGAGTTGCTCGATATAACGTCCATCGCGACGCTTGCGGCTGTCAACAGCTACGATTTTGTAATAAGGACGGTCCTTGGAACCTTGGCGAGTGAGTCGGAGAGCTACCATAAAATAGTGGTGTTGGGCGCGGAAGCTGCCGGAAGATTGGGGGATTGCCAAGGTTTTTCTAAAGGTTTTTTGGGGATCGTTTTGTGGACGATTTTTGGGAAATCTAGGCTCGATAGAAGGCTCGGTAGTCCTTCGGGCTCATGTGCATGACTGAAATGAAGGCCCGAGTGAAGGAGGCGTGTTCTTGATAGGCGAGGGAGGCGGCGATTTGACCAATGCTGAGGGTGGTGCTGAGGAGCTTTTCACAAGCAGCAGCGACGCGGGCGCGGACAAGGTATTGTCTAGGGGTGGTGCCGAGGTATTGGCGAAAGCGCCGTTCGAGGCTGCTGACGGACATGCCGGCTTGTTTTGCGAGGAGGGGGACGTTGATATCTTCGCCGAGGTTTTGGTGGATTTGGTCGATGAGGTCGGAAATGGCGCGGTGAGGAGTGGGGAGCGGCGGGCCTTCGCCGTGTTCGAGTCTTCGAGAGACACCCGCAGTGCCCATGACTTGGCGATTTTTACCAAAAAGGGGGATTTTGGAGGTCATGCGCCATTCGATGCCTCCGCCGGGGCGGGTGATGAGCTCGAGCTTATTATGGAGCGGTTTGGATGAGTGGATGACGCGTTTATCGTCGCTTTTGAAGAATTTGGCCATGGTGGGGGGGAAGAGGGACTCATCGGTTTCTCCGACGAGGTCTTCGGGGGTGCGTTGGAGGAGTTGGGCGTAGGCGCGATTGGCAAAGACGATGATTCCTTGTTGGTCTTTCATCCAGAACATGACGTCAGGGAGGGCCTCGAAGAGTCCGAGGGCGATTTGACCGGGCTGGAGTTTTTGGGTGAATTCGGAAAAGCGGGTATCGGTTGTCTGCATACTGAATGACGAATTAGGACAAAAAAACGATGGAATGGATCATGGCCAGCGCAAAGAACTTTCTGCTAGCTTCCTCTTGCGGTTGGGATGATCCTGCCGCTTCACACAACATAGAATATGTCCGAATACTTTCCAAATATCCCAAAGATCAAATACGAGGGGGCTGACTCCGATAATCCGCTCGCTTTCCATCACTATAATCCTGATGAAGTTATTGGTGGGAAAACGATGCGCGATCACATGCGCTTCGGGGCCGCTTATTGGCACTGCATGAGAAATGGCTTGGGCGATCCTTTTGGCGATGGCACTGCAATCATGCCTTGGGACAATGGCGAAGATACTTTAGAGAACGCCTTGGGGCGGGTGCCAGTGTTCTTCGAGTTCCTCGATAAGATCGACATTGATTACTACTGCTTCCACGACCGCGACATCTCTCCGGAGGGTGAGACGCTCAGCAAGACTCACGAGATGTTTCATCGAGTGGTTGATGAGCTTGAGACGTTCCAGAACCAGACCGGTAAGAAGCTTCTGTGGGGCACCGCGTGTCTCTTTAGTCATCCTCGGTATGCACAGGGTGCGTCGACTTCTCCTAGTGCAGATGTTTTCGCTTACGGGGCGAGTCAGGTTAAAAATGCTCTCGATGCGACCCATCGTCTCGGAGGTCCTGGTTACACTTTTTGGGGTGGACGTGAGGGCTACGGTTCTTTGATCAATACCGACATGAAGCGTGAGGTGGATCATCTCGCGGCCTTCCTTCACATGGCGGTCGATTACGCTAAGAAGATTGGCTACAAGGGGCAGTTCTACATCGAGCCGAAGCCTCGTGAACCGTCCACGCACCAGTATGATTCTGATTCGGCGGCGTGTTTGAATTTCCTGCGTGAGTATGACCTTCTCGATCACTTCAAATTGAACATTGAAACGAACCACGCGACTTTGGCCGGTCACACCATGGAGCATGAGCTTGAGGTGGCGATGGGTGCGAATGCGCTCGGTTCGATTGATGCGAACCGTGGTGATGAGCTTCTTGGTTGGGATACCGATCAGTTTCCAACCAACCTCTATGGCACGACGAACGTCATGTTGCGTCTTCTTAAGATGGGCGGCTTTACGACAGGTGGCTTGAACTTTGATGCGAAGCGTCGTCGTGAGAGTCATGAGCCTGAGGACCTTTTCCACGCGCATATTGGTGGCATGGATGCCTTCGCTCGTGGTCTTAAGATTGCTGATAAGATCATCGCAGACGGTCGCTTTGATGAGTTCGTGAAGACCCGCTACTCGTCTTACGATGGTGGAGTTGGAGCAGAGATCGAGTCTGGTAAAGCAACTCTGGAGTCCCTCAATGACTACGCTCAGGAGATTGCGCCGCCGCAACTTGCGAGCGGTCGTCAGGAGCGCTTGGAGAATCTTCTTAACGATTACATTTAGTAATTTATGTCCCTTGTTCTTGGCCTCGATTCCTCGACCCAAAGTCTCTCGGCGGTTCTTCTTGATACCGAGAGCGGTGCCATTCTCGCGGATGACTCTGTCAACTTCGGGAATGACCTCCCGCAATTTGGTCAGCCGCATGGCTATGATGAATCGGGCGCAAGAGGGGAGGTTCACTCGAATCCACTGATGTGGTTGGAAGCTTTGGACCTTTTGTTGGGGCGGATGAAAGAAGGCGGTGTTGATTTCTCTGAAGTCACGGCCGTTTCGGGATCTGGTCAGCAGCATGGGAGTGTTTATTTAGGCTCCTGCTTTGGCGAGAAACTGGCTCAGCTTGATCCGAGTTCGAATTTAGCCAGTCAACTTTCGGGATGTCTCACGCGTCAGAGTTCGCCTATCTGGATGGACAGCTCGACCGGTGCGGAGTGTGCTGAAATTGCGGCTGCAGTTGGCGGAAATGAAGTGGTTTGTGCCAAGTCAGGCTCAGTCGCCGTTGAGCGTTTTACGGGTCCTCAGATTCGTAAGTTTGCCAAGTCCGATCCTGCCGCTTATGCCGAAACGGGAATCATTCATCTCGTTAGCTCATTCTTTGCCTCGATTATGGCGGGGAAGAATGTCGCGATTGATCACGGCGACGGCGCGGGGATGAATTTGATGAATCTCGCCGCTAAGGATTGGGATGCGGATCTCGTCAATGCGACCGCCGATGGGCTAGGAGAGAAACTTCCACCTTGCGCGCCTTCTGCAAGTAAATCAGGAGCGATTTCTTCTTACTTCGTTACGAAGTACGGCTTCTCTCCGACTTGTGAAACGATCATTTGGTCTGGCGATAATCCTTGTAGCTTGATTGGGATGGGAGCGGCGTCACCCGGTAAGGTAGTTATTAGTCTCGGAACGAGTGATACGCTCTTCGCCGCGATGCCGGAGCCACGGACTGATCCAAATGGTTTCGGCCATGTTTTTGGGAATCCGGCGGGTGGTTACATGAGCTTGATTTGTTTTAAGAACGGTTCGCTAGCTCGTGAAGCAGTCAAAAATCAATTCAAGCTTGAGTGGAGTGCTTTCGAGAAAGAAGGACTTTCCAAGACACTCCTCGGGAACGGGGGGCTCATGATGTTGCCCTTCTATGAACCTGAAATAACGCCAGCTCTCGATACTGGCGGACCTATTTTTTCCGAACTGGGGACACATCCAGCCGAGCAAGTCGTGCGCGCGGTATTGGAATGTCAGTTTCTGAATATGCGAACCCATTCGGATTGGTTGGGCGTTGATCCTGAGCGGATTTTCATTACCGGAGGCGCTTCTGAGAATGATGGGATTGCGCAAGTGATTGCGAATGTCTTCGGGGTGCCTGTCGAAAGGCTCGATGTTCCCGGATCTGCCACGATTGGTGCGGGAATGCGTGCTGCGCATGGGATGGGCGAAGATTTGAGCGGTTTGGAGTCGAAGTTTAGTCGCCCGAAAGAGGGCAGAACGATTGAGCCTGAAGCCGGTGCCAAGGAAGTCTATGATGAGATGATCGGAGACTTTGTGGAGTTTCTGAACCGACAGTAGGGAATCTGTGTCATCTGTGCCTAATCCGTTAAAATCTGTGTAAAAAATCACCTCATGCAGCAAAAAGATCTCACTTACGACGTCATCGGCGCTGCGATGGAGGTTCATCGTGAGCTTGGCCCCGGTTTGCGAGAATTACCTTACGAAAATGCCCTTAGAAACGAGCTTCGCTACCGTAAGTATCAGGTAGATCAGCAAAAAGCGTGGCCGATTCATTACAAAGGGGAAATTGTTGGTGATTGTTTCACGGATCTCTTTGTAAACCGAGAATTGGTTGTTGAGGTTAAGGCAATTAACACGTTGGGAGATGAAGAGTTGAGTCAGGTCCTAAATTATCTAAGGATTTCAAAGATGAGACTTGGGCTGATTTTAAATTTTAAGCCAAGTTCTCTGGAGATGAAGCGCGTTGCTCTTTAGATTTTTGAACACAGATTTTAACGGATTAAGAAGCGATTACACAGATTTCAGGACCGACGAATTTCCCTAACCTTTTAACAACAACCCAAGAAACCAATGCCAAGACCAGTTACCTTATTCACCGGCCAGTGGGCCGACCTTCCGCTTGCTGAACTCCTCCCGAAAGTCAAAGAAATGGGCTACGACGGAGTGGAACTCGCCTGTTGGGGCGATCACTTTGATGTCCAAGCTGCTCTCAATGAAGAGGGTTACGTTGAAGGACGTTGGGAGCTCCTCAAGAAGAATGACCTCTCCTGTTTTGCAATTTCGGCCCACCTTGTCGGGCAGGCCATTTGCGACCCGATCGATGAACGTCATGCCGCGATTTTGTCTCCTGAAATTTATGGTGACGGAGATCCCGAGGGGGTTCGTCAGCGTGCGGCGCAAGAAATGATCGATACTGGTAAAGCATGTCGGAAGTTCATTGATGCGGGCAAAGATTACATGGCGACTCGCGAGGAATCGGGGATTGGTGCCGTTGTGAATGGCTTCACTGGATCTAGCATTTGGCACGCGCTCTATGCCTTCCCGCCAACTGACCAAGCTTACCTTCAAAAAGGATACGATGATTTCGCAAACCGTTTCCTGCCAATCTTGGATGCTTTTGAAAAAGAGGACGTCAATTTTGCGCTCGAAGTTCACCCGACAGAGATTGCCTTCGATATCGCTTCCGCGGCGCGTGCGATTGAGGCGGTGAAGGGTCACAAGCGATTTGGCTTCAACTACGACCCGAGCCATCTTGGTTATCAGGGCGTCGATTACGTGCGCTTCATTCGCGAGTTCGCTGATCGGATCTACCACGTGCATATGAAGGACGTTTGGTGGGGACACGGTGATGGAACGGTGGGGGTCTTCGGTGGTCACACTGATTTCTGTGATGCTCGTCGTCAGTGGGACTTCCGTTCAGTCGGACGTGGTGACATTCAGTTCGAGGAGATCATTGTAGCTCTTAACGACACGCGCTACAGCGGACCGCTTTCCGTTGAGTGGGAAGACGGACGCATGGAGCGTTTTCACGGTGCAGCCGAGAGTTGCGCCTTTACCAAAGCTCTCGACTTCCCGCGCAATGAAGGCGGAATGTTCGACTCAGCCTTCGACGGCGATAACCAGTAAACCTATTTAAATTATGTCCACAAAAATTGGAGTCATCGGAGCAGGAGGAATGCTCCAGTATCATCATGCCGGCTTTGTCAAAGCGGGTGGGGAAGTTGTCGCGGTTTGCGATATGAGCGAAGAAGCTGCGAAAGCTGCGGCGGAGAAGTACGGAGTTTCTCAGACTTATACTGACGTTGCCGAAATGCTCGCGAATGACGAGATCGACGCGGTCAGTATCATTGTCCCGAACAAATTTCACGCGCCACTTTCGGTGCAATGTCTGGAAGCGGGAAAGCACGTCTTTTGTGAGAAACCTCCTGCACTCAGCGCGGCTGAGGTGGAGGGGATGATCAAAGCAGCGGATGCTTCCGGAAAGAAATTGATGTTTAACTTTAACAACCGTGCTCGTCCGGAGTCAGTTGAAATTAAAAAGCGCATCGATGCCGGGGAGATTGGTGAGATCAACTCCGCTCAGTCGAAGTGGATTCGCCGCACCGGCATTCCCGGTTTTGGTGGATGGTTCACAACGAAGGCTCTCTCGGGAGGTGGTGCGACGATCGACCTCCTTCACATGATTGATCTTTCTCTCTACTTCATGGGCTATCCCAAGCCGACGAATGTCTTGGGGAAGACTTTTGATACCTTCATGGGAGATTCGGGATTTAAAGGACCTTGGGGAATTCCTGATCGTGCTGATGGCGTCACGGACGTTGAAGCAGCGGCTCACGGATTTGTCACCTTTGACACCGGCCAAGTGCTCACTCTTCAGGTCTCTTGGGCCGAGATGATTAAGCGCGAAGAAGTCTCCGTTGTTTTCCAAGGAACGAAAGCAGGCGGTAAAGTAGAACGACTCTTTGGCGAAGATGGACTTGATGAGACAGCGATCGATACCTGCGAGCTTTATACGCAAGTCGATGGTAAGTCAGTCGATACCGCTCTCGAAATGCCTGAGTGTGAAGACATGGGCCGAATCGATTCCGCTGCCAATTTTGTCGAAGCAATCGAAGGAAAGGCGGAGCCATTGAATACTCCAGACCAAGCTCTGCATTTGATGACGATCATTGATGCGATCTACGAGTCTTCGAAATCAGGAACTCCAGTGACTCTTTAGCTATCAGCCATGCAAGAATCGGCGTAATCGGCGCAAATTCTTCCTAATCTGCGCCGAAAATCTCAAAGCAAAAAACCATGATCACCGAAGATTATACCTACAAAATCATCGGAGCTGCTATGGAAGTTCATCGCGAGATTGGTGCAGGTCAGCTGGAGAAGCCTTATGAAAATGCCTTGAAAATCGAACTTCAAACACAAGGGTTTCGAGTTGAACAACAATTGGGTTATCCCATCAAATATAAGGGACACTTTGTCGGTGATTGCTTCACTGATTTGGTGATCGATAAGCAATTGATCATCGAGTGTAAGTCGATCGCGAAGATTGGTGACACTGAGGTGGCTCAGTTATTGGGTTATCTTAAAATATCGGGGTTGAAGGTTGGACTAATTTTCAATTTTAGGCCTTCTTCGTTGGAACATCGACGTGTGGTTTTGAATGCTTGAGGTTAAGTGATTTTGACGCAGATTTTTAATGATTACCGCAGATTGCGCAGATTTTTTTTGAGACCTTTAATTTAAATATATGAACAGAAAACTAAGAATGGGCATGGTCGGTGGAGGCCGCGGTGCCTTTATCGGACAAGTCCACCGGATGGCGGCGAACTTGGATGGGAAGATTGAACTCGTGGCGGGAGCCTTTTCCTCCACGCCTGAAAAGTCGAAGCTCTCGGGGCAGGACTTCTTTATCGATCCCGATCGTGCTTATGGAACTTATGAGGAGATGGCGAAAGCCGAGGCTGCTCGCGAGGACGGTGTCGATTTCGTCTCCATCGTGGTTCAGAACCACCTGCACTTTGCGGTGGCGAAATGCTTCCTTGAAGCGGGGATCAACGTTATTTGTGACAAGCCTTTGGCGCTTGATATCGATCAAGCGAAAGAGCTGCAAAAGCTCGTGCATGATTCAGGGCTCATCTTTGCGCTCACTCACAACTACACTGGTTACCCGATGGTCAAGGAAGCCAAGCGCATGGTCGCAGATGGCGAGTTGGGTCGAATCCTCAAGATCGTCGCTGAGTATCCGCAAGGCTACGCGGTGGGTGATGTAGAAGGGGAAGGCTCCGGTGCGATTTCAAACTGGCGTGCCGATCCCAAGATCGCGGGTGCTTCGAATTGCATGGGTGATATTGGAACTCATGCCCATAACCTCGTCCATTACATTACCGGACTCGAAATCGATGAACTCGCTGCTGAACTCACCGCCTTCATTCCAGGTCGTGAACTCGATGACGATGGCAACTGCCTGATCCGCTACGAAGGTGGTGTGAAAGGCATCCTCTACGCCTCACAGATTTCTAACGGAGACGAGAATAACCTCAACATTCGTGTTTATGGAACAAAGGCTTCTCTGGAGTGGCATCAAGAAGAGCCAAACGATCTTATCGTGAAATTTGCGAATGCTCCACGTCAAACCTACCGTCGTGGAAACGACTACCTTGGAGCAGCGGCTCAAGCGAACTCGCGAACTCCCTTTGCTCACCCCGAAGGATTCATCGAAGCCTTTGCCAATGTCTACCTTGCCGCCGCTGCAGCAATTTCCGACAAGATTGATTGTAAGCCAGCTCCGGAGGGCGGTTATGACTATCCGACCGTGGACGATGGCGTTCACGGAATGGCTTTCATTAAAGCCTGCGTGGATTCTTCGAAGAATAATGCGGCTTGGACTAAGCTCGATCTTTAGGTCAGCGAATCACATTTCAGGGCGGGGTCATCGATGAGATGACTTCGCCCTTTTCTTTTCCATTCTTGAGTTTTTGCGCTCAGGCCTTATCAATGCGGGGTGAAAGGCACCTTTTTACTTCTGATCATGGCCGCGGGACTTGTCTCGTGTTCTTCGTCGTCTGAAGAAACAGGTCTTACTCCTGAGCCTAGTGGCGCGCGTAAGATTGATATTAGCGAAAGTGGAGGGAATAATCCTTTCTCTTACAAAGATGAAGAGGTCCAGAGAGGTGAGGATGGAACGATTGCCGGAGGTAGGCGAAGCCGTTATAGCACGAAGATGGAATCGGCCTACGCTAAGGCAAACAGTGAGGTTCCTTCTTACATGCAGAGCTCTTACCAAAAAGCCGCTTGGTCGGGTGGTAAAAATTACGGCACGGGCTCTTATCAAACATCCCGATCTGAAAAGGAAGAGAAGAGGTCTTGGTTTGGTGGGCGAAAGTCGAAGGAAAATACGAAAGTCGCCCGAGCCTCGGGACGGGACTTTTCAACAGGATCTTTTCAGACTGGTTCCGCGAATGAAGGGGGACGCTCGGTTCGAAAGAAAAATAGCTCTTACGTTGAAAGCAGGTCTGGAAATGCTTGGGCGGGCAAGCCGGTGATTTTGAGCGAGGGCGAGTATCGCAGCATCAGTATGGGACAGGCAAAGAGCTTGCTCGGTCGTTAGGTCTGAAGGGGACACGGCGGTACGCGCGCCGCTCCGTGAAAGAACTAGCGTCCTTTTCCGATGGCTTTGAGCCTTTGTTGCCAGACTTCTTTTTCGGAGTCGTCTTTGGCCATGATGAGGCGGGCTTGGAGATAGTTGCTTAGGTTTTCAAGCGTGGCTTGAATGGGGGTTGCGGGTTGCGTGCCGATCGCAATTTCTCCGAGGCGGGCGGTTTGGTAGAGGCGGGCGGCTTCGTGAGCTTGTTCGTTTTCAAGCTGTGACTTGGCGAGGATGGTGAGGCAACGAATAGCATCAGAGTTACGGAGGTCGGCAATTTCTGCGGCGAGTTTGAGGCTGTCTCTTTTCCCAGTCAGAGCTGCGAGTTGAAGACTGAGAGTGGGATCTCCAAGAGTAAGGTGATGAAGTGTGTCAAGGTCGAGCTGACCTCCTTGTTGCAGAAGGTGCCAGTGAAGGCTTGGTTTGATCGGGTCGATCAAGATGGCGGTTTTCAAGGCTTTCAGTCGCGTTTCTTCAGGCCATGTTTGGTCGAGAAAGATTCCGAGGAGGTCTTTTGTGCTGAGTTGATACCAAGCTGCCTTCTTGACGACTTCGGGGGCGATCGGGAGTTTGAGGAAGAGAATGTTTTGATAGAGGGCATCGCTCGGTAAGAGGATGTCTTTGGAGGAGGTCGCCAATTTTTCGGAAATGATTCTGCGGGCCTCTTCGCGATGATCGTTTAGAATATTTTCGACCTTTTTGAAGAGGCTGGTGGGAGACTGGAACTCATCAAGTGACAGAAAATGCTCATACCAAAAGACCGAGACCTTGTCGGGGTAGGGAAGGAAATGTGAAATGGCGGGAGCTCGGAGGTAGGCTTGTTTGGCATTGAGGCCGGGGGCGAGGGGGAGAAGTTCTTCTCGTGGGTAAAGCTGGAGTCCGAGTGAGATTGCTTTTTTCCGGTAGGTCTCGTTCATCGATCCCATGTAAATGAGGGGTTCAAAAACCTCTGTTGCCGCGTCTTTGTCACCAGCGTCCAAGAAGTGTGAGGTCATGATGATGCGCATTTTGGCTTCGGCGCGTACATCGGGCTTGTTGAAGAATTCTTTTGCTAAGGTGAGTGCTTTTTCTCGATGTCCCGTGCGCCAAAGGAGGTTTACCGCGGAGGAACTCTGATCATTTGCGGCGAGGGTTTCGGACGCTTCAACTGGGCGGCCAAGAAGGGTGAGGCTGCGAGCAAGATCGCTCCAGTCGATGAGGATTTCGGCTGAGAGGGCTTCGATGTCTGGTTCACTCGGAGGCGTTGCAAAGGCTGAATGAAGGGCATTTAAGGCGAGCTCGTTCGAGAAAAAGTCTTCATTTCCCTTTTGTTTGGGAAGGCTGAGTTGACCGCTGAGAAGGAGGTTTTCGTATTTGAGAAAGGGGTCTTTACGGAGTTTGGATGTCAGGGCAGGGACAAGCTGATGGTCTTTGCGGAGCCTTGCTTGGAAGACCTTAAGTTCGTTTTTCCATATTCCTTGGTAAGGGGGGAGGGGCAGTCCGCTGGATGCTTCCAGAAAGGCTAAGGATCGGGCAAGGTCAGCTTCGGGCGCGGTGTCGAGATGGTCGCTGAGAATGCGAATGGCAAGAGGAAGGTTTTGTCCCACAATGGCCACGCGTGCCAAGCTTTTGACTGTGACCTGATCAATTTCAGGCCCCAATTTTTGTAGCTGAGAGTAGACAAGGTCGGGCTGGTCGCGTCCCAAGATGGCAATGATTTGAGGCTTCATTGGGAGATCCTCTTTAGAGATCTCATAGATGAGGATGGCCCGGCAGGGTGCTGAAAGTTCGGTGGTGAAGAATTTCTGCCAGTCAAAGCGCTGTTCGAGCAGGGAATAAGCGATCTGGCTGGCGTGGGCCAGTAGGGGTTTTGGCTGATTGGCTTCACGGCTTGCCCAGCGATTGAGCAAGTGGAGGGCGACCGCGGTGCCATGCTTGTGATCCAAAAGTTTGGTGAGGTGTTTTGTGCGCTGGTCAGGGGTGGCTTGTTCCAAAGCTTCGGCCAAGCCAAGGAGTTCGGGAGGTGATTCTGGGGTGAGTCCCATTCGGAAACGTCGAAGAATGTAAGTCGCACGGTTTGCGATTTCGGGATCGCGATCCTTCGCGAGAGTCTGCAGGAAAGGGAGCGCTTCATTGCCCGCTTCCCAGATTTCTAAGGTCGTTGCAGCACGCTCTTTTGCATCGGAGGAGCCCAAAAGTGACCGTGCTTCCTCAAGCGTCGGCAGTGCCATCGCGGGGAGGGTGAGGAACAGGAGGAAGAGGGCTTTCATCTCGGGAGGAAACGTAAACAAGGAGTCGGTTCTTAGCGATAAGAGACTGCTGGTCCTTCTGGCGGGAAAATACTAAGATCGCTCTGTGGAAGAGAAAGAACCTGAAACTCTCAAGGAGCGCTTGTGGCGAATTGTTTTTGAGGCTGAGACTCCAGTGGGCAAGGCTTTTGACGTCATCTTGCTCTGGGCCATCGTGCTCAGTGTTCTTGCGGTTTGTTTGGAGAGTGTCGAAAGCATCCGCGAGACGCACGGGGGGATTTTGAAAGCAGCCGAGTGGTTTTTCACCATTCTCTTCAGCATTGAATACGTTATGCGGATTCTTTTGGTGCGTCGTCCGCTCCGTTACATCACGAGTTTCTATGGGGTTGTGGACCTCCTTTCCTGCCTTCCGACTTATCTGGCGATCTTCTTCACGGGAGCTCATTCGCTCATGGTGATCCGGATCTTACGTTTGCTGCGGATGTTCCGTGTTCTAAAAATGGTGGGGCATGTTCGCGGGGGCGAGACCATCATGAGGGGGCTGCTGGCGAGTCGGGCGAAGATCTTTGTTTTCTTTTTTACAGTATTCCTATTTTCGGTGCTAGCGGGAACCTTAATGTATCTCGTGGAATCGGGGGTAGAGGGGACTCATTTCACGAATATTCCGATTAGTATCTATTACGCCATCGTCTCGATCACTACGGTGGGTTATGGTGATATGGTGGCGATCACGACGATCGGAAAAATGCTCACCGCCTTCTATGTTTTGACTGGATATGCCATTATCGCGGTGCCTACGGGGATTGTTACTTCGGAGCTTTTGAGGAAGCACTTGGGCGATCCTAGCTCAGATGCTTGTCCGGGCTGCGGAGTCCATGGCCATTTGCCGGATGCGAAATTTTGTCGTAAGTGTGGCGATAAATTGGAATAGGGCGTTGCGTGATTGCGATCCCGGCCTGAGGATCGGGCATGTGGAAATCAGCTGCTGACTACGAAGATATTCGCTACGAGAAGAGTGACGATGGCGCGATTGCTAAGATCACGATTAATCGTCCTGAGGTTAGGAATGCCTTTCGGCCTCTGACCGTGAACGAGCTCTTGGCGGCCTTTGAGCTGGCTCATCACGACGAAGAAGTGGGCGTCATCATTCTCACTGGTGAGGGCGAGAAGGCCTTTTGCTCCGGAGGAGACCAGAAGGTGAGGGGGCATGCGGGTTACCTCGGGGAAGATGGAGTGCCGCGACTCAACGTGCTCGATTTGCAGAAGAAAATTCGCGGCTTACCGAAGCCGGTCGTCGCGATGGTGGCGGGATACGCGATTGGAGGAGGTCATGTTCTGCACATTGTTTGTGATCTGACCATTGCGGCTGATAATGCGCGTTTCGGACAGACAGGGCCTAAGGTGGGTTCCTTTGACGGAGGTTTGGGATCGAGTTATCTCGCTCGGATTGTGGGACAGAAGAAGGCGCGTGAAATTTGGTATCTCTGTCGTCAATACGATGCGCAGCAGGCTCTGGATATGGGACTCGTAAATACGGTGGTTCCCTATGCAGATCTGGAGACGGAAACAGTGCAGTGGTGTCGCGAGATGCTGGAGCATTCTCCTCTCGCTTTGCGCTGTCTCAAGTCAGCCTTGAATGCCGATTGCGATGGTCAAATGGGCCTTCTTGATCTCGCGGGAAATGCCACGCTTCTTTACTACATGAGCGAAGAGGCAAAGGAGGGGAAGCAGGCCTTTATCGAGAAGCGGAAGCCTGATTTTTCGAAGTTTCCCCGCGTTCCGTAGTTCAAATCAAAAGGATGACGATGCCCCTTTGGAAAGCCTGGTTGCTCGCGTCGCGGCCAAAGACTTTGCCTGCAGCGGTGGTGCCAGTTTGGGCGGGTTGTCTTTTGGCTTATGAACTGACAGGGGAATTCGATTTTCGTTTGGCTGTTCTGACCTTGTTGGGAGCGGTTTTAATTCAGATTGGGACGAATTTTTTCAACGACGTCATCGATGCTGAAAAGGGCGCGGACACGGTGAATCGAATTGGCCCTCAGCGCGCGACATCGAGTGGTTTGCTGAGTCGGAAGTCGATGTATCTCGCTGCCATTTTCACGCTTCTGCTGGCGGCGGTCTGTGGCTTTCTTCTTTTTGAGGCTCGGGGCTGGGTGATTTTTGCGATTGGTCTTCCTTCACTCTATCTCAGCTATGGATATACCGGAGGACCATTCCCGCTCGCCTATCGTGGGTTGGGGGAGGTTTTTGTGATCCTCTTTTTTGGTCTGATTGCAGTGAGTGGCACGGTTTTCGTCCAGATGGGAACTTGGCCATGGCAAGCGATGATCTTGGGGCTGCAGATCGGTTTCCTTTCAGCGGTCTTGATCGCCGTGAACAATTACCGTGATTTAGAAGAGGATCGCTTTGTGGAGAAGAGAACCTTAGTAGTGAGATGGGGGAGGGAACCGGTGCGAATCTTGATTTTCATCATGACTCTTTTGCCGGCTCTTCTTGTTGTGGTTTATCAGGACGCGGGTTGCTGGTTTATCTCTGCTCTTATCTTGAGTTTGATCTTTCTGGTTCTCGAGTGGCGAATGTTGCGTCCTGATGGAGTGTCTTCGAAGCTTCTCGGCCTTTCAGCTTTGCATTTGATTCTTTTTGTAGTGGCTCAGAATCTCTGCCTTGTATTGACCTTGGAATAACTTGGGTTACCCTTTCTTAAGTTCGTTGTGAAATCACCCTCTCCCATTCTCACCGGGCAATTGGATTCGACTGTTTGGATCCGCCCCGAAGGCCGTGGCACTTTTCTCGAAAGTCCTCTCGTCGAAAATTTTGTCGAAGCAGCTTTCGATTCTGGTCGAGCTGATTTTGTGGTCGATCTGGAAGCGTGTTCAGGGATGGATTCTACCTTCATGGGAATGTTGGCAGGGCTAGGAATCAAGTTCAGGAGGGAAGGAGTTGGCTCTCTGACGATTGTTGGAACAACGGAAAAGACAAAGGCCTCTTTGATCGAGTTAGGCTTACATTATCTCAGTCAGATTGAACCAGCGAAGGGACCTTGGGTGGGGCGAATGGATGAATTTCGAAGCGACTTAATTTCCATTGCTGGGGATGAGAGCACTGACAAAGAGAGTCATGTTTTGAAGTGCCATGAGAATCTCTGTGAGGCCGATGACAAAAATATCGAGCGCTTCAGAACGGTGCTCGAGATGCTTGGTTCGAAGGCGATCACTCCGTCTTCTGAGAAAGCGGAGTGAAATTTTATCTCCTGAAGTAGAGATAGCCAGCGATCACCGCGATCCCAGAGAGGGTGGCTACGAGAGGAGACTTCTTGGACTTGGTCTTTTTTGTGGACGTCAAGACGCTTGCCGACAGAGGAGGATAGATGTGATTGCGATCGGGCTTTTCCTCTTTTGCTTCCAAAGGAGCTTGAGTAGCTGGGAGAGGAGGGAGTGGTAAAGGACTCCGCTGAGCGGGTAATGTGGTTGGCGCGGCGGGCGCGACAGGAGGTGCGGGTGCGGCAGGAGGTGC
>CALGJQ010000008.1 GCA_937928545.1 uncultured Verrucomicrobiales bacterium
ACTCAGAAAGCAGCCAACCCCCTCCTCAAAAATCCCCCCACTCATATTCAAGATGAACTCTTTTAGACCAACTTCAAGCTACCACTCTCGCTGCCAAATTTGAGTGTCCGTCACCTCCGCAATTGGAACCTTGAGATTGGGGGACATGCTAAAGTCACTCCCTGCAAGATACTCCTGAGCATCCCGTAAACGCACCGGACCAAGCTCCAGACAAAGCTCGTAAAAATGATTCCCGAACTCGTCTTCCGTTCGATCATATTCGCTGAACCCTACCACACCTGAATAAAATCCCACTGAACTTTTGATCGCACTTAGGTAAGCGAGAGACCTCCCCTCATTTTCAGTAAGCAAGGCAAGCCGAGCTACTAGAAGAATTGAACCATACTTGCGGCGGTGATGATCTGGGTGGATCAATCCAAAGCTCAGATTCGCGAAATAGCTTCCTTCCTGATTCAAATAGGCCACAGACCCACATCCCAATAATTCTCCATCAACCTCTATGACCAGCGTTAAGGACGCCTTATTTTTGAGAGTCTCAACAAACTCTTGTTCATACCCCTGTGGAATGAACCCCGCCTCTCGATTTGCGCGGTAGATCGTCAGGCAATCTTCAAGATCACTCTCAGAATATTCTCGGATCAGCTGATTCATCTTCTTATTTGAGCTTGGGTTACCATATGAAAAAATTAAACTAAAGACGATGCCTTTGATCTGCCTCCTCTCACTTCTCTTGCTCGCGATTTCCAAAGCAGAGACCAAACCAAACATCCTCATCATCGTTGCCGATGACCTCGGCTACGGAGACCTTTCCAGCTACGGAGCGACCGATCTCAAAAGCCCCCATCTCGACTCCCTCATGGCCGCCGGCTTGAAGTTCACCAACTTCTACGCCAACTGCCCCGTCTGCTCACCCACCCGCGCCGCTCTCCTCAGCGGGAAATACCAAGAACTCGTCGGCGTCCCCGGCGTCATCCGAACTCACAAAGAAAACAACTGGGGCTACCTTTCCCCTTCCGCCACCCTCCTCCCCCAAGCTCTCAAGAAACAAGGCTACGCCACCGCCGCGATCGGGAAATGGCACCTTGGCCTCGATGAAGAAGCGCACCCCAACACGCGCGGCTTTGATCACTTCCACGGATTCCTCGGGGACATGATGGACGACTACTACCACCATCGCCGCCACGACCAGCACTACATGCGACTCAACCAAGAAGAAGTCAGCCCGAAGGGCCACGCCACCGACATCTTCACCGATTGGACCACCGACTACCTCAAGAGCCGCGCGGGAGCCAAAGAACCTTTCTTTCTCTACCTCGCCTACAATGCTCCCCACACCCCGATTCAACCTCCAAAGGATTGGCTCGATAAAGTGATCGCTCGCGAAAAGGGCATCGATGAAAAGCGCGCTAAGTTAGTCGCCTTAATCGAGCACATGGACGATGGCATCGGCAAGGTCGTGGCCTCCCTGAAAGAAAACGGACAATGGGAAAACACCCTCCTCTTCTTCGTCTCAGACAATGGTGGCCAACTGAACGTCGGCGGCAAATGTGGCAAGCTCCGCGGCGGCAAGCAGGACATGTACGAAGGCGGGCTCAAGGTCCCCGCCTGCGCCGTCTGGCCCAAGATGATCAAACCTGGATCGACCAACTTCACCGCGCTCACCATGGACCTCTTCCCCACCGCCCTCGAAGCCGCAGGAGGAGAAGCCGCCGTCGGCATCGATGGAAATTCCTTCCTGCCACTCCTCAAAACCGGCATGCAAATCCCACTCAAACGAGATCTCTTCTTCACCCGCCGAGAAGGGAACCTCCGCTACATGGGAGAAGTTTCCTGGGCGATGAGGCGCGACTCTTGGAAGCTCGTCAAAAATTCTCCCATGGCTCCCTGGGAACTCTACGACCTCGCCAAAGATCCTCTCGAAACCACAGATCTCTCGAAGACCGAACGCAAGCGCTTCAGCGACCTCGGGGAGGCCATGCGCGCCCACATTCAGCGAGGTGGATCGGTCCCTTGGCAAAAGCCAGACCAATAAAAAAGGAGCTATCGTAAAACGAAGGCTCCTTTGAAAAAATCGATTCAGATCGCGATCCTAAAAGGGAATATCGTCCGAGTCATTCTCAAAGCTATCGGCCGCTGGAGCTCCGCCTTGCGCAGGCGGGGGCGATGATTGCTGTTGAGGAGGTGGACTTGATTGCTGGGACTGAGGAGGAGCAGAAGGATTTCCACCACCCTGACCACCGCCGCCACCTTGGCCACCGATAAACTGCATGTTCTCGCCGACGACACGGAGGCGCTGACGCTTTTGGCCAGTTGCCTTGTCATCCCATTGGTCGAGCTGAAGACGTCCCTCAATAAAGACCGAACGCCCTTTCCCGAGATACTTTCCCGCGAGTTCCGCCTGCTTCCCCCAAAGGGTGACATCGACATAAGTCACCTCTTCGATTCGCTCGCCGTTATCTCCGGTGCGGATCCGATTCACCGCCATACCCAGATCACAGACTGCCGTTCCCTTCGGAGTGTAGCGCACTTCAAGATCTCGGGTGATGTTCCCGAGAAGCATGACTTTGTTGACATTGGCCATGATGAAAGAGGGGCTAGGATTTCACGCCCTAAGCGAGGCGCTGGTAGTGCTGAAGGTGCACTGAGTGATTCAACTTCAAACGAGCTTGGATCTTTTCAATCGTCTCGCCAGTGGCCTCGAAGGCATAGCTCACGTAATGTCCGCCATCGAGCTTACGCGCGTTGTAAGCGAATTTCTTGCGACCGAGCTGCTTGACCTCATCAAGCTTTGCGCCTTCTTCTTCGATCTCTTTGGAGACTGTGCTGACAAGATCATCAACGCTGCTATCCGTTCCCTGGGTGTTCAGGACAATCATGCCCTCGTACTTGCGATTCATCTGGTTCCGTTTGTGGTTTTGGTTTCGGTTTTTTTGGAGCTCGTGTATTGAACTCATTCGCAGCCTTTTCAAGACCGCCCGAAACTGCAAGCTGAACAGCATCGGCTGCTCTTGCAAGCGTGTTTTCAACGAGTTCTCTCTCATCCGTCGCAAAAGCCCCCAGAACATGGCCCACCAACTTTTCGCCCGCAACCCCATCGATGCCCAATTTCAAACGAGCAAAGCGATCTGAGGGAAGATGCGCCAAAAGTGAGCGAACCCCATTGTGACCCCCGTGTCCTCCATTCATCCGAAAGCGCAGATGACCCAAGGGCAGCGAAATATCGTCAAAGACGATGAGAATTTGCTCGGGATCCCATCGAAAAAAGCGGGCCAAGGAGCCAATCGCTCGCCCACTCTCATTCATATAGGTGAGCGGCTGGACCAAAAGGGTGTCACCAACCTTACAAGTGCGGGATTCCCACTTCGATTCGATCTGGAACTTCTGCCCCGCCCTCTCCGCCAACGTATCAAGAACTCGAAAGCCAATATTGTGCCGCGTATTGCGATATTTATCCCCAGGATTCCCGAGGCCGACGATGCACTTTAAGCTCACCTCAGAAACCTAGCCGACAAGAGACCGCTGGAAAAGAAAAACGCCCGGAGCATGAAGCGCCGGACGTTTTGAAATGATTTTAAAAGTGGTCAGCTTACTCGGAAGCGGCTTCAGCTTCACCCTCTGCAGGTTTCGCTTCACCTTCTTCGGTTCCCTCACCTTCTTCTTCTTCACCACTCTCGGACTTAGTGACGCGTGACTCATTCACGATCGCAACCAGAACGTCTGGCGCGAGAGCAACGTCAACACCCTCAGGGATATCAAGGTCGCCAATTGTGAGAGAATCGCCAACTTCGAGGTGCTCGATGCTTGCCTCGACACGCTCGGGGAGATCTTTTGGAGAACAAGAGATTTCCAAGTCGCGGATCAACTGCTCAATAATTCCACCAGCCTTAACACCCACGGGCTCACCGTGCAGCTCGACTGGAATGGTCGCAGAAATCTTCATCCCCTTCGTCACCGCCAAGAAGTCAGCGTGAACGAGGTCACCGGTGAGCGAATTACGCTGAGTGGACTGAAGGAAAGCGGTCTGAGCATCTCCTCCGTCGATCTCAAGATCGATGAGAATACTGGTCGACGAACTGTGCGCGAGCATATCAGTAAGCGCTTTCGTGCTCACCTTGATGTTAAGGTTCTCAGATCCTTTACCGTAAACCACGGAAGGAAGTTGGCCTTCACGGCGCATTTGCTTGAGCACGCCGGAACCGGTACGTTTACGAGTTTCAGCTTTGAGAGTTTGGGTCTTCGCCATGATTCTTGTTCGTTGATTTTCCCGCGGAGAAACCCGCGCGGGCGGGTGATTAACCTCGTGAGCAGGGTTTAGTCAATCCCTGTTTTCCTTTAGCTCTCGCTTTTTCTCTCTTCGAAGGGAGACAGCGCAAATGATGCTTCATGAATCCAAATCAAAAAGAGAAGTGACTGACTTACCATTATGGATTCTGTCGATCGCTTCAGCCAAAATTGGAGCAATTGAAACCGGCCGCACCTTCCCCCTAGCCTCAACTGGAGTAGAATCTGTCGTGATGACCTCTTCAATCACGGAATCTTGGATCCTCTGGTGACCCAGATCACCAATCACAGCATGAGAGACTGCCGCAAAAATCCGCTTCGCCCCCCCCTTTTTCAGAATCTCTGCAGCTGCACAAAGCGTTCCAGCCGTCTCAGTCATATCATCGATCAAGACAACATTCCGCCCTTTTACATCTCCAATCACCTGCATCGCTTCGACCTCAGTTGCGGAAACTCGATGCTTCGCAACAATCGCGAGCTGGGCCCCCAAAGCATCTGAATAAGCGCGAGCCATTTTAACCCCACCAACATCAGGAGAAACCACGGTAAGATCGTCGCATTCATCACCAAAACGTTCCCGAAGCTCCCGAATCAGGATCGGTTTCCCGTAGAGATGATCAACTGGAATATTGAAAAAACCCTGAATCTGAGCCGCATGAAGATCCATCGTGACAACTCGGTCCACTCCCGCTGCGGAGAGCAAATCAGCCACCAGTTTCGCCGTAATCGGAACCCGCGGCTGATCTTTCCGATCCTGTCTCGCATATCCAAAAAAGGGAATGACCGCATTAATCCGGCCTGCACTCGCGCGCTTCGCCGCATCCACAATGATCATCAGCTCCATAAGATTGTGATTGGTCGGCGGAGAGGTGGGCTGGATAATGTAAACATCCTCACCCCGGATGTTTTCGTTAATCTTGACGAAAGTCTCGCCATCAGGAAAAGCCGTCACATTCACATCAGCGAGCGGCACATTTAGGCTTGCTGCAATATCTGAAGCCAAAGCCGGGTGGGCGGTGCCGGTGAAGAGTTTCATGCCGAAATTGGGTGTCATGGTGGGAGGGGCTTAACGCTTGGCAGGAAGAGAATCAAGACCCGCTTCTGAACCGAGAATAGCGGCGATCTCTTTTTCACTCAAATCCGTAGGACTCACTCTCCCGCCCTCCAATACCTGCAAGTTAAACTCCAGCTGTTGAACCAGCCTCTCCCAATATGGGTCTTTTCCTTTTACAACCGATTCACTTGCCTGAAAGCGCTTTTGAGCCTCCAACATAAGCCCATAACCAAGTTCAGAATTACGAGGCCGACTATTCTTCCAAACGTGGTCTGCCTCCTTGAAAAGAAGTTGTGCCTCCAAGAACGCAATCCATCCATCTAGCTCTGACTGAAAAGATTTATCGTCACGGACTATCGAAGGCATTTTGAGAATCCTATTTCTCTCGTCTAAGCGATTTTGAGCCTTCCTAAGTTCCAAAAGAGCGTCATTTTTATTTCCTTCATAAAGAAGCCTAAGGGCAGAGGAAAATGAGCTCTGAGCCGCATACAAATGAGGTTTGAGCTGAAATTCTCTCGACCAAAGTCTTTCCATTGCATGCTTATGCCCCTCTTCGGCCTTCTTCCAATTGCCCAGAGCCTCTTCAACTCTGGGCAACCCAGCAATTCCTGCCGCAAAATTTGGGTTGTACTCTAAACCACTCTCAAAGGCACGCTTGGCCTCAAAACTAAATCTTTTTGCGAGTTCACCATCTTTACTCTGATTCGCATTTTGAGCATACTCCATCGACAAACGGCCGGCGATTTCAAATATGTTTGGGTCTCGTCCGACATGAGCGGCATCAATCATCGTATCCAATGCCCTAAAAGCCGACTCTTCGTCACTGACTCCCGCAAGCTCTTTATTCGCTTTAAGACTCAACAAATATGATTGTGTAAGGATTCCTCCAACGACGATTAGTGAAACTGACGCGGCGATGCCGAGAGCTCCAGTAAACCGCTCCACGAGCCCTTTCGTAGTAGAGACAACTTTTTCAGATTGCGCCTGCGAAGCCAAGATTCCGGAAAGAAGCGCTAGGAGCGCCATACAGGCGGGGACATGTAGCAAGAAACTGAAAAAACACTGGCATAGAATCGCTACAAATCCTCCAATTGCGCCGAGCTGAAGTAAGGGGAGTTCGTTGTCTCCGCCCGTAGATTCAGAAGTCAAAGCATGGTAGCATCCTGAAATGAGATGAACTAAAATGAGGAGGAGCCCAACCATAAGACCTATTAGCCCGTAGTCCGAAAGTGCTTGGAGATATTCATTATGCACAAACTCTGGAGGCCTCTCATAAAGAGGTCTCTTCTCAATATCCCAATTTTCCAAAGACAAATAGGAGTACGACCTAGCTCCCATTCCTATCAGTGGGGATTCCTTGAAAATTTCAAAAGCCTGCTGTTGGAAGGCCATTCTACCACCATCATCTAGGCTTCTGGTCCCCTCGACTCCATGAAGCTCAAGCATGTCTTCAGCTCGCTGGTCGATGATTTTTTGAATCATCAAAGTAGAGCCAGCCAGCCCAATAAACATGAAAAGGATCCCTGAAATCATGGCAACCCCAAACACGCGACTCTTCCTCTGCTTCAAATATGCAAGAACCATCAACACCCAAACCGTAAGACCCACTGCCAAGCTCACCCATCCTCCTCTTGAACCTCCAAAAACAACCGCAGCAATGATTGCCACCGTCAAAAAACCACTGCCTATCCTCAACCAAATTTTCTTTCCGAAAAAAGTAAAGGTCGCAAAAAAGAAGATTGAGCCATTCATGAATCCAGAAAACGGATTGTAATGACCAAACAGGCCTGCGACTAAGCGGCTAGACTCAGTCGCCTCCTTCCAAACAAAAAATGCCTCACCCCCAAATTTCTGAGAAAAAGCCACACCAATATTGGCCACGCAAAGCACCGCAAGCGCCCACACCATCACTCTCTTTAAGCTCAAATTACTCGAAGCAGAAACCAGATAAATGCAAAGGAACGTCAGCACCAAAACGACATCTGGAAGAGCTAAGCCGACGGGTCCTCCCAGAGCCGCTCGCCCTATAAAATAGAACCCACCTAAAAATGATAGGCAAAGCAACCAAGCTCTTCCTATTTTGAAAGGTTGGAGCAAGCCCTCAAATGACCACAAAAGGGCGCCTACCCCTAATAAGATCAAGCCCATTCCTGTTCGGCTACTTGCAAGATCGACTCCAGTCCCAGATACGACCGAAAAACCCAGCACGGTGAACAATGTCACCAAAAAAATCATTCTGTTCATCTTGCTCCTTTACTAAAAAGTACTGCTGGAATCGTTTTGATTAAGATTCGGAAATCTTCCCAAATGGACCATTGGTCGATGTATTCAACGTCTAGTTTCACCCATTCATCAAAATCAGTGATATCACTCCGACCGCTAATTTGCCAAAGGCACGTGATCCCTGGTTTCATACTTAAACGGCGACGGTGAGCCGAATTTTCGATCGCTTCAATTTCATGAAGCGGAAGTGGTCTTGGGCCAACTAAGCTCATTTCCCCCCTCAAAACATTAATGACTTGAGGAAGCTCATCGATACTAAATTTTCTCAAAAAGTGCCCAAAAGGAAAAATCCGAGGGTCGGTTTTCAATTTAAACGCTGGGCCATCCACCTCATTTCCGTGCTCTTCTTTCACTTGATCTAGCAGCTTCTCTGCATCTGCTACCATCGTCCGAAACTTAAAAATACAAAATGGCTTTCCATATAAACCTGATCGTTGTTGCGTGAAGATCACTGGAGCACCTGGACTGGAAAGTTTGATCCCTATGATCGCCGCAATCCAGAATGGCGATGAGAGTATCAAAATTAACAAAGCTCCAATGATATCGACCACCTTCTTACAAAAAAGCTGCCAAGAAAGCTCAGGTGTCGACCGAAACACTAACATGGGTTGTCCATTCACCGTGTCAAAGCTAGGCCTTGCAACTTGAGCCTGCATGAATGAGGCCCCGATCCACGCTTCAACGCCCTGAACTTCGCAAGCCTCAACGGCTCTCGAAACACGCTCAAACTCGGTGTGTTTTGCCAAGAAAATCACACGTTGAACCGACTCTTTCTTAATGAGTTCATCAAGATCATCCACAGTTTGATTCTCCAAATCAAAATGAGAAACTACTTTCCAAGTCTTCGCCAAGTCAGGATCCAAGTCTTTCTCGAAAGCTTCGGTATCTTGACAGGGCCCCGCTAGAATCACTCGATCTGAATAGCCTGTATTAGCCGCACGAGAACGCCAAAACCTAAGAAAGAAATGGCTCCGAAGCCATAGTAAAACAAAGCTGAATAGAAAGCCGGAACCTAGCACGAGGCGCTTAGTTTCCGTATATTTTCCAAAAACAGCGACGATTACGACGATCACAATGATCATCGAAAACCCTTGGACTAAACCCGAAAACACCTCAGATCCTCGACGGCTCACAGGGCGATCGTAATGACCAAAACGCTCTAAAATCAAAGGGGTAAGAGGCACGACGAGGTAAACAACCCATACCATTCCCCCCAAGCCTTCCCCCCCATCTCCCGGCATTCCAAGAAGGTCTCGAATAGGGCCCCGCATTGCTGCCGCTATGATGAAGCCTGCCCAAATGAAAATGGCATCGGTAAGCTGTAACAAGTGGACGGAAAAACGCTGTTTTGATTCTTGCGTGCTCATTTCCCAGCTTCGGTAACATTTGTTAAATCTCGATCAACTCCTTCACCAGGGGAAGAAACAACCAATGGTAATAACTGCTCTAAAAAGGACCTCACATGAGACTCCGTTTCATCCTCATCTAAAATTTCTACCATTCCCTGATTAAGCCCCTGGTCTTCATGCTTTTTAGTAATGAAGGCGGAAAACGTTGCGTAGGCCCATCGTTGGTTATAGCCCTTGAGAAGCCGGTCTTTAATATCCTCCCCCGTTCTTTGGTAATGCCCCGCCACAACCGCTTCGTGCCCGAAAAAAGTGTAATAAAAGACACGCCAGATAAAAGCCCGGTCACCATTCTCGAGGATCACATCTTCAGGATCACCATTCTCGTCCGCAACTTGGTAGGGGCGTCGACAAACAATTTCCTTAACTGGAAGAATCTCGCCATTAGGAAGAACGTTTTCCCAAGAGAAATATGCTTCTGAAACAAATTGCCAACCCTGGGCCCTGAGACACACCTCTGGTCGGTGGATGCTCTGGCTCAAATTCTCGCCTGAGAAAACAATCGAAGCCTCAATAGGAGGTAACTGCGTGACAGTATCAAAATACTGCATCCGTTCGAACTCAGTATCTCTTGCAAGGATCTTTTTCTCCTGTTCACCTGGCTCCTGTGGCTTTCCGCTCCAGTTAAAAAATTTCACAGGAAGATTTCTAGCCAAACGAGATGGCTTCATTCCCGGAGACGAAGGTAAAGCCACGACGATGCCAACAAACACAACAACAAATCCAAGAAGAAGAATAGCGCGTTTTTTCATGAGCTGGAAGATTTCTGGATTGTTACTTTAGACTTTTTAAAGGAATGCTTCACTTTCCTTGCTCGTCGTTCTTTAAAATTGAGAAGAAAGTCAAAAAGGTAGAGGCCGCAAAGCGCGATTGGGAAGAATAAAAGCAGCCCAGCCCAATCATGGTAAGTCTTCTTTGCAAATTCTTCGAAACCTAGTTCTGTGAGCACCAAAATTGTAAAAATCCTGCCGAAATTTCCAATAATCGCTAGCGGCACCGCAGACGCAAAAAGAACGGCCTTCTTCCAGAGTGGCTTCTGAGTGTAGTAAGAATAGACTGCTGCAATCATGGTCAACGCCATTAGCGATCGAATCCCACTACACCCTTCAGCAATCTCTAAATCACTCCCCTTCACGGTAATCGTAGAACCGAGCGAAGTCAGGTCCATACCAAAGAACAAACCGACATGGTAACAAGATCGTGTAATCAGGGTCTGTAAGTTCCCTGTTAAGATCGCTTCTAGCCCTGGAACGGGAATCGTAAACCAAAAGAAAAATGCAGGGAAAAGAATTAATTTCGCGATTCTAAAGCCTACACAAAAGTAGACATAGCCAATGAGCACGAAGGGAACACCCATCAAGGCCAAACGTGGCTGGACCGTTCGAATTGAAGCAATAAAAAAAAGTAAGCCCAACCCAAGAGCGACCAATCCCCACTTTGAAGGATCGATTCTTTCTGAACGATTGTCTTTCCAAGCAATCCAGAACATTATGATGATTGCTGCCGGAACAAAGCGTCCATGGAGAAATCCGTTTTCTGAGTTACAAGCAAACCACGTCCATCCAGAAAGATTTTGACCTCCCGTGTAGGCTGGGTAGAACAAATACATCGCCAACAGAATTCCCCCTGAAGTAAGGTTCATCCAAATAGCCGAAACTGGCAATACCGAAAGATTTCCTAGGGTCGGATAAACTTGATCCGCGTTAGAGGACTGGTTACTGGGTAAGTTCATCCGAGATCGTTAAAGAGCAAAAACACCTCTCCGACAAGAAGATTAAGCCTTCCTAAACTTAACATGCGCAGATTGTTTCTTTTTTGAGAATCAAAAAGCAACCAAGATGTATTCTGTAGCTTTCAAAGATAGTCTAGGAACAAAGGTAATACTAATTATTGAATCTTTCCGGTATTAAGGGTGGAGATCAGCCGTTTGTTTGCTGACTCATCCAACCGTCACCAATCAATGAGAAAATATTTTTGGGCTCGTCCCAAAAACTCTTAAGCCAGTAGGTGGCTGATTCTAATAATTCCTCCAGTGAGTCCCAACGTCGGTTACAGAGCCAGTCTCTCATCATATCCCAGAGCTTCTCGACCGGATTGAGTTCGAGGCTATAGGGTGGTTGGCGCAAAACCACTACGTTGTCAGGGATTCTCGAGTCGCTGTTCTGTGTGTGGGTGGAAACCAGCTCCATCCCAAATCATGACGTGGATTGCATACGGATCACAGTCGGTTTGAGGTAGCAATTTCCGGGCCAATTAGGAGCTTTCATACCAAGGTTTTTTGAAGCCGTCGCGGAGGTCGATGCCATCGGTGAGCATGGCAAGGGCGGTGGGTTTGAGGATGAGTTTTTCGCGTCCTTCTTCGATGTCTTGTGGCCAGCTGAAGGTTCCTTTTTCGAGTCGCTTTGCGACGACCCAGTATCCGGTGCCGTCCCAGTAAAGGATCTTGATGAGGTTGCGGCGTTTATTGGTGAAGAGGAAGGCGGCTCCGCTAGCTGGATTGACTTTGATGGTGTTGCGGGCGATCTCGGAGAGGCCGTTGAAGCTCTTTCGCATGTCGACGGGTGCGAGGGCGACGTAGACTTTGAGGTTGCCATTGAAGGTGAGCATGACGGGCTTTATGCAAGGGCTTTGATCAGGGCGGCGAGGAGTTCGACGGAGGTGGTATCGCACAGGCGTGCGGTCGCTCCGCCGGGGAGTTGGATGTCGAGTCCTGGTCCGGGGTGAGCTGAAGCGGACGCAAGTTCGGCGAAGATAAAAGGCGAGCTGGTGGAGTTCGAGTCGAGCTGATGGGAGGCCCTCCGAGCCTTGGCTCGCCATGAGGCGAAAGTTGGGTATTTGATCCCGTGATGCTCCGCGAAAGCCTGTCCGCTCATGCTGCTCTGTTCGAAAGCTGCGAGAACTTCGGCTCTAAATTCGGAGCTGTAATGAGTCCGCCCGCTTCGGTCAGATTTGATGATGGCGGTAACAGAGGTGTCAGACGTAGATGTCATAGACGAACATCCTATGACACCTATGCTCAGGAAAGATAGAGGGGTTCTGTTGAGCGCTTACTTCCCAACCACCCCCTTACCGTTTCATAGGGAGCGGTAATCTTGAATTTTTTCTCGAGCCACCGGCTGGCATCATTGGTCCTGCGGAAGCTGCCTTTGGCTAGCTTTTTGCGAAGTTTCTTCTCAATTTCCGCAGTGAGTTTGGAAGGTCTACCGGTAGGAGCATTTGAACGGCGACAAAGCCTTTCAATGTAAGCGGTCAACAGAGCCCCTCTGACGTTTATGCCAGAGGTCTGGCATCTCTGGCTGCTATGCTGCGGACTCTTGCAGATTCTGTTCGGAGCGTTGGGCTGCGATCCAGTTCACGGGGAGCAGAGCTTCAAGTTCCTCTGCTGCCGGATTGTGCATGAGCTTTTCAAAGACCCATTCAAGGTAGGCGAAGGGGTCCATGCCATGGCGACGGATTTGCCCGGCGAAGGTGTAGATGACGGCACTGCGCCAGCCGGTGTCCTCGTTTCCGATAAACATCCAATTTTTCACCCCGAGTTTAGTGGGCCGGATTGAGGCGGACCCGAAAATCCGGCCACTGAAGAGCTAAGTTAAGCTATGGTGCAGGGGCGATAGAGATTGGTAGGAGTTCATGGACGATTGCGCAAGCAGGGAGTCGGAGAGTATGCCGAAATTGGAAAGCTGGTGTCCCGGAAGGAGCGTAGCGACTGGAGGGCTCCAGCTTTCCAATTTCGCCGCGCTGGGGGGCAAGGCACGGCGATTTCGGCAGGTCTCGTTTCGCGTCAGGCTGTCCTTTCGAGGGTGTCATTGATCGGCCTGATGACGATGCGTCTTGGCTCTTCGGGGTCGTAGATCATGGCTGGTGTTTCACCCGCATTGGCCGCATGGGGACGCCAGTGATTGTAGCGCTCAAACCACTCTTCCAACCCGGCACACAGCTCGATGATGGTGGGGTGTTCAAAGAGGTAGATGTTCTCATATTTCACACTGCGCCACAGCCGTTCGATGAAGACGTTATCCATCCAACGACCTTTGCCATCCATACTAATTTTGATCTCTAACTCCTTCAGGCGACTGATCCACTCTGCTGAGGTGAACTGGCAGCCTTGATCCGTGTTGAAGATTTCAGGAACCTTTCCAGTGTTAGCTAAAGCGTTATCGAGAGCCTCTAGACACAGGCCTGTTTCCATGGTGTTGGAGACGGCCCAGCCAAGAACTTTCTTCGAATACCAATCCATCACGGCGCAGAGATATGAACTCCCTCCGGGCATGGGGACGTAGGTGATATCGGTGCACCAGACCTGGTCCGGGCGAGTCACGGCGAGGTCTCGTAAGAGGTAGGGATACTTACGATGTCCATCGTCTGGGATCGAAGTGCGAGGCTTGCAGTAAATCGTTTCAAGTCCCATCTCACGACGAAGGCGCTGGACTCGTTTTCGATTCACCACGAGGCCGTAGTCGCGTCTTAAAAGAGTCACCATGGAGCGACTTCCGCGACACGGGTCGATGAGATACAGCTCATCCATCAATCTCTTGATGTGCAGGTTTTGCGCACTCTCGGGGACGGGTTGATAACCCGCCGTAGAGCGGGCGAGACCAAGGAGTTTACACTGTCTTCTTATGCTCAAATCAGGATGCTTTTTTTCAACCAACTCGAAACGATCCCTCACAGACCGAGTTGTTTTGACTTTTTTCGCAAGAAGTCGATTTCGATGGCCTGCTGTCCAATTTTGGCGTGAAGATTGTCCTTTTCTGCTTCAAGGTCTTCTTCGGCGGCTTCGGGCTTTTTTGCTTCATCCTCGAGGAAGGTGAGGAGAAGTTGGTCGTGGCTCATCTTCTCGCTCTTGGCCCCAGGCCCCATAGATGCGGGTGAGGAGTGCGGAGACGAGGGCTTTTTGGGTCTCGAGTTCAACTCGAAGTTTGGAGACTTCGGCGCTGAGCTTTTCGATCTGTTGGTCCTTGGTGTTGATGGGGCTTTTAGAAGCAAGCGGCGTGCCGGATTGCAGGTGAAGTCTTTCTTTTATCGTACTTCGAACCAAGGGCGTTGGAGGCCATCACGCAGGTCGATACCATCAGCGAGCATGGCGAGAGCTGTCGGCTTGAGGATGAGTTTTTGACGGTTCCCTTCGATGTCAGCGGGCCAGCTGAAGGTTCCTTTTTCTAGTCGTTTGGCGACGCACCAATAGCCGGTTCCGTCGAAGTATAGGATCTTGATGAGGTTGCGCCTTTTGTTGGTGAAGAGGAAGGCCGCCCCACTCGCGGGGTCCACCTTGATGGTGTTACGAGCGATCTCGGAGAGGCCGTTGAAGCTTTTGCGCATATCGCATGGATGCAGGGCGACGTAGACTTTGGCGGTGCCATTAAAGTTGAGCATGGGAACGGGATCAGGCGAGGGCTTTGAGGAGGGCGATTAGAAGTGGCAGCTCCGAAGGTGTCGAAACCCTGGCGACTGCTCCGCCGGGAAGTGCGATTTCCAGCGTGTCACTTGATGGACTCTTTGCGACTTCAGCCACCACGAAATCTGGGGTGGTATTACTCTGCCTCGTGGTCACGTTTTTTCGCTTCCGCTTTGCAACCCACGACGCGAAGGTGGAATACTTGATACCGCATTGCTCAGCAAAAGCGGGGCCACTGAGGCTGCTGCGCTCGAATGCCTCAAGAACCTGAGACTTATAATCGATGCTGTAATGAGTCCGGCCAAGTCGGTCTGCTTTGATAATGGAGGTCGAGACCTCCTCTTGTGTAGATGCCATAGACCAGCATGCTATGGCATCTCTACTGGTTTTGCATAGAGGGGTTCTGTTGACCGCTTACCTTTCAATTCCTTCACTGCGAAATAAGTCGAACCACGTCTGGATGGTGGCACTACTACGTCCAGCATTATCAGCAATTTGTTGGAGACTGAGTTCCCCTTTGATCCCTGATTTAACTGCCAACAAGCGCTCGCGCGCCAAGCCAGGAGGCTCAGTTTTTAAGCGGAGAAGGACTTCGTCGACTTGTCCAAGCCTATCAAGTTTTGCTCTTTTTTTTGGTATTCAAAATATTAATTCAGCAAAATCGAAATTACCAGAAAGTTATCGTGAATGGTATAAGTCTTATTTGAGACGAATTAGTCGTCATTCGAAAACACATCGTCTTTCGTCCACATCAGACGGTCCTCACCGGCAGATCGAACTTCAGTTCTAAATGCAGAAGTCCGGTGAAAAAAAAGGGGGGCTCCAAAGCGGTCCACAAGTTCACCTTCCTGATTCACAGAAGGATGCTCTGGATGAATCCACGCAAACCTTTGCTTGTTGCCTCCTGTGAATAACTTTGTGAAATCGCGATTATCTGCAAGAGGGAGAGCTGAAAAACCTTTCACAAGAACAACTGCCTGCTCTAATATAGCTTCAATGATTTCCAGATCTTCCTCTATCGTCGTATCATCGGATCCGTAGCGCAAACAAAATTCACTTTCCGGATCCCAGTGAACCCCATCAAAAGTGTGACCACGAGATGGATTTTCTAAATCAAAAATCTCGTGAGTGTCTTCCGATTCATTGGAGATATCTGCTTCACTATCGGATCGATTTAGGTAGGCGATAGAAACCACCAATACTACGGAAGAGAATGCAATCAAATATCGGCTTTCCATAATTCGGTGAAATCGACCTAAGCTAGCTTTAACTCTCTATTTCATATAACCCATTGCTGGAGCGGTCGCCGGAGCATGAAATCTCGAAAGATTAGGTAGCACCAACGGTAAACTTGAAGGACTCACCCCCATCCAAAGAGCTAAATCGGAGACATACTCATCAACTGAAGTTGATGGGATAAGGCGCCCACGTCCCGTATCGATCTCAGAGCCCAACGCGAGTGAAGGGTAAGTCCCGTAAACTTTTCCACCGTCAACGCCGCCCCCAAACACAAAATGATTTCCTCCCCAAGCATGATCAGCCCCACTACCGTTTGTTCCCAGTGTTCTTGAAAAATCGGAACTTGTGAAAGTTGTCACATTGTCCCAAACTTCCAACTCCAATAGAGCAGTCTTAAATTCTGAGAGAGCCGTATTGAGAAGAGTTAAGAGAGCAGTGTGCCCAGTTCCTAATTTGGCATGCAGATCAAATCCACCTAACTCGACAAAGAAAGTTTGCCGCCTTTTGCACAAAAGATTCCTTGCCGAGATTGTCCGAGCAACATTTCTAAGTTGGAGGGACAGAGCATTGTTGCTCGAGAAGGGGGAGGCGATCGCTGGCGCAAGCTCGACCGCCTCTCGATACTCTACATTCGCGCGAAGCGCTCCTTGCTTACGCCTTGCAAAAGCACGTTCGAAAGCATTTTGATATTCAGCCCCAAGAATCCCATCAATGGCTTGGCGACGAGCGGCCTGACTTGACGAACTTCCACCTGTAAGCTGAATAGAACCATTTGCATTCAGGGCAAAGGTTGTGGTGTTCACCCCTGTCTGAAAAAGGTTATTCCCAGATCCAGAAACGTTCATGGAAACGTTCGTGGTTGTGTTCAGTTCGTCGAGAAGATCTGACATTCGCCCCCCCCAACCTGTGGCTGCAGAACGCTGGTCTGGAAGGGAAGTCTGCCATTGCATCATCTGATCGCTATGGGAAAATAGTCCCTCAGGAAGACGTGCAACTCCATTTGCGAAAGATGCCAAGGTAGTGGGCTCCACTAGAGTTCCGACATTTGCAACAATCGCAACCTGTTCTAGGTTGTAAAGCTCCTGTAAAAAAGGGATGCTAGGATGAACTCCTAACTGACGTCCATCAGGTAAGGGTAACTGCCCGTCAAGGGGAAGCAGGCCGCCCTCTTCACCACTTTGGGGGATACTTAAATCCCCACGTGAAGAGGCATATTCTAAATATCCATCACCCTCTGCTGGTGCCACCATATTGAATGAGTCGTTTCCACCAGACAAAAAAACGCAAACAAGAGCCTTATAATCATCTTCTCCATTCTCAGGAGGAAGCTCGGCTCCCGAAATTCGACCAAGAAGGTTCAGATTAAGAGCCGCCGAAGTCAAAGCGGCTGACCCAAGCGCAGCACAGTTTGCCTGCCCTATGAAATCTCTTCTTGAGATACCGTTCATTGAACTAGAAAAAAATTGTGAGGTTTTCATTTTAAAACTACAAACTCAGGAGATTCGATTAAGAGATGGATTCCCAATTTCACCAAGGCCTCTAGGCTCCGATCTTGCTCAGTTTTATATGCTAAGAGAAAGTGTGTTCTGGTTGCCTGTGAAAATTCCCCGCCGGTCAGACGTTCATCCAAGAAGTCAAACAACGCTTCGCCCTCTTCCGCAACTGCTAGAGCACCTGAAAAATCAAGGTGAATTCGATCAAGATCTTGGCCCGTAACTGAGTTTAAACCTTGGTCGATCATTCGTCGGAGAGAATTGTCGGTAAGCAATGTTGTGCTGCTGGTAGCGATTTCTAATTCAGGACCAAAAAGTCCTCGATCTCGCAACTCGCCCACTGGTTGATGATTGGGCAAATAGAAATTGAAAACCGAGGGAGACCAGAGAGGTAATTGCCCTAAGTCCTCAGGAAAAAACGCCAGTTGAACAGGAAAGCTCGGATTAGTGGAATCATAAGTACGTTCATTTCGGGCATCAAAAGCTCTCATCACCGCCACCATTCGCTCGTAGGGGCCCCGAACTCGTCCAAAACTGTCATTCTTTGATTGATCGTTTCTCGCTTCTGGATCGATAAGGATGGCCATTGCCACAGCCCTCAAATTCCCTCTAACACCTTCACCATCATCTGCCCAGACCCCTGCGACTCTCTTAATGTAATCTGGAGAAGGGTTCGAAGTTACCAATCGCTGAATCAACAAGCGGCTAATGAAAGGAGCAATGTTTTGGTGCTCGCAAAGGATATCGAGTGCGTCGCTAACATCTTTCGCTCCAGTTTGACCTTCTGGAACAATTTCCCCCCCAAGTAAAATTTTCTCGCCTTGTTCATGAAAATCATCATACATTTTCATCGGGTGAAAGAGCTGGGTACCTTGTACTCCCGAGAAAAACCAACTTCCTTGGGGACCACCATAACCGAATCCCGTGAATATTTTCGCCATTTCAGTGATTTCGCTGTTATCGTAAGTGGGGATGATTTTTCCACTCGAGTCTCGAACAGGAGTTCCATCTTCCTCTAAGAGTATCAGCCCCACCGTAAAAAGCTGCATCACCTCTCTTGCAAAGTTTTCATCAGGAAAGCGTCCAATCGAAGAATCACTTTTTTGATTTTGAACATAAGAAAGATACAGCCCCATCGCTGCACTATAAGTCATCTCCTCAAGAAGATCGCGGTAGTTCCCTAACGAATGCTTCTTCAAAATTTCATAGTAAGCTCTCTGCAGGACAAAATTTCCTCTGAATGTATCATTTGAGGTAGAAACAACCAAAATCTCGCTTAAGGCCTGAGCCATGCGAAGACTCAATTGATCTCGATTCACCATTGCTGCACGGAGAACTCCCATTCCAGTGGCGAATGGAACCGTCGCTGAATTCAGGGGAGCATTTCCGCTAATTACAGAGGTAATAGACCGTTGTGGCTCAGTCTGAGTTTGCGCAATTAACCACTCTGCGATTCCTACGTTTTCAACTTCGTCAACAAGGTCAGGGCTGGCTCCCCAGGATGCTTGCGCAAGAAAACGTACAATTTCAGCGCGAGGCACCTTCGATTTCTGAAAGGTCTGACCACTTGGAAGAAAGCCCGCGCCCTCACCTTCAAGTTGAGAGAAGGCATTCAAATAGTCAGTCGCTTCCGGGATTGTATTCAGAGCACTCTTCTTGGTCTCATCAGAAAAACCGAAGCGAACTTCCTCCCAAGATTCTAAACCATCAGAATCTGAATCAACATCTCCTACAACCACACGATAAACTCCCCTCGGGACCTCGCTTAAGTCGAAAAAATACTCAAAACCTTCCGCTAGCAGTGGATCACCTTGGGGCACCCAACCGCTAGGGGCTTCAATTTTTTCAACCTGGTAACGCTTTCCTGGTTCAGTGAAAAAACCCAGCCTTAAGAAATCTGAATTTTCATCCAGCCAAGCAGAAAAAAAGCGACTCCCATCAAGAGGATTTGTAGCTGCAATTCCTTCCTCGTAATCAGTCACTCCGTCCTCATCAGAATCAGTTACCTGATCCAAAGTCGCTGCAGGGTAAAGGGCTTGCCACAAGTCGCTTATCCCATTTCCATCTCTGTCAAGCTTGGCATTACACAAGAATTGCAAGCAGAAAAATAAAGTTATTGTTAATTTCACAGTTAAGAAAAATGTCTATTCTGAAAAAATCTCAATTCTCAGAAATCTTTGTATATCTGAAAGTTCAAAATGATGACTAAACCGATCAAAACCTTCAACAACATTTGACTGGTCTTGGTGAAGCGTAGGAGCCGACTCTACCTTCGTCCAGCTTTTTAGATCCCTACTTTCAAAAATTTCATACTGACCAACAAAAGCTTTGTTCATCCAAAAATTGAAAGAATAAGCTCCATCAGCTTCGGCCTCGATCTTGGGTGTGCCAATCGGCATAAGGCCGTCACCAAAATTGGGATTTCCTCCAAAGGCTATCTCGAAATCATCATCAAGAAAATCACCATCCAACGAATCTCCAAGATCAGAGAGCACGATTTGCTTGGTCCCATCGGGCGCTGAAGCTGTAAAAACGAGGCCCGAGCTAGAAGAATGACCTGCTTGGCCATGTGAATCAGGTTCAAAATCTAATTCGTCTACTTTAAACGAACCATTACGCCCTCCAAGCTGCCAACTTGTTCTCACTATAATTCGCGGTTTCAAGCGCCCAAGCAAGAGTAGTGCCTCAGAGGCAGGGCCTACATCGCCTTCTAACGACACCTTCATTACTGATTCAGCTCCTTCGCAACTGGCTTTTTCACCTGGAAGAAATTTCACTCGGAAAATTTCATCTCCGTCAGCAAGTTTGTCGCCCTCTGTCAAAGCTACAGAAACGGCAGTATCTGAAACCAAGACCAAAGCTCCAATCTCCTGCATCTCTCCCTGCCGAACATAAGCCATAACTATGGCTAGATGGCTCTCTGAGCATGCGACTTTCCACCCATCAACAGGAGCCTTAACAACCCCCTCATCTACAAAGTCTCCCTCCCTCACTATCAATGTAACCTCCCCAATGCTGGAAAGTCGGCACAACATTTGATCGTTCGAGGAAGTAACTCCCACACCAGACAAGCTTGCAATAAACAATATTTCACCGCTATCGCGAATTTCTACCCAGTCGAAACTCTCTATAGTCGATCCAAGCGGCAAGTTCGGGTATTGCACGCCTGAACGAAGATTTACTTCTAAAGTGCCACTCCGATCTGAAATAATAGCTTCTGATGATTCCCCATTCTCGGAAAGCTGAGAAATCAAAACTAAAAGACCACCATCAGAAAGAGCAAAATCTCTATTGGTCAAATCACTTACCACCTCGCTCCCCTCGGGTAAGACATCCCCCTCCATTAAAACCTTCGTAGTAACAACGCCATCTGTATGCAGTAAAATAGCATCATTTTGAGGTGTATTAGGATTGTCCAACGCTGCCCTTACCACAACCTCGTCAAGATTGGATGTTTCAAAGACAAATTCCGCTACTCCAGCATAAGTAATTTCAAGTCCTGCTTCAGAACACTCCAAACCACTTGCAGCAATTAGGTGCGGACATTGTGGAGGACCAAACAAAAAAGCGGCAGAATCACCGCTCACCCCCACTCGGTCGATCCGGCCCGTCATTGCGATCATTCCACTTCCCACGACGACTGCGGAGGTCTCGGAACTATTTAAAAAAGTTCCTGCTGAAGGCTCATCAAAAAGAGATTCCCCTGATAATACTGCTCTATACGGAGAATCAGAAACCCCACTGAAAACTCCCTGCTCCAAGTTACCATCCACTTCTACCTTGGACATAAAAGAGACTTCACCGGACTCCGCTAATATGGCTCCCCAGATTTCTCCAAAAAAATCAGTCGAGCCAGTTCTAGCCGCCCACTCGGTTCCACGGAGCATGAGCTCCTGAAAGTTCGGCTGTTCCCAGCTCGAAGAATCGTGACCATTTGCGTGATAGAAAACTCTGCCCGCACCCTGTGTTCGAACCCAAGTATAAGGTCGGTCATCTGCCTCGTTTCCAATCCCATTCCTCGTTCCCAGTAAAACCACATCCGAATTCAAATCCTTTATCTGATAAGGCTCATCAAAGCTCGTATAAGTTCCCAAACCCTCTGTAATTGGGTGCTCTACCAAGTTCGGAACATTGGGAGAGAACGACTGGTATGGAAAATGACCTGAAAAACGCCCTCCTAAAAGATTTCCAAAGTCGGTTGAATTACGAAAACAAGCAGAAGCAACATGCATTCCAGTAAGCCCCCCTCCCGCTTCCACAAAATCCACAATCGCATCCACGAAGGGCTGCGCAAAAGCTTCACTTGCGTTCGCCGCTGTTTGCACATCACCATACATGAGTAGTCCATCATACTGGGAAAGAAGCCCGATATTCAGGTCCCATATTTTATCAGTGAAGGTGAACCTCAATCCTCTTTCAGCATAACTTCTTCGAGAGTGTTGGTAATATTCAACAGGATTGTGAAAAACTCGCTCAGCGCGACCGCAATACAAAATTGATCTCGGCCTGGGTGCGGTATCACCAGAGCTTAAACCCATGGAAAATACCCGATCAGGCTGAGCTCCTCCATTGGTAATGAGTAACACCCAGCAGAACCTAATTACCATGGATATAGACTGTCGATTATTCATTTGTTTAGAAAACTACGCCTCAGGATGAGCGCGTGCAAGCCAACAGAACCTTAAAAGGGGCTCGAAACAGCTCTCAACAAATCCTCTCGATGCCGCGATATACTAAATTTACTTAAAAACTCTTCGCGTCCATGAAATTCAGAAACACTGACTGAAGAATTCGAGGTGATCTTAGCAATCGAATCTGAAAAATTTACTACATTCTTGGGCTCAAAGAGAAAGGGATAGCCCAAACCCAAGATCCCAAGAGCACCATCCGATGCCGCAGCAACAACTGGTAAATCAAAAGCCATCGCCTCCACGATTACAAGACCAAAACTCTCCCAGCGACTCGGAAAAAGAAGTAGGTCATGATTTTTAAAAAGCTCCGCCTTTTCATCTCCAACCACGAAATCTCGGCGCTCAATCTCTACGCCAAGCTTCTCGCACCTAGCACAGAGCTCAATCACTTCACCCTCAATATCTGGATCGACACCTCCGGCAATGGTCAGAGAGTGCTCTCCTGACAACCAACTGTGCTTGATTGCGCAAATTTCCACCGCTGCGAGGGCATCAAGCAGTCCTTTGTCGACTGTCCCGCGCGAGAAAAATAATAATTTTCTCATCGGCCCAGAGCGCTTCGGCCTATCGCAATTCTCCCCCGCCAAATCTGAAATACCATTCAACACCACCTCTATTTTTCCAGACTCCACTGCTCGAGCATCTGATGAACTAGAAGAAGAGACAACCAAAGATAACTCAGGCTTTGCAAGCACCCAACGGCTAAAAAAGGACATAGTCGCAACTACCCACCTAGGTCCCCGTAACATCACACGCTCACTGCCATGTGCCCATTCACCTTGACCGATAGCATGCCAATGAAACACCGTCTTGCGGAAAAAAGGCCTTAAACATAACAAAACCACAAAATCCCGAATGACCGCACTCCATTTTACCGGTCCCGGTACATAATATAGAACCTCGGCCCCCTTATTCCAACGAATCAAAAGAGCTTCCCTTACATATTTAAAAATAAAAAATGCCTTCTTCCAACTCGAGGCTCCTATCTCTCCAGAGGTCTCAGACCACCGCGCATCGACGTGAAAAATGCCTTCTTCATATTCTTCCCGTAAGATAGCAAGATCATCCTCCACCATTTTACTCTGTCCATGATGTGGTGGAGGCACATGGGCAAAAATAACCATACCTCCAGGGAATTTGGACCTTTTTGATACAAAACTATTGCTCATCACTTGCTCTACGACGCTTGGAAACCTTCTACCGCTTCCAAATATGAAGCACGGATTTCATCAGCTATAATTTTCCAATGAAAATACTCTACTGCTCTTTTACGGCATGCTGCTGATATCTCGGCACGTCGTGGCAATGAGTCCCTCACAGAAACAATAGCATCCGCAAGGCCCTCAATCGTCTCCTCTCTTTCCCCTGGCGTAACTTTAAAGCCCGTTTCTTCGTCAATAATCATACCGGGTCCACACCAATCGATACAAATCACAGGAACACCCAAAGCCAAGCTTTCCAAGCACGCCTGCCCAAAGACCTCATGGAGAGCAGGATGGATTAAAGCATCAGCTTGTGAAATCATCCCATACACATCATCAAGCGTGGGCAACAAGCCTTCAAATGTTACTTCATTTTTCAGATTGAGGCGAGAAACCAGCTCCTCCAAATTTTCCCGTTCTCGACCATCTTGTAATATATGCAGCTTCACGTTCACTCCTTGCTGTTTTGCCAAAGCTACGGCTTCAACAGCAAGATCGATCGCCTTCCAATGAATAAGCCGACTCGCTGCAACCAAAGTCACCAATCCTTCGTCACGTGACCTCCCTTTTCTATCAACAATCGTCTGGGAAAACCGATACACCTCGTCGTCACCAATGCCAGATTGAGGAATGAGCTTCACCTCAGTCTCGCACATCGTCTCAAGAACCGCCCTACTCTGCTCCGTGGCTGCCAGCACGGTTGAGCCACGTGTAAGACGTCTGCGAAAAGGAGGCCAATGTTGAACAATCAAACGCATCAAATCTCTGCTAAATTCAGAAACTCTACCTCGAAAGTCATACGATTTTCTAAGCAGGGGAGGAGATGTCTCTCCACCACCAACAGGCCCAATCACCAGAGGAATCCCAAGAGAGCCCAGTAAACAAGGGACTAAATAGGTGCCGAAAGTAAGATGGTGTGCCAAATCAAACTGGACCTCTTCATGGAGGCGACGTGCCTCTATCAAAGCAGTTCTTTGCCACATCACATAAAAAAACCTGAGGATTCTTGTTCCGCTTTTCCAACGAGTAATCCAACCAGGCGGATCAACATACCGCCAGTGCACTTTCTTCGCCCACTCGCCTTCATAAGCTTCAATCGGAGCTTGGTTGTCAGCACGAGTCAAAACCCAGAGCTCATGATCTCGAGAAAGTTCACGAACAATATTCCATCCTACTCCTGGCTCAGCACCTCGGTTTGGCTCACATGCGTATGCCGAAATTAATACCTTCATGATAGATACTTCCCCTCCTTTTCATTAAACCAGTTTTTATAGATCTTAAGGCTTTCATTTGCCGATTTCTTCCACGTCAATTCGGTGGATACAAACTTACGGGCTCGCGCTCCACGTTCACTCCATTGAGCTCGCTCACGCCAAGCTTGCTCAAAACCATCTGAAATTGATTCTGCTGTCGCCTTAACTACCCATCCCGCATTGCCCTCCCGAACGTGAGAAGATACTCCACAGGTATCCGTCACCAACACGGGACAACCAGCCAACATAGCTTCAACAATCGTAAGCCCAAATCCATCAAATCGCGAGGTTAGAACTGCTAAGTCTGCGTTTGAAAAAATCTCCGCAGATGATTCAGAACGAGCCCCCGTAAAAACAACTTGCCCCGTCAATCCGGCATCTGACACCTGCTTTTCAAGTTCATTTCGGTCGAGCCAGTCATTCCCTGAGAGGACAAGCACGGGGGCTTTCCCTTCTACCTTGCTAACAAATTTCTGAAACCCTGAAATCAAAAGATCTAAGCCCTTGTGATTTCGATCCATCCGCCCAAGGTACTGTATGATTCTAGGCGCATTTGTGTCTTTAATTTCCCTTCGAAAATACTCAACAGCAGGATTACAGCCATTCGCGATGACCACAGCCTTCCCCTGAAATCCCATACCCTCTAACACATCTCGGTGAGACTCTGACAAAAGGACAACTCCAACTGATTGAGAAATGAGTCGTTTTTCAAACAAATGCCAATAAACCAATTTCTTCAAGCGTCCATGAGACATCAACTCGTCTGCATATGGATCATGAGGGACAAAAATATAGGGGATTTTTTGTTTTCTCAAGAATCGCCCCATTGCGGCCATTGGGGGATTAAAAGTTCCATGAAGAACCATTCCTGAGATTTCATCTTTTCGCTGCTTAAGAGTCTCTCGGAGTTTTTTCGGTAAACTAAAGACATGTTTCCGTGGTTCTGGAAAACATAATACCGTTAAAGGTTCATCCGCCAATTTCTCTTTGTAGGACCATATCTCGACTGAATCAGGAGCAATTTCATTGATCGCCTCACAAAGTCCACGACAGTAGGATGTTGTTCCCTCCCTTCCTGGAAAATGGGGTAAAAAATGAATCACCTTCACCCCCAACCTCCTGGTCGATTTTTAAAGGCCGCTTTAACAGCATCCATCCCATTTTTCACCACGACTTCCAAGGGGGCTCCTGCATCAACCAATACAGCTCGTTGACCTAGATTTGCAGCCACTTTTTCGTATGCATCCAACTGTCTCTCTAATTCCTCGAATGTCACCTCCTGCTTGCGTGCATGAATCACCTCAGGGTCACCAGTTAAAACAATGACCTTATCAGGTTTTGGGCAAAGCCTAAAGATAAGACGAGCTGGCCACAGACTCGCCCCATAACGATACCGGATAGGGTCCACCAACAAATCATTGTAGTATCGATCAGAGACCCAGACCTGAGCCTTAGCCCTCGCATGACGAGAGGCAAAGAGAAAACCCAACCACCAGTCTACCATCAACATCACCAGTTTGGCGAACGAAGTCACTGAACCATGTGCCTTTTGTCCATGAGGATTAGAAACAACCCCAGCAGCGACCTCTTTTTTCTTACTAAACACATTAGGACGCCAATGCATCAGTCTTACTCCGACTCTCATTGTCTTCAACTGCTCTTGAATCCCATTGATCACAGAGGATTTCCCACTCCCATCTGGACCTAGAACAGCAACCCATGGAAAGGGTGGGAAAAGATGGTGTTTCAACTCGGTGAGCCAATGCCCGACCCAAGAAAACAAAGTTCGCAACGGGGTTTTGCGAACGCTATGCCAAAAAAGAACTCTCCTAAGGTTGGATGTAAAGCGAAGTGCTTCAGCTTCTTTCCCAACTCTTTGCCAAGCCATCAATTGTTCTCCCCAAGCTCTTCCAAATGCGCGTACTGCGCAGCGTCGTAATTCGCGCTCATCACTCCTCATGGCCTCACGCATCACGATCTGATAGCGAGAATTAAAGGTCCCCCCCCACAACATCCCCGTCATCCAGAGGATCCAAGCGTCATGCGCTAAACATGGTCTAGACACACCGTCACCACCAAGTTCCACTCTATCAAACAGCCGCTCCATTTGTAGGTAAGGCAGGCCATGCCAGACGAATCGAGGTAAAAAATCTACCTGTCCCCATGGGAAAAAACGTTGATGCACATACTGTCGCTTTAAAGTGAGCCAAGGCCTTCCTAAAATCTTCTCTACTTCAGATCCCGCCGACTCAACGCAATCTGCAGTCAGATCCCAATCGCTCAGCTCTCGACGCTCCAATCCACAGATAATATGGCGAAGTAACAACGCCTTAGGTTCAGCATCCTCTCGGCACAAGCCCTCTAAAGCCTGATTTGCTTTATCTCTTTTCTCGCTGTCGACTTCACCCATCGTATTCAACCTTCATTTCCCTTCCTCGTTTATCCCTTTACCGAGCACCTTCTGATAAAAAGAATAAAATTTCTCTGCTTTCCTCTCCCAAATATAGTGATTCAGAACTCGCTCTCGACTCGCAAAGCAAAGTCGCTCCCTTAGCTCAGGCTCTTTCGCCAGCCGCACCATCCCTTTCGCAAAACCCTCCACAGTTTCATCCAAGGGTCCCGGTTCCACTCGGATTGCAGTCTCATCCGTTGTCATATCGGCGACCCCTTGATGATTAATGCACAGCATTGCCTTTCCGTGTCCCATTCCCTCCAACACCACCGTCCCCGAGGTGTCTTTCACGCTACTAAAGACCATCGCATGCGACGTCTCGATCAACTCATGCAAATCATCCAATGGAATTCTACGAAAGAAAGTCACTCGATCTCCCAAATCCAATTGTTCAGCTAACTCGTGTGCCGCCCCTTCCTCTTTACCTCTTCCCAACATCGTTAGACTCACTGCCCCCTCATTCCCCAATAAATCATTCGCACGCTTCACCGCCCTTATTGCGATCGACCAAGCCTTCCAAGGTTCAACCATCCCAATCCACACCAACTTCAGATCATGCCCCTCATGCTTGGGGAGTTCGCCCAAAGTCACACGCTCTTTCTCAGCCCCAATTTCAAGCATTCGCACGGTTTTTCTAGGGTATCGTTTCGCCAAGATCTCATTCGCCTCACTATTGGAACAGGCGATTAAGTCTGCCCTCCGAAAGGATAACCTTGCCCAAGGCAACAAATCCCAATGCCGGATCACGAAGGATCGGAAACGTTCCTTCCAAATCCGCTTTCCATAGAGCGCGATATAGTTCTCCGAAACAGTCGATGTTCCGCCAATCGGCCCCAAAACAACTGGTTTTGGAGAACGCCACCAAAGCCCAGGAAAAACAATCGAGCTATAGGTTAACTGGTGAATCAGGTCAAACTCACTCAAACGACGCCGATACTTCCACGCAACTCCCATCTTCCAAAGTGCAAAAAAGAGTTGCACAGGCAGCACTTTTTTCCGCTTCAGCCACAGCGCCCACTTCGGGGGGTCATAATACTCAAACTTTGGTCTCGGGACATGCCCCTCAGGGTCATTGAGCTCATACCACGCATCGATCACCTGCCTATGATTTACACGCGTGACCACAGTCAAATCCACATGAGCCGCTAAGGCATTACTCCAACCCCAACCGACCCCTGACTCTGAACCTTTTCCAGGTTCACACGCATACGCTGACACTAATACTCTCGCCATTATTTCAAATTGTTTAAAAGCAAGCTACCAAGAATCGAGTTCATCGTGACTGAGCAAGTGCCGATTGTAATAAAGATTTATTTGGACTCCATCCCGAAACCTTGCGGAGTTTATCGACAGATCCAACCGCGGAACGCACCTCCGAACGGAAGGCCGGATTCGCAGCTCTTACCACTTCGCCATTCTTACCAGAAGCCTGTATGTATACCTCCCCCAACTCAGAGAGCATCACACCTACCCCAGAACAAATATTATAGATTCCAGCAGAAGCATCACAGCTCATCAAGGCAGCCAACGCATCGGAAAAATCATCGACATCTATGAAGTCTCTTACCATTTCAGGATCATCCAAAACTAAGTTTTCGTGCTCCGTTAAACGAGAAACTTTTTCTCGAATCTTTTCGCTGATTAAAGAAGGCGGACTCTTTTTCCCCATAAGATTAAAAGGGCGCACTACGAAAATTTGCGCTCCCTTTTCTTCTATTAACTTTAATGCTAAATCAGTCTGTTGTTTTTTGGACTCACCGTAGCTGCTGGCAGGAACACATTCTGCATCCTCACCAAGCGGGTTTGTCGTGGATTTTCCATACTCGGCAGCCGAGCCCATCGTGATGAACTTCTTATGAAAATTTTCCTCCCTTGAGGCTAGCTGATCCCATAACTTTAGAACACCCATATTAATTGTTTTTAACTCATGTAGATCACATGAGGAATCTGCCGAGCCTACGAAATTGACCACCACGCTTGGATCGACCTCCCTAAGGACTGACTGAAAAAAACTTGGGTTAAAAACATCTCCCCTAAAATGGTTCTCAGAAAAGCAAGCATCGCTCAGGTTTCGAGAAACCGTGTAAACTGAATCAGAACGTTCATTCAGCATTCTCGAAAAATTCTGGCCCAAAAAACTATTTGAACCAAGCACCAGTATTTTCTCTCCCATTTTAATTTACAGTCTTTGTTCCTCGTTCTCACAACTAAAACGACGCCTTATATTCCTCTTTTGCCTTTGAATAATCGTCAATTTGTCCAATATCTAGCCAATATTCCTTTATCAGCCACCGAGATATTGATTTTGATTTCCCTAAAAGCTTGTGAATGAGATCATCCATTCCGAAGTAGGTATCTCTTGGAATTTCAGAGAAAATTGCAGGCTTAAAGAAATAGATCCCTGCTAAAATTTCAAAAGTAAGTTCGGGTTTTTCCTCTACCCCCGTGACTAAATTATCCTCAGAGACCTCCACATTTCCAAAACGAAATGGATGGGTGATTATTTTTGTTCCGATTGTAAGATCTGACTTCTGCTTCATGCCGAACTCGTACATCTCTGAAAAATTATTTTTTGTTAGAATGTCTCCATTCATCATAATAAATGGCTCATCAAGTTGTGACCTTAAAAGAGTCAAGGGACCACAGGTCCCGAGGCGCATCTCCTCTCTACTGTAAACCAATTTCACCCCATGCTTACTCCCATCACCTAAATAAGCCTCCACAAGTTCTGATTTATAATTTGTCGCCACATAAATCTCATCAAAACCATGCTTAGCGAGATTTGAAATCTGCAACTCCATCAGCGACTGCTCGCCGATCGGCAAGAGGGGCTTTGGAATGACATCGGTGAAGGGGCGCAGGCGTGTCCCAAGGCCCCCTGCTAAAATTACGGCTTTCATGTTTTTTGGTATTAAATTTAAAATTTCTCGGGAAATGGGTCTACATCTTTTGATCTAGATTTCTACTACTCTGAACGTGATTGATCTCTGGCACCGCCTTTTTAACAATTGCGCTAATCTCCTCGATTGTCCAACGACCCGAATCCCGCAGCTCATCTAGCTCCTTTACTGCTGCCAACGTGATCTCAGCCCCATGGTCGATCGGTTTAGTGATCACCCCCATCGCCCCAAATCGGTCATCATCGGTTTCCTCTCCGGGATCCACAAACTCCTCAAATGGCTTTTCCCCGCTCGTATCTGCCGAAGAAAAATAACATGGCCACTTTGTCGACGAATCATTCAGCTTTCCAGCCATCTCTAGTGCCTCCGCCACTGAAGCACACTCATAAGGCTCATAGCCAGATTCCCGCAGAAAGACCTTCGCGATCTCAGAGAAAGTCAACATATCCCGGTCAGGGCGGAAGTCTGAGTAAGTGATCTCACGGTTTCTCCCCGCAAAGCAGCCTAGTAAGCAAAGCTGGCCCGCCTCTTGGTGGGAAATAAAATAACGCCTCACATCATCCGGCGCCGTAATGGGCTGACGCTTCTCAAGCCGTTGCTTAAAGCCATGCAATAAACTCCCATCGGAAAAAGCGACATTCGCAAAACGAGCACTCCCGAAAGGGATCTCATCCGCATGGGCCAAAAAGACCCGTTCCATAAAAGCCTTAGACCCTCCCATCAAATTTCCAGACCGCACCGCCTTATCAGAAGAGACCGCGAAAATCTTCTTAGGCACATGAGTCTCCTTGAGCCACTGGATCAAACGCGCATTAGAGAGCACATTCACCTCCAATAAACGCATCAAAGTGAAGGGATCACGCTCCGAACGTACATGCTTCAGCGCCGAGAAATTTAAAACATAATCGTAGTGATTTTCCTGCAACAGTCCCCGCATCTCCGCCGCTCCATAATCCAGCGCAAAGGTCGCAAAATCATCCGGCAAAGCCCCTCCAGATGAGCGTAAATCTCGCACCACCTCAGCCAAATTATTCTCACTAATATCCACCAAATGCAAAAGCCCCGGCTCATAAGCCACCAACTCCCGCACAAAAGAGCCCCCAATCGACCCCGCTGCTCCAATCACTAAGATCCGAACCCCTCCAATCTGCTTTCTAAGAAGGAGGCGGGAGGCTTCAAGATCATCTTTTAGAAATGATTCTGACCGTCCTAAAACAACTGCTACTAATCTTGCTTGTAAATTCATGACCGGATCTAATTTATTGAATAACTAAGGGCAATTTTGTAAAGTTCCTCATAACTTTACACACATCTTCGGAAAATTTATCAAAGTGAAGATCTTTAACATCCATGACGTGAAAGCTTGCCGATTGAATCTCAAAATTACTATTATGGGTGAGGAATATAAGTAATCCATTTCGAGCCATAAACGAGCTGTTTAAAAAACGGTGTTTCAATAGCTCAATTTTAGTGAGAACTGATATTGAATATTTTAATTGAATAACCTTGGCCCTAAATTCATTTTGTTCCAAAGATTTTAGAATGAAAGACTTCAAATTTTTGTTACCAAATAGCTCCCTATTTCTCAAAATAAGAGCGGGAATTCCGGGCGAGACTCTTAATCTAAACTCTGAAAAAAAGAAGCTAACATAACCAGAAAGAGATCTTTTCGGATGTTTAGTGAAATGGTGGCATTTTGTCAAATTCCTGAGGTCTCGCACATTCTTTTCAATCGCATCCCAATCGTGCTCCATCGACTTTTCGATTAGAAGCTTGCTTGCATTCTTTCCTAGCATGTGATGCAGAATTCTTTCAACCTCGGATTGTGTATTGCTAAATATCTCATGGATCTTGAAAACGTAGCGCTTCTTTACAAACCCTCCCCAAAGTACACTGTTTAGAAGCGAAACTATCGACTCGTCAGCATCAGATACCATTGGGAGGTTACCAAGATACCGTTTTCGAGATAATATTTGGTCTCCTTCAGCTAACGTTAATCCTCGCCAATAAATATTGTCAGTGAGATCAATATGACCCCACTCATAATAATAACTTACCACATAGGAGCGCGCTGCTATTCTGAGCGGCACCCCAAGATGAGCAATAATTTGCTCTCCGCATTCAACCAAATCTTTGCAAATAATATCACAGTCACCTCCATCGAGGAAGTTTTGAATCACATCTTCATTTCTAATTACAGCCCAATTCTTAAGCGCAGAGAAAAGTCGGTCCAATTTCCTTGTGGGGATAACTGGTCGTTTATCGCTTGCAGTATTCATTCCGGAAGATTCATATTCTTGAAAAGAGAATTCCCTATTCGATCCCAATCTAATCTTTCTTCTACAAGTTGGAACGCCCCCTTTGATTTTCTTTTGATTTCTTCACTGCTAAGACTCAAGATTTGATTCATCTGCTCTACCAGAGTTTCTGATTCCACCAACCAACCAGCATCATATTCTACTATGAGATCTCCCATATTAGTCTCTGGAGTTACCACTACAGGCACCCCTTTTTGCAGAGCTTCAATGATCGAAAAAGGCATTCCTTCCCAACGACTTGTGTGAACAAACAAATCAGCTTTCAACATTATGAGTTCCTTATCCGCACCAAAAAGAGCGCCGTGAAGAACAATACGATCATTAAGATTCAACCTCTTAATCAGTTCATAAAGTTCATCTTCCTCTTCCGGTAGCCCTGCCCCTACAATGTCAAGAGTCCAAGCTAGGGTGCTATTTAAATTTGCTAGGCAAGAAATCAGTAAATCTAATCCCTTATGAACAATCGACAAACGACCCACGAAAACAAGACGAATGGCCATTTCTTTTGTTAAATTATTTTTTTCTAGGGATTTTTTGGAAGGAATACATCCATTCGGCGCTATTCTCGTGACCGCAGTTGGAGCAATTGCCAATATTTGATCTACTTCGTTTTTTGATAGCGCATGAACAAAGTTAGCAGTTCTTAGCATTTTCTTCTCAAACAGAAGGATCGCAATTTTTTTGAGGTAAGGTCTTTTGTAAGCTAGCTGTCCCGGCGAATATCCTCCATTAGGAGTTATTATAAACGGGCAGTTAAAAAGAGCGACCGCTGCCCAATTATACGTTGTAAATACTGAATGAAGGGAGATTAAATCGAACTCATTACGCAGAAGATAAAAAGCTCTCAGCCATTTTCCTTTTTTCTTCAGAAGGATTATTTTTGAAATCCCAATATTTTCACAATCTTTAATGCCATTGTCATCCATTTCATCAAATGTTATCAAAGTGACTTGATAGCCCAGTCGGATAAATTGCGAAATATGGCCTACGATCGTACGATCAACCCCATTGGCGCTTGCCTCTCTATATCGTCCGATTACCGCAATTTTCATAACTTTTTTCTATTAAATTTTAAGATGATTGAACATGTAGTATTTTTACTTGCGAGCTGTTTAAGGGAAGGGTTTCATTAGATTTTTCTTATTTAAGGACAAGCTAAATCTTCTGGTTTTCGTAATCGAGCAATCTCGCTCTCAAAATGCCTACGCCTAATGCTGTGATGATAGGAATAAACTGCCCGCCAAGAATTTGATAGATGAGAATAAACGGAAGATAGACAGTGATTGCCCCACAAAGAGCTTTTTCCAGCGGAAGATCGGAAGGGAAATTTCGATATAGACGCACGTAAAAAATTATTATTGAAATGAATGCTAAAAAATAGAGTATCGCTCCTAGTAGTCCATATTGTAGTAGCAAGTCAGAAAGAAGGTTGTGGGTTCGCCCTGATCTCATTGCATTCATTACAAAACCCTCATTACCGAACTTCTGACTAATATAAAGCGCTTCCTCACCGGTAATTGAGAAAACAGATCGCCCAGTTAAAAAGATGCGCGGATCATTTTTCCATATTTCAATAGCTTCGTGATAAGCAGCGTCTCGAACCCTTTGGGAGCCTGAAATTCCTCGAAAAGAATCTCCTTTTTCAATCATCACGTATTGCAGTGACCTTGCGATATAGGTTGGCGCCTTATTATTAATCACGTCCGAAAACAGATTCGCGAGAGTAATCCCTAACACAGCAACCATTCCAGCAGCAATCACAAGCCCAACTCTCTTTCTAATTAGTGCAACTAACCCTATCAAAAATAGGGTGAATGGTAAGGTTACTCGTCCTCCAGAAAAAATGGCGCCCACCAAGAGCGAAGCTACAACGAGAAGTAGAAATATTTTCATCGACATGCTGCTACGTCTCAACATTATTGGAGTAGAGAGCATCATTGCGAGAATCACGCCTCCAATCGGACAGAGTTCTCGAAGGGTAAAAATTCCAGCCTGCATATTGATGACAGGTATATGGAGGAAGTAGCTATCTAGTGCTCTTGAAGAGAGCCCGTCTGCGGCTTGAAAACCCTGCAAGAACAAACTCCCTCTCGCGACAGTATTCACTAATACCGCCAGTCCAAGGATTACGATAAAACGAGACGCCCATTTCTCACCCAAACGAAATGCATAAGGCCCTTTCACCAACCAGAAAAAACCTACCATTGTCGCAAAAGCTTCGAAGTATGCCTTTGAAGATGTCTTAAGAGAGTAGTCAGGCTGTGAATAGGGGAAGGTGAGATTATAGGTGAAGTGGCATACACCATAAAGAAGAAAAGCTCCTACAAAGAAAGCGGCAATGTTCCCGCCTGACCGATTGATAATCCGACTTTGAGGTGCTAAGCTTCGGTTTACTACGCTGATTATCGAGGCCAACACCAACATCATAATAAAGAGATGCTTTGCATCGAAAACAAAACCATGAACAAAAACAAAACCAGAGAAAGCGAGTAAAGCCGTAAGCCACCAAACATTTTTCCACCCGTGGACAACGAAGTAAACAACGATCGCGATGACCGCATAGACCGTTAAGCTTTCATAATCGCCAGCCGCAACGTTAGACCCCAGAACGAGAGCAAAAATAAAAGCTATTGCAAGAAAGCTAATCGTAAGAATTTTTCGATTCATTTTAGCTTCTATTTTCTACGCACTCTAAAAGCAAATTGCTGATAAAGGGTATCGTTTTGAGTTTTAAGTGTCAGGAGGTCGAAGGCTTTCAAGAAGAGGCCCCTAAGGGCCATTTTCACGGTCTCTTTGACGTTTGTAATATTATTGATGCCTTCAAAGCGCTCGATTTCGAAATCGTGGTCTCGAAAAGATCGTTGCAAGCTTTTCGAAGTGAAGTATCGGAAATGAGTGCGATCCATAACACCAGATTCCTCATACTCCCAATCGCGTTTCAAAATGAGTCCCACTAAAACTGGCAAATAACGAATATTGGGAATAGAACCAACAAGGTAACCCCCTGATTTAAGCTTCTGCTGAATTTTTTCGAAGAAATCATCATGGCTCGTCATGTGCTCGATGACGTCATTGCAAATCACGAGATCAAAGTAGTCGTCAGGGAGTTCGGGGTGCGCGTCATCATAAATTCCGGTGAGCACGCGAGTGGGGACCTTGTCCTTAGCCCGCTCCGCGACCTCACGGACGGGTTCCACCCCCCAATACTCTTCTGCTCCTTTTAAATGGACTGAGAAAGTGCCTTCTCCACAGCCAATTTCTAAGGCCTTGCCAAGGGTCTCTGGTAAGAACGCGGCCACTTCTGGCCGAGTGTGTTGATAGTAGTCTTCTGACTCGTTCATGGGGGGTTATTTGTTTCGAGAATAGGGAGTTTAGCAAGGCATCTGGGAATCCTCTTTCGCCAAAGTCCGGAAAGCCTTGAGAATGGCGATCATAAAAGGAAAGGCAAGAGGATCATTCTGATTTGCGATGCAATGACGACTATAGAAAGCGAAGCAACTCGCCAAGTAGAGCAAGGCATCACGTTTTAGGGGGCCTGTTCCGTCAGCTTGATAACCCTTTAGAAGAGACTGCGCTTCTGGAGATTGCCAGCCGGAGAGAAGGCTAACCACCTCTGAGCCTTTCGCGGCCTGGAGATCACGAAACCAAAGAAAGTGGAAGAGGTCATGGTATTCCGCCCTGCGCCCTAGCCACTCCCAGTCGAAAACGAAGCCTTCTGGACCGTCCACCATATTCCAGCTAACAAAGTCTCCGTGAGTGAGGCCTTCTCGAATAAGGGTTTTGCCAAGGATTTCGGACAGCTTACGCTCCATTTCCTTTAACAACTCACTTACGTCAACACGGTCCGCGTTATGAACTTCATGAATGGAATCCAAAAGCGCACGACGGCTCTCTGATTCTATCCAAGGGACTTCACAAACTTGTAATCGAAAGAGTCGGGCCGCAATTCGACCTGCATTCTCTGCCAGTTTCCCATGTCCAGAACTTGGAGCGGGAGATTGAACCGCAAAGCCTTTTGCCTGATAAATCACTCGTGGGAAACTTCTTAAATCAGGAAATTTTTGAGTAAGAAAAGTCAGAGCATTAACTTCATCCTCAATTGCTTTATCCGCATCTTGCCCCTCAGATAGCTTGGCGAAACCCAATGGCTCGGCTGATTGGCTCAAAAGAACCAGAGTATATTTTGAGAAACGGCTAGGAGTAGAAACATAGGCTGCAAAATGAATGACTTTCCCACCAAATAACTGCTGAATAGTGACAGGCCAATCTCCCTCAAGGCCAAAATCTGGCTTACGGCGAAGCAGTCGGTAGGCTTTTAAAATAACACTGAGGGCGATTCGCTTTTTTCGTGATGAAACAAAGGAAAGCCCTTCTTGCCAGAATCGCGGGTCTGTCGGAATTACAAAACGCGGCCTTTGGCGTGACGGAAAAACCCACCACCCGAGGCCACCCCCCCCCAGCGTGAGATCTCCAAAGAATTCCTTTAGTTGAACCAAACGATCAGACATACTAAGAAGAATTACCGATGAAACGGCGACGAAGACCACGAGCACGCTCAAGGAGTGAGAGTGCGACAGGAAAAGCGAGCGATAGTTTAAGGGCTTTTGTTCGTAAACCCCCGATTGCGCCAGAGGCCTGATCAATGAGCGCTTTGGCATCCTCTTTCCTATTTTCCGAAGCTAGAAAAGCTCCGCACCAAAAAAGCATCCGGGAAATACGGCGGCGATAGAACTCAGGTTTATTGCTCTGATCAATATAGTCCAAATAGACCGCAAGGCTCTCGGTCCACATCTTCACCCGATTCGACGAGGTGGCGGCTGCATGTTCACGATAACCGATGATCTCATTATCCACCAAGACTGCTCGGCGCTCTTCCTGACCGAGTTTGATCATCAGATTAAGATCACAAACCACCCCACAATCTTCTCGGAAAACTGCGAGCTCTTTTTTCAGAAGAACCGCGTTGATATTTACTGGAAAGGAATTCCCGACCACAAAATTTTCTAGATCAGGAACAACCCCCTCCTCGTGAATATAATCCGAACGGCCAAGAACGCGATTTTCTTCCTCTACGATATAGGAAGCTCGGCCGATCAGAAGATCTGCATCTGGATATTTGCCTAGATTCCGAGCAAGCGTATCCAGCGCCCCAGGAAGTAGCATATCATCAGCAGAGAGAACCAATACCCAAGGTTGCGTGGCCATCTGAGCTGCCCGGTTGAGATTTGCAGCGAGGTGGACGTGCGTGTCCGCTACTTGAACTTTTAATCGGGGATCTTCAAAGCGTTGAATCACGTTAAGAGTTCCATCAGTCGAGACGTTCTCGCAAACATTGACTTCGAAATTCGGGTAATCTTGATCTAAGACGCTCTGAATAGCTTCACCCACATAGTCCTCGCCGTTGTAGACGGGAATACAGATTGAAATAGGAGGGTAATATTTCATAGACCACACACGTTTAAGAAGCTTCGCTGACGGTCCCACCGGCCTGACTCTTAGAGCAAATTTGATACGAAAGAATCAAAAGGTTCAACAGTCCTGAGGCAATCATACCCCATGCGACACCACTAAGGCCATAGGTCTTTGTCAGAGGGAGGCCAACCAGCAAGCAAGCAATTGTTGCTCCTAGGTAGCCTTTCATGACTGCATCGGGGCGCTCGATAGCTCTCAGAGAAGCCGCGGTGACCATGATCAAGCCTGACAAAACGACTCCCCCACAGAAAAGAATGAGCAAAGAAGACGGTGCCTCATATTTACCGGCGTACAAGAGATTCATGACCCAATCTCCCCAAAAACCCAAAACAACCATCCAAACCAAGCCTGGAAATGCCATAAAAAGTGATAGTCGAAAAACTGTTTTTAGATACCCTGGAGTGGAAGCCCGACGTACCAGAGAAGGTAGGATAATAGGAGAAATCGCTGCCTGAAACTGTAAAATCGGTAAAAGCACATTGAGAACTGCTCTCAATTCACCTGCCATTTCATCATAAAAAAATATTGGGATTACTAGAATATAGAGGTTCCCAGGGATCCAACTAAGCACATTCGCAACAACAGCCCAACGGCCATAACGAATGTGCTCTTTAATCGTACTGCGCTCATCAAATTTGTTTAGCGCAGGCGTAGAAACCTGATTCAGCGATTCAAACTTAGGAGGGGAAGAAACAGTCCTTAGACGCATCATCAAAAATGCGGAAGAGACAACCGCTCCAAACATTAGAGCTAGCACACCAGTGGTGGCAGAAATTAGCTCAAATCTCCAAAGGCATGTTATGACTAAAAGTATATTGACGATATAAACGAATCCAGCCTCTGCTGAGATTCTAGGGCACCGCCAAAGGTGGCAACTCCGACGTAGCATCCATAGATAGAGTAAGGGGCCAGAAGCAATCGCAAAACAGCCTACCACTTTAATGACCGGCCAACTCGCGTAGCTTAAACCCACTATCCCAATAATTCCGATAATTGGGGGCCAGAAAAAACTCCAATGCCTTTTTTTAAGAAAACCTAAATAGTGAGAGAGCTGCTCCTTGTAACGAGAAGAGCCAAAAACCATCATAGGCTCCACCGTGAACGCATTAAAGACGATTAAACCGAAAGTATACAGCACGAACGCGATCGAAAAAACGGCGTAGTCATTTTCAGACAGCCAACGCGCGAGAAGGAGGTTGATCGCAAAATTCGAGATCGCAAATAGTGCCTGATCTGTGAAAGAAGCTACTAAGTAACCTAGTCGCTTTGTTGTAAACATAAAGCAATTTTAATCAGGCAGCTAAGAAAATAAAATAGCCTTCAGGACCTCCACGGTAATTTACGACCGAGTAGTCGTTCTAGAGCCTCATTGTGGGGTCCAAAATGGGCTGTTAATTCCGAAATCATTTTCTCCGTGAAGTGCCTCTCTTTCGCTTTCCTCAAACCTTTCTTAGAAATCCATAGCTTGATTCTCTTAGGCACTAACTTGGCTAATCCCCATTTCCAAACCAATGTCTTAACGAACTCAGATCGAAAAAATTGCGGCGGAGCAGCCCCTTCCTGAGTATTACCCACCTCTCCCATACGATCTGGGTCCAAGCCTACGAATTTCATCAATTCATCTAGGGTTCCTTCCTGATCTTTGATGAACTCTTCAAAGATGATGACATGAAGCTGATCTCGTTTAAAAAGGTTCAAGTAAATTTGAAGCTGCTCAGCGTAATATCCAGTATCCACGAAAGTCCGATAGATTCCCAATCCATGCCGTCTTCCCGGGCGCTCAAGATTCTGGTCATGGCCAGATTGCTCCTCAGGGGTCGTCATGCGTTTCCCCGATTGGATCCTAGCGAGATCCTCATGAATGGCGTCTTCAAAAGAGAGATCCTCGTCTCCGTTGCGATGAAGCATCATCCAGTGAGAAAATGCACGTGCCACTGGATCTCGTAGAATCACCACCAATTTTGCCTGTGGATTGGTTTCGTAGATACGCTCCGCAACATATGGCAAGTAAAGATTACGGTGTCTCGAATCCCCGATTATGGGCTCACCCTGAAAGTGGCTAAAATACTTTTTATGATTAAAATCTTGGCCTTTCGAAAATTCAGTTTCGTAAAAAAAGGGCTCTTTAGGATCGGCCATACAGGCATCTGGATGCCGATCCAACATAGCGTGCAATGTCGTAGAGCCACATTTAGCCGCACCCAAAATAAAGAGATTAGGGAGAAATTCTAAAGGAGTCATGAGATGTCAATTGTTCTAGAAGTCTGGCGGACTAGGCAGGGATGAAGCTTTTGGCCTCATTTGGCCTAGGGGGGAGTGCGCCGAGCTTTAACTCTCCTTTGGCCTCTGTCTCTCGCCAAATACTGCGGGCAAAATCTGCAACAGTCTGTGCCTTGCCAGAACCGACATGACGGATCTCAAGCTGCCCAGCTCCTAAAGCTTGCTCTTCAGCAGCATCCACGAAAGCTTTCGCCACATCACTGACATGAACGAAATCTCGGACTTGATCTCCAGCTGTCATTTCAAGATCTTCACCGGAGAGGGCCGCAGCGCGGAGACTCGGCCAGAGTCTTCCCTCCGCTTCACCTGGCCCATAGACTTGAAAAATCCGAAGCATCTTCATGCCCACGCCCAATTCACGGACGAGAGACTGGAAAGCGACTGTTGCCGCCGCCTTGGAGGCAGGGTAACTCGTAGTGGGCTCTAGGGGAGCATCGACCGGAATTTTTCCAAGGCGCTCACCAGCAGCTCCATACTCAAAGCAGGTTCCAGCTGATACAAAATGAGTCAAGCCAGCCGCTGCAGCTTTTCGAAACATCTCAATCGGATCGATAACATTCTTGCGAAGGCAATTCTCAAGCGTGTCGTACGGATAGTAGGCGGAGTGTGCCGCAAGATGGATCAATACTTCACACCCCAAAAAATCTGATTCATCAACCCCCGCGAGGTCTTTCTCTAGCCACTGAGGTTCTTTCTCCAAAGAAATCCGTGGCCGGCTCTGAGCCGTTCTACGGAGAGCGACCACCTCATGGCTACGGCGATGAGCCTCATTCAGCAAATAGGAACCGATGAAGCCAGTCCCACCAGTCAAAAAGATTTTCATTTGGAGTAAGCGAAAGGGCTCTGATACTCATCTAGCCCAATTAAAGTTTGGTCCTTATCCGACACAATTGGGTTTTGCACAGGCCAATCATAACCAAAACTGTTCCAACGGATTCCAGAATCACAAGAAGGGTCGTGCCCCGTATCAGTGCAGTAGGTCACGAGGCTTTGATCCTTCAGCGCTAAAAAGCCGTGTGCAAAACCGCGAGGAATGAGCAGGACGTGACGATTCTCATCGTTTAGTTCAAAGGCCGCATACTCACCAAAGGTGGGGGACCCTTTTCGCAAATCAACTACAACATCGATGATGGCTCCAGCAGCACAGCTAACTAACTTTTGATGGTCCGACTCTGGAGTCTGGAAATGCATTCCACGAACAACATCTCGGGCTGAAATTGAAAAAACAATCTCTTTCGGATCAATCGAAATGCCCATCTTGTTAAAGGCGACTCCGTTGAAGGTTTTTACAAATTCGCCTCTTTCGTCAAGGTGTTTGAACGCTTGGAGGAGTTTGAGTCCCGGCATGGTTTCTTTGATGAATTTCATAAGAGTGATTAAGATGCCCAACCTACGCCCACTTCCTTAGCAGCTGCCTGATAGGCTTCAATCTGTCGGTTCGTGAAGGCCGTCATTACTCCCTCGGTTTTCTCATCCTCAAGATACCAAGCTGCGGTTTTTTCGAGAGTCTCCTCGAAGGACCAGACGGGTTTCCACTCAAGAAGATGAAATGCTTTATCCGTGGCAAGATTCAGTTTCGAGGCTTCATGGAGGGCATTCGGATCAGAGGCATCTGACCACTCACCGTTAGTATGGATGATGAGTTCTTGAACCAATTCGGCAACGGTTCGATTGCTAGTAAGTGCTGGCCCGAAGTTAAATCCAGAGGCTACTTCCTCTCGCACCTGAGCACCGGGAACGTTACTTTGACCTAGTACTGCCCCCAACCAAAGATAACCAGAAAGAGGCTCCAAGACATGTTGCCACGGGCGGGTCGCAATCTTGTTGCGAACTGGAATAGATTCGCCATTCCTGAGAGCTCGGACGCAGTCAGGAACGATTCGGTCAGCCGCCCAGTCCCCCCCTCCAATGACATTTCCGGCTCGGGCGCTCGCTACTTTGACTTTCCCACTAGGTGGGAAAAAGGAGCGACGATAAGAAGAAATAACAATCTCAGCCGCTCCTTTACTCGCGCTGTAAGGGTCATGCCCACCCATCGCATCCTCCTCGCGATAGGCGTGCAGCCACTCGCGATTTTCATAACATTTGTCAGTGGTGACGCAGACCACCGCGCAAGTATGATCTGACCGCCGGACGGCGTCCAGCAGGTGGGCCGTCCCTATCACATTGGTAGCGAAGGTCTCGACCGGAACGTCATAAGACAGCCGCACTAACGGTTGTGCTGCTAGGTGCAAGACAACCTCGGGCTGAGCTTCCGCGACTATTGCGGCAAGCCGCTCACGCTCCTCTAAATCACCACGATGATCTGCGACGAGCCGCGCTCCTAAGCCAAGTTGGTCATAGAGGACCTCATTTGCTTGAGGATCCAACGCATACCCAGTCACTTCAGCACCGAGAGAAAGAAGCCATTCACAGAGCCAAGATCCTTTAAAACCAGTGTGGCCTGTCACGAAAACCTTGCGGCTTCGGTAATAATCATCAAACATAAGTTAAAGTTTTTCAGCGAGACAAGGGGTGAAAAAAGTAAAAGAGCTCTTTTTAGCTCCACGTCTTCCATGGAGCCTTACCAGACTCCCACATCTCCTCAAGTTGGATCTTATCCCGCAGGGTGTCCATTGGACGCCAAAATCCGGCATGCTTGAATGCAGCGAGCTGCTGATCTGCAGCCAGCCCCTCAAGAGGCTCACGCTCCCAAGTCATCGCATCACCATGAATTCGATCAATCACAGAAGGGTTAAGAACAAAAAATCCCCCATTGATCCATGCTCCATCACCCTCAGGTTTTTCTTGAAACTGCTCAACTGCGCCCCCTTCTGAAATGGCTAAAGCCCCATAGCGTCCCGGAGGTTGGACCGCAGTCAGCGTGGCATCCAGCCCCTGCTCAGCATGAAATTTGATCAAGGCCGTGATATCAACATCTCCAACTCCGTCACCATAGGTGAAACAAAATGGCTCACCTGGATCAAGAAACTCCGCAACCCTCTTGAGACGGCCTCCGGTCATAGTGGCCTCGCCAGTATCAACTACTGTGATCTTCCACGGCTCAGCTTTCTTACGATGGACTTCCATCGTATTGCCAGTCATATCGATGGTAACGTCTGACATATGGAGGAAGTAATTTGCAAAATATTCCTTAATGACATAACCTTTGTAACCAGCACAAATCACAAAGTCATTAATTCCATGATCACTGTAGATTTTGAGAATATGCCAAAGAATTGGCTTCCCTCCAATCTCCACCATAGGCTTCGGCTTAAGACTGGTTTCTTCACTGAGACGAGTGCCGAGACCTCCGGCAAGAATGACTGCTTTCATAAAAATATTTGAATTAAGGAGTAGATGATCTGTAATTAGAGAATCATACCTGCGGCCACCGTTTCATTGGTGCCTGGGTCGATAAGGATGAATGAACCGGTCTGACGGTTTTGATTATAGGAATCGTAGAAAAGAGGAGAGGCTGTCCTGAGGGAAATTCGTCCAATCTCATTGAGAGCAAAACTGCTCGTATCCTCCTCTTTACGAAGAGTATTAATGTCGATTTTGTAGCTAATTGCTTGGACAATTGCTTTGGTCTCTTTAGTGGTATGGCGAATAATAAACTTCCCTTTGGGATTGAGGTTGGTGTTTGAGAACCAACAGATCATCGCTTCAATGTCCTGCCCTTGCTGAGGCGGGTTATTTGCTTTCACCAACATGTCACCACGAGACAGATCGATTTCATCCTCAAGGGTAATTGTAACCGATTGAGGGGCATAGGCTTGTTCCAGCTCACTCTCGTCTTGGTAAACCTTTTTAACTTTGGTGGAGAAACCTGAGGGCATGACGGTGACATCATCACCCGGCTTAAAGACGCCGCCGGCAACACGCCCCGCAAAGCCACGGAAGTCGTGAAACTTCTCACTCTGAGGACGGATGACCCATTGGACTGGAAAACGGGCTTGAACGTGATTTTCGTCACCTCCTACGTATACGTTTTCAAGGTGATAGAGAAGACTGGACCCTTCAAACCAATCCATGTTTTCTGATTTATCGACGATGTTGTCACCATTCAGTGCGGAGATGGGAATGGGGGTGATATCGACGATATTATCGAGTCGGGAGGCGAAGGCCTTATAGTCTGCCATAATCCCGTCGTAAACTTCTTGGCTGTAATCGACCAGGTCCATCTTATTAACCGCAACGACCACGTGCTGGATGCGGAGGAGATTCGCAATAAAGCTATGGCGTTTCGTTTGCTCAATGACCCCCTTGCGCGCATCAATCAGGATAATTGCAAGATTCGCGGTGGAGGCACCAGTAACCATGTTGCGAGTGTACTGGATGTGACCAGGGGTATCAGCGATAATAAACTTTCGCTTGGGAGTTGCGAAGTAACGATAAGCAACATCAATCGTGATACCTTGCTCACGTTCTGCTTTGAGACCATCAGTAAGGAGAGCGAGGTTGACATTTTCATCACCTTTCTTACGTGATGATTCTTCGATCGCTCTAAGTTGGTCCTCAAAAATGGATTTTGAGTCATAAAGCAATCGACCGATAAGAGTTGACTTACCGTCATCAACTGAGCCGGCGGTGGTAAAACGTAGGAGGTCCATAAAGAGAGTGGAGATGATAAATTGTGACTGGTTCGATCTATTTGCTCTTATCCTCAACAAGAAGTCCGTTGAGTGCGAATATCTTTTGATCTACCTCTTTAGTCGATTGCCCTAGCGATTCAGCGCTCGGTCCAAATGACTCACAAATGAAAGCGGCAGGACGGGTGATTTCAATTCTTAGGGAATGAACAATTAAAGTATCTCCGCGAATATCAGCGATTTTGGACCCCACGGACCCTGACATATATAGTCGCAAAAAATCAAACTTACTTAAAGACGTCCCCTCGACAACTTCGGATTTCCATTTGCCTATCTTTCCTTCTGTTCGCTCTCCAAGCGGGAAGCCTCCCCCTTGCTGGTAGCTCCAACCTGACACCTTCCGGTTAGACTTAGGAACCAAATACTCGAAAGTAATCTTGAATCCAGAACTGACATTTTCAGGAGGTAGAGTTCCAGGCGGTAGACTAATCATGGGATTCTTTGCTTTCTCATTGATAGTCAGAATCAGACCCGATTTCCCATCCACTTCAACGACCTTTCCTGAATCAATATCTAATGCCACGAGTGGCTCTAGGCCTTCTTTATCAAACTTGTGATCAAAGACTGTAAATGATTCACCTTGGAAGCCTTCAGCTCCTAAAAATCCTCCAAGCCTGAGGGCACTAGTCTCTCCCTTTTCTTTTTTGGATCCAGTGATCTCTACCACGTTTTCGATCGGACTATCGAATGAAACTTTTCCTTCCGTATCATATCTCACCAGAACCTCAATATTGTCGCCTTGGCGCCGAAGTCGGAAAGCACTTTTTGCACCACCGCTTTTTCCCACTCTTTTGAGAAACTGGCGGGCACCTACGATACTCGGAGCTATTTTCAAGGATTCTTGCTGGGCCTTAACTTTCAAGGCACTCTCTAAATCACCATTCTTAGTGAGAGTGGTCGCAAATTTTTCCAAGAGCTTGTCCATTTTGTCAGCACTTTTAACGAGAGCTTCACCGTGTTCTTGCTGAATTCTAATGTAGGATTTTGTGAATAGTTTGCGGGCGGAAATCAGACCAGAAGGAGCTGTCGGTCTGAGGGCAGTGAGAGGCCATTTTCCCTGCGAAACTTCGGTAATTTCTTTCTTAACCCGAAGCGCGTCATTGAGCCTATTTCCGTTCTGATACTTTATCTGAAGTTTCTGAAGAGCCTCTTGGTAACTACCACCTAATTTTGTCGTTTTTGTTTCCAGAGTTTTTTGAATCCTAAGCTCATGAGCTTTGAAAGACGCCAACAGCTCCGTAAGGGACTCACCAAAAATAGGTGCCCCCAGGAGGACGTTTACCAGAAAAATCAGGAGGATCTTCATGCTGCCATTATCTCACAAGGGGCGCTTAAAAATACCCCTCTTTTTTTCGATCTTCCATTGCAGTTTCAGAGCGTTTGTCATCTGCACGGTTGCCTCGCTCGGTCTGGCGAGCGGCTGCGACTTCTTCAATGATTTTCTCGATGGTATCAGCGCTGGACTCGACAGCACCTGTGATAGTGGCATCACCCATCGTGCGAAAACGGATCATTTTGTTTTCAACAACTTCACTCTCTCGTGGCTGAACAAACTCCGAGACAGCGAGAATAACGCCATTCCTAGTCACAGTGTCGCGTTTGTGTGCGTAGTAGAGGCTGGGAAGTTCGATGCCTTCCTGCTTCATGTACATCCACACGTCCATCTCAGTGAAGTTTGAAAGGGGAAAAACACGAAAATTTTCACCAGGTTGCTTTCGACCATTGAAGAGGTTCCAGAGCTCAGGACGCTGGTTTTTAGGATCCCATTCGCCAAAGTCATTGCGATGAGAAAAGAATCGCTCTTTTGCCCGAGCCTTCTCTTCATCACGACGGCCTCCTCCAAGGACAGCATCGTACTGCTGCTCTTCGATCGTCTCGAGAAGAGTGACCGTTTGGAGTTTGTTTCGAGAAGCATTGAGGCCAGTTTCCTCAACAGCCGTTCCCTTGTTAATAGAGTCTTGAACTAGGCCGACGTGGAGACGCGCTCCAATTTTATCAGCATAAGCATCGCGAAAGCTAATTGTTTCAGGAAAATTATGCCCCGTATCAACGTGCACAAGAGGGAAAGGAATCCGGCTTGGATAAAATGCTTTTTTGGCAAGGTGTGCCATAACGATTGAGTCCTTACCCGCCGAGAATAGGAGGCCTGGATTCTCGAACTGAGCAGCTGTTTCACGGAGAATGAAGATCGCTTCAGCCTCCAGCTGATCGAGATGGCTTAAGTTATAGTCTGCCATAAGATTATTAAATTTATCAGGTTAATCAGGAATTAGCGAAAGCTGGGTGGTAATTTGAGGAGAGGAGCTTGGCAAGTTTTTTCACTTCATCCGCTGCCATCCTATTAGGAGGCCATGGAAAGAAGCTCAATAACTTGAGCGGCAGACTCCATGACTTCAGTCGTTTCAGTGTCTACGATGAGCTCGGCAAACTCGGGTTCTTCGAAGCCCGAATCCTTGCCGGTAAACTGCTTGATTTCTCCAGACTCCACTTTGGCGTATAAGCCTTTCGGATCTCTTTTAGCACAAGTTTCAAAGGAGGCCTTAATGTAGATTCCCTGAAATCCTGATCCGACAATCTGGCGAGCACTTGAACGAAAAACTTTCTTCGGAGTAATGACACTCACAATGACGATCGCTCCCTGACTCGCGAACATCTTAGCAACTTCGGCAACGCGACGGACGTTCTCCTCGCGGTCTTTGTCACTAAAGCCCAAATCAGAATTCAGACCGTGGCGAAAGTTATCACCATCAAGGATAACGACATAGCGACCCAAGTCATGTAAGGTCCGCTCAACTGCAGCGGCGATTGTGGATTTCCCTGATCCACTTAAGCCATACATCCAAAGAACAGTTCCTTTTTGGCCTAGCAGCTCAGCTTTCTCGTCTGGCGAAACGAAACGATGGAACTGGGTATGGATATTATTCTGAGACATGATCCTTCAGTGAATAGTAGAGAAAGAGACTATTGTGGACCGCATAGCGCTTAAAAAGTCTTCGCGGTTCAGCGCAAAGACGATAGAGCCACTCCATTCCAAGCTTCTGAACTAAGGCGGGAGCTTGTTTAACTTCTCCGGCGTGAAAAGCGAAAGCTGCTCCAACTCCAAAATAGACCGCGGGAGGCAGGCTATCGAGATGATCGGAAATCCAAGATTCTTGTTTCGGACAACCGAGCCCCACCCAAACATAATTAGCGCGTGATTCTTGAATGAGCTTCATAATTTTCTGATGCTCGTCATCCGGCCATTCCCCAAATGGAGGCGAATAGATTCCCGAAATATGGTTCTTCGAGAAACGTTCTTTGAGTTTGTCGAGAGTACTTTGAGAACCTCCTAGAAAGAAGTGCCCTTGATTACCATCACCCTCTGTCGCCTTCAGCACTTCTAACATAAGTGAGGGGCCATAAACTCGGTCGGTCAGCTTCTCTGATTCTGGAAGTTGAGTATTCAAGGTCCAGACGAGAGGCATTCCGTCAGGGCAAATAAGATCAAACCTTCGCATGACTTTTCCATACTCTTCATCATGCCTCGCATGAGAAAGGAGATGGGTATTCGCAGCACTTACCGCATAGGGCCGGTCTCCAAGCTTGGCTCGATCAACGCACCAATCCCTAGCTTCTTCGTAGTGTGTTACCGCTACGGGGAAGCCAATGACTGGCTTGGTTTTTAGGGAGATAGCCAATGTATTTTAACCCTCGGTTGCAACAGAAACCTTGTGACCATGTTTCTTAAGAAGAGCGTGTTGCTTTGCTTTTTCGAGGTCATGCGCGACCATCTCAGAACACATTTCTTCAACCGTAATTTCAGGAACCCATCCGAGCTTCTCTTTCGCCTTAGAAGGGTCACCGAGGAGAGTCTCCACTTCTGCTGGGCGGAAGTAACGCGGATCTACTTTCACGATGACATCACCAACCTTAAGTGCAGGTGACTTTTCTTGATCAACTGACTTGATGGTGGCTATTTCCTCAATTCCCTCACCGGAAAATTCTAGCTCAATTCCAGCTTCTTTTGCCGAAAGACTGACAAACTCACGAACTGAAATTTGTTTGCCTGTCGCGATGACGTAATCTTCAGCGCTATCTTGTTGAAGCATCATCCACTGCATTCGCACGTAGTCTTTGGCGTGGCCCCAGTCTCGTAGAGCATCCATATTTCCAAGGAAGAGACACTTCTCCAGTCCTTGGGAAATATTGGCAATGGCGCGGGTGATTTTTCGAGTTACGAAAGTCTCACCGCGACGTGGCGATTCATGGTTAAAAAGAATTCCGTTACAAGCATACATCCCATAAGACTCTCGATAGTTCACCGTGATCCAGTAGGCATACATTTTCGCAGCTGCGTAGGGGCTACGAGGATAGAATGGCGTTGTCTCCTTCTGAGGAATCTCTTGAACTTCACCAAAAAGTTCCGAAGTAGATGCCTGATAAAAACGAGTCTTCTTTTCGAGACCCAAAAAGCGAATCGCTTCCAACAGGCGTAGTGTTCCAATCGCATCAACATCCGCGGTGTATTCTGGAGATTCAAAGGAAACGGCGACGTGCGACTGAGCACCCAAGTTATAGACCTCGTCCGGCTGAACTTCGCTGATGATTCGCGTGAGGTTCGATGTATCAGTCAGATCACCGTAGTGCAGCTTAAAGCGAGCACTCTCAACGTGTGGATCTTCATAAATATGATCAACTCGCTCCGTGTTGAATGAAGACGCACGGCGCTTAATACCGTGAACTTCGTATCCTTTTTCTAGCAAAAACTCTGCGAGATAGGATCCATCTTGACCGGTGATTCCAGTGATAAGGGCCTTTTTCATAAGTCGTGTTTTTTAAAGTCGAGCTGTTCCCGAATCGAGAGTTGCTAAAAAGTCTTGATAAGCTCCTGCCAATCCATCGGCAAAGGAGATCTTCGCTTTCCAGCCCGTTTCATTGAGACTTGAAACGTCCAAAAGTTTACGAGGAGTGCCGTCTGGCTTACTCGGATCAGTTGTGATTTCTCCCTCGAAGCCAACTGTCTTGGCAACGAGCTGAGCGAGTCCCAAGATTGTCACGTCTTCACCGACGCCCAAGTTAACCCAGTCTGGTGGATCGGCGTGATCAAGAAGGTGAAAACAAGCCTCCGCAAGATCATCAACATGGAGAAACTCGCGACGTGGAGTCCCACTCCCCCAAATCTGAACCTCTTTATCGCCTCGTTCTTTTGCTTCGTGAAAGCGGCGAATCAAAGCTGGAATAACGTGGGAATTTTCGGGGTGATAATTGTCACCTGGCCCGTAGAGGTTCGTCGGCATTGCCGAATGATACATCAATCCATACTGAGCTCGATAATGCTGACACATTTTCAGACCTGCAATTTTGGCGACCGCATAGGCTTCGTTGGTCACTTCAAGCGGGCTTGTCAAAAGACAATCTTCTGGCATCGGCTGTGGAGCCATTTTGGGATAAATACAGGAACTGCCGAGAAAGAGAACCCGCTCGATTCCCGCTTGCCGAGATCCCTCAATCAGATTTGTCGCAATCACGAGATTCTCGTAGATGAATTCGGCAGGGTAAGTCGAATTTGCGTGAATCCCTCCTACCTTTGCGGCCGCGATAACAACTTGATCCGGCTTGTTTTCGGCCAACCACTGGTGACATGCCGATTGATCTAGGAGATTTAGTTCATCTCGTGTGGCCGTGAGGACCTCAAAGCCTCCTCGTTTCTCGGCCTCCCGAACAAGCGCCGAACCAACCATACCGCGATGTCCTGCAATAAAAATTTTCATGACTTAAAAAAGGAATTTACAACTTTGGCAACTCGTTCACGCCGTTCGTCCCCCAGTTCTGCATAAACTGGAATACTCAAAACCTCCTGCGCCAGTTTTTCCGCAACTGGTAATTTTGTTTCCGGCAGCTGGTTGAAGCACTCTTGCTTGTGTAAAGGAACGGGATAGTAGATTTCGCAACCCACGTCGTTTTCCAGAAGGTGAGCTTTTAGAGCATCTCTTTCACCATGCACCTTCATCGTAAATTGATTCCAAATCACCCCATCATCCGCTCCGCCTGATAGAGGTAGAGTTACGCGGGATGAATCTAACTCAGCAAACTCCGCTAAATAGTAGGCAGCATTTTCAGCTCGCCCGCGTCCATAAGAATCAAGGTGCGGTAGCTTTTTTCTTAAGAGAGCTGCTTGTAAGGCATCAATCCTGAAATTTCCTCCAACCTCCGAATGGTAATACTTTGGAAACATTCCGTGGTTTCTCAAACGCTTCACCGCCTCCGCTCGCTCGTCGTCATCGCAACTCACCAACCCAGCATCACCAAAGCCACCGAGATTCTTCGATGGAAAAAAACTATAAGTTCCAAAGTCCCCCATCGTGCCGCACTTCTTACTACAAATCGAAGCTCCGAGCGACTGAGCGGTATCTTCGATCACCACCAAGGAGTGTTTTCTCGCGAAAGCTTTTACCTTCCCCATCGCAGCACACCTTCCAAACAAATGAACCGGCACAATCGCCTTGGTCCTTTCATTTACCAAGTCATCCGCGCCTCTCAGATCGAGGTTAAAGCTTTCTTCATCTGAATCCACAAAGACCGGAACAGCTCCAATTCGCATAATGCTCCCTGCGGTCGCGAAAAAGGTAAACGAAGGACAAATGACTTCATCACCGGCCGTCACGCCCGCCGCCATTAGAGCCACAATCAAGGCATCCGTGCCCGAAGAAACCCCTATTGCATGTGCCGTTCCTAGATAACTAGCAGCTTCTTCTTCAAAAGCCTCAACCTCCGGACCTAAAATAAAGTAACCAGAATCTAAGACGCCCTCAAATGCTTCCATCAGCTCATTCTTCAATCCCGCATTTTGAGCAGGAACGTCTAACAATGGGACTTTCACAGTAGATTTGACCTCACGCTACCGCCCTTGGTCGATCATTCTTCGGAAAGAATAAAACCTTGGGAAGTCTTCGGGGATTTGTGGGTTGTTGCAGGGCATCAACTCAGTGGGTTGAAAGGAATCACAAAGCTAAGGCTTGTTCAATTCAAAATGAACAATTTCATTTTCCTTGATTAAATTCCCTTCCATCCCTCGGGAATATCATGGTCCGCCAAAATTAGACTAAACAAGCTCACTTCCACCGGCTTCTCCTCACCTAAAAATTCCAACAAAAGGCTCACTCGCTCTGATCCAGGACGTAGCTCGATCACCTTTCCCTCCATTCCCTTAAACGGCCCCTCCGCCACCTCCACTTCATCACCCAGATCCACTTTCCAATTTACCACAATCTCATCATCTTCCGCCTCCAATTTCGCCACCTGCTCTTTCAAACCCTCCACAAAAGCCTCAGGCACTTCTGGCACCTTATTTCCAAAACTTATAATCCGACTCACCCCAGGTGAATAGCTCACCACCCGACCCATCTCTTCGAGCGAAAACTTCGCTAACAAATACCCCGGAAAAAGAGGCTCCACCCACCAAACCCTTCCCCGCCTTGTCGTCTTCAAATACCTAAGCCTTGGTAAAAACGCTTCGACACCTTCCAACTGACGAAGGTTCGCAGCGGCCAATTTTTCCCGCTTTAACTGCGTTCGCAGCACATACCAGCTTCGTTCCACACTCATCAGCTAGCGCCCCAAGAATTTTTGCAAGAGTGGCAAAACCACCTTCGCTTGCTTTGTCCAGCGTCCCAAACGCTCTAATCTTCCCGCATAAAAATCTGCCCGAGTATCTCCAGGCATCTCCGCCACCATCTCCTTTAAATTTTTCAACTTCCCCTCCCCACTCGCCAAGTGCGGCCTCACCTGCTCCTTGATAAAGCCCCCTACCAACTGCTTCAACTCGACATCTGGCTCATAGTAACTCTTCCGCCCCTCGCTCGCGTCAGATTCCTTAACCGCTCCCAATTCCCGCAACATTTTTAGCCCCTGGCTCGCCGACCCCTTACTAATCCCCAAGCGCTTCACCAAGTCATCAAGCGACAGCGCCTCTTGCGACACATAAAGAAGCCCATAAATTTCCCCAATCGATTTAGGTAAACCCAGAATCCGCACCCCATCACAAAAGAAATCAATCACCTGAGCCTCAAATTCGCTCAATTTCACCTCTTCGTTCACCTCACCGGACATGCCTCAAAAAGCCACAAAAGTCCTATTTGTTCAATTTAAAATGAACAATCATTCTCCTCCTGGGATCTTCGGCTTCAACTCCTCACCCGACTCACTCACGGGATAAAGCGCCCCATGTTTCTCCAACTGACTCACCATCTCCGTCATCATCTCCTTCAAAAGATCCGACTTCACTGCGGCCATATTCCTTCCCTCAAACGGATCTCTCGCCAAATTAAACAACTCATAGTTCCCCCCTCCAAACTGCACCCGTCCACCCTTCGCCTTTAGTTCAGGCTTCGCATGATAAATCACCTTCCAATCACCATCCCGCCACGTCGTAAAATAATGACTCCGATGCGGCCCGTGGGGATAGTGCATCAAAAATTGCTCCTTCCGCTCCGCATCCTTCTTCCCCGTGAACAAGGTCTGCAAAAGCTTCCCATCCACCACATGCCCTTCCGGCAACTCGGCACCAACCACCTTCAACACCGTCGGAAACACATCCTCAACCGAAGCAACCTGCTCCTGAATCGCCCCCGCCGGAATCGCCAATCCCTTCTGCACCTCCGAGCTCTCATCCCGCTTCGCCCAAGCCGCAATCATCGGCACTCGCATCCCCCCTTCATAATGCGCCCCCTTCTTCCCGCGCAGCGGAGCCGCACAAGCCACCTCATGCTGATGCCCCAGCGGCCCATCGCTCCCATTATCCCCTAGAAAAATCACCAGCGTATTTTCCGCCACCCCCAGCTCCTCAAAACAATCCAGCATATCCCCCAAAGACTTGTCCATTCCCTCAATCAAAGTCGCAAAAGCCTTCGCATTCTTCGGCTTATCTGAACCCTCATAATTCTTCGCAAAACGCGGATCCGATTCAAAAGGCGAGTGCACCGCATAGTGCGCAAAGTGCAAAAAGAAGGGCTTCTCATCCTTCACCGCCTGCGCCACTCGCTTCTTCGCCTCACGCGTCAGTGCTTCCGTCAAAAAAGTCTCCGTCCCATGATACTCCTCCAAATGCGGAACCGCATGCGACTTCCGCTTCGTCCCATGCCCATAGCTCTTCTCCCCGAAATAACTCCCCGGCGCCCCAAAAGCAGCCCCACCCACATTCTCCTCAAAGCCCACGTTCAACGGCTCCGCCCCCTCAAAACCCGTCGCTCCCAAATGCGCCTTCCCCACATGGATTGTCCGATACCCCGCCTTCACCAACTCCCCAGGCAAAGTCACTTCACCCTTTTTTAGGCCCTCCCAATTCCACTTCGGCGGCCCAAATTCACCCGCATTGTTCCCCTTCGGATTGATCCAATTCGTCACCCCATGCCGCGCCGCATTCTGCCCTGTCAAAATCGAAATCCGCGAAGGCGAACACACGCTCATCGCATAGAATTGATTAAACCTTACCCCCTGCTTCGCCAATCTCTCCATCGATGGCGTCCGATAAAAATCATTCAGCGGATACCGCTTTGCCTTCCCATCTTTGTCCGTCAAAAAGGCCACTGACGTATCCATGACCCCCATATCATCCACCAAGAACACCATCACATTCGGCTTCCGCACCTCTCCAAAAACCATCCCACACATCCCAAAAAAAATCGCAAAGGCCTTCATCTCAAAACCCTCTCAACTCGCCTGTCACCTGTCAACCTCTCACAAGCAAACCACTCCTCGACTTGCTATCCTCAAAGATCGCGCCACCCTTAGCTCTTATGTGGCAAAAAATCCTTCAAGCTCCTCTCGCAAGTCGAACGGCGGCGCGGGAGAGAAGGCTGAGTCGGCGGTCAACTTCACGCAGAAGGAGAACCCCACCGTCAGAGCTGACTTTGCCGCATTTGAAATCAGCCTGAGCTTTACGTCCTTGGTAGCTTGATCGCCGTGCCTTAAACCGCATCCGCGCAGCGCTGGCAGAGATCATCTTTGACGATCGGCTCATACTTACGACAACGTGGGCACATCGCATGAGGGGTGTGCTCAACGCTTGCACTAAGGGAATCGCCTTCGGTGATCTTGAGTTCGGAGACGATGAAGAACTCGGTCGCAAAGTCGTGATCCTTGAGGAGATCTAGGCAGGAATGATTCACGGGGACGGTGAGAGTGACGCTGGCTTCGTTGTTCTTTTTGAACTCCTTGGCCTGCACTTTTTCCTCAATCGCGGTCTGCATGATTCCGCGAATCTCAAGAAGCTGGGCCACTTTCTCCGTCGCTTCGCTTCCGGCGAATTTCGGATTCACTTCGGGGAAGACCTGCTCGTGAATCGATCCTTCACGGTCGGCATGTTCCCAGGCTTCCTCCGCGGTGTAAGCGAGGACGGGGGCGAGGAGCTTGACCATCGCATCGAAGATTTCTCCGATGCACCAGACGCTCGCTTGGCGACGCTCGCTGTCTGCAGCGTCGCAATAGAGGCGATCCTTCGTGATGTCGATGTAGTAGGCGCTAAGGTCAGTCGCTGCGAACTGGTTCACGATGGAGAAAACCTTACGGAAATCATAAACAGCGTAAGCGTCCTTGATCTCGGTGATGACGACCTGCAGGCGCTCCATGATCCATTGGTCGATGAGCGGAAGTTCCGCAGGCTCGCTAACCTTCTCATCACGCATGTTTCCAAGGAGGATCTTGAAGGTGTTTCGCAGCTGGCGGTATGGCTGGCTGACCTGTGTGAAGAGGGCTTCGCTGAAAGGGACTTCACTCTGCCAATCGACCGAGGAAACCCAAAGACGGAGAATGTCTGCGCCGTACTTATTATAGAAGTGCGCGGCATCGGTGGGCTTGCCCTTTTTCTTGGCGTCGGACTTAGAGGTCTTTTTCCCAGTCTCAGTATCGACAACGAAGCCGTGCGTGAGGACCGTTTTATAGGGAGCCTTATCACGAACTCCGACAGAGAGCATGAGGGAAGATTGGAACCAACCACGGTGCTGATCAGTCGCCTCAAGATAGAGATCGGCCGGAGCGCTGAGCTCCGGGTGAGCATCCAGGACCGCGACGTGTGACGAACCAGAGTCGATCCAAACGTCGAGAGTATCACGGCACTTTGTGGAGCCTTCGGGAAGGTCGAAAAGGGTGGCGAGTTCCGCGTCAGATTTCTCAAACCAAACGTTCGTGCCTTCCTTCTCGACAAGGTCGGCGATCTTACGAGCGAGGTCAGCTGAGACGATGGGCGCGCCTTCCTTATCGAAGAAAACTGGAAGCGGAACTCCCCAAGTGCGCTGGCGAGAGATGCACCAATCGGGACGAGATTCCACAGTTCCGTAGATCCGGTTGCGGCCCCATTTGGGAAGCCATTCGACTTCATCGATCTCGCTGAGAGCTTTCTCACGAAGCTGATCGATGGAGATGAAAAACTGCTCTACCGCACGGAAGATGATGGGCGTTTTAGAACGCCAGCAATGCGGGTAGGAGTGCTCGTAAGTTTCCTGACCGAGAAGGCGGCCCTTTTCTTCGAGGATTTCCACCACACGCGCGTTGGCTTTGAAGACATGAACTCCAACGAGCTCGGGAACACCACATTCGTCGGTGAATTTACCATCGTCATCGACCGGACTGATGAGGCCCAGATCGTATTGCTGGCCGACCACGTAGTCATCCGCACCATGACCGGGAGCGATGTGCACTGCGCCAGTTCCAGTCTCAGCGGTGACGAAACCACCGAGGATGATTTTGGAAGTGCGGTCGAGGAAGGGATGCTGAGCTTCGAGATTTTCAAGCTCAGCACCTTTCAATTCCTGAAGATCACCGGAAGGCTTCCAGCCAGTCTTATCCTCCACCATGCCGAGGAGCTCGCGAGCTACGATGAGCTTGCGAGCAGCTTCGCCATTCGTGAATTCACCGGCGACATAGATAAAGCGCTCATTGACCGCGATGCCGAGGTTCGCAGGAAGAGTCCACGGCGTAGTGGTCCAGATCGCGATATCAAATCCAGCCCACTTCTCGTCCTTCATTTCGAAGGGAACAAAAACGGCGGTGGATTTCTTATCGGCATACTCGACCTCCGCTTCCGCGAGGGCTGTCTTGGCACCGTAGGACCATTGGACCGGCTTTTGAGATTGGTAAACGCAGCCCTTTTCGATGAGCGCCGCAAAGGTGCGGATGATATTGGCTTCGTATCCGGGATCGAGCGTGAGGTAAGGATTCTCCCAATCACCAAAAACGCCGAGGCGCTTAAACGATTCACGCTGAGTATCGATCCAACCCCGCGCGAAGGTTTCGCAGCGGCGGCGGATTTCCGCAGGCTCCACGTCGCGGGCATCGTCGCCCTGCATCACCTTGAATTCGATGGGGAGACCGTGACAATCCCAGCCCGGAATGTAGGGCGTTTCAAAGCCCGCCATTGTCTTCGACTTCACCACGAAGTCCTTCAGCACCTTATTCAAACCCGTGCCCATGTGGACATCGCCATTCGCGAAAGGAGGGCCATCGTGAAGGAGAAAGCGGGGGGCATTTTCAGCCTTACGCTTCGCAATAATTCGCGCGTAGAGACCTTCGGAGTTCCATTTCTCGAGGCGTTCCGGCTCCCGCACGGTCAAATTTCCCTTCATGGGGAAATCTGTCTTCGGCAAAAACAGGGTGTCTTTATAGGATTTTCCTTCTGGAGTGCTCATAGCGCTAGGGGCGGGACGCTAGGGAAATCAGGAGAAAAGGTCAATGCCGAGGGAATCTCCCGCGAATCTAGCTGGCTTCCTTATGGAGCTTAGACTTTAGTCTGAGTTCTCAACCCGCTCCCCAATGCCCACTCTGCTCATCTTCCTGCTTAGCGTCATCACCGCATACGCAGGGACAATTCAGATTCAGGTCAGCAATACCTTCGCTGGGCAACCCCTCTCCCTCAACTCTCTCAAATACCAAGGCAAAGAAACCCTCTCAGTCTCCCGTCTCTCATATCTCCTCAGCGACTTCGCCCTCCAAGACGAGGATGGAAAATGGCACGAATTACCGCCCCAATTTGCCTTCCTCGATGCCGCATCCCGCCGCAACTCCTTCTCTCTCTCGGAAGTCCCCGCTGGCACTTACAAAAGCCTTCGCTTCTCCATCGGCCTTCCAAAAAAAGAAAACCATGGAGACCCCGCCCAATACCCCGCCGACCACCCCCTCAACCCCAATCTCAACAATCTCCACTGGGACTGGGAAGGCGGATACATCTTCCTCGCCCTCGAAGGAAAATACCGCGACTCCAAAAAAGAACTGCAAGGCTTCGTCTACCACCTCGCGAACGACGGCAACCTCTCCCGCATCCAACTCGCCCTAAACTTTCGCATAAAAAATCACACCGCTCTCGGCCTCTCCCTCGACCTCCAAAAACTCCTCACCCATCCCCGCCCCCTCTCCTTCGAAAAAGACGGAAACTCCACCCACTCCCACCCCGGTGACCCCATCGCCAGCGCCCTCATCGCTAATCTCCAAAGCGCCTTCTCAGTACGGGGAGCATCGTACCCGCCCGAAGAAGTCCCCCTCGCAGCCGTCACCCCCCTTTTCCTTCCCGAAACATACACCCCCTTCCCTTTCAAGATGAGCCGGCGCTTCTCCATGCCCCTCCTCCCCCGCGACAACCCCCTCTTCGTAGAACGCGTCGCGCTTGGCAAATCTCTCTTCCACAACAAAGCCCTCTCGAAAGACGACACCATCTCCTGCGCCACTTGCCACCATGAAGACAAAGCCTTCACCGACGGCGTCGCCCTCTCCAAAGGCATCAATGACCTCGTAGGTGACCGTAACTCCATGCCCCTCTTCAACCTCGCCTGGAAATCCTCCTTCTTCTGGGATGGCCGCGCCAAGTCCCTCCGCGACCAAGTCCTCCAACCCATTCAGGATCACAAAGAAATGGCCTCCGACCTCCCCAGCGTGATTGCTCATCTCGAAAAGACCGAACGCCCCGCCTTCGAGAAAGCCTTCGGCCCAGGAGAAATCACCGAAGAAAAAATCGCCCTCGCCCTCGAAAATTTCCTCCTCACCCTCACTAGCTACGATTCCAAATTCGACCGCGCCATGTCCGGCAAAGCCAAACTCACTCCCACCGAAGAACGCGGCATGGAACTCTTCTTTACCGAATACGAACCCCGCAGCCAACAATACGGAGCCGATTGCTTCCACTGCCACGGCGGCGCCAACTTCTCCGACCACCAACTGCACAACAACGGCCTCGGCGGAAATTTTTCCACCCCAAGTCTCAGGAATCTCGTACTCACCGGCCCCTACATGCACGATGGTCGCTTTGAGACCCTCGAAGAAGTCGTCGCCCACTACAGCGGCCCCATCGAGCGCACCAAAGACCTCGACCCCAACCTCGCCAAACACCCCAAGGCCGGCCTTCAGCTCAAAAAAGAAGACCAAGCCGCCCTCGTCGCCTTCCTCAAGACTCTCACCGACCCGAAGTATGCCCGCTAGAGGCTAGAATGGGGCATTCCATTAAGTTTTCGAAAAATATGGTATAATCGGCCCACATCGGTTACGGGCTTCATTCGGCTCGTGCCTTTGTTCGCCCTTAAGGAGAACACTTCACCGCACGCGCCACTTAAGACAATGAAAATGTATGTAGGCAACATGTCGTTCAACACGACAAAGCAAGATCTCGAATCTTTCTTCTCCCAGTATGGCACCGTGACTGACACCCACCTCCCTGAAGATCGCGAAACAGGCCGCCCTCGTGGCTTCGCCTTCGTGACCATGGACTCTAAGGAAAACATGGAAGCTGCCATTAAAGGCGCCGATGGTGTCGACCTCGATGGTCGTAACCTCAAGGTAAACGAAGCCAAGCCGCGCGAAGAGCGTGGAGGCGGACGTTTCTAGTCCCACTCTAAGAGATTACCCCAAGGGCAAAGCGCTTCATCGTGCTTTGCCTTTTTTATGGCCAGCGAAGAAGGACTTACACAATCACGACAGCTTTGGATGAAGCTCCTCCTGCGTCATCTCATTGGCCTCAAAACGTCGCAGCGCCTCAGTGGCCAGAACTGCCCAATTCACCGGCCAACCTCCGTCATCAGTCGCAGCTTCATCAGCGTTCAAAGCGGGAGCAATGTGAAAGACCGCCAGCCACCCTCTCATAAATTCATCATGACTAAGTTCCTTAAGCCTCGCACTTTGATCAAGAAGATGACGTAGCCTCGCATGAGCATCTTGAGAAGATCTGGGAACCAGCGAACTGCTATCGACACCCGTCCCGATTGGAACCGTTGACACCGTCAACCGTCGAAACCAAGCCGTTGCGCTCTCTCTCACTTGACTCATTTTGGGAATCGAAAATTTCATAAACGCTTTGCGTGAAGTCGTGCTTGAGGAGTGATGATCATCGTCGAAACAAAGGGCGAAGTCATCGCACTCAAAAGCGCGCTGTAGTTGAGTTGAAAAGGGATCTCAGTCCCCACTTTCAGGCTTCCTCGGTATCGAGTCCCGTCGACGACGAGATGATCGCTACTCGCGGCGAGAATCTCCAAACCCCGCGGAGGCACCAAGCCCTCTGGATCAGCATCCTGCCTTCCGATCGCAAGAATCGCCTGCGTGATGGGTCCTCGGTCTCGCCCGATCGCCACTTCCCCAAAGGCGGACTGCGCAATCCTCCCCCATGGCTTAGAAGGTTTTGTTTTCACCTCGATCACCTCCCCCACCAAGCGAATCGCATCGCAGTGAAGCCCCTTAATCGGCTGCCGATTGAGAGGCTCACAGCCCAACAGTAGCGCCTCGCCAAGTCGTAAATCGTCCACCCTCCCCGTATCTGCTCCGCTTAAGGCCCACTCGAGGTTTGCCGAATTGCCACCGGAAATACTGGTCACAATTGGCCCAAAAGTCGCGTCAATCTCATCTGCCAGCGCAGACAGTTTCGCCATATTGTGGCGATCCGGTGACACCCCGCTCCGGCATGCCAAGTTCGTGCCGATTCCCATGAAGACGAGATTTGGCAAGCGCAAGACCTCGCGAACAGTCTTCACCAGTAAAGCTGGCATAATGCCCTCACGAAGATCTCCCAGTTCTACCATGAGCATAACCCCATGAACCCGATCTCTCTTCTTTGCGGCCACTGAGAGCTTCCGCATCACCTCAAGTTCCGTATTAAAACTGACATCACAAAGCTCAACAACTTCATCAACTTGGCTCATCATCGGAGTGCGAATCAGAGTCATCGATGCCGAAATACCCGAAGCTCGCATTCTTCCAATATTCTCAATCCGAGAATCTCCCAGCCCCCTCACGCCGGCCCGCATCCATGCTTCCGCGATCTCCGGTGAACCGAGCGTTGCCTTAGTGACCCCAGTCACCGCAATCCCTTCTTCACTCAGGCGATTCACAAGAGTGCGAGCGTTGTGAGTGATCTTATCCAGATCGATCTCTAAACGCAGACCCACTTTATCACTTAGCTGAATGAGAGGCCTCCCATCTTTGGAAAGGCCGAGAGCAGCATCCCCACCAAAATTTCGGGAGAGCGAGTGAGGGCGTCAGTCACAGGAATCCCAAGCTCTTCTTGATAGCGTATGATCTCAGCAGAAAGCTCTTCGTCCGTCATATTTTCATGATTCAGAGTCAGCCCAATCACTTTCGTATTCGCAAAGGTCTCGATGAGATGAATTTCGGACGCAGGATCCGGCATCGGCATCCCCTCAAAGTCGCAGCGATGTTTCCGCCCTGGCGCATGCTGCAGGATCACTCCTTGAGGACAACTTCCTCGAAGGATGAAACTCGAGGTCGAATAGGCCGGATGGCTGAGTGATCCCTGGCCCTCGATCAAAATCACATCAGGGTCCTCATTTTCGAAAGCCTCGATGATCTTTCCCTCTAACTCGCCCGCACAGAACTGCGATGGCACCGCATCGAGAGCGAGCCCGTAGCGAGCACCTTGAATCAAGCCCGTTTGCCCCGTGCCAATCAGGACCGCCTTGATGCCTCGATCGTTCAGAGCACGCGCCAAAATAGTCGCCGTCGTCCGCTTCCCAATCGCGCAATCAGTTCCCAAGACCGCAATGCGCGGGCAAGTGACCTCGGAAATACGGCCGCTGAAAACTCGTAGATCTTTCTTATCGCGCGGCCTTCTCACATCACGAATCACCACCCCAGCCTCCTCACAAGCAGCGGTGAATTCAGGGTCATCATTCAAGAACTCATGCAGCCCATTCACGATGTTCATCCCCAGCTTGATCGCTCTCAGCATGAGCTTCCGCTCTTCTGGAGAAAGAACCCCACTTGCCGGAGCAATTCCAAAGATAAAGTAATCGGGCGTCCGACCAGCCACCTCCAAGGCCTCATCAAGATCCTCACAAACTAAGATACCATTTGCTTCATTATCGAGAATTTCGCCTGCATCCTGACCAGCCTTCTCCCGATCGATGATCGAAAGGATTTTGTATTTCTCAGAATGACGAACCAGTCCATTTGCGGTCTTCCCATCGATCCCTCCAAAATGACCCTCACAGTAAACAATAGCAGTTTCTGAAGGCACCACCTTCTTCTGCAAAGATGGCTTCACTGTCTTAGTGACCGAAGGAGGAGTGGAAAAGCTGTCGAAAAAATTCGACGAAGAAGCGGGGGTGCGTTTTTTGGACATAAGGACTCCTCGAGCTAGGCTCGGAGGAGGCGAAAGAATCAAATCAGCCAGATGCGGCTAAGAGTCATCGAGTTGTCCCGACCAAGATAAGGTGATAAGTCCTCCTTGTAACACGCTTCCCTCGCTAAGATAGGAATATCTTTTTTTTGCGCCTTCAAGCACCACCTCGCCTCTATTTCTCACTCGCACTGAGATGAAGAGTGGAAACATAGATTAAGTCATCTTCCTCACCATCGCCCAAATTGTGAATCTCCTTCACAATTTCCCAGCCCGTTTTCTTGAGAAGATTCTTCAAAGCGACATCCGTAAAAAATCGCATCCGCTGCTCCGTCTCCTCTTTCCGAATGATCTCCCCCGACGCATCCTTCATGACGTAGCGATGCTTCCGCACCAGGCTCCCTGTCTGTTCTCTAATCTTGTGCCGAGTTTCCAATTCCCCCATCTCCCCACTCGGTAAAGTAATCGAGCGATCAAAATACCACTTATTCGCCGGCAGATCTCCGGACAACTCCGCCCAAGGAAAGAAGAGCGTCAAATAAAGATCATTCGTCTGCTCGCGCAAGCGCTCCAACTGACGTTGCGGATCCTCAAAGAGTTGAAAGGTAAATGCTGGGATCAAAATCGAGCCATACTTCCCTTCATGCTCCTGCCAACTTTCTTCAATGACCTCTACCGCCGCATACTTCTCCCGAGATAATGCCACCATCTCCGACGACACCTCCAAACCCACAAGTTCATGCCCCGCCTCCACCAAAGGCCCTAACAGCCGCCCCGATCCCGACCCCACGTAAAGTGATTTCCCCTCCTTATCTTGCAGAAAATCATCGATCAAAAGCACCTCACTCGGCGCTTCTTCAGCCTCCCAAAAGAGATCATGCCAGAGTGCTTCAAAACCATGGTAGCCAGATTTCACGGGGTGGGAATGCCAAATTGGCCGCTTTGGCGCAACTGATACCTCTCAATCTTCAACTTTCACTCAGCTTACAATTCTCCCAAAAAGCTTCGAAACAAGTCGTCTAGGCCAACCCCAAAAATCTCCTGCAAGGCTTTCTCCCCGGCATCTTGCCATGAGGCTGTTTTGATCAACTCTTGAATCTCAAAAGCCTGAGCATCGAGATTTGTTTCGATCTTTTTCCACAAGATCTCCGCCAGTTGATACGAAAGCTCAAAAAGATCTCCCGCGATTGACCACGATTCCCCTGACTTGAATCTCTCGAGATTTTCCCAATTCCAAAGCGCCTGATGACGTTCAAATAATTCACGATCAAGCTGATACTCTTCTCGACCTGCGACGAGAGTCTCCATCCGCATCGCGATCGCTTCATCCATCCACGCAGGTAAGGTCAAATGACTGACATAAGCATGACTCGCTTCGTGAGAAAAAACAGAAAGCAAATCTCCCCATTCATCTTCATACAAAGCGACATGAACGTATCCCTCGGTGATGCACATCCCTCCGCTCATCGGAACCACAGAACCCTCCGGATAGAAGCCCGCGATGTAATTGTTATAGCAGTGAGGATTCGCGAAAATGAGAACCCCCATCTTTCCATATCTCACAGATTCAGCAGCACTTCCGAGATAGCCAATCACTGCCTCAAGAGCCTTTTCTAAGTTCTTCGCCAAACGATCTCGGTTCTCACCCACCGTTGGCGACATCACGACGAGATTCTTAGTCTCAAAGACGTCAACCGCCTCCTCTTGCTCATCAGCCAGCTTCACCATCCAAAGTCCCGCCGCTTGACTCCAAGACTGTGATAAATCAGCTCCATCTTGGTCTCCGATTATTGTCGCAACCCGGTCCCAATCAAGCATCTGAGAATTCCCCAAATCATGGAAATACTTCAAGAGACCGTTATGCTCCATGTCATCAGCCCTCACTCTTCGTTCCCGCTGCTTCCTTCTTCTTCAGCGCCTTCGTTTCGATGTCATCTTCCTCGATCACGAGCGCGTGAATGGTAATCGGGCCTTCAATTTTCTCGGCATCCGAAAGAATCGGGCTCAACACTTTATCCTCCGTTTCTTTGAAGAGGATGATCGCATTGTCACCATGCGTGTTCTTGTAATCTTCGAGCGTAAAGACCTCGGTCAAAAGCGTCGTCTTCATCTCCGCTCCATTGCGCACAAAGGTGCTGAGTTCCGTGAATCGCGGACCACCAAGGAAACAGAAACGTCCGCGCATGTGATTCGCGACCGCTTTATGATGATGCACTTTGACATCTGGCGGAGTGATTTGCCAAATGTTCGCCTTCCCGAATCGGTGTTGGAATTCACGAGCGGCGAGAGAGTTAACCTCATTGTTCGGAGTCGCTGCAATGAGATGTCCGAGACCCGCGAAATCAATTTCCTCCTCGGCATATTCCGAGAGAATATTCGCGCGAACCGCCGTCAGGCCGTCAAGACGAGCGGCCGCCACTTTTTCATATCGAGTATCAAGGAGAAGGCAATGATGACCCTCAGCAACTAAGCCCTTTGCCACTGCACGAATCCAAGGATCGGCACCGGCGAAGAGAACTCCCGAAGGATTGGCATCAGAGAGACCCAGTCGCCGCGCCAGTGGGGCTGCGAGGAGCCCGTAAAAGGTCACCGTTCCCAAAATCACGATGAAGACGAGCGGGACAATTTCATCAGCTTGGCTCGCAAGAAGCGCGTAGTGGGCATTATCAGGATTGTCCTTTGCCGCGTGGACGATTTCGAGCGCGAAGACTGAAGTCACCGCTGCCGCCACGATTCCGCGTGGTGCGAGAAGGGCCAGGAAGAGTTGCTCTCGAAAAGTGGTGCGATTTGAACGGAAGTTGGCAAGGAAGACCGAAACAGGCCGAACCACGAGGATAAGCGCCGCGAGGAAAAGGAGACCCTTTTGCCAGACCGCCATGATCTGATCGATCCCGATCCGACCAGAAAGCATGAGGAAGAGAAGCGAGATGATGAGGACGCGGAGGTTCTCCTTAAATTCAAGAATGTGACGGACCGAGACCTTCTTCTGGTTCGCCAGCGCAATACCCAGAACCGTGACGGTGAGGAGGCCAGATTCGTGCTGGAGAGCATTCGATCCAGCGAAAGCCACACCGACGAGGGCGAGGAAATACATCGTCTCAAGGAAGTCTGGGATGAGGTGCTCAGCCATCAGATACTCGGTCACCTTGGCAAGGATGTATCCGATCCCGACTCCGACTACGATGGTCTTAACGAGGGCGATCGCGATGTTGTCCCAGCCTTGTCCTAAGCCTCCCTCCTGAATCGTGATGAAGACGACAACCGCAAGAACTGCGCCGATCGGATCAACGACAATCCCCTCCCATTTCACAATCGAAGCGACCTTGCGGCGGGGCTTGATCAGGCGAAGCAGAGGCGCAACCACAGTGGGTCCGGTGACGACGAGAATTGCTCCGAGCAGAGCACAAATTTGCCATTCATAACCAAGGGTGAAGCGAGCCGCGACGGCACCAAGGACGAAGGCAATGGCAACCGCAGTCGTGCAAAGTTTCAGAACCGGAGTGCCAGCTTCCTTCAGTTCCGAAAACTTCAAGGTTAAGCCACCTTCAAAAAGAATGATCGCCACGAAAAATCCGACCAAGCTGAGAAGAGACGATTCATTCGCAAGGTAGTTATCGATCCGCGTTCCCGTAAAATGAGAAAGCGCAAAGCCGAAGATCAAAAGCAAAAGAATCGAAGGCAGCTTCAATCGCCAAGCAGACCACTGGGCAATGACCCCGAGGAGTAAAAGAAAGGCAAGGTAGGATAAAAGACTCACAAGAGGAGGGTGAAGCGAAACCACGAACGAGCCAAGCGTAGATCTCCAGCGAGAGGCTCACTCAGTCCTGACTCGATAAGTCATCCTCAGTTCCAAATTCACGATCTGGACCCGCTGAAACGATCTCTGGCTTCTCAGGATTAACCCGTCCCGGATAGTGATACTGGAAGGGCGTATTCCAAGGATCAGTCGGCAATTCATCACAAGTCTGGACCCACCGTAGCGGGAAAGGCTCCATTTCAGGACGTTTCGCTAAAGCCATCAGCCCCTGCTCATTCGATGGGTAGCAGGCTCCAATCTCTCGATACTGCTCAAGGACTGCCCCGATAACATGAAGATCAGAATCCGCAGCGGTAATTGGTGAATGCGAACTCCGCGAGAAAATCCCGCCGTTTAAAACTGCAAAACCAACCAATAGAACAAAGACCCCTACAAGACTTAAGAAAATCACTTTCATAAACAGATCGAATTCACATCGACAAAGAAGTAAGGTCAGAACGCTCTAAATTTGTCGGTAGTATCAAGCTCATGAACACTCTCCTCCTCTCCCTACTTCTCACCGTATCGGCAATTGCCGAGCGTAAGATCGAAGTCCTCGTCTGCCTTTGTGACAACGAGCATCAAGCCATCGCGAAGGTCGGGAAGGCGATTGGCAATGGGATGGACCCTCCCGGAAATCTCTACTGGGGCTGCTCCGATGGACTCTCGAGCTACTTTAAAAAAAGTAAGAAGTGGAAACTCACCTCGACTCAGAAACCTAAAGAAGGACCCATTCTCGAAACCCTCACCTTCAAACACCACTCTGGCAAAGCGACCTTAGTGGCCCACGCCTATCGTGGTGACCGCATGGCGAAATGCCTCGAAGACTTCTTCCTGAAAACTCGTGACGCTGGAAAAGATGAGTTAGTGGCCTTCATCGGACACAACGGCATGATGGATAACCTCATCACCCTTCCAAAAGCAGCTCCAGAAGGGGACGAAGCAAGTGAGTCAATTATCTTAGGATGCCTCACTCAGAGCTACTTTACCAAACCACTGAAGACGATGAACTCTGAGCCCCTTCTAATGACCAAGAGTCTTATGTATCCTGGCGCTTTCATTCTCCATGATGCCCTCGAAATCTGGCTGAAGAATGGCTCTAAAAAAGAAATCCGTGAAGCTGCGGCCAGAGCCTATGCCAAGAATCAAAAGATCAGCGTGAGGGGCGCCCAGACGGTCTTTCCAGAGATTAAGTAATCTTCACCGCGCTATCAACTGTCGAGACGGGCGAGACGGGCGAGACGCCCGCGCTCCTTGACGACCAATCTTCCACCTCTCTACCTTTCCCAAGTTGCGCGGTAGAACTTCTTCGGGGCGCTAGAAGTTTCATCGGTGAGGCCAATGGTGATTTGGGTGGTGCTGTTTCCGGGATTACTGCGGCTAGTTTCGTGGTAGGAATTGGAACCGAGAGTGGTCCAGTTTTGAAGATCGAGTGAGGTCTCGACCCGGAGGGTGCATTGCTCGGAGCGGAGTGGAAAGGGCGAGGCAAAGTTGAGGCTAACGGTTCCACTGGCTTGCACGATGTTAGAGGTCAAGCTGGGGAAGGAAGAGGAATCAAGCGGGTTGGTTTGGAAGCGGAATTCATCTTCGTTGCTGATGCCGTCGCCATCGGGGTCAGCGGCATCGCCTGAGATCGCGGGGTCGCTAAGTTGGGCAGCGCTGAAGTTTTGTGAGAGCCAGGTGGACTGGGTTGGGAAGACCGATACGGTAATGGCGGCGCTTTCCGAGCCATTGCGGGTGAGGATGTAGGTGGTGTCAACGGTGGGCGAGACGCGGAGGTGGCCGATCCCGTTGATGGTGTGGCTGATGACGTCACCCAAGCCGTTGTTGATGGTGAGGGAGGTAAAGCCTTCTACATTCCATTGCAGGGTGGTGGAGTCTCCGGTGATGATGGAGGGGTGAAGAGATGAGAAGGAGTGGATTCGATCAGGACCGGGGAGACTGGCGGATTGAACGGAGCGGATTTCAGAAACCGGGTCATCGCCGTAGGAAATCTCGACTCGATAAGTACGGTTATTATCGTACACTGGAGGTTTCACAAGACTCCCGGGAAAGCGCATGGAGTAAACCAGATCCCCCGTCACCTCATCATACACCGAAACAACGGGAGTCTTCTCCGAGAGAGTATCAATCAAGGGAAGAAATCCTGTTGGGACTCGCCCATCGTTATCCGTCTGATTGATCGTCACCGGCCAATCAGGAAATTGGCCTCCAGTTTGAGGGAGCTCAGGATCAGAATGCAGAGGCCACGATTCAAAGGTGATTTGCCGAGTGGTCTTATCGATTCGGATGATCCCATAACCCGCCCCACGGTCATGAAGATTCGCAGGGCTAATGTTGCGCGTCTGGTCGTAGTATTCCAGCGGATTGGCCGCACTTACGACCCGGATGTGTCCCGGGATATCAGAATTCAAGTTGGCCTGACCTGATGGCAAAGTTCCTTGGCCATTCAGGAAGAAGTCTCCTTTGTAAGGACTCACCACTTCCGTCCGACCTCCCGAATTGTGAACGGGATCCCAGACGCGAGGAAAGAAGTTCGAAATGGCCGGAGATGCAAAGGAGTAACCGGCATCAGCTGGCCCATCGATGCCATGATGAACGAGAGTCGAGATGTGTTGGTCCCCCGCCAGCTGAAAACTTCGCGACAGGCGCAGGAGCTCCCATACTTCCTCCCGACGGTGAGCGGGCCAGCCATGAGAATCACGATCATTGAGCGAGAATCCATAACCTGACGAGGCGTGAGTGTGAATCATCCCGAAGGGCGACTGAGAAACAACGCACTTCACCCGCTGACCTTTCCAATCGACTGCCCATTGTCGGAGGAAATCTTTCTGACGCTGGCCGAGGAGGACTTGTTGATCTGGATCGCTCGGAGCAGCCGTGGGACCGGTTTTAAATTTTCGATCTTCAAGAACCGCGAAGCCCACCTCGCCGTAGCTCATGCCGGTGAAGTAGACTGAAATACCTTGATCGATCGGTGGCGCGGGTTGAATCGGATTGTAGGGGTCAGCTGCGGGAAGATGACTCGCTTGGGTGCGCTCGACGAGGCGGACCCAGGCCGCAGGTTGCTCGTATCCTCCCGAGCGTTGGTCATCCGTGTTTTTTCCCCCTTCGCCCCAGAGATTCCCTTGATAAATGTCATGGTCATCAGGGATCGAGATGGTTGGCATGTCCTTGGCAAGATCACGCGCCTGAAGCATCCAAAGATACCACTTATAAAGGTAATCATGATGGCGGTTATAGTCGCTGCTCGTGTCCTTGCTCGTTGGCTGACCCTCGTAAATTTGGTCCCCAAGAGCGAGGAGGACGTGAGGTTGGTGAACTTTGATGTGCTTGTAAGCGAGGAGGTGGGGGTGCCACATCATGACGGGAGACCAATCCATTCCATCGGTTTCAATCCTTAAATCTGAGACCCGCTGACACGAAGTATTGGCAACAATGATCTCGTTTTGCTCAACCGGATTTTTTCTCACCGTGCCATGCCAATGATAAGTCTCGCCATCCACCAAAACCCCGAGCCGGTAGGGAGTGTCCACACGATCATCCCAGTTCGGAAAGGTGAAGGTGGCATTGTAAGCCGAGAGAGCATCTTGATCGATAGGAGCGGTCGCAAGCTGGCTCCAGCTTCCGTTTTCAAAAACCTCGAAACTGACTGGCGGGGTCGTGCTCAAGTTTACCGGCGGAAGTTGGGCGGTCATTTTGAGCTCACCCCAATTGAGACTATGAAGAGCCCCAATGATAACGAGGTTGCGGTCGGGCTCTGGCTGCAGAGCGGACCCGCTGCCGGTGAAGTCATCAAACCAATATCCAGTCCCACTACTCCCCCGATGAGACATGAGACCAAAGGATCCAAGAACCCGAGCTGAAGGAACATTGGTCGAGGTCTGTGAAATGATGTTCCCACTCGCTCCGAGAGATTGAATCGTCAGGACATACTGCCCGGTCGTATTGCTGTAAACACCGGTCAACCGAAGGCGGGCCACGGCAGGAAAAGAGCCCGGATTCGCTCCAGTCGCGACGGCTTCGATCGAACCATTGGAGAGGTCTTCAATGATCGTCGTTCCGGTGTTGGTCAATCCAAGGAAGGTTCCAAAATCCCGGCCGAGGCCATCGTGGACCAGAAGCGAAGCGCGCCAATCGAGATTAGGACCCGCTCCAATCAAGAAGCCGGTGCGACCACCGAAACTACTGTTTCCACTCGCTACACCAGTGCTCACGGTAAAGGTGAAGTCGCCACCATTACCCCGCATCGAGGTGCTCGTGCGATGAAGAGTGCGGCGAGGCTTGGTGGTATGAGTGCAGTTCACGCGATTTCCTTCGACCTCCCAATCCTGAAGGCGATTCCCCCAATATCCCGGTCCCGCCCAGATGCGGTCATCGGTGTTCCAATCGGTAGCGAAAGAGCCGTCTTCCAAATTCGCGGGATAATGATCAAGGCGGACATTATCGACGTAACGCTGAAGAGAGTCCCCACTCCCCGGTCCTCGGAAGCGCAGTCCGATTTCCTTTCCGGCGTGCGCATCAACATCAGGAATAATAAGATGGTAATGCCCCCATTCGGTGACACTTCGAGAGCTTAGCGAGAAGGTGCGACTTGCGATGACCACATCATCCACAAAAGCCTCCGCAACGAGGCTTCCGACAGGAGCCGGTGCGGGAGGGGGAGGGAGCGGTGGATTATCGTCATTTACCGAAAGGGTGAAATTCTCAACTCGACCGTAGCCAGCGTTGTCTCCGTTGTCTTGCGAGGTGAAGGCAACAAAGAGACGGCGACCGCTTGCCGAATTAGGAATCGGCGAGAAGTTTGCTGTGAAAGACTCGAAGACATTATTCTGAGAAGAGGCCGAAGTGGTGAGCGTTTGCAGAATGCTGCGCGTTCCCGTGATGGTATCGTCCGAGGTTGTGAAGAGGTAAGTCTGCACGCGATCATTGGCATCATCCCACATGAAGGCATCGCGCCAGACGAATGAGACGGTCAGGACATCACCAGTCGAGACCGTGTAGCCCGTGTCATTTGCAAACACGGGTGTCTGCGTCCCATGATTTCGCAGGACCGCACAGCGAGTGGTATCGAAGAGAATGTTCGTCCGGGTACACTCGTAGCTTTGATTGTTCGTCAAGTTCACCCAATTCGGCGTCTGCGTGAACGAACGCACATCAGCGATGGATTCATCGGCATTAAAATCACCATTGCGAACATTGGGGCCCACGAGGAGTGGATTGAAAAGAGAGAGGATCAGGTTATCGAGATTAGCACTTCCTGGAGAAGCTGGACCTTGATCAATGCCCTCAACTCGAAGAAAGAGCCTCTTACCATCGGCAGCGGCAGGGATCGGATTGAACCTGGCCGCAAAGGTCTGATAAGTGGAATCAGTCTGGGAAAATCCAGATGAGAGAGCTTGGAGATCAGTGCGAGTGCCGCCGACGGTGTCATCTGAGGTCGTAAAAAGAGTCACGCGAATCTGATCTTCCAAATCACCCCAACCGGGACCATCTCGCCATTGGTACGAAATTTCTAAGACTTGCTCAGCGGTGAGCGTGTAGCCCGTATCAATCGCAAAGATTCGCGAGCCATCATTCGGGATAAGCGCATTTCGCGAATCATCTGGCAAAGGGAGCGCCCCAGAAAGCGTGCTAGCTTGCAGTGACTGATCCCCCGCGAGATTGAACCAGCCGGGAGTCTCCGCAAAAGTTCGAGAGCTCTGCTCCGATTGATCCGCATTAAAATCCCCATTGAGAAGAGCCCCCCCGACAATCGCGTTTGGTGGGATGAAACTCGTGTCTGGACTGAGCGCGGCATCAAAACGAAGAGAATAAACGTCTCCCGCCGCAATCAGGTGCGCGGTCTTCTGCTCAACAAAGCCTCCTTCATCAAAACGAAGTTTCCAGCGACCATTCCCATAATCGGTGTCCCCTTCCGAAAGAAAGCCGGTGCCGGTCCAGCCTGGCAGTGAAGCATCAGCAACGGAGCTCCCATCAGTCCCACCGCTAATTTCAACAGAGTGATTTACGAGGTCAAGCGGGACTGCAACCGCTCTGGTAATGCAGAGGGCGAAAAGAAAAGATTTCATTGGGGGGAACTAGTTCGTCGAAACGCGCCAAAAATGCTTGGGGCCAACAAGATTATAATCTTCAAAGGTAAAACTGATCTCTCCCGGGAATGTCGCACGGTCCTCGGAACCGTCCAAAGGAAATTCAACTACCCCACTCGTGAAATCAAGATCTTGGCTGCTCTCAATCTTGTAAGTTGTTGCCCCCACATCTTTGAAGCGAATCGTGATGTCTTGAGAGAGAGGATCCACTACGAGATCGCTTACCGTGATCACAAGGTCAGATGGATCGGTGATCTGCGTTTTCGTATTTCCAGTGATGGAAACATTATCGATATCGACAAAAGAAGTTCTCCCTCCGAGCGTGAGGAAACGGATGCGAGGGCGATGACTAATCCAAGGGCTATTTCTCTGAACTTCGGGAGTGGTGATGACAAAGGTCTCGTAGCTTGACCCATCGCCCGTGAAGGCGGCTGGACGGGCGGCCCAACGATCACCATTTCCGTCTCCATTCACTGGGTCGAAAATTGCCATCCCAGATTCGTCACGAACTTCCACAATCACCTGCATGTTGGCATTGTCCCAATTGAGCCCAGCCTTGGCCGAAAACTCGACCGTCAAAGTATCTCCTTGAGCAATCGTCCAATCAGAAAGAGCGAAGGTTTGAGTCGGCTGCACCCGCTCGTCTTCAGGCACAGCTGCCACAAAACCACTCGCCTGCGAATGATACAATCCCGTCGCGGGAGAAGTGGAAAGCGTTCCGACCTCGCTGTCCCCCTCCGGAGAAAAAGCACTGCTCCAAACCGGAGTATCCACAAATGTCTGAGAGGCCATTCCTTCTTCAAATCCTCCGTTGCGAATCGACATCTCGTGGATGCCGTTCGCGATGCCATCATCGTAGTCCACTAGAATGGTTGAGCTCGTTTCGAAGATCTCATTGCCCGAAGAAATGTTCGCCGAGATGGGCAAAGTCACTGCTTGATCAGCAGGATTCGTCGTGACGATGAGAGCCCCAGCATAATCCGTAAAGTCCGCTCCACCATTGGCAGTCACCTCGATGATAAAAGCTCCACCGGGAGCAATCACGGCGCCATTGGCAGGAGCTGACGTGATGGTAAACACCGAATCAGTTTCTGCACTCAGGGCGATCGAACTCAACGTGAGATTATTGGCAATGCCGAGATTCTTAAAGTTGAGCGTGCGAGTCGTGCCAGCTCCTCCGGGAGGATTCACAATATCTCCAAAAACGAGATCTCCTTGTTCCAACTTAAGAAGCGGATCGGTGGTTTGTTCTCCTACCGTGAGGACAAAGTCATCCAAGCGAGCAAAGCCGCCGCCACCGACATTTGAAGCATCGATAGACACGAAGGCCACTTTCCCAGCGTAGGTGGCATCCGCGATGTAGAAGTCATCACTGACAACTGCTTCATAGGTGTTATTGATCGTCGAGAGAGGGGAATCTGTACTTCCGATCACGGTTCGCTCGCCTGTGATGGTATCGTCCGAAGTGACAAAAAGTGAAATTCGGATGCGATCGGTGGCGTCCGTCCAATTAAAGGCGTCTCGCCATTCGTAGGAAACACCGAAGCTATCCCCTACCGCGATGACATGCCCTGTGCTTTGTCCAAGCAATTGACCCGCTGACTGATTAATTTGCGCGTTTCGAGTTCCGCTGGCATTCGTCTGATTCGTCCGCGCCGTGATCAGAGTCTGATTACCCAGAACGTTCTCCCAAAAAGGAGTATCGTCGAAGGTTCGCTTATCGATGGAATCCGTATCGTCATTAAAGTCTCCATTACGAAGACCGGGGCCGATGAGAGTGACTGATTGCGCACTGACCAAATGGACAAAACCCAAGAAGAGGAAGAAGAGAAAAATGTTTTTCATGTTGAAACTAGGGATTAGTCCCTCATTTAAAAACAATTCCTCTCCCATCACAAGCTGTAAGACAGCTGCGGGACTCAGTAGAGGCTCACTCCACCGATATTTCTGAAGGGGCAATCCTTCTATTTTCTACCAAGGCATCGGAAAGGCCGCATTGAAGGCAAAGACCTTTTCACGGATTTCGCCAAGCTTAGCATCATCTTCGCGTGCTTGCAGCGCCTCGTGAATGAGATCTGCCACTGTTTCGACATCCTTCTCAAGCATTCCACGAGTGGTGACTGCGGGAGTTCCGATACGAATGCCGCTTGGCTTCATTGGCCCCGCTTCATCGAAGGGGATCGAATTCTTGTTCACGGTTATGCCTACCTTATCCAAGGTGTCAGAAACGATCGATCCATCGAGCCCAACTGGACGCAGATCAACCATGAAAACATGGTTGTCAGTGCCACCGGAAACGATGCGGTAACCATTCTTCTCAAGAGCCGCTGACATGGCCTGAGCATTCTTAATGACCTGCGCCTGATACTCCTTAAAGCAGGGCTTGAGCGCTTCTCCAAAGCACACTGCCTTGGCCGCGATGACATGCATGAGCGGACCACCCTGCACTCCGGGGAAAACTCGTCCATCGATCTTCTTGGCATACTTTTCTTTGCAAAGAATGATCCCGCCACGAGGCCCACGAAGGGACTTGTGCGTGGTCGAAGTCACAAAGTCAGCATGCGGTACGGGGCTCGGGTGAACTCCCGCCGCAACCAATCCGGCAATGTGCGCCATATCTACAAAAAGGTAAGCTCCCACCGCTTCGGCAATCTTGCCCATGCGCTCAAAGTCGATCGTGCGTGAGTAAGCACTCGCACCACAAGTAATGAGCTTGGGCTGCACTTCCTTGGCCTGAGCTTCCAAGGCATCGTAATCGATGGTCTCATCCTCCGCAGTCACCCCGTAATGTGTGACGTCATAAAGTCGGCCCGAGAAATTGGCGGGATGCCCGTGAGTCAAATGACCTCCGTGGGACAAATCCATCGTAAGGATTTTATCCCCTGGTTGAAGCACTGCGAAATAAACTGCGGTGTTCGCCTGGCTTCCGGAATGAGGCTGAACGTTCGCATGGTCAGCACCAAAAATTTCCTTCAGACGATTGATCGCGAGTTCCTCAACCACATCGACATTTTCACATCCCCCATACCAACGGCGTCCGGGGTAACCCTCCGCGTATTTGTTGGTCAAAAGAGATCCCTGAGCTTCCATCACGGCAGGGCTACAAAAGTTCTCCGAAGCTATCAGCTCGATGTGGCTGCGCTGGCGTTTCTCCTCGCCCACGATGGCTTCGAAAACCTCAGTATCGGTCATCGCAAGACGAGAACCCGATGCCTTACAAAGGCGCACTTCATGACGCCCCCCCTCGAAGACCGTCTCCAAAAATGCCGTGACCATCTCCAAGGCCACCTCAGTCGCCACCACCGATTGCCCAAGGCACAACACATTGGCATCATTGTGGGAACGAGTGATCTTTGTCTCCTCAACCGTCCGCACGTTCGCGGCCCGCACATCACGAAAACGATTCGCCGCTAAACAAACTCCGACTCCCGAGGTGCAAATCAAAATTGCCCGATCAGCACGATCTTCATTCACAGCCCGCGCGACCTCATTGGCGTAGTCAGAATAATCTACTGATTCCGACCCATGCGTCCCGTAGTCGATCACTTCGCGCCCAGCACCTTTCAAGGCCTCCACGATCGCGTTTTTCAACTCAACTCCGCCGTGATCGGCCCCAACAGCAATTCGAATCGCATCTGCACTCATAAGGACGCCCCATCCCTGCCCCCTCTTTGCGGAAATGGCAAGCGCTTACATGGAAAATGCCTCCTAAGCAGGCCTGCCTCGGGTAAAAGCTAAAGGAGCTTCAACCCCAGCTGGGCATACTCACCCATCATTCGGTCTCGGCTCAGCAGGTGATAGTCATTTTTGATACAGTGCCAGATGAGGAGGCGATCAAAGGGATCTTTGTGAGATGTCTTGGGTAGATTGTGGTAAGTCGAAAACAGAGATACCGATTGCTCTTCGATCTCACACCCACTCTTTCGCAAAAGGTCTGGGATTTCGCCAGGATCCAAAGGAATCTCCAGCTTCCCGAGGGAATACTTCAAACTAATCTCAAAGAGCGAAATGGAGTGGCAAACAATGGGCATCGACTCATCGCTCAAAACCTCTTTCTCAGTTGCCTTGAGCTTATCTGGCTCAAAGAGAAACCAAAGAGCGATCTGAGTATCCAGTAAGACGGTCATCACTCGCCGCCCAAAAGTTCCTCCTCGGTCATCTTAAAGTCGGGCTTGAACTTTACCGATCCACTCCCTGCTGCGATTCCTAAAATTCGCTTCGGCTTTTGATATTTTTCAATCGGGATAAAGACTCCCACCGGTTTGCGGCCTTTGCCTTTTTCAACAATGACCTCTTCGCCTTTCTCAACCGCATCAACAACAGCCGAGAACTGCGCTTTGAAATCACCAATTGTCATCGTCTTCATAACGAAGATTTAACACGTTCTTGACAAGTTGTCAAGTTGGCGAACGCTCACTTTGAACTCTCGCGACTTTCCAAAAAAGTCATGATTCCCCCAATCGCCCCATTAAGAACTTTCGAGGTCGTTTCGTAGGCTTTTCGTCCCATTCCAATCGGGTCTGGCACATCGATTCCCACCTTCCCATTGATCTCCACGAAGTCGCAGACGAGGTGGTATTTCTCCTCATGCTCGGGATGCATCATTTCCAGCATCTCCAAATGCCCTTCCGTCATACAAAAAACCGCTTCCGCCTTCTTCAGCATCTTATCACTCACCATCCGACTCCGAAAACCCTCCAGCTCAATTCCCTGATCCTTCAAAACGGCAAGGGTCTCTCGACTCGCCGAACTCCCCGCCTGCGCCGCCACTCCGGCCGATTTCACCTTGAAATCACTCCCCTCCGCAGCTTTCCGAAAAATCCCCTCCGCCATCGGGCTCCGGCAGGTATTTCCCGTGCAGACAAATAAGACCTTTCGTGACATGGAAAGGAATTTAACTTCTCACAAGTATCACTCAATAATCAATTCCACCGAAATGAAGGTCCTCAACTACATCCTCGCTGCCCTTTTCTTCCTTTTCGCCTTTTTCCAGAAAAACGACGTCGATCCCGGGATTTATCACAATCCCTCCTCACTCGATGCCGCCCTCTGGCTCCTCTTCTACGCCATCATCGGAATCGGATTCATCCTCCTCAACTTCCGCCGCCTCCCTATCTGGTTCTTCGCCCTCGCCATCCTAGCCTGCTTCATCGAAATGGCTCTCTCCGGCCCCGGCCTCTGGGACAATCTCTTCGGCGAAAAACCCTTCAGCATGACCCAAACCTCCATGTCTGCCAATGACCCCCGCATCGAACTCACCCGCGAGTTCTTTGGCGCAGTCATCGCCCTCGTCGCCGTGCTTTTCCAACTCTGGCTGAATAAGCACAAGAAAAGCAGATGATGACTCACCTCGGCTACCTCAGCGACGCCATCTTCCACTCCCTCGATGGCGAGATCACCGACCGCGGCGACTACTTCCTCATCCGCACTCCGACCAATCCCACCTATTTTTGGGGAAACTTCCTTCTCTTCAAATCTCCTCCCTCATCCGAAAGTCACGAAAAATGGCTCCAGATCCACCAAGAAGAATTCGGCCCCAAGCCCCGCCATATCGCCCTCGGCTGGGACTCCGACGAAAAAGGTGACCCCTCTCAATTTCTAAAAGACGGCTTTGAACTTACCGACGACATCGTCCTCACCCTCTCAGGCTCCTCCACTCAAGTCCGCACCAATCCTGAACTCGAAATCAGAAGGCTCGCCCAAGATTGGGAATGGCAGGCCTCCATCGAACTCCAAATCGCCGAAGGCTTCCCTCGCGTAAACGACGAAGACTACCGCATTTTCAAAACCGCCCAAATGGCCAACTATCGCCTCAACTCCGAACGTGGCCACGGCGATTGGTGGGGAGCATTTCTCGGCGACGAGCTCGTAGGCGACATGGGCCTCTACTTCGATCTCAGCAAAAAGATCGCCCGCTTCCAGAACGTCGGCACCTCCATTCCACACCGGCGCAAGCGCGTCTGCACAACCCTTCTCGACACCGTCGTTCGACAAAGCCTCTCCAAAGCCGAGCAACTCGTCATTGTCACCGAACCAAGCAGCGTGGCCGAAACCATTTACCGATCCCTCGGTTTCCAAGAGCACTGCTTCCAGTTCGGCCTCCTCAAGCGACCAGAATCGTAAGAAATTTGTCGAAGAGTTCGTCAAAATGCTCTCTAACCACCACGAGCTTATGAACAAGAGCCTCGTCACCAACCTCATTGCCATCCTTCTCATCGTCGTGGGCTACTTCCTCGACGCCCCTTATCGCGGCCCCATCTTAAGCATCGGCCTCTTCGCCTTCTCCGGCGCCCTCACCAACTGGCTCGCCATCCACATGCTCTTCGAAAAGGTCCCCGGCTTCTACGGCTCCGGAGTCATCCCCGCTCGCTTTGAGGATTTTAAAGAAGGCATCCAAAGCCTCATCATGCGGCAATTCTTCACCCCAGAAAATGTCGCACGCTTCTTCGACGAAAGTTCCAAATCCAGCATCGACCTCTCCCCTCTCATCGACTCCGTTGATCTCGATCCCTCCTTCGACGCCCTCAAAGAAGCCGTCATCAATTCAAAATTCGGAGCCACCCTCAGTATGTTTGGAGGGGCCGAAGCCCTCGACCCCATCAAGCCAGACTTCATCATCAAAATGCGCGAGTCCATCAACGACATCGCCTCCTCTGATGACTTCCAACAAAAACTCCAAGAGCTCATGTCCAGCTCCGGCGATCACTCTGAGCTCCTCGACCGCGTGAACCTCATCGTCGAAAAACGACTCGCAGAACTCACCCCGAAAATGGTCAAAGAAATCATCCAACGAATGATCCGCGAACACCTCGGCTGGCTCGTCGTTTGGGGCGGCGTCTGCGGAGGCCTCATCGGCCTCATCGCCAGCATTCTAAAGTTCTAGACGCTTCCGGAACTCCCCCGGCGGACATCCTACCGCCGCCTTGAACTGCCGCGTCAGCGACGACTGTTCGCTATACCCACAGCGCAAGGCAATCTCCGCGATTCCCAAACTCGTGTCTTTCAACAAGCGCGCCGCCAAATCAATCCGCACCTTTCTCACAAACTGCCCCACGCTCATTTTAAAGACCCGCTTCACCCTCCGTTCCAGATGACTCGGCTTCATCTCCGCAATTTTCGCAAGGGCCTCGACAGACAACTCTTCCTCCAAATTCCCATGCACCCACTCCACCACTCGTTGCAGCCCCGCCATCTTTAAATCCCCCAAACTCGGCGTATCCAAATCCCGCGAAATCGACACCAAGCCCGTCACCTTTCCCTCCTCATCTCTCAACAAAAACTTACTCGCCAAATACCAACCCAACGCACCCTCGCGATTCGAGATCAACTCCAGCCGGTCCGTAAATTCATCCCCACCGACAAGCACCGCCTCATCCTGCTCCCGATACACCGCCGCCAACTCCTCCGGAAACAGCTCCTCTGCCCGCTTTCCAATCACCTCGTCTTCCGACTTCAACCCTAGTCGATGCGCAAAGGCCGGATTTGCGGACAAATAAACCCGCTCCGCATCCTTCACGCAAAACACGATATCCGGAATCACCCGAAAAATCCGCTCTACCATCTCCAAATTCATCACCCCAAAACCCTGCCTTATTTCCACTCAAATATTCAACTTCTTTACCAACTCATCACCCACTCACAGGTCATACGGTCAAGACCTCACCTCATTCTTTGATAAAGTGATCGTTAAATGTCCTCTTCTCCCGAACTCGTCGATCAAGCCTGCGACCTCGCCGCCGAACTCCTCAGCGCACCGCGCACTTCCATCGAAAAAAAGGAAGCTGCCAAAATGTCCCGCCTCCTCGCCGACCCCGCCGGCAAGGAACTCACCTTCCACCTCGCGGACGAAGTCTTCCGCCCACCCTCTGCCACCACCCAAGCCGCCACCTTCCGCCGCCTCATCAAGACCCACGGCATCCCAAAATACCTCCTTCCCCACGAGCGCCTCCTCATGAAAGTCGGGGCCCTCGCCTCCCGCTTCCTCCCCGGCATCGTCATGCCCGCCGTCACCGCGCAGATCCGCAAAGACAGCCAGCGCGTCATCCTCGCCCGCGAAGAAAAACCCCTCAACTCCTACTTCGCAAAACGCTCCAAAGTAAACCTCAACCTCCTCGGCGAAGCCATCCTCGGCGAAGAAGAAGCACAAAACCGGCTCGACCAAAACCTCGCCCTCCTCGCCAAGCCTGAGTGCCAATACCTCTCCGTCAAAATCTCCGCCATCTTCTCCCAGATCAACCTCCTCGACCAAGAAGGCACCCTCACCACCATCCAAACCCGCCTCCGCCCCCTCTACCGCAGCGGTAAGTTCATCAACCTCGACATGGAGGAATACCGCGACCTCGACCTCACCTGCCAAGCCTTCATGCGCACCCTTGACGAACCCGAATTCGCCGAAACTACGGCAGGTATCGTACTTCAAGCCTACCTCCCCGACTCTTTCCAAGCCCTCCAAGATCTCACCGCCTGGGCTAAGACCCGTAAAACCGACATCAAAATCCGCATCGTCAAAGGAGCCAACCTCGCCATGGAAAAGGTCGAGGCCTCCCAACACCACTGGGCCCAAGCTCCCTACGAAGACAAAACCGACGTCGACGCCAACTTCAAGCGCCTCCTCCACTTCGCGATGGAACCAGAAAACGCCGCCGCCGTCCGCATCGGCGTCGCCTCCCACAACCTCTTCGACATCGCC
>CALGJQ010000009.1 GCA_937928545.1 uncultured Verrucomicrobiales bacterium
TGGTGGAGCGTAGCGGATTCGAACCGCTGACCCCCTGCATGCCATGCAGGTGCTCTACCAACTGAGCTAACGCCCCTGAACCTATTCAGGACGGGCGAAGGGATAGGCTCAGCCCCCCTCGCTGGCAAGAGAAAAAAATGAAGCCCCTCTATTAAATGCCCCTGTGATCAATCCAAAAGCTTCTCACGCATCCCCTCTTCTGGAATCCCACAGCTTTCCGTCTTCACCAAAGCCAGGCGATGCTTCGCAATCCAGCGATACCCCCAATCTCGCAAAGAAAAAGGAATCACCTTCAAAACTCCCGCAATCACCTTCCCCATTCCGCCCGCTTCCCCAAAAGCGAGCCGAGCCGCTTCACTCGCCCGAAAAGTCTCCCCATTCCTCACCACCGCCATCGAATCATCTTCATTAGAAATCCCCCACTCTTTCGCCGTCTCCCCTCCCAAAGGCGCAAAGAGCAGCCGATCATGTGCATCAATCCGATTGAGCCACCTCAACGCTCCTTGGCACATCTGACAATCGCTATCAAAAAACACAATTATCCCTTCACTCACGAGTGAAGCTTGCCACGTCCCCACGAAAAATCGAAGATTCTTTCCGATGGCCGAGCATCAACGCATTCACGATCTTCCCAACGAGCAAAAGCCTCGTGAAAAGATGGCCTCGCTTGGCGCAGCAGCCCTCTCTAACGAAGAACTCCTCGCCATCTTCCTCCGCACCGGAACCAAAGGAGCCAGCGCCATCGAAATCGGACGCCAACTTCTCCGCAAACACGGTGGTATCGTTGCCCTCGCCCGACTCGATCTCAGGGAACTTTGCAAAGAGCACGGCCTCGGCCTCGCCAAAGCCTGCCAACTCCAAGCCGCTTTCGAACTCGGCACCCGCGCCGCCCGCGATGGCTCGTCAAGTGCCACCATCGACACCAGCGAATCTATTTACCACCACCTTTCCCCTCAACTCGCCCACCTTTCATCCGAAAAACTCGTCGTCCTCACCATGCACGGAAACGGCAAGCTCATCCGCCAACGTGAACTCTCAAGCGGATCATCCAACCAAACCGTCGCCTCCATCTCCGAAATCCTCCGCCCCGTCCTCATCGACCAAGCCCCCAATTTCGCCATCGCTCACAATCACCCCTCCGGCGAAACCACCCCCAGCCTTGCCGACAAAGCCCTCACAAAAAGTCTCCTAAAATCAGCCCAAACCATGGGCCTCACCTTCGTAGACCACATCATCATCGGCCGACCCACCGAAGGCTCCACCGGCTACTATTCCTTCCTCGAAGAAGGACACCTTTAGACATGCCCCAAATTCACCCACAAGCAATCGTCGCTGACTCCGCAAAACTTGCCTCTGACGTCGAAATCGGCCCCTTTGCCATCATTGAGGCCAATGTCACCATTGGCTCGGGCTGCCGCATCGCCTCCCAAGCAAAAATCTGCTCCGGCGTCACGATGGGTTCAGACAACATCGTCGAGCACGGAGCCGTCATCGGCGGAGACCCCCAAGATCTCAGTTTCGATCCCAAAACCCCTTCAGGAGTCATCATCGGAAACGGAAACACCTTCCGCGAATACGTCACTATCAACCGGAGCACTCAAGCAGAAGGCAACACCATCATCGGAGACCGCAACTTCCTGATGGCGGTCTCCCACCTCGCGCATGATGTCGTCATTGGGAACGATAACGTCCTCGCAAATAACGTGATGATCGCCGGACACTGCCAACTCGGTTCAAATATCTTCCTCGGCGGCGGGACCGCTATTCATCAATTCATCCACCTCGGCGACTATGCCATGACCCAAGGAAATTCCGGCATGACCCGTGACGTTCCGCCCTACTGCATCGTCCACAAAATCAACGAACTCTCAGGCCTCAACACCATCGGACTGAAGCGGGCAGGCTTCTCTCCTGAGGAACGAAAAGAAATCAAGCTTGCCTATTCCCTCCTTCTCAATTCCAAATCGTCCCGTGCCGAGGCTCTCCAAGAAGTCGACCAACTCACTTGGAGCCCTCTCGCCGCAAAACTCATCGAAGCCGTTCGTTTTCCATCATCGAAAGGAATCCTCACTCGATAGTCCCGTTTTTATTGCATCTTTCATCAGTTCCAACTAGCAACCTGTCAGACAACTTGAAACCATGAGCAAACGAGTCCTACTCACCACGACCTCCTTCCAGGATACCCCTGGAACTCACCAAGACCTTCTAAATTCTCAAGATTGGGAAATCGTTCGCGCACGCGGCCCGCTTTCCGAAGAAGAAATGTTAGACCTCGCCGGTGACTTCGATGCCTTCCTTTGCGGAGACGACGCCATCACCGCCGCCGTCATCGACAAGTCACTCCCACGTCTTCAAACCATTTCAAAATACGGGATCGGCCTCGATAAAATCAACGTCGATTACGCTACCGAGAAGAAGATCCCCGTCCTCTTCACTCCCGGAGTCAACCACACCACCGTCGCTGAGCACACCTTCGGACTCCTCCTTGGAATCACGAAAGACATTCAGTCCAACGCCGTTGCCGTTCAAAATGGCAAGTGGGTCGCAGGTTGGAAAAAGCCCGTCGGCAATGAAATCATGGGCAAGACCATCGGCATCATTGGCCTCGGACGCATCGGCAAAGAAGTCGCGATCCGCGCCCGCGCCTTCGGCATGGACATCATCGCTTTTGACCCCTACTTCGACGACTCATTCGCTTCCGAATACGGCGTCAAGCGCTGCGCCGACATGGACGAGGTCCTTCACAACTCCGACGTCGTTTCTCTTCACTGTTTCCTCAACGAAGAGACCGAAGACATGATTAACGCCGCCAAGATCGCTGAGATGCGCGACAATGTGATCGTTCTCAACTGCGCCCGCGGAGAACTCGTCAACACCCAAGACATGGCCGATGCCCTTAAGTCCGGCAAAGTCGGCGGATACGGTGCCGATGTCCTCGACGCCGAGCCACCTGCTCCCGATCATATCCTCATTGGCGCACCAAACTGCATCATCACCAGCCACATTGGTTCCCGCACTCACGAATCGGTGCAACGCCAAGCCAACCGCTGCCTCCACAACGCCATCAACTTCTTCGCCGGAACTGACGACGTCCTCTGCGCCAACGGCCTCCTGGAATAAAATTTCACCGCAAAGCCGCGAAGGCGCCAAGACCGAGAGTCTTTGAATCTTAAAACCTTCGCAACTTAGCGTCTTAGCGGTTCAAAAAAAACAAAGCATCATGTCCTTAGATATCAAACCTGCCTCAGACTGCGCCTACGACATCGTCTCGATGGGCGAAATCATGCTCCGTCTCGACCCCGGCGACGGACGCGTCCGCACCACCCGCCAATTTCAGGCCTGGGAAGGCGGCGGCGAATACAACGTCGCCCGTGGCCTCCGCCGCTGCTTCGGCAAGCGCGCCGCTGTTCTCACCGGATTCGTAGATAACGAAGTCGGCCGTCTCCTCGAAGACCTCGTCCTCCAAGGCGGAGTCGACACTCAGTTCATCAAATGGGCCGACTTCGATGGCCTCGGCGTCGCCGCTCGAAATGGTCTCAACTTCACCGAGCGCGGCTTCGGCGTGCGCGCGGCCAAAGGAACCTCCGACCGTGGACACACTGCGGCGAGCCAGCTCACAGTCGATGACTTCGACTTCGAGCACATCTTCGGCACCCTCGGCGTCCGCTGGTTCCACACCGGTGGCATCTTTGCCGCTCTTTCCGAAGGCAATGCCCAGCTCACTATCGAGGCCTGTAAAATCGCCAAGAAACACGGCACCATCGTCTCCTACGACCTCAAC
>CALGJQ010000010.1 GCA_937928545.1 uncultured Verrucomicrobiales bacterium
CTCGCGAAAAGGTGTTGTAGGACGGGATCCCGTTGGGAAGGGAGAGCCATTTTTTGAACCACTTTTGGCGGATGTTGCAAAACTCTTCCATCAGCTCGTAGGATTTCACTCCACAGATAATGCAGGTGAAAGCCATAAAGAAGATCTCACCAAAATGATGGAGGGTGTGTCCGCCTTTTCGAGTGTCTTGAAGTGCTTCGAAGATTTCAAAGTTTTCGGGAAAGCCGCCGGAGTAGTCGATCTTATTTGGATTTCTGGGCACCCAAAGAGCTTAAGATGTCTATATATCGCGTACAGATTAAAGTTCGGGAACTGCATCTTGTGTTTCCATTGTGTAGGGACCCTGAACAAGCTATCAGGAATTTTTATTTGACATCCCCTTCTCCCGATAATTAATATGGGACAGTTATGAGAAGATTTTCCATTTTCGTTTCTTTGTGTTTTTTCCCAGGTCTCGTTTTCGCCGAGCCCATTGCTGGGGTAGATTTTAGCGATCCGTCCGGGGCATTTGATCAAAGTCCTGATGATCTCAACCTTTTAGATTCTGTGAGCGTATCCACGACATGGAGTTTCGTCCAAGGGGGTATCTCGGGAGATGCTAACGCTAATACTGGACGCCAATCCGTCCCCGTTGGAAAATTAGACGGATTTGTCAACGACGGCGTTCCTCCCGCAATTGGTGCAACAGCACCAACCGAAGGGGTTCATACTTTTTCAATTACGATTGGGTCTGAGGCACTTGACCTTGAGGGGGTGAGTTTCGATTTTAGTAGAGCCACGGGAGGAATCAATACTCGCTGGATTGCGTTTCGCACTAGCTTAGACGATACGATCATTTATAGCTCAGTTGGTCTTGCGCGCCCCGCCTTGAGTGAAGTTGAAATTCCTCTTACGGATCAAAAGTATAAGGGATTACAAAATCAAACAGTGGAATTTTTCTGGTATGCTGGAGGGGAAGGATCTGGTGACATTGACATCGATAGCATCATAGTTGATGGGCTTATCACCACTGACTTAGATTCTGATGGGCTCCCTGATGCGTTTGAGCAGCTTATCATCGACGCAGATCCGGCAGATGGTCTTGCCACTATTGGAGATGTTCTTCCAGGAGACGACTATGATATGGACCAATCCTCAAACATAAATGAGTTCATGCAGTCTACTGATCCCCTCGTTCAGGACACTGACGAAGATGGTTTGTTCGATGGGGTAGAGACAAACGATGGGAGTTTTGATGACCTCGCTACAGATACGGGGACTGACCCCCTGAATCCTGATACCGATGGTGACAATTTGGAAGATGGCGTGGAAACAAATGACGGCACCTTTGATGATATTGCCTCCGATACCGGAACAAATCCGCTACTTGTTGATACAGATGGCGATTTAATGTCGGATGACTTTGAAGTAAATAACGGGCTGAATCCGAGCGTTGATGATGGGGCTGATGATACCGACATGGATGGGCGGACTAACATCGAGGAATTTGCAGTGGGCACTAATCCTACAAACCCTGATACAGACGACGATGGCTTAAAGGATGGAGCAGAAACCAATACAATGACTTTTGTGAGCGCCGCGGATACTGGGACAGATCCCCTCAATCCGGATACTGACGGTGACGGCCTAAAAGACGGGGCAGAAACCAATGACGGGACTTTCAATGGCCTAACAGACACTGGTTCTAGCCCTCTAAATGAAAATACTGATGGAGACAACTTTCGAGATGGTGCGGAGGTTACCATCCATAACACCGACCCAACTGACGCGAATAGTCAGTCCTCATCAAATCTCACGGTTCTCTTTCTCGATGCTGATGGCTCAGGAACACAAGGTGCTGACGAGGTGGCGGTGACTTTGCTCGAAGATAAGTTTGGAATCGACAAAGTAACAATTTCAGCCGCTTCTACGATTACGACGGGAGATGAATTATCGTTTGGACTTTTGGTTATGTCTTCGACCCCAAGTTCAGGTGATCTCCGAGGAAAATTCGTCGATTCAATTGTGCCAATCGTTAATTGGGAGGAGGCTGTAAGTGACAACAATAATCTTGGAGAATTTGGTGGTAGTACTGAAGTCTTTACGAAATCAAATGAGACAACTCAGATCATGTTAGCCGACCATCCAATCTCGGCGGGATTTCCTGAGGTGATTGATTTCTTTCAAGGAGAAATTGGGGAGACAACCTCCACTGCGACCGTCTTCGGCGACTTGGACACCGTGGCGACTGCCGTAGACGGTCCAACTGGTAATGCGATGATCATTGCAATTGAGGAGGGGAGTGCAGTCGATCCTGCTGTTGGGACGATGAATAACACCGCCCCAGCTCGGCGAGTTCTTATGCCGTTTACGGACAATACTTTGAATTTCATCTCTCCGGACGGGCTTGCCCTTTTTGCTAGTTCGCTGGACTGGGCGATTGGCGCTACCGGAGGCTCTGCTCCACTCCAGATTGTTTCTTTCTCAGTTGATAGTAGCAACATTGGAGACAAAACGGCGCTGATCGAGTTTACGTCTCGTTTAGGCCGAGACTATATCCTTCTTAGCTCAACGAATTTAGAAGATTTGGTATCAGGCGGCGGGACAGCAGTGACGACGATTACTGGAGCCGACGTGACTACTCAGTTCGAAATTAATTTCAACACTTTTGGCTTTTCTGGAGCGGAGGAGAAGCGCTTCTTCACGATCATGGCGAGTAGTCAATAATCATAATTTTTACTTAAAAACATATGAACACAAAGAAACTAATAATCGCTGGAATTTCCAGCTTGTCGGTCCTAGCTTCAACCAATGCGGCTCTCATTGCTGGTGTTGATTTTTCGGATGCAGGGGGAGCAAATGACGCTACCCCAGATGATCTCAACGCAGGCGATGGAATCACTGTCTCTACTTGGTCCTTCCCCGGCTCGACTGGTGGGGTAAGTTTTGACACAAACGCGAATACGGGGAGAGTCTCAGCTCCCGTCGGTAAGTTGAACGGCCCTGTAACCTCGGGAGTCGCTCCCGTCCTGACAGCCGTCCCCACCGATGGGATCCATCAATTTTCAATCGCCATTCCTGCGAATGTCACCTTGGACCTTACCAGTGTTTCCTTTGATCATAGTATGGCTACTGGAGGCGCGAACTCCCGCTGGATAGCCTTCAATACGAGCTTGGATACAGACCTTCTTTACAGCCAGGTCTCGGTAGCGCGTCCAGCGTTCACTTCAACTTCTCTCCCCTTGTCCGGCGCTCCTTATACCGGTCTTAGCGGAACTACAGTCGATTTCATCTGGTACGCTGGGGGGGAAGGCTCGGGAGACATTGATATCGATACTATCGTCATTGAAGGAACCATTGTAGCGATCCCTGAACCTTCGGCTCTTTCCCTGCTCGCGCTTTCGGCATTTGCGTTAATCCGCCGCAAGCGCTAACTTTCAATAATTGCAGGCTTTTCAAGATCGCCCCTTCGATGGAGGGGCGATCTTCTTTCAAACATAACACACCCCATGACCTCTCGTTTCTCACTTTTACTCCTTCTATTTCTGTCATCTTTTTTCCCAGTTCTAGTGGCATCTCCTGTGGCAGGAGTTGATTTTTCGAGCGGGACTTCATTCGATGCGACCCCTGACGACCTAGTGTCTGGAGACGGCATTACGATTTCTTCTTGGTCCTTCGTAGGCGTCGGAGGAATAACGGGAGATGGGAACGGAAATTCTGGCCGGGCCTCGGCCCCCGTTGGTAAGCTTAATGGTCCAGTTCTTACAAATGGAACTGCTCCTAGCATTGGAAGTGCGCCTCCCAACGATGGGGTGCATTCATTTTCAATGACGATTGATGCTGGAACGACAATTGACCTCACCAACGTGAGTTTTGATTTTAGCGCCGCGACGGGTGGTGGCGCTCAAAGATGGGTGGCTTTCCGGACAAGCTTAGATAGCGGATTAATTTATAGTCAGAATGGGCCGGCTCGTCCCACTTTGACCTCCGCTAATCTGAACCTTACCGATGCCAAGTACCAAGGGCTGACAAATCAAACCGTGACCTTTTATTGGTATAGTGGGGGACAGGGTTCAGGCGATTGTGACATTGATTCAATTATTATCGAGGCCGAACCCTCGGCCGCGAATTCTCCGACGGTTGTCAATGCGGCGGCAACCGGTCTGCAGGCTACGTCTGCGACACTTAATGGAACAGTAACTGATACAGGGGGCGCGGCTCCATTGGTCACAATTTTTTATGGAACCACAAATGGAGGGACGAATCCTGCATCTTGGGCGAATGCGGTGGATCTTGGGAACAATGCAGCCGCCTTTTCGACTGTGGTGACCAACTTGACATCTCAGACCAACTATTTCTTCCGAGCTTATGCGGAGAACAATGGAGGTTCGGATTGGGCGAATACGACCTCGACCTTTACAACGGCGGCAATCTTGCTCCCAGCGATTGAGAATGTGGCTGCGAGTAATGTGAGAGGAACTTCCGCAGAGGTCGGTGGTGAAGTGACGAACACCGGAGGTGATTCTCCAACGGTGACTATTTTTTGGGGAGATAACGATGGTGGGACGAATGCAGGCTCCTGGGATAACTTGGTGAATCTTGGCTTAGAAAGCGGTGCGTTTTCTACCGAGTTGACAGGCTTGAATCCTCTGACAACTTATTACTTCCGCAGTCGAGCGGTGAATGGGGCGGGGACGGTTTGGGCTTCACCGACTGAGAGTTTTACCACTCCGGAAGTACGAGATCTGGTCATCAATGAATTCATGGCAGCAAACGATGGCGGCCTTTCGAATAATCCAAATGCTTGGTATCCGATCGCGAATCAGGTGGCCGGCGCGACGGAAGATTGGATTGAGATTAGTAACCGCAGTGCTGGGACTCTCTCCTTAGATGGATGGTTTTTGACGGATGATCCGGGTGATTTGAGCCAATGGGCGTTCCCGGCTGGAACGACGGTTCCAGCGAATGGATTTTTGATTGTTTACGCGTCGGGAGATGGAGTGCCGGATGCCAATGGAAACCTGCATACGAACTTTAAGCTTTCGAAAGGGGGAGACTATCTCGCGCTCATTGACCCTCTCTTAGCGGTCACTTCAGAGTTTGAGATTGGGGGTGGTGATTACCCAAACCAAGACGATGACGTTTCGTATGGATTACACCCGGTTGATGAGTCTCCGGTCTACTTTGGCTCGCCGACTCCTGGAGCTGCGAATGATCCGAATGGTTTGGCACGAGTGGCGGATACAAAGTTTAATCTTGGCCGAGGTTATTACCAAACGGCGATTAATGTGGAGATCACGAGCGCCACGACAGGGGCAACGATTTATTACACTCTCGATGGTTCTCTTCCGATCGATGTGAATGGAAATCCCGGGGCAACGGCGGCGGTCTATTCTGCTCCCATCGCGCTAAGCCAAACAACTGCGGTCAGAGCGGCTGCGGTGAAGACAGGTTTTGCTCCGACGAATGTGGATTGTAATACCTACTTCCTTTTGGACATCGATAACGCGGCTGCGAATGGAACGGATTTAGCGGGCTTAAACACTCCTTTTCTTCAGCAAGTTCAACCCTCAGGTTGGGGCGATCTCAGTTCGGGTGATTTTAACATGGATCCTGATGTCTCTCAGGCCACGGCGACTGCCAGTGGTCATACCACTTCGACAGCGCGCACGATGCTAGAAGGGATGCGCGATATTCCGACGGTTTCGATTGTGATGAATCGCGATGACTTCAGTGGATCTAATGGTATTTATTCGAATTCCACTCAGAAGGGGTTTGCTTGGGAGCGAGCCTGTTCCGCCGAGTTCATTCCAGCGGCGAACGATGTTCGAAGTGATTGGCAGGAGAATTGCGGATTGCGAGTGCAGGGTGGTGCGAGCCGAAACCCTGGGAGTAGCCCGAAGCATTCATTGAGCTTCCGTTTCAGAGAGGAATACGGAGCGAGTAAGTTGCGCGAACCTCTCTTCCCAGGATCTGCGGTGGACGAGTACAACGTCGTCGCGCTGCGTGCGGGTTATAATAATTCTTGGATTCACAGCAATGCTGACCAACGTGGGCGAGGTTCGATGATTCGTGATCAGTGGATGCGCCAGACGATGCTCGATATGGGGCATCCTTCGGCTGGGGAGGGTTTCATGGCTCACGTCTTCATCAATGGTCTTTACTGGGGCATTCACAACCTATGCGAAAGGGGAGATGCGTCTCATTACGCAGAGCACAATGGTGGTGATGCTGATCTACTCGATGCTAAAAATGGTTCTGAGTTTGTTGACGGAACTAGCACGGCTTTCAACCAGATTGATAATGTAGTGAACACGGGTGATTGGACGAAAATTCAGGAGGTTCTCGATATCGACCAATACATCGATTACCAATTGGTGAATCGCTACGGCGCGAACCAAGACCTCAAGACAAATGGAAACTGGCGAGCAGCTGGTGGAGGTCCGTTCACCTCAGGGATGCCGGAGGAAATGGCTGCTTGGGAAGTTTATTCATGGGACGGCGAGCGGACTTTGGAGAGTCAAACTTCTACTACGGTTCCATTGGATCCGATTGGTGTGAGAGGAACTTTAGAAAGTAATCCGGAATACCAACTCCGCCTCGCAGACCGGGTGCAACAACACTTCTATGGGACCGGCGCCCTCACTCCTGCTGAAACCGAAGCGCGTTGGATGAAGTATGCGCAGGATCTTGATCGCGCGATCATCGCGGAATCTGCTCGTTGGGGAGACCATCGACGCGCTACTCCTTACACTCGGGATGTTGAGTGGCTCACCGAGCAAGATCGTCTTTATAACACTTACTTCCCAGTTCGGACCGCAAATGTGCTGAACAATCTCAGCTTACCGTCAGTGGCGGCTCCCGTTTACTTAGTCGGGGGAACGGCGCAGCAAGGTGGCCTTATCCCTCTGGGTTCAGCGCTCACTGCAACTGGTAGTGGAACGATTTATTACACGACCGATGGGAGCGATCCTCGTCTTGAAGGCGGTGCGGTTTCTCCAACGGCAACGGCGATCAGTAGTGGCGGAGTGATTCCAATCACAGTGGGCTCGTTGGTGAAAGCCCGAGTAAGATCCGGAACAACTTGGTCGGCGATCACGGAAGGAACTTACTTTGTCGGTCCGATTTCGGATTCCACAAATCTTGTGATTTCCGAGCTCATGTATAACCCAGCCGGTATGGAAGAGGGGACAGAGTTCGTTGAGCTCATGAATATCGATCAGACCAATGCGATCGACCTTTCGATGGCGACTTTTGAAGGCATTAGTTACACCTTCCCGCTTGGCACCTCTCTCGCGGCGGGCGAGCGGATCGTCGTGATTAAAGACCCTGTCGCTTTTGCCACCGCCTATAACACGGCTGGAATGAATCTTGCGCCAGGAGACTATGGCTCGAGTTTAAGCAATGACGGTGAGCAGATCGCTCTGGTGAATGCTCTTGGTGTCGATGTTCAACGTTTCACCTATAATGATGCCCGACCTTGGCCTCTTGCCGCAGATGGTTCAGGCTACACTTTAACGTTGATTGCTCCTGAGACGTCTCCGGATCATGGCTTGCCGGAAAGTTGGCGCAGTAGTGTGGACCTTGCGGGAACTCCGGGAACAAGTGATGCTGATGTCTTCACTGGAAATCCTCTTGCCGATGCCGACAGAGATGGAATGAATGCATTGCTTGAATATGCGCTCGGTTCTATCGCTGGTGATGCTGGTGTTAGTCCAGAATCTTATCTCACATACGGAACAGGAATTTTCGATGATGGAGCAGGAGGAACAACTGAGTTTTTGACGGCGAGCTATCGTCGCAATCTTGCGGCGGATGACATTATTTATCAGGCTCAGATTTCTACGGATCTTGTGGCTTGGTCGGATGTCGGGACCGACTACGTCACCGCCGTCGCAAACGGAGATGGCACCGAAACGGTCACGGTCCGCAGCTTGACTCCAACGTCGGATGAAGTCCGCCAGTTCATTCGCTTGAAGATTATCACTCGTCCCTAGGCCCTCAAGGAGCGGCGTGCGTCTCGCCGCCGACCCTAGAACTTTGCAAAGCCTATTGCACGGTCGCTTTAAATCACCCGACCATCTAAGGCGGCGGGACGCCGCCACTCCTTGGCTCCGGATTCTAATGCGGAACTGGTCCGCAGTTTGGACAAGGGCTAGTCCATTCGACCTCACCACTAGAATAGGTTTCTTGTTTCCAGATAGGAACGCAGGCTTTGATGGAGTCGATGAGGAAGCGGTTGGCTTCGAAAGCGGCTTCGCGGTGCGCTGAACTGGTAAGAGTGACGACAGCGCATTCTCCGATTTCCAGCGTGCCAATGCGGTGGATGGCAAGGGCTTTGACTGATGGAAATTTTTCCATGGTCTCGGTCACGATTCGCTCACCTTCTTTCTGAGCAAGGACAGGGTGGTGCGTGTAGTGGAGCTTTTCAACATCACGGCCTTCGTGATGATTGCGGACGAGGCCCTCGAAGACAACGAGAGCACCGCAAGCTGGGTCGGCCATTTGCTGGCGCAGGGCAGTGAGATCAAGGGAGGAAGATTGGATAGAGAACATGGCAAATTAGCCTCCGGCAAAGGGTGGCATGAAGGCGATAGTTTGTTGATTCGAAAGAGGAGTGGTCCAGTCAGCGAACTCGTTATTGATGGCGGGTTTTACGTGAGGGAGGTCGAGACTGAAGTGATGCTTGAGTCGAAGTTCTTCCCAGAGGCCGGCGAGGGTGGCGGCTGAAGTACGAAGAACCTCAGAGTTAGTGGCGGCTTCTTGACTGAGTTTTGCGAAGTATTCTACGGTGACTTCCTTTTCGATCGCGCCGTGTTGGTGGAGGAGCTCAAGCTCAACGAGGTGCTCGGGGCGATTGAGGTTAAGGAGGGCTCGGGAATCTGAGGGGGTGAGATCGATGCGATCAAGGGAAGAGAGGAAGCGACGAGCGCAGCGTTGGTTTTTTTCGATCAAGGAATCGAGCTTTGGGGAGGTTGAGGGCGAGTAGAGAGCGCAGAGAGGCTCGGGGTGTTGGTCTAGAGGATTGAGAAAGCAGGTGGCGTCTTTTGAGTCATCGTGATGGGCGATGAGACTTTCGAGGTCGCTTTGTTGGATCAAGGGGAGATCGCAGGCTATGACGAGCCATTTTGAATGAGGATCCTGAGCAAAAGCGGCTTGGAGGCCGCCGAGAGGGCCGGGGCTTTCTTCGAGGTCGGGGAGGGTCGGGTGGTCCCGTGGCTCGCGGTCATCGTGCGCGACGGAGAGGAAGATGTCTTTCGTTAGTGGGTGGACGATTGAAAGAATACGATCGAGCTGGGTGACGCCGCCGATTTTAAGAGAGGCTTTGTCGCTGCCCATGCGAGAGGATTTTCCGCCGGTGAGAATGAGGGCTTTCATTAGGCTTGGTAGTCGGATTTCCCGCCGGTTTTTTTGAGGAGTTTTAGTTCGGAGATGACGATGGCTGGGTTGGCAGCCTTACACATGTCGTAGAGAGTGAGGGCCGCGACTGAGGCTCCGGTGAGCGCTTCCATTTCTACTCCGGTGCGGGAGGTGGTTTTCGCGGTGGCGGTGACGAGGAGGTTTTCGTCATCGTGGGGGGTGATTTCGATTTTTGCGGAATCGAGCGGGAGCGGGTGGCAGAGGGGAATAAGGTCGGAAGTTTTTTTGGTTCCAGAAATCCCAGCAAGGATGGCGGTATGGAGAACGGGCCCCTTTTTGTTCTGTAGCTCTCCGTCGTCCATCTGCGAGATCAGATCGCGGCCTAGTTTGACGAGGCAGGTGGCAGTGGCGACGCGGACGCTTTCTGCTTTGGCGGAAACATCGACCATGAGGGGTTGATTTGAATCGTCGAGATGAGAGAGGTCAGCCATCGGGAGAAGATTGGTCCTAGGGTTTCTGAAAGTCAATCGACTCAGGTTTGAAAGCAGCGAAGACAGCAGAACCAAGCCGAATTGCTGCCTTTTTCGAGCGGGCAATACGGAGCTTTTTTGAGATTGCTCATGCCTGAAGGCATCTCGGGAAATTCACCAAAGGTTCCACCTAAGGAGAAGTAGTTGTTACAGAGTCTTAAATTTTTAGATATCTGAAATCCCAGTATTCGGAAAAAAAATTAGGGGGCTTTAGCCCCCTAGCCAACAGATAAAAATAGAATTTTTATATTTTTTTACAATGCGTCATTCCTAAAAATAGTTGAACGAAAATCAGATTAAGTCATCTTAAGAGGCATCGGGGCATTGATAAGCATATCCTTGCAACGAAGTGATCCTCACCGTTCTTGGAGTTCTTCTCTTGCTAGCGATCGTCTGGGTTCTCAAAGCACCAAGCCCCGACAGCGCCAGTAAACCTGACACGATCGTGGATTCCCAAAAAGATCGGGGACTTTCTGATCGTAAGCGGCCGTCTTCATCGTCAGGAGGTCCAGTCACCTTGGATGAGAAATTTGATGCCTCTCTTTACATGACCGTCAATCATCTTGATGGCCCCATCCCCAGCCCAGACCGCCTATTCGTCCGCGTTCCTTCGACCTCATCTCGCGTCGAATTAGTTCCTAATTCTCAAAACGAGTTTCCGGTCCAGCCCGCCGGATTGAAGGAAACCGTTGCTCTGCGCGTGGCCTTCCCTGATCTCGACCCCGGCACTCCAGTTGCCGTGGTGATTCTCGATGGAGGTTCGTTCCCATCCCAAAAAGAAGTCTCACAGCTTATTGAGGTTGAAAAATGGGGTGGAGTTGAATTCCAATTCACGACCTCTGCGAACTTAGGCCACCACCGCCTCCAAGTTTCTCCTCGTGGCCACTTGCCCAAGTTGCTCGATATCTACGCCGCCTCAGATCCTTTGAACGCTCCCCTCTAGTCCAAGCCCTCCTTTTTTCCATTTCCTTTCCCAACTCCTAAAAACCTCTTGTTATGAAACTTCGCCACCTTCTCGCACTCCTTCTCGTCACAGCCACTGCCACCTTCCTTTACGCTGGAGGTTACGGTAATTCCCCTTCAGCGAGCGACGAAGGGGACGATCCAAGTTGCGGTAACGGAGGATATTCAGATCCTCCGAAATGACCGAAATGCGAAGAGGAGCAGTCTGCTTCTAATTCATCTTCCGATACTTCCGATCAAGCTTGTGAGGGTTCTACGGAAAATCAAATCTACGCCTATAACGGCAACGCTCAGCGCCGCATCGTTGATCTCGCCGTCTCAGGCGCTGCCGATGGCGACCTCGTGTTCCGCCGTTCCTCGGCTACCCGTCTTTCTAACCGTAATCTCGCTTACAGCGCCTTTGGTCGGGCCGGAGCATGGTCCCACAACTACGAGTGGTCTATCCGGCAGTCGAATCCGAACCGCTTCTCTGTGACCTACCCAGATGGCCGCGAGCTTTACTTTAAACCACCCACTGGAGGCGGTAATCTCTGGGTTTCGACCCAGCCGGGTCAGACTTCCCGCCTCCTCGTCGATGCTCCTAACTATACTCTGCAAGTCGCAGGCTCTAGTCAGGAAGTCCGCTTCCTTCGCTCCTCCTTCGCAAACGGGAGCTACTTCTACCGCGTGGCCTCGACCCAAGACGCTCGTGGAAACGTCACCACCTTCACCTATGCGAATCCCTACACCAAAAATATCAACAAAATAACTGACCACCACGGTCGTTGGATCAAACTGTTCCATACCAACATGGGAACCGCCACTCAGACCTCTAAGACTCTTCACAAGACCCTCTTCGCTCCCACTGACGCTGACCAGTGGCATGATGTCACTATCACTCCGTCTAAGAAATTCCGCTTCCTAGCTTTTTATCAAGGAAATACCTGGCGCCAAAAGACCCCCATGCGCGTCTCCGAAATCGAATTCTTCGACGAGAATAACAACCTCATCATCGGCGGCACCCCTTATGGTTCCGAGCCTCTCATGGACCCCGCCAGTGTCGCGGCAAATGCATTCGATGGCGACACCTCCACCTACTACCAATACGCTTATGACAAAGCTGCCTACGTCGGCCTCGATCTCGGTGCTGGGAATGAAAAGAAAGTCTCCCGCATCCGCTACTACTTCACTTCTCCCGTCGAGCAGGACGCTGACATCACCTTCGTCGGCCAAGATGATCCCGCCACTTCAAACTGGGTCGTCTCTCACATCAAAAGCTCCGATGGCCGCCGTGTCGACTACAGCTACGAAACCTTTACGGATTCCTCCGGCTGGTTTCAGTGGGTCCACCTCACCGGCGTAAACTACCCCGGCACCGATCAAGCAACTTACACCTACACTCAACTCCACGACTTCACCCATCCCGTCATCGAAACTGCAGATGATTCACGCTACGGAAACCCTCTCAAGCGCGCTCGCTACGCCTTTGCGGAAAATGGTTCCATCGGATACGTCCGCGAGGAATATAACGAAGCCACCGGTGATAAAATGGTCACCATCCTTCGCGGGAAAAATGGCCATAACCCCAAGATCCTCTGGCCCAATGGTCGCGTAAAATCCATCTTCTATAATAAGAACCGTATGGTCAAATCAGTCGATTCCTACGGATACTTCACCGACTACACTTACTCCGGTAACAATGACGGTCACCTTCTTAGCGAGTCCGATGCCTTGGACCGCACCACCACCTACACCCGCGATTCTCAAGGCCACATCCTTACCATGACCAGCCCCTCAGGCAGCGTCACCACTTACACACGTGATTCCGAGGGCCGCCCCCTTACCATCAATCGAAACGGCGACACCACCACTCACACCCGTGACGCCCAAGGCAACATCACCCGCACCGACCATCCTGATGGCACTTACGAAACATGGACCTACAATGCTTTCGGCAAAAAACTTACCCACCGCGCCCGTAATGGCCACACGGCCCAGTGGTTCTATAACGGGAAAGGCAATCTCTGGAAGCAAGTCGCCGCCGATGGCGCACAAACCATCTTCAAATACTTCGGCCAAAACGGCGGCCCCACCGACCCCTCTAAGAGCAAGCTCTCTGGCCGCCTCGCCTTCGTCGTCGATGCCTACGGCAACACCACTTCCTACGATGAATACAATGACCGCGGTCAGATCCTCCAAATGACCCGCACCCCCGGGAACAATGTTGCTGGAATTCAGGATGTCACGACCGACTTCACCATCACCACCACCAATACCTACGACGACTACGGGAACCTTCTTACCACCACCGTAAGCAGCAGTGATCCTGCCACCACCCCGCAGACCACTACTCACACTTACGACAGCCTCGCGCGCCGTCTCAGCACCACCGATTCCCTCAACCGCACCACCATCTGGTCTTACGACTTCACCGGCAGCTCCTGCTGCGGTGGCTCCTCCAGTGCCGGTGCTTCCGCCAAGCCCTCCTCCATCACCTATCCAGATGGTTCCGTCACCGTCTTCGAATACGATAAGGAATGGCGTCTCCTCTCCCAGACCCGCGCCTCCGGCACCCTCCTCGCCGCCACCACCAGCTTCACCTATGATGGCGTCGGCCAACGCCTCACCATGACCGATCCCCTCGGCCACGTCACCTCCTTCACCTATGACTCCGAGGGCCGCGTCGCCACCACCACCCGCGCCTTCGGCACCCCTCTCGCCGCCACTACCACCAATGTCTATGACCTTGATGGGAACCTCACCTCCACCACCTCGGCAGTCGGCACCACCACCACCATGGCCTACGACGCCATGAATCGCGCCGTCTCCACCACCGCCGCAGCTGGCACCGCCATCGCTGCCACCTCCAGCCGCACCTACAGCACCACCACCGGAGAACTCACCAAGGTCACCGACCCCCTCGGCCGTGACACCAGCTTCCTCTACGATGACCTCGGCCGCAACATCCGCACCGACCTCCCGGACGCCAGCTTCACCACCACCACCTACGACCTCCTTGGCCGTGCCTACCAGCGCACCGATGTCCTCGGCAATACCTCCTCCACTATCTTCACCAGCAGGGGAGCGGCCAAGTCCACCACCAACGCCGCCGGAGTCACCATGACTTACCTCTACGATGGCCTCGGTCGCAGCACCTCCGTCACCTACCCCTCCGGAAAGACCGTCCACTCCGGCTATGACAATGGGAACCAGCGCACTTCCACCACCCTCGCCCTCGGCACTCCCGAGCAAACCGTCACCACCACTGCTTACGACAACATGGGCCGCGTCATCTCCTCGACCGATGGCACCGGTGCCACCTCCTCCCGCACCTACGACCTCCTTGGTCGCACTACCTCCAGCACTGATGGCAATAACCTCACCACCAGCTACACCTACGACCTCGATGGCCAACTCCTCACCGTCACCGCCCCCGATAACATCGTCACCTCCACCCGCACTTACAATGCTCTCCACCAACTCGTCAGCAATACCGATGGAGCCAATCGCACCATCACCTACGTGTATGATGCCATTGGCCGCATGACCTCCTACACCGACGCCAAGAATGCCACCTTCAGCTTCGCTTACGATGCTCTCAGCCGCCTCATCACCCGCACCGAGCCAGACGCCACCTCCCAGAGCTACACCTACGATGTCCTAGGCCGCCTCCTCGTCCACACCAAGGCCGATGGCGAAACCAAAACCCATCACTACGAGAACCCCGACCGCGATTTCCTCACCAAAATCACCTACTCCAATGGCGAGCCCGCTCACCTCTTCAGCGGGCATAATGCCGCCGGGCAACCCGCCACCCTCAGCAACCAACATGCTGCCATCACCTACGGTTATGATACCGCCGGTCGCCCGATCAGCGAAGGCCAAGCCATCAGCGGGCTTGCCGAGACTCACACCTTCAGCTACCAATACAACATGGATGGTCAACTTCAGAGTCACACCCGACCCGATGGCACCCTCGTTGAGTATGGCTACAACGAGCGCCAGCTCCTCACCTCCCTCACCGCCGATGGCCCGCCCCCCGTTGCCGACTACACCTATAATGGTCGTAACCAACTCACTGGCACCAGCGTTGAAAACGGCCTCTTCACCCGGAACCACAGCTACGACCTCGGCGGCCGCCTCACCGGCGTCACCCAACTCGCCGCCAATGGCGCCACCACCCTCGATAGCACCGCCTACACCTTAGATAATGCCGGTCAGCGCACTGGCATCACCCGAAATGGCATTTCCGAGACTTACAGCTATGACAACGCCCGCCAAGTCATCACCGGTGACTACAACAATCTCAGCACCACCCAAAGCTGGGCCTACGACCTCGCCGGAAACCGCAGCTCTGCCACCACCAACGGTAGCAGCACCAACTACACCGCTAACGTCGTCAACGAATACAGCACCATTGGCTCCACTTCGCCGACTTATGATGCCAATGGCAACCTCCTCTACAACGGCAGCGACGCCACCTACACTTGGAACATCAACAACCGCCTCATCTCCGTTGCCAAAACCACCGGAGACACTGGCAGCTACAAATATGATCCTCTCGGCCGCCGCGTCGCTCGCACCGCCAGCATCGCGTCTGTCACCACCACCACCTTCTACCTCCACAATGGCTGGAATGTCGAGCTAGAGCACGATGGCACCCGCTACACCCGCCGCCGCAGCTGGGGTCTTGATCTCAGTGGCAGCCTCCAAGGCGCTGGCGGAGTCGGCGGTCTCATCATGACCGAAGTTCTTGATGCCAGCGGAACCGCCACCGCCAACTACTACCCAAGTTATGATGGCAACGGCAACATCACCGCTCTCATCGATAACAGCGGAGCCGTCGTCGCCACCTGGCGCTACGACGCCTATGGCAACACCTTAGCCACCACTGGCACTCCAAGTCTGGAAACCTACCGCTTCAGCACGAAACCCTACGACGAACTTACAGGGCTCTACTACTACGGCTACAGGTATTACGATCCAGTGACCGGGAGGTGGCCAAGCAGGGATCCGATTGGGGAGAGAGGAGGGGTGAACCTCTATGGGATGGTGGGGAATAGAATAACAAACGTGTTTGACATACTAGGATTACTCCCTCCCGAGCCGGTCCGTGGTGAGCTACCTTCAGGTCCATTTGAACCCGGTCTAACGCTATTGCCGCCTCCGGGAAGCATTCCGCCTATGGTTGAGACATATGAGTGTGAATGCACAGTCTCAGGTAGTTGCTGTTGTGGTGAGGGGCCGAGGTTTGACATTGAGGGTGCGGGGTTTGCTCAAGGAGATAAAGGAGTTGATAAGGCTAAGATCCGTAGAGCGGCAGAATTAGCTGCTGAGTTGGACGCAGCTCAGCAATGTGAGGGCGACGATTGTGAAGTTACACTAAAAGCACCAGACTGCGAATGTTATGAATGGCAAAGGCATGAGGGAGATCAGTCCCCGCTTGCAATTAACAACTGATTCAAAGCCATAATGAAAAATTATTTCCGATTTGTCTCTTTCGCCGTACTGCTAGTATTTAGTCAATCTTCCTTGCTTGAAGGAGCTAAAATAACAAGAACTCATACTATAGATTTAAAACTTCTTCACAAGAAGGGTTGGTTTGGGGAGATTGAAAACGAAGAGGGAAACTACATCTCCTTTAAAGCTAATCAGGTTTATTTTGACGTATTGTTGCAGGCGACAAAGGTCCACTCAAAAGGTTTAGTTAGGTCGGTTGTTAAAATTGAACCGGAGGACCGGTCCTTCACTTACAAAATTGTTCCTGAGGGCGATCTATACATAATTTACCTGAAGGCCGCGAACGACGGAACAGATCTTGTCTCATCAATGAGAATATACCTCCATTGTTTAAGTAGATTGGCACAGAGTAAACTGATCGCAAAAGCGTCCGAAAAGGGAATTAGTGAAAAGTCGGATGGACTAAATACGGCTCTAAAAGCTGAATATCTGACACGGAAACTAGCGATGAAATTGGAACGGAATATTTGGGAGAAATGGTGTCTAGCCAACGATGTCAAATATCGAAAATTATTTAAATATGAAAAAGTAGAGAAATTGGAGTTAGAAGAATGGGTGACAACTGTTGAAGGGGTAACTGCGCGAAAAAAAATACTGAGTCAACAGTCGAAGATAGCGGGCGATCAGAGTCCTAAAGAGTAATAAATGACTAAGGTGCCAGACAAAGCATGAGGAAAACCCTCTGTATCCAAGTGTCTTCAATGGTTTTACGGCGGGGTGAGATGGTGTAATCTGGGGCAGATTTTGGGGTGTTCGGCATCCTGAGCCTGTCGGAGGTTCGAAAGTCCCAAGCACCTTCGTCCTGCAATCGCCCGCTCCGGCACGCTGTCTGCGGTCGATTCCTCCCGTCAGACATCGCGCCTCCGCTCGTGCGTTGGTGTTCGGAGAGCGGTCGCTGGGCCTCGATGCTCAACTCTGGCGGCTCGCTATCGCTCCCACGCCATTCGTTCGCCTCGGCCGCTTCCTTCGTTGTGTTTCAGACGTTCCTCCCGTGCTCCTTGGTCACCGCTCCTCGCGTCGCTTTCGTCGTTCCTCCTCATGCCCACCGCCCGCTCGTCTCTCTGTTCGCTCCGGGCTCCGGGGGTGGGGGAGGCGCCTCATCGTCCTGCTTCGCAGAGGTTGGTAGATCCCCCCCGGATACCTGCGCTTTAGGTTCTTCTCTTTAGGGTTCTCTCTTCGTGGCGGTCTCGGTGAATTGCCTTTGCTCTGAACAGGACCAGCCTCCTACGTCGGACCAGTTCAAAGGGGTGCTCCTGCCGTCGCAGGCTGCCTCCCCAGCCTCTCGCTCCGCTCGCCCCAGAGTTCCACACCCCAGCCTGCGTCATCATGTTCCGGTCGTGACCTCCCTCCACATCATGACTCCGGCCCCCGCCCCCAGCATCGACCCGAAAAGCGTGGGCATCGGGAACCTCATAAAGAAAATCATCATCCCACCTCTCGCCCTGCCGCCGGTCGGCCATGGCCTCAAGAATGGATCCTTCGACGACCGACCACTACCATTCTTGACCCCAAGTCCTCCTCGGCGGCATCGGTCCTTACGGACTTTGCGCGGCAAAGTCCTTCGCCAAAGGCTCGGCTGCAGAGAATTCACCACTCACCATTCATAACTCATCATTCCCCCTGGGTGGTCAGTCCGGAGGGTTCTGGCTGTCGTAGTCCGCCGGTGCCAACGCTTCGGCGTCGCGTTCATCAAAGCAGTCCGCCGCAACATGTCCCGCGCCCCAGTCCACCCCCTCCCTTGGCCTTAGCCGTGCGGTGTTCGGTGTTCGCCGCGCTTCGCGAGGCTCCACCGCCCAGCACGGCCCCACCCGACAAAGAACTCCCTGAGGCCAGGCGCTCACGCGCCTCCTTTGCTTTGATCGTGGAGAGCTAGAAAACCCTCGGCCATCTCAATCACTTTGTTTTGCTGCCGCCGGGGAAGTTGGCTCACCCGGTCAAATACTTTGCCCAGGCGTCCGCCGCTCACTCCTTTGGTTTTTACGGGAGGAAGGCCGAGAAGATCTTCCACGGTCACGCCCAAAGCTTTGGCAATTGGTGCCAGGGCTTCCGAGCGGGGAGTTTTTCCGGTTCGCTCCCAGTAACTGACGTTTGAGGAATCTTGATCGATGGCGCGGGCAAGTTCGCGCTGAGAAATTCCAGCACGCTCCCGGAGTTCGCGAAGGCGTGACTTTGAAGACATGCACGCAGTGTAACCGCTCCGTGAGAAATAGACTTGCATTTGCGTAGTCTGCTACGCATTAGTGGGCAGTGCAATTAAACTTGACGCACATTTAAGAAAAACGGCCAGCAGTGTCCTTCCGGCAAGAAATCCACTGCTGACCAAACCAAAACGCGAGCCAATCGGCCCAGCGCTTCGTGGAAACGGTAGCGCGGGAGGTCTTTTGGTTCCAGCCCAGAACCAAACCAATGCCACGAATCGCAGAATCCACTATCGACCGAATCAAATCTGAAACTGACCTCATCGCGCTCATCCAGTCGCGGGGGACGACCTTGAAAAAACAGGGAAGCAACTGGACGGGGCTTTGCCCGTTCCACCCCGATGAAAAAACGCCCAACCTGATCGTGACCCCGGGCAAGGGCCTCTTCCGCTGCATGGCGAGCCAGTGCGGGAAAAGTGGGAACGCGATCCAGTTCGTGCAGTGGTTCGATGGCGTGAGCTTCCGGCACGCTTGCGAAGTCCTCGCGACCGGCGGCAAAGCCGCCTTTGCGCAGACCAACGGGAAAACGAAAATCGCGACCGTCCCGAAACTTCCTTGTCCACTCGACACCGCCGCCGATCAAAGCAAACTCCTCGACCAGGTTGCCGACTTTTACCACGGGAAACTCGATCAGGCGGCCTTGGCCTATCTCGCCTCTCGCGGCCTCGATGACGAGGCGATGGTGAAGCGGTTCAAACTTGGATTTTCCGACCGAACTCTCGGCCTCCGGATCCCGCTCAACAATCGGAAGGAAGGTGAAGAACTCCGCGACAAACTCAAAGCCCTCGGAGTCTATCGCCAGAACGGCCGCGAACATTTGAACGGTTGCCTCACCGTCCCGATTTACGACACGCAAGGCCAGCCGGTGCAGATTTACGGAAGACGAATCAGCCCGCCACTCCGAAGGCCAACCGCCATCTTTACCTTGCCCGACCGCTTGCCGGAATCTTCAACTTTGAAGCCCTCAAAAGTCGTGAAATCATCCTCACCGAAAGCATCATCGATGCACTGACATTTTACCGCCACGGAATGCAAGCCGTCACCTGCACCTACGGCACGGCGAACCTCACCGACGAACTTTTCCAAGCGATCAACGCCGCAAAAGTCGAAAGCGTCCGCCTCGCCTTCGATGCCGATGAAGCGGGAGAAAAGGCAACGGCGCAAGCTGCCGCGAAGCTCGCCGCCTTCGGCATCGAGTGCCATCAAATCAAGCTCCCATGGGGATCAGACGCGAACAGCTACGCCCTTGAGCAAGGCGGTGAAGCGCTCAAGAAAGCGGTCTGCTCGGCCCAGTGGATGGGCACAAAAGTCACCCCTCAAAAGCCCGAGCCACCTTTAATAAGTAGTACAAAAGTAGCTTCTTCTTTAGCTGCTTCCTCTGGCTCTGAAACGGTGGCTAAAGGTGAAGAGGTCCAGCCCGCTCAAGTTGTTCTCGAGCGGAAAGGCGAACACTATGAAATGGCCTTCGGTGAGCGACTTTACCGAGTCGGAGGACTTGAAAGAAACAACTCGCTGGAAGTCTTACGAATTACGCTCCGCATCGCGTCCGAAGGACTCATGCACGTGGACAGCCTCGACCTCTACCGCGACGGAGAGCGGCGCAAGTTCATCGACCGAGCGAGCGAAGAAACCTTGCTCGAAAAGGATCTTTTAAAGCGCGACATTGGAAAACTCCTCCTCGCCCTGGAGCAAAGCCAAGAGGCCCGCTTGAACGGGGGAGGGGACAACGAGGAAGCGGTAGAGCTATCGCCCGACGAAGTAAGGGAAGCACTAGACTTCCTGAAAGCGCCCAAACTCCTCGACCGCATCGCGAGCGCTTACGATCAAGCTGGAATCGTGGGAGAACAAACCAACCTCCTCGCCGCTTACCTCGCGTGCGCGTCGCGCAAGCTGGCGAAGCCCTTGGCGGTCATCATCCAAAGCACCAGCGCAGCCGGAAAAAGCACCCTCATGGAGGCCGTTCTCAGCTTCTTCCCGCCCGAGGAACAAGTGAAATACTCCGCGATGACAGGCCAAAGCCTCTACTACCTCGGAGAAACCAACCTCAAGCACAAGATCCTCGCCATCGTGGAAGAGGAAGGCGCGGAAAAGGCCAGCTACGCGCTGAAACTCCTGCAATCAGAAGGAGAGCTAACCATCGCCAGCACCGGAAAGGACCCGAAATCGGGCCGGATGGAAACCCAAGAATATCACGTAGAAGGCCCCGTCGCCATCGTCTTCACCACCACCTCCATCGACATCGATGAGGAATTAATGAACCGCTGCCTCGTCCTCACGGTTGATGAATCCCGCAAGCAAACCGAGCGCATCCACGAACTGCAGCGCGAGGCCCGCACCATCGAAGGAATCTTAGCTGCCGAAAAACGAAAGGACATCCAGCGCCTCCTCCAAAACGCACAGCGTCTCCTCCAGCCCTTCAAAATCGCCAACCCATTCGCGAGGCATTTAACCTTCACCAGTGGCCGAACCAGAACCCGCCGTGATCACGAAAAATACCTCACCCTCATCGACACCATCGCGCTCCTCCATCAACACCAGCGTGAAACGATCAAGCACCAGGTCAACGGGCGAGAAGTCGAAATGCTCCCCGTTACGATCGAAGACATCGAAGCTGCCAACAAGATCGCACCCGAAGTCCTAGGCCGCAGCCTCGACGAACTCCCGCCGCAAACGAGAAGCCTCCTGAATAAAATTAAAAAACTCGTCCGCGAAAAGATGGCCGAGCAAAAGCTGGAGCAGAGATATTCCCTTTTTAGCCGCCGAGAGTTGCGGGATGCGACCGGCTGGAGTGAAACTCAAACGCGCCTCCACTTGGAACGTCTGGAGGCGATGGAATACATCAACCGACGCACGGGAAGACAAGGGAGTCTTTGTAAATATGAACTCCTCACCGACGCCTCCGAAGCCGCGCAGGTCTGGCAAGTGGGCTTGCTCGACATCGAAACGCTCCGCCAGAAAGAAGGCAAAAAATGAAGCTACGGCGACCGCTTCGCGGGGTAGCGGGGGTGCTTCGCGCCCCTTCGCCGAATGCACCCCGCGAAGTTCTATCCCCCGCCGTAGAAGGCTTTAGAGACAACTTCGCCGCTTCTTGGAATCGCACATCTGGAGCCCAAAAAAATCACACCATCATAAACGTAGAAAATCATGGCTGGAAAAAAAGGATACGAAGCAGCCGACGGCATGCGCGGACGCGACCCCGACAAGCGAGGCGGGAACGGCCCCGGAGACTTCCCGCAAGGCGAGCGCGGGAGCCTCGCCGCCGAGGCCCTGCGATACCTCCGCAGTCTCGCCGTGAAAAACTACAGTGAAGGAACCATTGAAGCGCGGAAGGACTCGCTCAAAACCTTCATCCTCTGGGCGCATGAGCGCGACCTCCACCAGCCCGACGAGATCACCAAGCCGATCCTCGAAAGCTTCCAGCGCCACCTCTGGCGATACCGGAAAATCAACGGCAAGCCACTCGGCATCTCGACCCAACGCGCTCGCCTCGGCACGCTCCGCGACCTCTTCAAATACCTTTCCAAACAAAACCTCATCCTAGCGAACCCCGCAAGTGAGATAGAACTCCCGCGCCAAGAAAAGCGACTCCCCGAGCAAGCGCTCGGCCTGCCCCAAGTACGAAAACTTTTCAACGTTCCTGACGTCCTCGACCCGCTAGGCGTGCGAGATCGCACCATCTTAGAACTCTTCTACTCCAGCGGGATCCGCCGCAGCGAGCTCGCGAGATTGGAACTCACCGACCTCAACCAAGAGCGCCAAGTTCTCCAGGTTCGGAAAGGGAAGGGGAACAAAGACCGAGTGGCCCCCGTCGGGAATCGCGCCCTTCATTGGCTGCAAAAATACCTCGAAGAAGTCCGGCCCAAACTCGCCCTCGATCAGGACGAAAAAGCGCTCTTCCTCACCGCCTACGGCGAAGGATTTAACCCCGATGTTCTCAGCCGCATGGTGAGCAAATTTATCAAACAAGCCGACCTCGGCCGCGCTGGAAGTTGTCACCTTCTCCGCCACACCTGCGCCACGCACATGCTCGAAGGCGGGGCCGATATCCGCTTCATCCAGCAACTCCTCGGCCACGAAAAGCTAGAAACGACCAGCATTTACACGCAAGTGAGCATCGAGCAGCTCAAAGCCGTCCACGCCAAAACCCACCCCGCTGAAGCGCTCGAAAAACCAGACTCGAAAAATGACGATAAGCAGCTATCTTGAAGACATGACCTTAACTCACCGCACACTTCTCAACGAAGACGGGCAGCCAGAAGCTGCGGTCATTCCTTGGGATGTTTTTCAACAAATCAAAGAGCTGATTGAATCCGACGAGCCTACGAAAGAGGAAATTGAAGCCTGTCAGGAGGCAGAGCGCGACCGCCGCGAAGGTAACACTGAAGCCTTCATTCCACTCGCTGAAGTAAAAGCCCGTCTTGGCCTTTAAACATGCGAGCAATCGCTTTTCATCGCAGGGCTGATCGTTACCTTGATCGAATGCCCCGCAATCGACAGGCTCAAGTGATTGCGGCCTTAGAAGAAGTGGCCAGTCTTTCCGACATCTCCGAGCATCCAAAAATCAAAGCTCTGAGTGGTGATCTTTCGGGATGGTGGCGTCTCAGAACCGGAGTCTATCGCTCTGTGCTTCAACTTCGCCTCATCGAATCCGAGGAAACCGTGTATGTGGATTATGTCGGTCCGCGAGGAGATGCTTATTAAGCCGTAAAAGCCTTCTCTTTTTAGCTGCCCAAAGCCGCCCGAATGCGGTAGAACTACGCCCAAGTTTATGGGATTTAGCCTCACATCACCCGCGCCTAAGAAGTGCGACCCCACCGCGGAAAACTGCGTCTGGGGATTTTTTGGTGAGGCCCCGAAAACGAGTCGAGCAAATCACCCGCAAAGCCCACAACCGCGCCAAGGAAATCGCCCTAGTCCTACGACGATTGCGTCGGGTCGCACATATTGGCCAAGCAGAGATCCGATCGGGGAGATGGGGGGAATGAATCTCTATGGGATGGTTGGGAATGATGCTGTGAATTGGATCGATTTACTTGGGTGGGAGCAAATTAAGTCAAACAGTGTTACGTTTAGATTTAGGCAAAAAGGGTTTATTGATGATCTGGAAGTTTTCGCGAAAGTCCATGTAGAAGCTACTGAGACCCAACATCCGAAATGTGAGAAAGCTCCAGATATTAGTGCCCCTCATCTAATCACTGAAGACTCAAAGATGAAAGAGAGCTTTGGGTTGTCGGCGTTTAAAGTGGGAAATGATACTATCTTAACGCTCACTTTGGGAGATTTAAAGGAAGCCAGTAATGTTGTCACTGAGGTGGAACTACCTAATCTCACCGGAGGTCCCACTTACATTTTGAAAACGAGAGTTGTAACTTATACAGTTAAGGCGACGGGAACCTCGGAAACTATATTGGCATGGAAGGTTCTTTCAAATAGCGCTGATCTAGTTGGAGTTTTCACTCTTACAGTCGAATGTGTCGAATGTGTCGATGACTAATTTACCGTCCTCCCACGGGGTGCTTTTCGCGCAATTCTTTTTTGTTTTAGGTCTGCTAGTATGGTTGATTGGATGTCGATCTTGGCGTAATGACCCAAAGTTATTTAGTGTTGTAAGTTTCTTTGTTTTTTCTGCTTCTTGTTTTATGATTCCACTAGTGAGCTTTGTTTGGATAATAGTAATATATGTTAAAAGGCAGCGGCTAAGGTGACTGTTGCGCACCACTTTGATATCGGGTTGGGTTTCCAAATTGAGGTCGGGTGATTTTGGGCGGATTTCCACGTTGTGATCGAGTTTCTTGACCATTGCAATAAATAAGCAGGGCATACTACGGCGGAAAACCCTCTGTATCCAAGTGCCTTCAATGGTTTTACGGCGGGGTTGGACGCTGTGAAGTGGGGCAGATTTTGGGGTGTTCGTCGTCGTGAGCCTGTCGGAGGTTCGAAAGTCCCAAGCACCTTCGTCCTGCAAACGACCGCTCCGGCACGCTGTCTGCGGTCGATTCCTCCCGTCAGACATCGCGCCTCCGCTCGTGCGTTGGTGTTCGAATTTAGATTGCCAATTTAAATTGCCAGACGATTTGCAATTTAAATTGCCAGACGATTTGCAGAGAATCCCCTTGCTGCGCGGCGGCGGTCCGCTAAGGTGACGAGGTGTTGAAGAAACCACGGCGATTTTTGGTTCCGAAGGACTCTGGTGGGGCGAGTCCGCCGGTGGCGATCTATCATGTGGTGACGCGGGTGGTGGATCGGCGCTTTGTGTTAGAGGCCGCTGAGAAGGAGCAGTTGCGGATCTTACTGCGGATGTATGAGCGGTTTACGGGGTGTCAGATTTTGTCTTATTGTCTGATGAGTAATCATTTACACGTTCTCTTGGAGGTGCCGCCAGGGTGTGAGAAGGGGGAGTCGCTAGGGTTAAGCGATGAGGAGCTTTTGCGGAGGTTGGGAGGACTTTATTCGCGGAATTATACGGCGTCAGTGGCTCGTGAGATCGAGGCTGCACAGAGAATGATTGCAGGGGATGCTTTGGAGGATGAAAGAGGGGATGGCGGGCAACGGAGGACTTTGACGAAGGAGGAGCGAGAGAGGAGTGTGCGTGCGGGGAAGGAGATGTTGGAGGCGATTCATGTGCGTTATTCCTACCGGATGCATTCGCTGAGTGAGTTTTTTAAAGGGATGCTGCAGCGTTTTACCTGTTGGTTTAATCGGGAGCATGGGCGCCGAGGGACGCTGTGGGAGTCGCGCTTTCGGAGTGTGATTGTGGAGGATGGTTTGGCGGCTCGGACGATGGCGGCTTATATCGATCTCAATCCGGTGCGGGCGGGGATGGTGGAGGATCCGGCGGATTATCGATGGAGTTCTTATGGAGAGGCGGTCGGTGGTGGACGTGGGGCGAAGAAAGCTCAGATGGGATTGGTCCGGGCGTTGTATTCTTTTGGGAGCCGTGAGGTGACGGCGCGGAGTTGGTCGCAGGGAGGAGTGGGGAAGGAGTATCGAAAAATCTTGATCGCGGCTGGGATGGAGCAGGGAGAAGAACGAGGGAATGTAGCGACGAAGCAGAGGGTGGTGGTGAGGAAGGGGATGGATCGAAAGAAGGCGGCAAAGGAATTGGAGAGGCTTTCGAAGGAAGAGGAGCGGGATCTGAAGATTTCGAAGGTGGGTCGCTGTCGGGTGAGGTATTTTACGGATGGAGCGGTGATCGGATCGAAGGCTTTTGTGGATGGGGTGTTTCGGAAGAGTCGGGAGCGCTTTGGCCCGAAGCGGAAGGATGGAGCGCGGAAGCCGAGAGGGGCGCTTGGTGAAATGAAGGGGGAGATTTGGTCACTGAGGGATTTGAAGTTGGACGAGCCTTAGGATTTTGAACCTAGGTTTCGATCGATGTGTTTTGGGCTTGGGAAAAGAAGTTTGATTTGCGGTTTTTGGTTAGAAGTATTCTAGGGGTATGCTCGGCAATCTCTATATGCTTAGTTCTGCACGGAAAGGGGCAGTCTGGAGACAGCTTCTTTTTGGTGGACCACGAGTTTCCAAAGTAGCAATTTGGGGGAGGTTATGGATTTGGGAGAGGCATTCAATCTATTGAAGGAAGAGATGGGCGCTCATGGATTGATCGATCTTGGGTGGAGTGGGAAGATGGATGATGCGAAGAAGCGTTTTGGGGTTTGCCGGATGGGGCTTAAGGAAATCTCGCTTAGCCGGCCTTTGGTTCTTTTGAATTCCGAGGAGGAAGTTCGGGATACGATTCTGCATGAGATTGCGCATGCGTTGTCTTGGGAGATTCACAAGGAGCCCTGTGGGCATGATGAGCGATGGAAGGAGATTTGTGTAAGGATCGGGGCGCGGCCTGATCGGTGTTATGATGACGAGGTGATCCAGCCGGAGTTGCCGTGGGCGCTTTGTCACGCGGAGACGGGGGAGGTGTTTTCGACCTTTCAGCGAAAGCCGACGCGTGATGCCTCGCAGATGTGGATGAGGGGACGAAAGGAGGAGACTTTTGGGAAGATGATCTATTGTCTAAATCCAAAGATGTATCCGCCGGGTGAGATTGAGGAGTTTGACCGGAATGTGGCGCGAGAGTTCCAAGCGGATCTGATGGAGGCGGTGGCGGTGGTTGGGAAAAGGTGGGGGATTCAAATGGAGGGGGTGAAGGGGAGCTTTAGGGCAGAGGCTTTTGATTTGGCATTGCATTTTGTGCTGGGAAAAGCGGATGGCCGTGAACCTGAGGAGCGAGCTTTTGGTCAGTATGCTGGGCTTTTTGGATTGAGCGGAGAGGACTATGAGCGGTCCTTTGTGAGTCAGGGAGAGCGATATCGCTTGGTGGCATTAAAACCACGTAGCCCCAAGTATCCTGTGATTGGGGTGACCTCTGAGGGGAGGCGGTTCAAATTTCCACGCGAGGTGCTGAAGAATCTTATTTAGTGGTGAGGATGCCGAGTTTTCTAGAGTTCCTTGAGGAAAATATTTTTCCAAAGGATGTCTCCGGTGGGGCCACTGTGAACTTGGAAAGCGATGAAGCCTTTTAAGGTCGCATTCTTTTCATCAGTGTCGGTGAAATCGGCGCGGAGTTCTCCATTCAGGTAGGTCTGAAGGTGGGTGCCCTGACACCTAATGACGATGGTGTTCCAGTCGTCCCATTTGAAGAGTTTTTCCCCCTGAGCGGTGAAGGCTTTTTTTACTTCTGCGGAGGCCTTTTTGTCTGGCGAGAGCCAACCGCGACGAGCCTCGTCATAGATGCCAGCAGTCCAAGAGCGCTGCTCATTTTTGAAGTTGTCATGCTCGCATTGGTAACCGGTGACGGGGCCGTCGGCGTTTGCACCTTTTTGAAGGCCGCGGAACATGCAGCCAGAGTTGCCAGATTTATCGAGGAATTTGAATTGGAAGGTGAGGATGAAGTTGCCGAATTCTTTTTCAGTACGAAGGAAGGTGTTTCCTTTGATTTTTTCTCCAAAGCCACGGATTGAGCCATCTTTGATTTCGAATTTTGCGTTGCCGCCAACTTTTTTCCAGCCGCTGAGATCTTTTCCATCAAAGAGGCTGCTAAAGCCGGCGCTTTTCAGTGCGTTTGGGTCGGATTTTGAGGGAAGGCCCGCCGGAAGTTTTGTTTCGGTTTTGCTTTCTTCTTTATGGTGATCAGCGAAGCAAAAAGTGGTGGTGAAGATGAGAGTAAGAAGAGATTTCATTGGAGAGAGATTTTGATTTGCTTTGACTTTGGATGGCGATGAATCGCTGGGACAGGAAATTTTTTGGACAAGAGGGCGCAGAGAGGGATTCCAAGGTTCGGGGTGAGCGGAAAGCAGGAGATTTTTTGATGGGTATGGAATCAGCGAGATAAAAGGTGACAGAGTAGCTCGCTTCTTAATGAAAGAATCTAAGGAGTTGAAGAGGATGTCTACCGCCCATTGCTTGATCCTATTCTAGCCGTCAACGCTCCGTGTTTTATCAGTAGGTGGTTTTTGTTTACCACGAGCGCAAAAATATGATGAGGTGATAGAGATGGCATCACGTAAATACCCTCACTGCCCGAAGTGTGGTGAGGAAAATGAGATTCGCTCAAGTGGGAAACGTTACGCCGTTTATCCCTCCGGTTGTTTGGTCCTCTTGAGTTTACCATTTGCAGCGATTCATCAAGGCTCCAGTCCAGTAGACTATCATTGTGAGGCCTGCGATCACCAGTTTGGAGTCCGAAGTATTTGGGCAAAGATCTGCCTTGGAATCATTTGGCTTTTGATTCTGTCCCTTGTTGTGGGAGTGCTTTTCGTAGTCAATGGACTTTGGTGACTTTAGGCGTCCTACATCATTCTGTGTTTACTCGATTCTCTTCAGCAACTGGGCTCTCTGCTCTTCAGTGACATTGGCGACTTGGATGGCTTCTCTTGCAGCATCTGGGTCATTCTTATTCCATTGGTCAATGGTATTGCGGATGGCGTTGAAACGTAGATTTTCCTCGTCGATCGTTTCTGCCCACTCGAAGGCGGAGGATGTCGTAGGCGGGGTGTGAACTTTTCTTTGCCTATCTGCTGACCTGCAAAGTAGCCGATGCCAAAAACAAGGAGAGCAGCGAGGATCGATAGAAGTGGTTTTATGGGGTGATTGGGAGGCGGAATGAAAGGCGCTCTTTACGAAGAGCGAGACGCGAAAGTAGAAAAGAATCTCTATCCTGTCTCTGGCATGAAGGTGGGCATCACGATTCCCGAGGGTGCTTTGGCTTCGCCTAGAACTTGCCCGAAATGGATTTCACAATTCCGTGCGCCTAAGTAATAGAGCTTTTGAATGAGTTGAGTGGCCTTCGCGGGCACGAGGAAGATCGGGGAGGCGTCCTGCAATGCGGTAAGCTGAGCGATGATGAGCGAGAAGGCGGAGTCGTCGTCGCGCATCACACCGGGACCGAGGAGACAAGAGCCGGGGTGGTTTACCGAGAAGAGAGCCCCCGTGATTTCACCTTCGTTTTCGAAGACGAAGCCTCGCCAGATCTCAGCCTGATTCTTGAGGAAAAATTGCCAATCTTTCTCTCTGCGAATCCCGCTGATTTCTTCTTCGAGTTTGACGATGGCAGGAAGGTCTTCGGCACTGGCCGGACGAACTTTCTCAGAGAGGGGAGGGAGTTTTTTGCCAGCGGGGAGAAGCATGTCTTGGTAGATTTCAAAGGGGCGAAATCCCGCGCGAGTGTAGAGAGAATATGAATCGAGATTCATAGCACTGGAAACGAGGCGCAGTGGTTTATCTCCCGCTCGTTTGATGATCTCGTCCAGCAAGCTTCGTGCGACTCCTTGGCCGGAGAATTTGGGGTCGGCATTCATGATTCCGATCGAGACATGGGTTTCCCGAGGATGGTAAAAGCAAGAACCCGCGATTTCCCCATCGATCTCGGCGATGAGGCAGCAAGAGGGGTCGAGGGCTTCGTAGATTTCTGGGAAAATTTGGCAAATTGAAGCGTCACTTCCGGGGAAACAGCCTCGATTTAGGTTTTTAAGATACCAATTGTTGGTCGAGTGAAAGATCAGCGAGGAAAGTTGATCCCACTCGCTGGGCTGGAGTTCCCTGATGAGCATGATTCCCAATTTAGGGATTTTTGCAGAAAAGAGCAGCTCATTCCATCGCTCTTAAAGAGAAGTCCGTGGATGACATTTGGCCGTTACTCGTTATCTTGGGCCACCCCCTTACTGATTATGAACGATACCTTCAAACGGGTCATTGTGCTTTGCTTCGTCTTCGTGGCGGCATTTTTTGCCGTCCACGTCTATCGGGCTTGGCGGGGTGGTTATCCTATTTTTGGATTTAAGCAAGAGGCCGAAAGCGGTCAATTTTCTCCTGAACATGCCACTTTGCAGATGAAGTCTGCGGTGGATCCGAGTCAAGTGCCGGGACTCATTCGTCAGAATGATGAGATGGTCGATCTGGTTGATCGGGTTACTCCGGCAGTGGTGAGTATCGATACCGAGATTATAAAAAGGGAGCGCGTGCTTGATCCCTTTCAAGGTCAAATTTATGAGCACGCCCGCCTCACTCCTAGTCTAGGTTCTGGGGTTATTGTTTCTGAGGAGGGGCATATCATCACCAATCACCATGTCATTAAGGGGCATCAAAAAATTCGAGTCACTCTCCACGATGGGCGTTCCCTTCCGGCAACCTTGGTAAATTCAGATAGGCTTCTCGATATTGCCGTCCTTCGCATCAAGAGTAGTCAAGAAGGTGAGCGTTTCAGCGCTTTGAAATTTGCGAACTCTGACGAAGTTCGTGTTGGTCAACTTGCGATTGCAGTGGGTAATCCATATGGCCTTGGTGAATCTGTGACGGTTGGTCATATTTCGGGGCGTGATCGTTCCCTGTCTGATGGTCAGCGAGATCTCTTTCAAACTGACGCGGCAATCAACCCGGGAAATTCTGGAGGCCCTTTGTTGAATCATCTTGGGGAAATCATTGCGATTAATGCCTCGATCTACAGTGAGGATCGAGAGAACCCAGGTTTTCAAGGGATTGGTTTTTCGATTCCTTCCAATGAGGTGAAGCGCACCATGGAGTATATCTTGAAGAAGGGTCGACCAGTCCATGGCTACCTTGGTTTGGAAACTCGCGACCTAAATAACTACTTTCGTAGCGTCTTTAACTACAGTGGTCAGGGAGTCGTGGTGTGGGATGTCACTCCCGGGTCACCGGCCGATTTAGCGGGTCTCAAGCCCTATGACGTGATTACTGCTTACCAAGGTGAGGGGGTTCAAACGACAAAGGGTTTTATCAATCGCGTGCGGAGATCAAATGTCGAATCCGAAGTGATCGTGAGTATTTGGCGGGGAAATACTTCGCTGAATTTGACTTCTGTGGTCGGAGAAGCCAATCCCTATGCCGTGCCTGAGCAGGTTCCCGACAGTGGGCGCTTGGCTTCCGACGATGCCATTATACGAACGATTGGGATTAGGGTTCGCAACCTTCCCTCGACTCGAGTGCGGGGAGGTGTGGTTGTCACCAAAGTCGAAGCGAACAGCCTTGGTTCACGGATGGGAGTGAGGCCAAATGATGTTCTTTCTGATATAAATGGCGCCCGGATCCGTAGTGATCAGGACTTTTATCTCCGGCTAGTGGCAACTGCCGCAGTGAAGCCAACTGAGATTCTCGTTTACCGCGGAAAAACGAAACGGATCGTGACAATTCCTGCAATTCCGCGCACCAAAGGTCCAACTGATTAAGCCCCCTAATTATGAGTTCTTACGATTCCTATGAACCCCGATCAAAATTCGGTCTCTACATCATTCTCGCTTTCATTGCTGCGGCCCTGATTGGGGCAGTCATCTACTTCACCCAAGGTGGTAAGGGGTCTGATGTGGATGATTCTCATTCTTCCAAAAAGGAAGTCTTGGTCAAAGGAGTTCCCAGTGAGAAGCCTGCTGAGATTGATCCCTTTAATGCGAGTCCGGGAGAAGAGCCAATGCCCGAATCTGAGAATACCATCAGGCCTCCTAGCCCTGAGGAAATGCTGATTAATGCTGGGATGGGAGTTGCTGAGTTGGATCCACAGACTTTGCTCAAAAAAATTGGGCAGTCCCTTGAGGAATCGGATTTTGACCAGCTCACGATGTTGCTCGGGAAAAATACCCTCGATGAAAGTCAGCTCAAAGGATTGCAAGAGCTCTCTGAAAAAGGAGGCTTCCGACTTAGTAAGCAAGATCCCATCGTTGAGATCGGAGAGCTGGAGGCGAATCGCCGCACACGTTGGGCGCTCAACCTCGAAACCGAAGTTGGTGGGCAAGCAGATCAAGCAGATCAGGAAGAAAAGGGAGCGCGGATCTATTTCGATCTTCTCCGTGGAGAGACTGGGAAATGGACGGTTGAAAAATTGAAGCTGCCTCCTGTTGGCCCTGAGACTAAGACTGAGACTTCAAGCCGAGCGGTCTTTGTCGATTCCCTCGGGATTACCGATGCTTTCCTGCAGGCGGTGCTTGAGCAGAATTTTGATGACGCAAGATCATTCGTAGATTCTGCTAAGGTATCCGATGCGAAGATCGCAGGACTTTGCATTATTTTTGAAGAGGCCAAGTATAAGCTTCGTGCGCAGAAGCCGGTTCGGGCGATGTTTAATCGGGACCTAACCGCTGGTTTTGTTGCTCATGTTCAAGATGAGAGTGGTGCGAAAGCAGCTAATTTTGGAATGAGCCTTGAGCGGAAAGCGGAAGATCAACCTTGGCGCGTGAGTGAGATTAATGTGAATTCCCTCCTTGCAGATTATGCGGTTCGAGTAGCGGGTGGAGATATCCATTACACTCCTCTCGTGAAGAACCCCGATGGTGGAGAGACTCTGATTCTTTACTTCGGATTCGATGAAGACGGACTCACTCCGAGGACAGAGCGTCAGCTTAATATCGTCGCCGGGCTTCTGAAGCTCGACCGGACAAAGAAGCTCAAGCTCTCGGGACATACCGATGCTCTGGGCTCGGATGAATACAATAATAGGCTCTCCGGGAATCGCGCAGGTTCAGTGGAAAAATACCTGCTCAGCATAGGTGTGCCAGCCGAGCAGATTGTGACCTTGGCTGAAGGCGAGACCAAGCCGCGTCTTCCCAATGCGACTGACGACGGACAAGACAATCCGACCGGTCGGAGAGCGAATCGCAGGACTGAGATCTACTTAGATTTTTAGGAAGCGACGGAAATGAAATGACAGCCTCGTTGTTGGGCTTCGATCTCGAACTTCACGGAGAGGAATTTTTCGATCACCTCGATGTTAGTCTTCACGTGGTTGGAAGGCGCTGACGTAAGCATTTTTCCCTCTCCGGCAAGGGCCATGGGAAGGAGGAGTTGGTCAGCGAGATTGCGACCGACGACGGCCTCGCTGCTGAGATAGTTGTTCATCATTTTTGCGACATCCAGAGCGACTCGTTTCGAGGTCTTACCGCGTTCGCCGAAAGAAGTCACCCGCTCGGTGATGTTTGCAAAGTTGACCTCAGCAGCGAGGGTGTTGCCTTGGCAATCGGCTTCTTTAGTATGGTCGATGAAAACCGTATTCTCAGGCCAATCGAGCTCGCCACGGAGTGCAGAGGTTTCTTTTCCCGCCACGGGCCCTTCCATGTGCGCACAGAGGCAGTGGATGCGTTGTTCAAGGAGTTCGCCACGCTCGAGAAGCTCGATGGGCTTTGCCTTTTGACCGCCCAAGAAACGGTAAATGACTTTACCGCCGCCAGCAGGGACAAAGCCGTAGCGGCTGAGATCGGTCTCGATCTCAATTCCCATCTTCTTGAGAACGGGAAAGAAGGCGCGAGTCAGGAAGTCGAAGGGCGGAGCCATCGGATTGTGCGTGCCTCCCTCGAGGGTGAGAGTGCTTGGTTTCTCTGCCTGCCAAAGTGCGGGTAGGAGGGTTTGTGCGAGAAGAGTCGTACTTCCGGCGGTGCCAATCGCGAAGTGATAGTCGCCACCAGTGACTTTGGCGGGATTGAAGACGATCTCGGTCGATCCCATCTCGGCACCGTCGACCGCGGCATCTGAGATTGCGGCCGCCGCCTTCACGCAAGTGAGATGTTGTCGGGCAAGGCCCGGTTTGCGGCGGGCACCACGGATCTTGGTCAGCCGGAAAGGCTGGCCCGTGATCATAGAAAGCGTGAGTGAAGAACGGAGGATCTGGCCTCCGCCGTTTTGTCCTGAGAGTTGAATCATGGTTGAATGATGGAGGTTGAAAGTCTAAGGTGCAGGTGTGGAGATTACGAAGGAGCAAATCCAAGCCGAAGCAAAAGCCTGCGATGATCGCAAGGTAGAGCAAGCGCGGCGGATGAGTTTGCAGGAGAAAATCCGCGCAGGGGCTGAGTTATTTGAAGATGCTTGTAAGATGACTCTGCGGGGGATTCGGATGCAGCATCCTGATTGGAATGAGGAAGAATGTTTTGAGGAATTGAAGCGGAGGGTGGCATTGGCCTAGTCAAATGACCGGAGATGAGGCGGTTTTTAGTTTGTTGAAGGTTTTGGGCGAGCTTGAGATTCCGCATATGTTGGTAGGTTCCTATTCATCAAACGTCTACGGAGTTCCTCGTTCCACAAAGGACGCTGATTTGGTGATCCAGATTAGTTCCGAGCAGATGGCTCGCTTGCAAGTTCATCTTCCTGATTCGTTAGAGTTGGAGGATCAAAGTTTTTTCGAGATGGTAACGGCAACTCGCAAGGAATTGATTCATGTGGAGGGAAGCACATTCCAGATCGAGTTGTTTCACTTGAGTGATGATGAGTTTGATCAGGAGAGGTTTTCTCACAGAGTAAAATGCGAATATGCGGAAGGAGTTTCCACTTTTTTACCAAGAGCCGAAGACGTCATTGTGCAGAAGCTAAGATGGGCTGTTAAAGCAAAGCGTTCGAAGGATTTTGAAGATGTGGTTTCGATTTTAAAGGTTCAGAACGGGTTGGATTTTGACCATGTTGAATCGTGGTGTACGAGGCACGGTAGCCTTGGATTGTTCGCCGAGGCGCGGGAAGCGGCTTTGTGATTTTTCAGCTATAGCCGCGGGTCGATGGGTTCGGATTCGAGGGCCAGAACGGAGAAGACGCATTCGTGGACTTTACGGAGCGGGGCTCTTTCTACAAAGCGGTGAAGGGCTTCGAGGCCGAGTGAAAATTCGCGAAGGGCTAGCGATTGCTTCTTTTTGAGTCCGCGATTTTTGAGCTGCTTAAGGTGACGTTCTTCGAGGTAGTCAGGACCGTAGATGATACGGAGGTATTCTTTACCACGGCATTTGACGGCGGGTTGGATGGGCGCGCGTTCGCCTTTGACGAGGAAGTGCGTGGGCTTCACGACCATGCCTTCACCGCCGTTTCCGGTGAGTTCTTCCCACCAACGGGTGGCGTCGCCAGTGGAGACGGGATCATTGAGATCGACGAGCTTAGAGCGGGTTGGTTGGAAGAGGGCAGGGTCGGTTTTCGTAAGTTGGGAGTTGAAGTCCATGTGCCAGGTGTGGGTCTTGTCGGTGTGGACTTGCCCTTCGGTAGCGAGGAGATGGAAGGGGGCGATCTTGTAGTCGTCGATTCCGGGAGTGTCCCAGCAGTAGGGGCGGTATGCGGCGCGGAAGTCTTGGACGTTTTTTTGCTGCGAAGTGATACGATCGGAGAGGGCTTCGATATCGGGGTGGTTGGCCTTTGCGATGAGGTCATTGGCGGCATTGGTATACAGTTCACCCGCTGAGCCAACGGGGGCGTATTGGCGGGTGAGGAGATCTTGGGCTTTGGCCGACCAGGGCATGATTTCACAATCGAGGCAGGCCCAGTTGGTTTCTTGTTCTTCCCAGAAGTTGTTTTTATCGAGGGCGCTACGGAGGCGGTCGAGGATGGCTTCGCAGAGTTTGGGGTCTTTGAAGAAGGCGCGTCCGGTTCGGGAGTAGATTGCGCCGAGGGTTCCGTCGTTGATGCCGAAGCGGGTGCGGGCGGTTTCCTGATCTTTAACGATCACGATATTGGCACGGGAGCCCATGTGCTTCTCTTCGCAAATGACGTTGGATTGGCCTTCGCTTGCAAAGTAGGCGAAGGCTTCTTCGGGGCGCTCCAGCCAGTCTTCTTTCCTGCTGGTGGCGCAGGGAGACATGGTGGGAGGAAGGTAGATGAGCCAGCGAGGGTCGATGGCGAAGCGGCTCATGACCTCGAGTGCGGCGCTGGCGTTTTCTTCTCGAATGCTGAGGTTGTGGAGGTAGCGAGTGTCGACGATTTTGCGCCCGATGACGTCATCGAGATCGAGGAGAGTGTCGAGGTGCTGTTGAGGGGAGAGTCCGTTTGGATCGACTTTGAAGGGCTTGGGCGATTCGGCGTAGGTTTGGAGAGCTGGGGTGGAAACGGTTTCGTTTTCCGGATAGCGGAGTGCGCTGAGTTCGCCTCCGAAGACGCAACCGGTGTCGATGTTGACGGTGCGGTTAAGCCAGCGGGGAACGCCGACGGGAGTGTGACCGTAGACTACGAGAGCGCTGCCACGGTAGTCGGCCGACCAATCGAGACGGACGGGGAATCCGTATTCGTCTTTCTCGCCGGTGGTGTCGCCATAGAGACACATTTCGCGAATCGCACCGGAGCCGCGGCCGATCATTTCTTCTTTGATTCCGGCGTGGGCCACGACGAGGCGGCCACCGTCGAAAACGAGATGGGAAACAAGACTGTGGAGGAAGTCGCAGAGATCGCGTTGATCAATGGGATCCTTTTCCAACTGATCGACAGTGAGATCGAGACCGTGGGCCAGGGTGACTTTCTTCCCGTTGAGGTGGCGGAGGAGTTTGGCGTCGTGGTTGCCAGGGACGCAGTAGGCGGTGCCTGCTGTGACGGATTCCATGACGAGGCGAAGGACCTTTGGCGAATCGGGGCCTCGGTCGATGAGGTCGCCGACGAAGACGAGGGTTCGCTCGGAATGGCGGGCGATGTTTCCTTCGATTTGGTAGTCGAGTTTGGAGAGTAAAGTCACGAGTTCATCGTAACAACCGTGGACATCGCCGATGATGTCGAGAGGACCTTCGATTTCTTGCTTATTGTTCCAGAGCGGATCACGGGTGATTCCTTCGATGGCGTCGATTTCGTCGACGGAATTGAGAGTGTGAATTTTACGGAAGCCTTCGCGTTTTAGTCCTTTGAGGCCACGGCGCATGATGGAGATTTGGCGTCGGACGACGTGGGGGCCGAAGTCGCGGTCGGGGCGCTGGGCATTGTGGCTGTGGCAGATACCAGCTGGAGTTTTGAAGACGATGGCGGCGGGCAGGCAGTGGTGCTGGCGGGCGATCGTGATGAGTTGCTTTCGGAAGGCGGGGTCGACATTGGTTGCATCGACCACGGTGAGGCGGCCGAGCTTGAGACGGGTCGAGATAAGGTATTCGAGCAGGGCGAAGGCTTCGCCGGAGACGAGTTGGTTGTTTTCATCGTCGGAGACGAGACCACGACAGACATCCGAGGAGATGACTTCGGTCGGAAGGAAGTGCTTCTTGGCGAAGGAAGATTTTCCTGAGCCAGAGGGTCCGATGAGAAGGATGAGGGAGAGTTCTGGAAAGTGGAGTTTCATCGAGAAAAGTGTGCGAGTTGGCTGGGTGCGCCGTGGGTAGGATCTTCTTCGCCGAGGGGCTCGAAGGTGACTTGGTAGCCGTGAGTTTCGGCGACTTTGTGGGACCATTCCTGAAACTCGGCGCGGGTCCACTCGAAGCGGTGGTCGCGGTGCCGGAGTTGGCCAGGCTTCATGCCGTCGAAGAGGATGTTGTGTTCGATATTGGGAGTGGTGATGATGATGTGTTGGGGGCGGGCGCATTCGAAGACGACGCGCGAGAGTGCGTCGAGGCGGGGTGAGTCGAGGTGTTCGATGACTTCGACGAGAGTGGCGACATTGTGTCCGCTGAGACGGATGTCGCGGTAGATGAGGGAGCCTTGGATTAAGGTAAGGCGTTTGTCGTACTTTCCGCGTGGGCGGGTGATGAGGCGTTCTTGCGCGATTTCGAGCGAGCGTGAATCGACATCCATTCCGGTGATCTGCGGGATGGAGGTCTTTTTGAGGAGGCGGTAGAGCAGCTTGCCCTCGCCGCAACCGAGGTCGAGGACGGAGGCGGGGGTGAGAGATTTGACAAGCTCGGTGACGCGGTCGAGACGGATGGAGTGGAGAGAGATCTTCTTTTCGCCTGTAGGCTCGGTAGTTTCTTCTTCTTCGATTTCGGACTCCGGGGCAAGTCGGGCGAGGGCCTCGCGGGTGAGGCCGCGTTGGAACTTGAGATATCGGGTTACGATCCAGTCGCGCTCTGGGTGGTCCTGGAGCCAGTCTTTTCCTTTTGCGAGGAGCTTTTCGATCTCCTCGTCGCCGACCCAGTAGTGCTTCTGGCGATCCAGAATGGGGATGAGGACGAAGAGGTGTTGGAGGAGAGATTGGAGAGTCGTTTTTCTGCGGAGAGTGACATCGCGGTATGGGCTCTCGCCCCAGTCGGGGAAATTGGGATCGAGCTCGGCGGATTGGCAGGCGATGTCATAGCCCAGTGGGGCGAAGATGCGTTCGAGTTGTTGTTGGCCGCCGGGTGCCGGGAGGGCTGGGATGCGGGTGGTAAGATCGAGTTCTTTGTCGACGAGTTCAGGGCGCTTCTGGCAAGTGCCATTGAGGGCGGTGCCATAGACGCGGGAGATCGCGGTGGAGAGGAAAGAGGATGCGACAAAGGGGCGGTCGTTGACGTATTGGCCGAGAGCCCAGCCAGCTTGGCGAGCTCCTTTGGAACGGACTAGCGCGATGGGATCGACCTCGATGAGGAGGACGGCGGTGCACTCGTTCTCCGGGGTGTCTGGGTAGAAAACGCTGGCCTCTCCGAACGCTAGCGGAGTGGTATTCACATTCGCGGGGTTCTTGTGGAGAAGGTAGCCGAGTTCACTAGCGTCAGGGCCAGTATTGGTGATGGAGAGGAGCATAATATGGAGCACGGGCGTCTCGGCCTGTAGCTGTGGTTTGAGAGCGTAGTAGAGGCTTTTAGCCTCTGTTGAGTATCTGGGGTCTTAGTTGATCGGAGGGAAGAGGGCGGGGAGGACACTTTCCAAAGTGTCCTTCCTTGGACACCAAAACCGTAGCCGAAAGCTTCATCTTTCGGCTACGGTGATTTTTAGTTAGTCATCCGGAGCCGAGGAATCCTTGATCACGAACCTTGCCGCGAGGTGGGCGACTTGGTGAGCGAGTTGGGCTTCTTCGACGCTGGCGAGGACTTGCTCGAAGTCTTTGTAGGCGTCGGGGGCTTCGTCGATGGGATACTTTCGGCCGTTGAAGAGGATGTCGTTTTGATCGAATTCCTGATCGATGGCGCTTTGATCCAAGGAACGTGCCGCGGCCTTTCGTCCGAGGATACGGCCAGCTCCGTGGTTGACGGAGTAGCAGGATTTCTCGGCACCTGGGAGGGCGGCCATGACAACCGAACCATCACGTGGGTTTCCAGGTAAAAGGATGGGATGTCCGGTTTTGTAGAACGGAGTTTCCTTGAGCGCGTGGTGACCGGCGGGGAAGGCGCGAGTGGCTCCCTTTCGGTGGACCCATTGTGGGATCTCGTTGACGATTTCCTGACGGGCGATGTTGTGGCTGATGAAGTAGACAAACTCACCTTTGCATCCGGGAAGGACTTCTTGGAAGGCCTCGAGGACGAGTTGGTTGATGAGGAGATGGTTCACGGTCGCGAAGTTTGCGCCGAGGGCCATGTCGTCGAGGTAAGCGTTTCCTTCGGGAGTTCCGAGGGGCGCGTAGACGAGTTTTTTGTCACCGGCTGGGTAGGGAATGTTCCACTTTTCGAAGTGGGCTTCGAGAGCTTTGAACTGACGTTGCGCCAGGTCATTGCCAAGGCCGCGCGATCCACAGTGGGAGAGGAAGGCGATCTTGTTGTTCTTGAGGCCGAAGGCTTCGGCTGCACGTTGGGCTTCTGGAGCCTTTTTGATGGAGACCTTTTCGGCTTCACCGAAATGGTTTCCGCCACCGTAGGAGCCGAGTTGTTGAGCCTTGCCGAGGAAACGGTCGTGGTAGCCCTCGCGGAGCATCTTTGCGAGACGCTCTTCGAGAGAGGAGACGGTTCCATCGTGCGCAAAGTGCGCGGAGTCCTCGCAACGATCTGCCCAGTGAGTGGGGATACCGAGGGCTTCGCAGACTTCTTTTGATACGCCTTGAGTGACGGCCATTTTACCGAGTTCGGCATCGATTTCACGACCATGCTTCACGGAGCGGGCTCCGCGTCCGGCTCCGGTCGGGGTGCGGTCGCAGATCGCTTTGATGAGCTCACGGCGGATGCGCTTGTCGGCGATTTCGTCGTCGTCAATGTCGAGTTGGAGGAGAGACATGGAGCACTTGATATCGACTCCAACCGGGCCGGGGTAGATGTGAGAAGGCGAGGCCATCACGCAACCGATCGGTGCACCGTAGCCGAGGTGAGCATCGGGATTGAGGACAACCTCGGTGACGCCGGGGGAGGCTTTGCAGTTTTGGATCTGCTTGATGGTGGTATCGCAGAAGGTTTCGCGGATCGCGTCATTTCCGATCACGGTGATGGGCTTGCCCTTGGAATCGTGGGCAGGGATGAAGGCGGTGGATGGGCCGGTGATGTGGATTTTTGAGTTCATGGGAAAGTTTGGAAAAGAGATTTTGATTTGACGCAACCGTTTTGGTTGCGATAGTGAGGTATGGCTTCGATTACTTTGAAGAATATTCCGGAGGATTTACACGCGCTTTACAAAAGGCGGGCGAAGAAGAATGCGCGGAGTTTGCAGGCGGAGATTTTGAAAACACTCGCTGATGAAGTGGATTTGGATTCTTTGGAGGAGGAGAAAATTTATGAAGTGGAGGACTTGGTCGGGATTTTGAAATACGATGGACCGCCGAAGACAATTGAGGAAATGAATGAAGGAGTTGCAAAAATGTTTCGGGAGACATGGGGGAAATAGTTCTAGATACGAATGTGCTCGTTCGCGTAATTGTGGCAGATGACCCAGTGCAATTAGGAAGGGCAAAGAAGCTGTTGAATTCTTCACGTGTTCTGTTGCTTGAGTCGGTGATTCTTGAACTGGAATGGGTGTTACGATATTCTTATGAGATGTCCCCTGAGGAGGTGGGAAGGGCCCTTCGAGTTTTGATCGGGTTGCGGAATGTGCAGGTCGTGAGAAAGAGGTTGCTTTTGAGTGTGATAGAGGCTTACGAGAGGGGCTTTGATTTTGCGGATGCGCTTCATCATGCTTGTGCGGAAGGATTGGAGGTGAAAACGTTTGATCGGAAGTTTGTGAATCGGGGAAAGAAAGAGGGTTGGAGGGTGAGCTTGGTTTGAGATTTAAAAGTGGCGACAAGGGATGCTGAAACGTTTCGTGCTCTACCAAACTGAGCTACCGGGCCGTAAATGGTTGCCCGGGTCGGATTCGAACCGACGACCTCGCATATCGTAAATGTAGTTCCAGGCGGCATTCGCCACTTTTAAAAGGTTTTGGTTTTTGAATAGGACGGCGACAAGTGGTGGAAAGACATTGGGGCCAACGAGCTACCTAGCTGCTCCACTCTGCCCTTTTTACAGGGAAGAGGCGGGATTTGAACCTGCGACCTTTGGCGTGTCATGTAGTCTTTCCGGCATTCGCCGAATGATTTATTAGGTTGAGTGAAGTTGGCGACAAGGGATGCGATGACAGAGATTGCTCTACCGCTGAGCTACAACGCGCGGTGAGGCGCGAAGCCCGGACTTGAACCAGGGACAGATGTAATCATCGGGGCATTCGCCAAGATTTAGGAAGATGGGTGAGGCGACGAGGGGTGATCGGATATCTCCGGATCTTACGATCTGGGTCAGGGTTCGAACCTGATTTTTTACCAATGTAATCCTGATCGGCATTCGCCTGCTGTTTTTGAAAGTTGGGGTGGGGGCAGCCGGATTGCTGCCCCCGGTTTCTAGTTATGCGGTTAGGGATTTGGATGGAGTGCGGAGCTCGATCTTTTTGATCTCACCGACGAAGTGTTCGTTGCTAAGTTCACCTTTGGCGAAGCGGGAGACGATCTCGAACACTTGGTCGGAGAAGCCTCCGATGTTCATGATGTCTTCGTTTTCGATGGCTTGGGACGAGCCGTTGGGCTGGATGTCCAGGCAGGCCATTTTTGCTTTGGGAGAACGTTGCTTGATCTGTTGCCACTCTTTCATGGTCTGGGTTTTTCCGCCGCCGCACCAACCGTAGTTGGGTGAGTCGATCCATGATTCGTTGTCGGAGACAAAGAAGATGAAGTCGGCCTTGCGACGATGTTTATTTAACCAGGCGAGAGGAGCGCTGCAGTTGGTTCCACCAGCGGGGAGGCTGGCGAGTTTCTGCGCGTTCGTCATGATGGAGTCGTGTGGGTTGAGGTTCACTTTGACGACATCGTTCATGAAAGGCAGGACGGTTGCTTCGGGGTTCTTTCTCAGGATGGCGGCGGCGATGAGGGCGGCGACATCGAGACAACGAACTTTGCTGGTAGCTCCCGGACGATTACCAGTCACTGCTTGATGCATGGAACCGGAAACGTCTGGGCAGATCACGACACGACCAGGCACTTTGGGAATGTTTTCCGTGGCGATCTCGAGCGCAACCTGCAGGGCGTTGGTCACCCGCTTGGGGACGTCGGCACCGGCATTGAGATACGCGGCGAGAAGCTGGTAGGGAAACACTCGTGAGCGCTTGATAGGAGCCGGGTTGGTGAGACGCTTGGCGATGACTTCATCGAGTCCCTTCTCCTTGAACACGCCGTGGCGGGCAAAGGTGTTGAGATTCATACGGGTCATTTGCCAAGGGGCATTCCGAGCGATTTCGGTCCATTCCTTTTGTCCAAGGTCGAGAGCGGTGAGCATTTGGAAAGGCACCTGAGGCACGGGGCCAATTTTGGTGATTTTCCAAGCTTCATACTCGCGGACGAGGGCAGGGAGTTTTTCGAGATCGTAAGGCTTACCAAGCAACCAGGCGTAGAAGGCTTCGCGCTCGGCAGTGTCAGGCTTGGGGTGAACCATTTTGACAATGTCGGCGAGCGAAGGCGACTGACCTACTGAGGCAGAGACGAGTTGACCATCGTTTGCGCGGTCGAGCCACTGACGAACGAGCCGCTTGGGAGCGGAGCCGAGGGACTTACGACCAGTGACGCCGGAGCGCATGATCTGGACGAAGTTTCGGAGCATCTTGCCGTTGTCGATGACGCGGGGGAAGATCTCGGACAGGAGCTCGACGTCGCGGTTGGCGAGGACAGCGCAGAGGAAGGCGGGGACGTCTTTCATGAAGCCCTTTTCGCGGCAGTAAACAGCGGTCTGGGCGAGGAAGCGGTCATCGACCTTGGCGCTGAGCTTGAGAAGAGTCTCAAGTTGGTTTTCGGCCGAGGTGTAGAAGGTTCCGTTCATGCAACCGGTCACGCTGTATTGGGCGAGGGCAGCTTCAGGAGAGAAGGCGTAAGCCAAACCACCGGCGTTGTTCACGGTGTTTGCCTTGGGAACGTTCGTTCCGCGGAAGGAGGAGAAGAGAGTTTTGTTAGCCATGGTTTTAGGTGGTTGGTTTTTTTGATGGTAGTCGGAAGCTCCTGCATTCGGCTACGGTCTGTTGTTGTGGATCATATTTGCAGAGGATGTGCCAAGGTGGTTGAAAATCTTCTTAATCATTTTAGGTATAACGAAAAATGGGCTATTTGGTTTGCTCTCGCCAGAGCTGGGAATCTAAATTACGATTTAGAAATATCGTAATTTATTCAAATGAATCAGAAAAAGAACGTCGTCTTTAGTTTCCTTGGCACGAATTTGGATCGTGGCTTTGATGAGCGGCGGTGGGAGAAGTGGCGGCCGACGGTTTCGTTGTGTCAGCAGGAGGAGTTTTTGGTGGATCGGATGGAGTTGATTTATCAGGAGAATTTCGCGACCTTGGTGGAGCGGGTGGTGGGTGATGTGCGGCAGGTTTCGCCGGAGACGGAGGTGGTGGAGCGGGTGGTGAAGATTCGCGATCCATGGGACTTTCAGGAGATGTATGAGCTGCTGGCGGATTTGTGTCGGGACTATCCGTTCGAGCCTGAGAAAGAGAATTACTACGCGCACATGACGACGGGGACGCACGTGGCGCAGATTTGTCTCTTCCTGATGGTGGAGGCGCGGTTTTTGCCGGGGAAGTTGGTACAGACGGGGCCGCCGAGAGGGCGGGTGGCACAGAAGTATCCGGGGTCGGGCGAGGTGGAGGTGATCGATCTGGATTTGTCGAAGTACGATAGACTTGCGACTCGCTTCGCGAAGGAGCAGGTAGAGGCGCGGGATTTCTTGCGGTCGGGGATTGCGACGAAGAATGTGGCCTTCAATCAGCTGATCGAGGAGTTGGAGGTGGTGGCTTTGAGGTCGACTGCGCCGGTTTTATTGACGGGGCCGACGGGGGCGGGGAAGTCGCAGTTAGCGCGGCGGGTTTATGAGTTGAGGGAGTCTCGTACTTCGATGGAGGGGGAGTTTGTCGAGATTAACTGTGCGACGTTAAGAGGAGATACCGCGATGAGCACTTTGTTCGGGCATAAGAAGGGGGCCTTTACGGGGGCGGCGAGTGATCGGCCAGGTGTTTTGCGACAGGCGCATAAGGGGATTTTGTTTTTGGATGAGATTGGGGAGTTGGGGATGGATGAGCAGGCGATGTTGCTGCGGGCGCTGGAGGAAGGGACGTTTATGCCGGTGGGGAGTGATGTGCCGGTGAAGAGTCAGTTCCAGTTGATCGCGGGGACGAATCGGGATTTACGAATGGGGGATGAGTTTCGGGAGGATTTGTTTGCGCGGATCAATACGTGGACTTTTGAGCTACCGGGCTTGAAGGATCGGCGGGAGGATATTGCACCGAACTTGGATTATGAGTTGGAAAAATTTGCGGAGCGTGAGGGGAATGCGGTGACCTTTAATAAGGAGGCGCGTGAGAGGTTTTTGAAGTTCGCAGAGGATGCGGGGACGGAGTGGCGGGGAAATTTTCGCGATCTGAATGCGGCGATGGTGCGGATGGGGACGCTGGCACCGCAGGGGAGGATTCGGGCGGAGCAGGTTGAGAAGGAGATGGGGAGGTTGACGCGGTCTTGGGAAAGAGGCGGGGATGATGATGGGCTGGGGGATTTGGTAGAGGGGGAGATTGATTCGTTTGATAGGGTGCAACTGGCGCATGTGGTGAAAGTTTGCCGCGAGTCGAAGTCGTTGAGTGAGGCGGGGCGGAAGTTGTTTGCGGAGTCGCGGAAGAAGAAGGCGAATCCGAATGACTCGGACCGGGTGCGGAAGTTTTTGGGGAAGTTTGGGTTGAGCTTTGGGGAGCTTTGAAAATGAACGAATGAACGAATGCAGAATGGACGATTGGGCTTGGTTGAGGGGTGCTGCTCGAAGAAAACGTTGGCTGTTTCTGGGGATATTTTGTAGAAGCTTGGCCTTAATGGCTAAACGACTGGATAAAATTTCTGGAATCTTTGGCGTCCTTGTTGCGACGATGACTCATTTTTCACTGTTGGTAGGTAATGCTACTGCTGAGGAGGCTGGAGTCGTGATTCCGCAGGGTGTAGTCGTGGATAATATGGACGGATGGCTTAAGGAGTTCGACCATGTTGAGGTGGTGCTTTTTAATCCGGAACTGGAGAACGGAAGCAGTCCATTGGTAAAGTCAGGAAAATTTCACGAAGGGATTATTGCCCATTTCACTCAAACTTTGAATCAGGATGAGGTTCTTGAATTAAGGGGTTTGGTAACCGGGAAGCACAAGCCGGTGGATAGAGCCCGCTGTTACGAACCTCATCATGGTTTTATTTTCTACAACAAAGAGAAGAAGGTTTTGGGATACCTTGAATTCTGTCTGATGTGCAAGAATTATAGGTTAAACCCGCCGAAGGGTCTTTCTAACCATTGGGATTTGAAGGGGCTTAAAAAGTTGGTGGAGAAGAAAGGTCTTCCGGCTTTTGAGGATCATAAAGAATGGAGAACTTTCTTTAAAGAGAAGGCTTGGTTGGAAGAGAAAAAAGGTCGCTAGAAGCCCTTTTTCGTTTTTTGGGGTCTAGAGCTTTTCGGCGAGCTTGGTGGCGAGGTCTGTATCCTCGGTTGCGAGGTTTTTGGTTTCTCCTTCTGTGGTGGTGTGGTCGTAGAGTTCTAGGTCGCCGTTTTTGTGTTTGATGAGGCGATGGGTGTCGGTGCGGAGGGTGCGGTCATTTTTGTGGTAGGAGACGGCGGGGGTTGTGATGGGGGTTTTGGGGGAGTTTGGGTTGAGCTTTGGGGAGCTTGGTTGAGGGGTTGGCTCACGCAGAGACGCAAAGGCGCAGAGAGATTTCGGGTGCTTGGTTAATCGACAAGGCGTGTATTGTTTTGTAATAATTTGGTTTATGAATCTTCTGAAAATTTCTATTCTTGTCGGGCATTTCGTTTCTTTGGCAATAGGTGACGAGTGCAAGACGGTGGAGATTGACAAAGTTGGAGAGGCGGAGGGATGGATACCGCAAGGGGTGATTTCGAATGATTTTACAAAGTGGGTGAAGGATTTTCATCGGGTTGATATGGTTGTTTATAATCCCAATGCTGAGCGTAGGCAGGAGTTGGTGAAAAACGAAAAAGTTCACGCTGGGTTACTTCCTAAGCTAACAAAGGCGTTGACGCCTGAAGAAGTGAAAAGGCTAAAAGGCCTAGTAACAGGGAAGCATAAAGATAAAGGTTCCGCTTTTTGCTACGAACCGCATAATGGATTTCTTTTTTATGATAAAGAAAACAAGATCGTAGGGCATTTGGAGATCTGTTTTTTATGCGGTAACTACGAGTCGAATCCTAAAAATGGACTGTCGGAATTCTGGGACTTAAAGGGATTAGAAAAATTGATTCGTAAAAAGGACGTTCCTTATTACGAAACGATTAAGGAATGGAATGAGTTCTTCGCAAAGAATATGAAAGATGGGAAGTGAGTGGGGCTGGCTTTACTTAAGTTGGGGGGGGCTTGGTTGAGAGAGTCTTGGTTGAGGGGGTACTCGGACTAAAGTCCAAGCTCCGTAGCTAGGCGGGCTGTTAGTTCGGGGTTTTCTTGGGCGAGGTTTTTGGTTTCTCCTTCTGTGGTGGTGTGGTCGTAGAGTTCTAGGTGGCCGTTGCTGTGCTTGATGAGGCGGTGGGTTTCGGTGCGAAGGGTGCGGGCATTTTTGTGGTAGGAGATGGCGGGGGTTGTGGTGGGAGTTTTTGGGTTTTTGAGTTGGGGGAGGAGAGTGGTGCCGTCGAGGAAGGTTGGCTTTTCTAATCCGGTGAGGTCGCAGAGGGTTGGGAAGAGGTCGATGGATTGTACGATGGCGTTCGTACTGTTTCCGGGGTTTTTGATTTGAGGAGAGATGATGATGAGGGGGGAGCGGAGGGATTCTTCGAAGAGGGAGTGCTTTCCCCAGATGGCGTGTTCTCCTAGGTGCCAGCCGTGGTCGCCCCAGAGGACGATGAGGGTGTTTTCGGTGAGGCCGAGTTCGTTGAGTTGGGTGATGATGCGGCCGACTTGGGCGTCGGCGTAGGTGACGCAGGCGGCGTAGTGGCGGCGGACTTCGAGGGCGAAGGCGGGGTCATCGTTGGGGTTTTTGCCCCAGCGATGGTATTTCATGAATTCACCGGAGCCGTGCCAGGTGGTTTTACCTTGGGGTTTTTCAGGATGAGGGATGGGAGGGAGTTTGGCGTCTTTGTAGGGGGCGAGGTATTTAGCGGGAGCGCCGAAGGGGAGGTGAGGGCGGAGGATGCCGGTGGCTAGGAAGAAGGGTTTTTTGGATTCGGCGAGGAGGGTGAGTTGTTTGAGGGTTTCATCGACGGAGGGGCCATCGGGGTAGGAGTTGTCGTCACCATCGAAGGCTTGGAAGAGGTCCATTTTGGTGGCGTCTTTGCGGATTTCGCCGTTGGCGTTGCCGTGCATCCAGCCGCGGGGGTGTTGCCATTTGTCGGAGGGGAGGAGGTGGCGGTCCCAGGAGTTTGGCATCTCGAGTTGGGTATCGTCGTCCCAGTCTTTGCCCCCGCGTCCGCCGGGGTGGTGGCTGACTTTTCCGACGGAAACGGTGGTGTATCCATTTTGGCGAAAGTAGGCGGGGAGGGAAGGGTGTTTGATGTCCTTTGAGCGGGCGAAGAGGGCTCCGTTTCCGCTGGGTCCGTAGGTGCCGGTGAGGAGGGCGTAGCGTGAGGCTCCGCAGGTGGGGGCCTGAACGTAGTGGCGGGTGAAGGCGCGGCCGCGGGCGGCGAGGGCGTCGATGTGGGGGGAGTGGATGTAGTCGACTCCGAAGCATTTGAGCTCGGGGCGGAGGTCATCGACGCAGATGAGGAGGATGTTTTTTTTGTCAGCGGCGGGACAAGCCGAGGGTAGGAGGAAAGATAAACAGCTTAGAAAGAGGAGGAGATTTCCCATGGGGGGAAATTCTAGTCATGGCTATGTTTGTGGCGATTCTGTTTTTCTATTCCGGCGCATTTTCCTATTTGGAGATTTCGAGGCGGTAGAAACGTTTGGTGGCAGAGGTGTTGATGAGTCGTTCGCGGACTTCAAGGGTTCCTGTACTTGAGACTAGGTTTGTCGGGACTGTTTGCCAGCTACCGGTGAGGGTCGTGGAGGTTTCTAGGAGGTAAGTGATGTCCGACTTTGCGGTGTCGGAGGTGAAGCGGAAGGATTTTCCATTGGCGGTTTCGATGATCGCGGGCTCGTGAGGGAGCGGAGCTTCTGGCGAGGTGGGGTCACCTCCGAAGGCGTATTCGAGGAGATTCGAGCGGCCATCGTTATCTGGATCTGCGAGTTCGCCGATAATGACGGGATTGCTTTGGTCTGCAGTAGGGAAAGAGGTGGTGACCCAATCGGAGTAGCCGAGAACTGGTTCGGCTCCATGGATTTGGAGGGAGGCGCTGTTGAGGGTTCCGGAGTCTTGGCTGATGTTGTCGATGACCTTGAGAGTCCAGGTGCCAATCGCAGATTCTCCCCAGTGGCGGACTGAGAGGAGGGGGTAGTTTTCGTAGTCTTGGTTGCCGTCGTCGTGCTCTTTTAACAATTCACTGATGGTGCCATCTGGCGAGGTGAGTGTCATGATGATGTCTCCGCGATAGGGGTGGTCGATGTCGATGGTTAGGGTGACATGTTCGACACGCAGTTGATCTCCGGTGACGGAAAAGGTGTGGGTGATTCCGGTGGGGGAGCCATCGGGAATGGCTTGGTTAATGGAGGGGGCATTTACTTCACGGGACTGGCGGGTGCCCAAGTTGGTCCACGTTTTGGCGAGGTCTATGGCGGCCTCGGCATCAATCATGCCGGCGCCGTAGCCGTGGTGGAAATGGAAGCCTGCGCCGTTGTCGGTCCATTCGGAGTTGGAGGAGTCAACTTTGCGCGCGCTGCGAATGAGGATTTCTTGGACATCGCGCCAACCAAGGTTGGGGTTCGCTTCTAGGATGAGGGCAATGACGCCGGAGACGAGGGGTGCTGCGGAGGAGGTCCCGCCAAAGGAGTCGGTATAAGTTCCCTCGGTGGTAATGGTGGTGGTGGTGATTCCGGGGTCGCCGTTGTTGTTATCGGAGGGGGCGGAGATGAGGACGTTTGCTCCCGATTCGGAGTAGTAGGATTGGGTTCCTTGGAAGTTGATGGAGCCTACGCCGATTGTCTCAGGCTGGTTGACGAAGCCATCGTAGTTGGCGTAGTCGTTTTGAGCCCGGCCATTACCAGCACTCCAAACGTAGATGGTGCCTTTTCCTCCGCGGCCGGTGGCGACGCTGTTTTGGAAAGCGGAAATGACGAGGGGGTCTGCGGTGAAGAGAGTGACTCCATCGTCCGGCGCCCCCCAGCTGTTATTACTGATGTCGATGATGTCGGTGCGCCATGCGAGGGCTTCTGCTTCCTCGGCTGGTGAGACGCTATCGGTGAGGATTTTTAATCCCACGATGGATGCTCGAGGAGCGGCTCCGGTGATGCCGAGGTTATTATCTCCGCGGCCAGCGATGACTCCGGCGACGCTGGTGCCGTGGCTGAAGTAGCTTCCATCAGATTGCAGGGCGAGAGGGGGAGTGGGGTCGTTTGGGGTGTTGTCATTCCAGTCATGATCGATGGCGGAATTGATGTTGGCGGCGAGGTCTTCGTGGGCGACTTGGACTCCGTCATCGACGACGGAGACGGTGACGCCGGTGCCGAGGTAGCTGTCCCAGACATTGGTAATATTGACATCCAAGTCGGTGATGCTGCCATTTTGTCCGGTGTTTTTGAGGTGCCATTGGTAGGAGGTGTTGGAGGCGGACCAGGCGAAGCGGGGATCGTTTGGAGTGAGGCGGCGGGTCCGGAGGCGGGAGAGGAGGGGGCGTGCGGAGGTGACTCCGGGGAGGGCCCGGACAGCGGGGAGTTTGTCGAGGGAGTCACCTGGATTTGGGAAAGTGAGGATGAGGGTGGAGGGAGAGTAGTGGGGGACTTTGAAGGCGGAGGCACCAGCGAGTTTTGCGATTTGCTCGGCTGTTGTTTCACCTGTCATCTCGGCATGAATGCGGCGGCTGAGGGTTCTTTTGTTTTTTGGGGCCTGAGTTTTTCCTTGAGGATAGAGGACGAGATTGAAGCGGTTTTTGGACGAGCGTTCACGGGTTACGGCGAGGGTGACGATCTCGGCAGGAGTGGTGGAATCTAATCCGGCGACAAGATGGGAGGTTCCGTGTTCGGGTAAGCATTGGAGCTGGTCGCATGCGATGACGAAGGTCTGGGTGCCCTCTTCATCCTGCAGTGAGATCTCAGTCGGAACGAGGCCGTAGAGGAGGGGTGAGAGAAGAAACGAGGTGAAAAGGACGCGAACGATCATTTGAAGAATTTGGAGCCTCCTTGTCGGGAAAGCACGTTATTTTTTGTCAGAGGCGTTGGCGCTCAATCCGAATTGACTAGGGCTTTAAGAACACGCCAATACGATGAAAGCGTTTTGGATCGTCCGTTTCCCGGTTAAGGGTTCGGAGAATATTGTTAGCGCTGATAGTGGAAGATGCCGTGATGGGGGTGGTCCAGTCGACGAGGTCGGGTGATTCTTGGAGAATGATGTCGATGTCAGTTTTTTGAAGATCGAGAGAGTATGAGAGAGTGTAGTTGCCGGCGCTAGGGTTGACTTGAAGGGGAGCGCTGTGGTTTGCGGAGTTGGGATTGGTGTCGAAGGCGTATTCGAGAAGGTTACTTAGGCCGTCGCCGTCGGGGTCAGCATTGGGGTCGGTGACTCCATTGTTAGAGGCCCAGGTGTCGAAACGTTCGCCGGGGGAGAGGTCGCCTGGCGAGGCGGTGAGAGCGGACCAGTTGATGAAGTCGTTTCCGTATTCTGTTTCCGAGATTTTGGAAAGGGAGGGGCCGGTGCCGTCTGCTGCGGTGGGCCAAGGTGAGGCGTCTTGGTAGTTCACGCGATCGACGCGGACGAATTGGACGAAGTTGCTGGCGTCGGTGGGGCCGGGGCGACCAAGTTGGATGGCCTCTCCGCTATTGGAGAGTTTACCGGTGGTCCATTCGAGGACTTGGGTGCCTGTGGGGACGGTGAATTCGGAGAGGAAGGCTGGGATGTTTTGGGTGAGGATGAGACGTTCACCGGGGGCGAGGGCGATGGTGCTGCCGGCGGGGAATTCGTATTCGATTCCGGAGGTGAAGCGCCAAGCGGTGTTGGCATCACCATCGAAGAGGGTGATGCCTTGGTTGCTGACGTTGAGGAGCTCGAGGTACTCGGCATCTGCATTCCCGCTGGGGTTATACATGATTTCTGAGATTACGATGGGGCCAATGCGGGGACCGGCGTTGGCTCCGGTGGGGGTTGGGTTAGCGAGGGGAAGGAAGTTGTAACTATTGCTGCTGGGCTTGAAATAGTAACCTTGAGTTTCGCCGAGGAGGGAGGTGCCGAAGTCTTCGTCGAAGCGGTAGTCGGTGAGTTGATCGGCGACGGCGGAGCTGAGGTAGACGGTTTCGCCATCATCGCTGAGCGCGAAACCGGTGATGCGATTTGGGTCGGTGCTGGAGGCTCCGAAATGGAGGTCTTCGTAGTAGGTGATGAAGCCGCCGGCGGGGATGATGGTGCCGACAGGAATACGGTATTTTGCGAGGTCGGAGGCGCTATCGCTGAGGAACCAGCCTCCGATGTCTTGGTCTAAGTCGGTACGGTTATGAAGCTCGATCCAGTCGGGAGCAGTGCCGGAGTTGGAGAGGATTTCATTGATGACAACGGTCTGTCCCAGGGTGAAGGGATAGTCGTTGGCGGAGAAGGAGTAGGCCGCGCCGATATCAACTCGAGTGCTGTCTGGATCAAGCGCATGGGCTGGGTCTCCGGTGTTGATGGCGGGGGAGGTGGCTTGGAGTTGGTAGTTGAGCGCGGAGGCATCGACGAATAAGGGATCGGCATTGAGGTTGGCGGTGCCGGGGAGAATACTGTTATCGCTGAGGGAGTAATTGACGGTGAGGGTGGAGAATGAATCTGCGGCAGCGGGGATGGTGGAGCCGGAGAAGATGGTGTTGGTGACGTCGGCATTTCCGCCTCCGTTGCCAAAGTTTTTTTCGAAAACCGCGACTCCTTCTTCGCAATCTACGAAGGTGTTTTGATCGACCAAGATGGTGGAACCAAAGTCTTTCACGCCGACTCCTTGCGGGCAGCCAACGATGATGTTTTTGCGAAGGATCACCGATGAGCCTTGGCCGACCGAGATGCCTTTGTCTGAGTTGAAGTAGATGCCGTTCCCTTCGATGAGGACGTTGACGCATTGCTCACCGGTATCGATGCCGTCGCTGTTGAAGCCACGGAAGTTGTAGATTTTACAATCTTGAATGAGTCCGTTGACGACACCGTCGTAGTCGATGGCATCGGTGTCGGGGGCGTTGTTGCCGAGGAAGATGGTGCGGATGGTTTCGGCGTATCCTTTCTTGATATTGATGCCATCTCCGGTGACGGGGATGTGGATGCTGCTATCGCGGAGGTAGGTGGAGCCGCCTCGGAAGAAGAGGGGGCCGCGGCATTCTGCGATGTCGATGAAGTCCATCTCAACGGTTGCGTTTAGGCCTGCGATGGCGGCGGGATAGACGGAGGGGTCTTGGCCACGAGTGGCGTCGCGGACGATAAGGTGAGCGAGGGTGGAGGTTGTGGTGGGTTCTTCAAATGAGACACCGCCCCAAAGATCGCCGTTGCACCCTTCAAGAGTGATTTCGTTTCCGGCGCTGCCTTGAAGATTGAGAGTTCCGAAGACGCGGATGTTTTTTAGGGCGCAGAGCTTGAGGGTGACTCCGGCGTCGATAGTCAGAGTGACGCCAGCGGGAACGATGAGATCATTATCGATGGTGTAGGGTGAACCTGCGGCGGTGAGAGTGGTGTCAGCGCTGAGGGTGCCACCGAGGGTGTTCCCGGAAGCGGGAATGAAGTTGGCAGTGATGGAGATGTTTCCGGGTGTGTTTAGGATAGCATTGCTGTCTCCGGAGAGGCCGGTCCAAGAATCGAATTGGAAGCCAGGCGCAGGGACGGCGGTAAGATGGGCATCGAGGTCAGGGAAGATGGAAAGGGTTCCAGCATCGATGGGGATGCCTTCGAGAAGGACCGTTCCGGAGCCGGTGATCGCGAGGGTGAGATCTACCGCGTTACCGATTCCGAGTTCGGATGAAATTTCATCGTGAACCGTTGCTGACCTGAGGGTGGTGTAGTCTTTGATTTCTAGAAGACCGAGGGCTTGCTCTGCGGAATCGATGCTGTTGGGCCATTTGGCTTCGTGGCGATCGAGTTGAGGAGTGGTGAGGGCGCCGAGGGAATCGACAATGTCATGAATTCGGGTGGGGGAGAAGGTGGTGGCAAGGTGCGCGGCGTAGCGTTGGGCGAGCTGTGCTTGAAATTGAGGTTGATTCTTAATGCGATCGAGGAGGTCGTCGTTTCTTAGAATACTATCGAACTCATTTGCGTTAATCGCTGATAGCTTAAAGGTGCGATCCATGTCGGGGAGGAACCAGCGCCACTTGCTGCGGGGGGTGTGGGCTTTCCAAAATTCGCGGTTATGATTCCAACTGGTGTTGTTGGCGAAGGACTCACTGACGATGAAGTCGATGAAGCTTTCGAGGTCGACTCGTGATTCGACAAAGGCCCAGGCTTCGGGAGTATCGATGTCATTATTATCGATGAAGTTGAGAAGCCCGACCCAGTCGTTCGTGTCTCCTTCAAATGCGCCAAGGGTGGTGGAGCTGCTGGTGAAATGACCGTATCCTACGTGGTCATATTCACCGACGTTGGTGCCGTATTTTTCAAAAAGCCACTGCTCGGTCCAGCGTGAGCGAATGTTATAAACTCCCCAGTATTCGCCGTTTAGAAAAACGATGGATGGTCGGAAGTTGGTGGTTTCGGCATTGAGGAGATCGCCCGCGATGGAATTCCACATGCCGTCGCGGAGCATTGCCTCATCCCAATCGTCTCCGCCTTCGCGGAGAGTGAGAGCGGTATGAACTCCGATGCCGGAGCCGGGGAAGAGGTCATACTTGAGGGCGTCGTCGCCGTATTTTCCACGGAGGGAGAAGTTGAGCGCTTTCTGCTCGTGGCTCGCCCAGTTGTTTTCGCCGCCAATGCGGATGCCTCCATTGATGGCGAATCCTTCGCTACCATCGTGCGGGAAGAATTCTAAATGCCCCGGCGCATCCTTGCGTTTGTAGACTTCATTCATGCCAGAATTTTCGGGCTCGTGATCATTGTCGTAGATTCCGATTTCATCCCCGAAGAGGGTTTCGGGATCAGCGACGACGGAGACGATGGGGAGTCCGCTGAAGGTCTCGCCGTAGAGATAAGTGCTGGTGGCAATTTGGCCGGGGACTTTTCCTGCTTCGAAGACTTTTGCGCGAACGATGGTGGTCGATGAAATTGGAATAGGAGTGTCGTAAATGGGGGAGTTGCTGCTGGGGTTACTACCATCGAGAGTGTAGTGAATGTCGCCTGCGGTGGTGCTGAGGGTGATGGTTTCGGGATCAGTGTAGAGGCCCGGGCTGGGGGAGATTTCGACAGCGGGGCTGGTCAGCCGAAGGTCCGTGACGATGGCGGTGGTGTTTTCAGTTCCTGGGGTGGGTTCGACGAAGTTTTGCCAAAGGGCTGGGTTCACTGGATCACGACCGTAGGAAATGTCAGTGACTTGAGTGCCGTAGGAGATGCTGTCGAGCGTTGCGACGGTGGTGAAGGAGGTGGCATCGAGAGAAAGTTCAAAGCCGAGGTCACTACTGCTGGAGGAGATTTGATGGACCTCAACGGCGATGACATTATCGCCCGTGATGAGCGCGGAGGGGGAAAGATTGTAAGTGTCAAAATCGGTTTCATCGGAACCTGAAATCGGGTCGAGAGCTCTTGTTTCGGAGGTGATCGTTCCGGTGGGGAGATTTTGGCGGAGGAGTTCTTCGCCATTCAAATACACTGCGGCGCCATCATCGACGAGCAGCCTGAGAGTGAGGCCAGTGTAGATGGATGGGTCGGCAAGATTGAAGGAGTGACGGAAGTAGCTGGTGATGTGTTTACTGCCGCTATCGTCTCCGTAAGAGATCTCGGTTGTGGGGGCGTTGTCATATCCGAGAGGGGCGGGGCCAGAAGCCCAAGTGCTATCGTTGTAGGTGCGAGCGCGCCATTGGGTGGATTGAGAAGAACCGTCATCGAGGTATTTCCAAGTGGCTTCTTCTGGTATGAGGTTGGTTGAGGTGAGGCCGGTGGTTTGGGTGAGGACGACTGCTTCGCCTTCTGAAGAGAGGGAGAAGTTGGTGTGAGGTTTTTCGGTGGTGAAATTTCGCCAGGGCCAGTAGCCGCGTGGGTGGGATTCTCCGGGTCCGGCATCGTTTCCGTCAGCCATGATCATGAGGTATCCGCCGGCATCGATGCTGAGTCCGGAGGGAAGGGCCCATTTGAAAGGGGAGGCGGGATTGTCACTGAGATAGTAGCCATCGAGACTCACCGCAGAGGCGCCGGGATTGTGAAGTTCGATCCAATCGGGGTAGTCCTCGAAGTCGGTGACATCTGGAACTGAGCGGGTGTTAGAGGCCATGAATTCGTTGATGCGAATCTGGGCGGAGAGCGGGAGGAGGATCGTGATTGAAAAGAGGAGGGCTTTCATCAGACAGGTGGTATGAAGGGTGGAGGGAGCCGAAACTCTTTTCCAAAGGTCCCTTTATATGGTGCCGCTAGGTCGAAAGTGCAATGCAAATCATTGTGATGGTGCGGTGACATTTCGTGGTAATTCAAGTGCCCGCTTTGGTTTTCTCGTCTTGACGGGATGAGTGGGAAGCGGACACTCCAAGTCGCCTTCTTTTTGAAATGCAGCTCGATCAGATCAACCAACTTCTCAGTGCCCTTGCGACGAATCCCTTTTATCAGGCTAAGTTGGATGGGAGGTCTGAGGTATCATCTCTTGCAGAGTTTTCGGAAAAAGTCCCCTTCACCACAAAGGCAGAGCTCGCAGCCGATCAACTGGCTCATCCTCCCTACGGTCGCAATCTGACTTATCCCTTGGAGAGTTATTCTCGCTTTCATCAGACGAGTGGCACAAGTGGTCAGCCGATGACTTGGCTCGATGATCCGGCGGGGTGGCAGTGGCTTTGCGAAAATTGGGCTTGGGTGTGGGAGAAGGCGGGGGTGACCAAAGGACAGGCTGCTTTTTTCCCATTTTCCTTTGGTCCTTTTTTGGGTTTTTGGGCGGGCTTTGAATCTGCCAATGCGTTGGGAATTCGGACGATTCCCGCGGGAGGGATGAGTAGTGAGAATCGAATTAAGATGATGGAGAGGCTGCGTCCGGAGATTTTGTGCTGCACGCCGACTTATGGCCTACGCTTGGCGGAAGTTGCGGGAAATGCCTGCGATCTCGGGGTAGAAAAATTGATCGTGGCGGGGGAACCTGGTGGCAGTCTTCCTAAAGTGCGAACTCGTTTGAGTGAGGCTTGGGGAGCGGAGGTGGTCGATCATCACGGCATGACCGAAATTGGTCCTGTGACGGTGACGGATCGTGATGACCCAAGTCGTCTTTTAGTAAGGCATGAGGCGTATTATTGCGAGGTCATCAATCAAGACGAGCAAGGGGTGGGAGAGCTGGTGTTGACCACTTTAGGGAGGCATGGGTCGCCGCTTCTTCGTTATCGTACGGGAGACCTCGTACAGCCAGACGAGGATTTTGCTCTCAAAGGAGGAATCATCGGACGAGTCGATGACATGGTAGTGGTGCGAGGGGTCAATCTCCACCCGGGTGCGGTCGAGGAAGTGGTGCGTTCGGTCCAAGGAATCGTGGAATATGAAGTCCTGATTTTGGAAGTGAATGCGATGTCAGAAGTTCGCATTCGCGTGGAGGGGGAAGGCGCTACGGAATTGCAGAAGCGCTTGCACGAGGTCTTTAGCCTCCGCATCCCCGTTGAGGAAGTGTCGGCGGGGAGCTTGGAGCGCTATGAGATGAAGTCGAAGCGGTGGAAGCGGATGGACGCTTAGTCTAGCTTCTTAAGGCGGAGCTTACGGAAGTAGATCAAGCTATCGGGATCGTGGCCTTGGAGGGCGATCGTTCCTTCGCTGAGGCGTTTTGTTTTTTCCGCGTGGTCGTCTGGTTCGGTGTATTCGTTGACGACTTTTCCGTTGATAGAGACGGTGATCTTTTTGCCTTCGACCTTGATGTTGTAGGTGAACCATTCGTCGTCTTTGTGGCCGGGTTCTTTGAGGTCCTTAATACTGTAGATACTGCCCGTTTTGCGCCAGTCCTTGTGGGTGGCGTTGACTTGGCATTCGTAGCCTTGTGAGGGCCAGCCTTTGTCTTGGAATTTGGTGTGGATGAAGATGCCTGCGTTTGCGTTCTTGGCGGTCTTCACTTCGCATTCGAATTCGAAGTTCTTGAGCTTGGCATTCCCATCTTCTCCGTAAAAGAGGTGGGTGCGGGGGCCTTCGACTTTGATTGCTCCGTCTTCGACCGAGAAGGTTTCGGGGTTCTCAGAATTGACCTTCCAGCCTTTGAGAGTCTTGCCGTCGAACATTTCGATCCACTCACCGGCAAAGGAGAGGGAAGCGGTGGCGGCGAGGATGATGCTGAGTAATTTCATGATGTAGCTTATACTTGAGTAGGTGACCTAATCTTTCGTGATGATGATGCGGGCGAAGAGTTTATTGCTCGCCATGGGGAGGGGAATAATTCCCGAAGCGGGAGCATCAGTGGGTGAGGACCAAGAGAGAAGGTCGCTACTGGTTTGGTATTGGTAACTCCTGTTTGCCACCACGGGAAAGCTTAGGGTGATGGATCCGTCTGGGCTTTGAGCCATGCTGGTGGTGAAGAGAGAACTGCCATCGAGGGGAGAAGTGCCGGTGGTGTCTTCATAGAGGTTACTTTGACCGTCGTTGTCATAGTCTCCATTTGGATCAAGAAGGAGAACGGGATCACTGGCGGGGCTGGGAGGACTGGTGATGCCGGCGACGGAGGTGGCCGTGACGGTCGCGCTTACGCTGTCGCCGAAGTTTCCGCTATTTCCAGTGAGGGTGAATTCTTCGATGACATCGTCCGCGGTGAAGGCGGAAGTGGTCCAAGTGAAGGGAGCCTCCGTTCCGATATGGTAGGGGAGTGGTGAGACTGGCTTGTCAGGGGCGGGGGGAGCGGTGACGTCGTAAAGTTTGAGATATTGGGCTTCGAAGGGGGCCGTGGTCCAAGCGGCGTTGCTGGTGGGGACTTCGTTTAAGCTGACGGTGAAGCCGGAGGAGCTGAGTTGAGAACCGCTAAAGCCGGAGCTAGGCCAGAGGAAAGTGTCGCGGTCAGCGGGATCGAAGGCTGCGATGTTTTTGACGTTGTAGCTGCGGCTTGAGTTCAGCCCGATGCGAGTGGCGAGGTCGCTTGGGATGACATAGGTGTCGGATGGTGAAGAATTTCGATCGAGATTGGTGAAGGCCAAAACAACATCTTGAGCCGCAGGCGGAGCGCCTTCGTTGGTGTATTTTGCGATGGCGTGAATGTCGGCCGCGCCGTCGAGATAGTATTCACGCGAGGAACTCAAAGCGGGCGAATTGGCGCGGGCTTGTCCCATCGCGGCGTAGGCAGGATAGAGCTGAGAGTTGGCGAAATTAGTATCGTCCCAGATCGGCTGAAGGGAGTTGAACTTCTTAAAGTGGCCGATCTCTTTTCCAAAGTTCGTCTCATAAAAGGTGAAGCCGTAGAGCCGGGAGACCCCTTGCTCCTGGCCCATGAAAATCATGGGCGCACCTTGCACCGTGTTGGTGACGGAGAAACGGATGAGGGCTTCGAAGGGGTCGAGGTAGTTCTCTTCATCGTGTGAGGTCGAGTTAGTGAGGACCATGCTTCCGGAATATTGCGAGCGCCGTTGGTCAAAGATCGCGCGGTAGTCGCTGGCGGTGGTGGCGGACTTGAGGGGGAAGACGATGTTCTCATTTAGGATGTCGAAGTGCCGGTTGCTGCGGTAGGTGACGGCGCCGCCATCGAGGGTCTCGGTCATCATGACAAAGTTCCACTTCCGCTCGCGGGCTACGTTTGAAATGTATTCCCAAGCGCGGGGCGGGAGGCCTTGGCCGAAGTCGCAGCGGAGTCCATCGATCCCTAATCCGCGTGTCGCTTCGCTTGCGATGGTGCCTGCGGGGTAGCCAGTTTTTTCGAGCCAGTATAGGGAGTATTCGGCGAAGTAGCGCCAGACTTGTTTGGTGACGTTGCGAGAAACGCCATCGACCACGATGTCGTTGCTCGTCCAGTTGGGGTCATCGAAGGCGAACCAATCGCCTTCGTTTGTTTCGTTCCCGTTATCGTTCGGATTGGTGCAGACGAGGGAGGCGTAGCGGCCGAAAAAGACATCGAAGGTATCGACGAATTTACCAAAGTCTCCCCGGTCTGGCGCGATCGCGATGGAGTTGGCATTGAAGGCTCGTTGGCAGTAATCGTTCTCCCGCGAAAAGAAGCGGGCGTCGTAATTTCGGATCTCGGTGGTGGGGCTGAGCGGGTCGCCATCACGCTCAAAGAGTTCCACGCCCACCTCGCCGAATTCGACATCGTAAGCGGTGTGGTTAAAGGGGGCATCCAGCATCAGGCTCACGCCATCGGCATCCGCTGCGGTCGTGAAATTCTGGAAGGATATCATGGCGGCCGCGCGGTTCGCTGCTGAGGAAATGTCCGAGCTGCCATCGTAGGAAGCGGACATCCACGGATTGATCTCGAAGAAATTCTTCACCGCATAGGGACTGCCGGGCTGGTAAAGCTGATTGGTGGCGGGGTCAGTTTCACGTCCATCAATTGCGGCGGGGTGAATCGGTTGGAACCAGATCCAGTTCACTCCTAGTCCGGTGAGGTAGTCGAGATTGAAGCCCTTGCCATCTGCGGTTCTAGGAGCGCCCGGAGCATCGTGGAGATCTTCAAAGGTTGATCGTTGAATAAACTGCCCTGCGTTTTCCTTGGCCTCGATGGTGAGAGTGTTGAGTTCATAAACGCGGAGATCACGCGCGTCATTTGGCGAAACCGTGATGGCATGATCGCGACGATTCTCGGCGGCATTGCTGTAGTATCGCCAAACGGGATCGCCCTGAACCTTCCAACGAGCAGTAAGGCGATAGGCTCCGGTTTTTGAAGCGCTGAGATTGGACGAAAAAGTTCCATCGCCCAGCGCCGTCATGGGGGTCGCGGTGTAGTAGTGAATGTCATTTCCCGCGACCACGAGGTCGCCAGAAGGGGGCTCGATACCATCGTGAATGCCATCACCATCGGCATCATCATTCGCACGGTCTCGGTTGTTGAGATTGGAAAAAACCTCTGCTGCGGTGATTGTGCCGGATTCGTCCGGGTTTAGCACGATGGCCAAGGCCCCGACTTCACCGGCTAACTCATCGAGGTAGAACTTCGTTGTGGTGTAATTGGCCTCCGTCCCATTCACCGTCAAGGAAGGAGCCGCCGCCAAAGGAAGGGCGAGAGCCATGAAGAGAAGAAAGCGCTGCATCCCAAAACCTTAACGAGTTCTGAGGACGCCGCAATCGGGAAAGGCTTCATGGGAATCCTAATCCTTAGTGCAGTTCAAAGCTTCTGGGGCGACAGTTTGAAGCCAAGTGATCCGGACGCTCGAGACCGAAGAATGCAAGCATCCAGAAAACATGGCCAAATTTGATTTCCGGAATCATGAGAGAATGCTAACAGAAAAGGGTAAAAGCCACGCCCCCCAACTTTGATTATAAGATGTGATTAGTATTCCGCTTTCTGGCCTTCGCCGATTGGTGCTTGGAGTAAAATCGAATGAGGGATATCGTATCTATCATAATATTGAGAATGATCTCTATGTCCTACGAATAAGCACTGCTCTTCTGGAAATGAAAAATCTTTTGACCCTCGTCCTATTTCTTACTTTGAGCTCTTGTTCAGTCCGTGAAGTCGAAACTGATTCCCAACCGGTAACGGAGGTGGAAACGTTCAAATGGAGTGAAGAAAATCTTCGAGGATACAGTTACGAATTAGAAGGGCGGAAAGGCTATCTAGGACTTAAATTTTCGGATAATGGGAGAAATGTAGCTACTACGATTGGTGAATTAGATAGTTGGATTACTGAGCCAGTAAGGAATTGGCGGATTGCTACTGATGGGGCACTAATGATCGAAGGAGAACAATAACGCTGGAGATCGAAGCCCCACGCTCTAGGAGTTTGATTTTCAGGGCTAACTCACTTTGGAGAGTGTGATGTTTTAGAAAGCTTAGGCTTGTGCACTATATGTAGTGGTCTAGGCTGATCGAAAGGCCAAGACAACAAGATCAGAGCAGTTCTCCGGTGGCTTTCCCGAGAGCATTGAAGCCTTTAGTGAACTATCAGACCCTCGTAAGGGACGTCATAAACGACACTATTTTGGTGAGATCATATTCATGGCCCTCGCTGCCATCATTTGCCAGTGCGAGGGATTCGGTGAAATGGCGCGCTTCGCCAAACTCAAGGAGAACTGGTTCCGAAAGTTCCTCAAACTCCCCAACGGCACACCGAGCAACGATACCTTCAGAAGAGTGTTCTCAGCCATCGCTCCCAAGTAATTCAACCGCTGCTTTATGAACTTCGTCAAAGCCAAGCATGGGGATTTAGCCAAGCAACTCATCGCGATCGATGGCAAAGCGATCCGTCACAGCTTCGATACCTCAACGGACGCAAAACACATGCATCTACTCAGCGCGTGGGCTTGCGAGGAAGGCATCAGTCTCGGCCAGCTTGAGGTGGATACTAAAACC
>CALGJQ010000011.1 GCA_937928545.1 uncultured Verrucomicrobiales bacterium
AGATTCCTCACCGATTCTGACCATATTGACGAGCATGGGCGGGAAGTATCCGCATGAGCCGAGCGGACCGGAAATACCGTGGCCTTCTTCCATCAACTCAGTGATTTCTTTAAATTCGGCCGCAATTGCAGCATTGCCGACTGTCTTCTCAAGGATTCTCAGGGATTCAAGAACGAGGACGCCGCTCGATTGAAGGAGCGAGAAAATACTGGCGAAACGGGACATCGCCGCCTTGACCAAGACGGGTCCAATTAGCGGGACTTTGAGGAGAAAGCGATCACGAGTTAAGATTCCCCGTTCAGTCTTGTTAAAGTGGCGATGATAGAGCCAGCCGCTGAGGATGACGCCGAGAAGGATGAAGATCCCGTAACTCATTAGGATATGGCTCATCCACATGCACAGTCGAGTTGGCGCAGGCAACTCAAGGTCCGCTCCAGCGAAAAAAGCCGCAAATCGAGGAATGACGAAGCCCACCATGACGAGGAAAGCGATTCCGAGAACTACGACGACGATCTGGGGATAGCGCATGGCTGACTTAATCTCCCCTTCCACCTTCGCCTCGTGCTCAATGAGGTAGAGCAATCGGTCGAGAACCTCTGGAAGAGTTCCGGCCGTCTCCCCTGCTTCGACCATGCTACAAAAGAGGGCCGAGAATACTTCTTGGTGCTTCGAGGAAGCTGCGGAAAGACTCATCCCGCTTTCAATGTCATCTTTGATGATGCCAGCCAGTCTTCGAAGGCGGGGTTGTTCCGTCTGCTCTTTTAGAATTCCAAAGGCCTGCGTCATTGGAATACCGACCCGAATCATCGTCACGAGTTGCTTGATGAAGACGATGAGTTCCGTAGGAGGAACCTTGGCGTAGTTAGTCTTATAGCGAGTGTAGAAGCCCCCCTCCGAGCCAGCTCCGACCGCCTTTAAATCGATTGGGATGAGATCCGATTCGGCAAGACTGCCCATCGCCTCTTCAAGAGTTTCCGCAGTCAGCGTGCCTTTCTTGATTTTTCCTGCAGTATCGGATGCTTGGTAACTAAATTCAGGCATGGTAAAGAAGTCTTCTTCGCCGCATAATCACCTAAAAGAGAAAGAAAGGCTACCTGAATTATCAATTTTTATAAAGCAACGTTCGCGGCGGCTTCTTCAAGGGTCGTGAGACCCATCTGAGCCTTGATAGCGGCGTCATCCCGCATCGTCGTAAAATTCCCTTCCGCCCGAGCGGCTGTTAGGAGTTCGCCTTCGGTGGCACTTGCGGTGATCAGCTCTTGGAGCTTCTCGCCAATCAGTAACACTTCATAAACGCCGACGCGGCCCTTATAACCGGTATTTCGACAACGCGAGCACCCTTTTGCTTTGAGGAACTTAGACTCGGGGTCGGCTTGCAGGCCCCAGAAGCCCATGACCTCGGGGGGCGGAGACCAAGGTTCGGCGCAGGCGTCGCAGACCCGACGCAGCAGGCGTTGGCCGATGACGCAGGCAATGGTTGAAGAGATGAGAAAAGGCTCGATGCCCATGTCAACGAGGCGGGCAACCGTGCCAATTGCCGTATTCGTGTGGATGGTGCTGAGGACGAGGTGACCGGTCAGCGCCGCCTGAATTCCGATGAGGGCAGTTTCGCCATCTCGGATCTCTCCGATCATTGCGATATCGGGATCCTGACGAAGGATGGCCTTCAGGCTACTGGCAAATGACATCCCGGCTTGAATGTTGAGCTCGACTTGGCGGATGCGAGGAATCTGGTATTCGACAGGGTCCTCAACCGTAATGATGTTCACCTCCGGGCGATTGAGCATCCCGAGCACTGAGTAAAGCGTGGTGGTCTTTCCGCTTCCTGTTGGCCCCGTATTGAGGATCATGCCGTGTGGCTTATGGATGACCTCTTCAATCTTAGTAATATCAGCCTCGCGCATCCCGAGCTGATCGAGCTTGAATACGAGGGAGTTCATGTCGAGAAGACGCATCACGATATTCTCGCCATGGATCGTAGGCATCGCCGAAACCCGGACATTGATCTCCCGACCGCTAACTCTGGCACTAAATCGACCATCCTGAGGGATACGGGTTACTGAGATATCCATTCGTCCAAGGATTTTCAAGCGGGATACGATTGAAAGCAGTAGCGACTTGGGGATCGAGGGGAGGTCTTTGAGCTGACCATCCACTCGGAAGCGGACTTGAACATGAGTCTTCTCTGGGCAGACGTGAACATCACTCGCTCCTTCACGAACGGCGCGTGTAATGATCCAATCGACTGTTTTTACGGCGGTTGAGCCTTCAGCCATATCCTTCAAGGCTGCAACTTGTGATGCTTGGCCTTCTTCGTCTTCTTCTTCCTCTTCGTCCTTCTTCGAACCGTATTCGACTTCCTCGACATCCTCCATCTGCGAACCGACTCCAGAGGCCAGACCATAGAGGCCGTTCATCAATTCATTAAACTCGGTCTCGGTGCAGATGACCGGCTCTAGCTCCATCTTAATTTGACGCTGAACCGTATCCATCTCGAGCACCTCGGTGGGATAAGGCATCGCAACGAGGAGCAATTTTCCTTCTCGCCGCAGCGGAATCATGCGGTGTTTACCGGCCATGGACGCAGGTAAAATCTCAGTAAGCTCCGGCAATAAAGGATAGAGATCCTGTTCAAATTTGGGGATATGTAGGCGACGACTAAGAACGCTGACCATATCCGTGTCCGCCACCATCCCTTCGCGCAGGATAAACTCTTCTACCTTGAGCCCAGGTGGCCTAGAGGTGCTTTGCACCTTTTCGAACTGCTCCTCAGTGAGGAAACCTTCCTCGAGAAGCATTTTTTCGAGCCTAATATTCATGGTGTAGAGCGGCCACTTACTTCCCCTCGAACCTCACTCGCTTATCACCTCTAGGAAGAATGTGAGGAGTGAGGAAAATCAGGGTGTCGCTGAAAGAGTCCCTGTCTGAACTACTCCGGAACATGGCACCTAAACCGGGAATATTCTTAAGAAACGGAACTCCCTCCTCTTGAAGGCTTGTGCTTTCAGAAGACAAGCCTCCAATGACAGTTGTTTGTCCAGTCGCTAGATAAAGCGATGTAATTGCTGATCGGGTTAAGATCGGCGTCTGCACATTTCCATCAACCACGACTGATCGAGTGTCATCAAATTCATCCTTACTCGTATTGATGTCTAGCTTGACCCAATTTGTATCAATGACGTGAGGAGTGACTTCGAGGCGCAATGTCGCCTTTTTAAATTCGACTTGGGAAACTGCCGCTACTCCACTTCCAGCGGAAGAAGAGAAAGGTCTTTCTTCACCACTTTCGATGATTGCGGTCAACTGATCGAGGGTCGTGATCGAGGGTCTAGAGACGATATTGAGTCGCCCGTCCCTCTGTAAGGCTGACAGTTGAGCTTGCAGGAGATGACTTCCTCTCAAACGACTCAAGCCGTATAGCAGTCCACTCCCGCCTGTATCAAAGCCGGCGGGGAAATTGGAGCTAGCACCATCTGTAAATGGCGGGAAACCTGTCGCGAGATCATCCGAGTTGGCGGCATCAAAGACCCCCCACTGAACTCCAAGTTGGCGAGCCATTTCATTACTCGCTTGCACAATACTCGCTTCGATCAGAATCTGATACGAAGGTTGGTCTAAGCCAGCGATAAGCTTACGAGCTTGGGCAAGATCAGAGGGAATTCCGTGGAGGATGACTTGGCCTGTGTCTTTGGAAGCCTTGATGGTGAAACGAGCAGCCTGCTCTCCAGTTTCCCCTGGGGTTGCCGTCTCAGTTGATGCTTCATCATCCGCGACAACGGCCCTCATGGTTTCGCTGACTGAAGCAACCAGATTATCAATATCGGCATAGTGAATTCTCACCATCTCAACCGCCATCGGCTCGGAGCGCATTCTTTTCTCAGCCACTACGCTTTGATCATGCAACGCCTGCTCCATCGCGATTTTCCCCTGGATATCCTGAACTGAAAAGAGACTCAAAAGATCGTCCTTAAGATCATAATGAATTCCCCGAGCTTCGGTAATCGCTAAAAAGAGCCGATCCCAGCGAGTTTCGTGCCTCAAGCTCACATGAACTGGGCCAGTCACATTGTTGCTAATGATTACGTTTAAATCAGCGGCATCAGCGAGAGTGCGGAGCAGAACACCCACATCCATCTCACGACTTAAGACAATATTCTTAATCGGAATCTGAGGCAAAGGCTCCGGCTGTGATGCCTTAAGGGTCGTATCTGCTTCTCCGTGAAAATCACGCATTGCTGAAAAATTCGGAGCCGGCGGAGCCGTCATTGCTGAATTTGCGGCAGCATGCTTCCATGCTCTGTAAGTAGAATTCTCACTCGCAGATTCCCACTTTTTTTGTATTGGCATGCTGCAGCCTCCTAGGAGGACACTCACCCCAAAGACACCGCAAAACTTACGGAAAAGCAGATTCGGCATGGAGCGATTGAATTTCTTATTAAAGATTTTGGTCATTGTTTTTTTCATTGCGGCTCTCTTGTGCTTGGGACTTCTTGTGTGCTTGGAGCACCTTCTATTACTTGAACTGGAAGAGGGACAATTTCGACACCAGGAACTAGAGCTGGAGCTGGGGGAACTTCAGCGCCCTGAACTGGAGGGGGTGCAAGCCCTCCAGCCGGTTCAGCTCCTGTTCCGGATCCAGAAGCACCTTCGCTCGCTTGCAATTTTGCAGCGCCCTCGGATTTCCCTGTGACAAAGGGCTTTTCAAGCGGGACATTGACCGGATCGCTTGCCCCACGACGAAGCAATTTAATATGATCTGGGAGAATTTTCATGAGTTGAAATTCCCCGCCTTCGATCGTTTCCCCAGGACGATAATCTTGGCCATTGATGATTGCGATCACATGCTCACCGATGTTGAGAAAACCAATATATTCAGGGAGAGGTGTGAGATACTCCGCCGGAGGAGCATCGACTGGCTCAGGCTGCTCCTCGATGACCAAAGGGCGACTTCGGAGAGGATTGCTTAGCCATTTCGTAGATACCGCAGCCAAGATTTGCTTTTCGCGATCCGTTGATTCTCCCTCTTTCAGACTTAGCTGCACCTTACTAATCAAAGTTGGGAAATCAATTGAGGCGCGGGTAGAAGCTTCAACTGATGGATTGAATAACGCGGGCGCGTAGACTACCCCCGCACCCACTGCGGCAACACCCACCAGACCAAGTAGTATTTTTTCTCGAAGTATCATTGGATTGCTAGCCAAACGGAAAGGTTCATCTCATGCCCCAAATCGGTGACTTTGATCGAAAAAGAATCAATAGAATCGACAGATTTCATTTCATTGAGGCCATTTAAAAGTTTGTTAAAAGTCAAAAACTCACCACGCATACGAGTATCCACCCTGAGCATCTCCCGCCCTCCTTGGAGTGACCGAACCTGTGGGGTTACGGAAACAAGCTCAACCTGCGACTCACGCGCTAGAGCTTCAAAGACATCTGGTAATTCGGCGAGATCTTCGATCTTGAGCGGCTGAAGCTCATTGACAGAGATCTCTTCAGGCAATGACTCTTGAAGACGTCGCTGCATCGGAATGAAAATTGGAATGAAGGCTTTCTGGTCCTTAATATCAGCTTGTAACTCTACAATAGAAGCTCGGGTCTTCGTAATCCCCCGAGAAACTGGAATTACCCCAAAGAAAAGGATTACGAGCAATGCGATGATCAAAATCGCTGGGAAAGCCAGTTTTGAACCAGCCGATGTACGTGCGTTTTTTGCCACTGGTTTATTCTAGATTAATGATTTCAACTTCTGCAATCGTCTCAACGTTCAAAGTGAAAGTTAGACGTAACTTCCCTTCACTTTGGACGAGTTCGGTCGAATCCACTTCGATTCCACCAAATAAACGAGACTGATCTAAACGAGCAATATAAATGGTTAGGGACGTCTCCAGCGAGGTCCGCTCGCCTGTCACGACTCCTTTCAGAAGAAGGGTCCCCTTCTCGTCTGCCGATGTTTCCCCTAGTTTCAAATTCGCGCTTTCTGCGGCAGGGTCCAAGAAAGTAATCGTACTTCCCATGGCCGCTGATACATGTAACAGCGAAACATTTTCAGGAGTCAGCCTTGTGATTTCCGACAATAGAGCCAGCCCCTCATAGCGATTAATCGCAGCCTTCCGCCTCTCCCCAACTAATCGCACCTCCTCACGAGTTTTCGTGATCATTGATTCAGTTAGTCGAGGACCCAAGCTGCTGAACTCCTCTTCAAGCCCCCCTTTCTCAGCTTCCAAATCCCGTAATTTTAAGCGTTGAGTATTGTAAAACAGCGCGGCGGCTAGGGCCAAAAGAAGCAACAATATTGAGGCGACGGTCGCTAGCTTATTTTGTTTTCCCTCCTTTTGCCGTGCTTTGTAGGTGTGGGCTAGATTGATTCCCGCCTGACTCCCTTCAAGGGCCAAACCAAAAGCGGTGCCATAAACGACTCGATCCGCAATTTCGCCCGGAAGAGAAGACTTTGTTTGTAGCCCAGGAAGGTCAAACGGATCAACTGCGACGACCTCAGGAGAAAGTTGCTTGGCAAAGAAATCTAACAACTGACCCCTCGCGGCAATTTCGCCTCCAAGAAAAATTGTCGTGATTGGATCTGTATCGAAATTACTCTGAAAGTAATCAATCGTGCGCTCGATCTGGCGCACCGTGCGATCCAAAACTGGCTGTAGCAAGGCAAAGGCCTTCCTATGATTTTCGCGTTCGTCGGACGAGAACTGACCTTCCTCAAGACCGAGATTCAGAATGATTTCGCAAGCTTCCTTTTGACTCACCTTTGGGTCGAGTTCTTTGACGAGCGTATCCGCCAGACTTTCAAGTCCAGACGGGATATTCCTCGTAAACACGAGCTGCCCCTCGAGAAGTACACTCACGCTGGTCGAAAGTCGTCCAAGTTGGCAAATCAATACGGGGCCTTCAGAATCCTGATCCCTATTGAGTTCGACTAATTTTTTTAAGGCCAGGAGAGGCAGCCCAATCCCTGACAAAGAATAACCTGCTTGAGAAAATGCCTTCTTAACACTGTCAACACATCCACGTTCAATGATTGCACCGGTAACATCGAGAACAGCCTTGGGCTCGTCACTCTCATCAATCTGAAAATCAACGACCGTCTCGTCCTCAAGGAATGAATCTTCTCGTTGCAACGCCCAATAAACAGCTCCAAGAATTCGGCCTGGACCCACTTTGGGGACCTTAATATGATGAAGGCGAGCTCGATCTAATTGGGGCGCAGCCCACACCACAAGCTCCTTCGAGGGGCTAGAAAATTGCTTGAGTGCCTTCCTCAAGATTGAGGCAAACTCAGACGACTCTAAATCCAGACTTAGATCGAATTCAAATGTCCCACATTTCTCAAATACGACTCCTCCTGCCGGGGACCATTTCAGCTGAACGATATAAATACTCTTATATCCAATTTCAACGCCCACGGTCGCGCTGCGACGTCTTTGGCGATTTGACCGCTTAGGACTTCTTGACGAATTTCGTTTTGAAATAGCTGTGTTACTAGAATCTGCCATCCTGTGGGAAGGCCTGTAGGTAGCTAATGCTCAGACGATTGCAAAGCCAATTCCTTGCGCGAAGCTGGTGCCTGAAAACTTGATCAAAGCATCCAATAAAAATTACTTTGCAATAGATTACCACGCCTTACATTTTTCTTAAAAAAAGCGATTTGATCCACTCAGCTTTAGAGTTTATTTAAATAAAAATAGAGTCGGGCACAAAGTCTTAGACAGCTTTTTTCTCATAATCTCTCCTCCTTTGATCGCGCCTAGTTAAGTCGATCTAAATAATCTGGAGCACCCCCAAAAAATAGGCCACCGGATCCTAAATATCGACCGGACAACTCGTCCCAGATGATCTGCTTTATCCTACGAGAGAAATTTTAGCACTCCTCCCCCTTTTTTGGGCTCTACTTCTCCTCCTCTTGCCCCTCTTCGGGCGTCTCCGACTTTTCACCGGAATGATCCTCATGCTTAAAAAGGTTGTTGGTATCGCTCGATTTAGGAGGATCAGATTCCCACTCGTGACGCTCACAAGAGCACAAGCCAAGACCGATCACTGCCAAAAGAACCGTAAACTTTTTCATCGCGCCCGTTGGATAAGTGACCCACGCAAAAAAGGCAACTCCTCTTTGCCTGTGCTCCTTAAATGCTCTGACGGCGATCTAGATAGGTATTCGCCAGTGCCACCGGGAATCGCTGGGCTGTTTCATCGAGAGTCACGATGCCATCTCCCTGTAGGCCAGCCAAGACCCCCGCCCTCTCCGCTGCGTAATCTTCCGCCGCAAGGTATCCCAAGGCGTCGTCAAAGCTGTGCAGATCCTTCTCCAACATCTCCCCAATCCCCGATTCCCTCAAACTCGCCAGAACGACCACATGCTTTTCTCGCAATTTTCGCAGTGGTTCCCGAATCTCCTCAGCATCCTCGCCCCGAAGGTTCGTCATCAACACAACCATCGACCTCCGCCGCTGGTGCTTCAACAGGCGCTCCGCCGCTTCACTAAAATCACTTGGGAAAGGAGAGGTCTCGTAGTCGTAAAGATGATTCAAAACCGTCGTCATCGCACTCGCCCCCTTCACGGGTGGCAGCCAGCGTTCGGTCCCACCAAAACTCAAAACCCCAACCTGGTCTCCTTGGCGCAAAGCCACGTAAGAAAGGAGCAACATCGAATTAAGACAGTGATCAAATTGACTAATCTCCCCGTCGAGCGTCCGCATTCTCCGTCCGCAATCCAGCATCAGAATCACCGACTGATCGAGTTGCTCCTGAAAATCGCGGCTAATGAGCGATTGCCTTTTCGAACTCGCCTTCCAATCAATCTGAGTCAGTGAATCCCCCATTTGGTAGTCCCGCAATTGATGGAAATCTCGACTCAACCCGGCCCGATTCTTCCGGACAATTCCGGTGTGCTCCTGCCGGTGAGCCATCGCCATCAGGGCGTAACTCAAAACCGGCTGATAATTCGGATACACCCTAACATCTGAATTCTCCCCCAAAAGATGCCTCCGCGACCAAAGCCCCAGCAAGGAAGTCAGGAGCACATGAGTTTCCCCGAATTCGATTTCACCACGGTCATGAACCGTGATCGGATAGTTAAGATCCAAATAGCCCTTCTTACGGATCCAACCTTTCCAAGGGAAGATCTCACAATCACTCCGCGCCGGAACGCCATCATAAACCGACAAATGCAAATGCCGCCTTGAGTCATTGACGAGCCGCAATCGCACTTCCGACTCAATCCCTACCGCCATTCGCCCCGGCAAAGTCCGCTCCACCTTGGGCGCCTTTAATAGAAACACGACAAGAGCGTCAAATAAGGCAACCACTGCAATCAGCACCCCCAACGATGCCCACCACTTCGAAGCAGGCGCCCACAAGGAGGCAGCCAAACCAAGAGCGGTCCAGAGAATCAAGAGCGCAAGCAGCGCACGTGTCGGGCGGAGCGGCATGAAGATTCTAAATTCGCGGAGCAACTATCGACTCCAAAGCCGACTTCAGTAGATCATCAACATTCTGCCCGCTGATCGCAACCTCGGGCGTGATTTGCACTCGATGACGGAAGACCGGTAAAGAAGCCTGCTGCACATCATCCGGAATGACATAGTCCCTCCCCCCAATCACCGCATAAGCTTTCGCAACCTGGACCAAGCTAATCGCTCCCCGTGTTCCAGCTCCCAAACTCATTCCCTGCGCCTCCCGGGTATGGCGGGTCAAACGAAGTGCATAGTCGATCACTTCAGGCACCACCCTCACCGTCGCAGTGAGGCGCTGGGCTTCGATGATCACCGCAGAGTCACACACTTGTTCGACTTTGCGCGGATCTAGCCCTCGACCTCCCGCCGCCGCAGTCACATTTGAGACCACCTGCAATTCATCCTCCATGGTCGGGTAGTCAATGATGACCTTCATCAAAAAGCGATCCAGTTGGGCCTCCGGGAGTGGATAGGTCCCCTCTTGTTCAATCGGATTTTGGGTCGCAAAACACATGAAAGGAGGTGCCACCGGAAGAGACTCACCATCGATTGTCACCTGCTGTTCCTGCATCACTTCCAACAAAGCAGCCTGGGTCTTGGCTGGGGCGCGATTGATCTCATCAGCGAGGAGAAGGTTCGTAAAGACTGGGCCTCGGCGAGTCTGAAAGGACTGACTCTTCATATCGAAAAGGGTGAAGCCCGTGATATCGGAAGGCATCATGTCCGGAGTAAACTGCAAGCGCCCAAAGTCACCGCCAAAGGTGCTCGCGAGCGCTAGGACCATATGAGTTTTTCCCAGCCCAGGTTTTCCCTCTAGCAGGACATGACCACCGGCCAAGAACGCTGCTAAAACTTGGTCAATCGTCTCATCCTGCCCATAAACCACTTTCTTTATTTCACCCCGTAAGGTCTCCGCAAGGCGCGTCACACTGGCTAGCTCAGTCGAGGGAGCCGAGGCATCTGTCTCCGCAGTGGGAGCCGGGGCATAAGGATCATTTTCTGTCATCGTTTCAGGAGTGATTGAAGTTTTTGGACCACCTTTAAGACGTGGCCGGGATCTTTGTTGGGTTGAATCGTAAGCGCTTGCGCCACGTCTTCTCGCGATAAATCTGAACTTTCCGCAAGGCGATCATAAAGAGTTTCTGGATCTCCTTCATTCTCTCTCTCAATACGAGAACGCAAAGGACGAAGGTAATGTTCAATCTGCCCTCTTCGCCAAAGAAATCGCGCCGATGCTTTCAGAGATTCCCCATAGGGTTTGGGCTTCTTGAATGAGTCATTCAGCATCGGACCAAATCTCGGAATCCTTTTCCAAAGCCAAAACAGCAACAGGAAGCCCCCTGCCACCACGACCATCCATCCCTCTTTCCAAATGAGCCCAAAAAACGACGACCCCGAACCATAGAGGAAAACCATCTCCCCCGTCCCATAGTGCTCAGCAATCATTTCGAGGAATTCCGCGTGGTCAGCGCGAGCCAAATAAGCACTCCTCAACGGCCGCGCATGCGCCATCACCATCACCTCCCCCGAGCCATAGCCAGCCCCAACCACTCGCGAAGCTCCCTCATCTTCAAAGTCCCAACTCCAACCATTTTTGACCGACAAGCCCACATCACCTTCCTGCTCAAGATGAAATGAGCCAAAACCAAATTGCCCGTCAATTTTGGTTAAATGCCACGAACGCCCCAAATGCCCATCTTCCTCTACCTCACCATCTGTAAATTCACTCCAGTCCGAGTCCCATAACTCAATACCAAGTTCCTCGAAAAGGTAATCCATCCCGCTAAACTCTCCCTCCAAGGGCACGCCCGCACCAGCAGATGATGTTCGGAAATCGTTCCGCTCACGCTCTCCGCCTTCAACAGTCAGAATTAGAGTCCCACCTTCGTCCACCCAGCTCAGCGCACGAATCCCCATTCCTTTGCTCTGCAAAAACGAAACAGGCATAAAGATTACACTCGTCTCCCAGTCATAGTTCAACCATGTCCGAGAACTCTTCGCCGACCAGCCCTTCTCTTTCAAATAAAGCTCCGCAGCTAAGTAAGGATTCAACCTCGCTTCCCCAACATAGCCGGTGGGCTTTTCCCCAATTTTTTCCCTTTGATCTGAAGGCTGGCAAGCAGTCAAAAGGAAAGCCAAAATCACGTAGGAGAACCTCACAACTTCCTCCTCTCTCGAAAGGGCCACTTGGACCACAGGACCGCCAAAGTTTCCTCATCAGGCAAACGCCTTGCGTAAGCCTGCCCCATCCATGCTCTCGTCAAAACTTTGAAATAAGAAGCATGCGCCGACTCCCCCTTTTTATCAACTCGTCGCAAACAAGTCATCTCGGTATCACTTTCCTCGATCTCCACCACTCGATCACTGACCAGCGAAGAGATTGCCCCTCGATACAAGAGACCGAGCGATTCTTGATATTTTCCATCCTCCCAAAGTCGCCGAGCTGTCTCCAGAAGGTTAGACGGCAAATTCTCTGGCTCCACATTCAATCCCGCTACCGTCGTCACTTTCTTTTTGTCTTCCGCCGGTTCACTGATCCCATCTTTTCTAAAGAGATGCGCATTTGCCACAATTACCCAAATAACCCAGACCACCAAAACGCAGACAATGATCCAAAAAAGGAGGTTCCCAATTGCCCCGAAGGCTCCCGTCCCCACTTCGGCCGAGAAACTCGATCCGCTATCGGAAGAATCCTTCTTCTTTCCTCGGTAAATGTCCCTCGTCTGAACCTGAAACTCCTCTCTTTCTAGAATCTGCTGAGCGTCTTGATTTGCCGCCAATTTCGGAGCGCTCCCAAAGAATCCTAATGCCAAAATTAGAATCCCGATCCGCTGCCCCAGTCCCTTAAATTTCAATTCAATATCCCATCCCTCAGTCCAAGTCCGCGTGTTAACATAAAGTCCGAATCCTCCCCCAGTGTAAAACCAGGCGACAATGCTGAGCGCGTTGAGGTAGAAGATCGCAAGCATCATGATCATCCATTTCGGAATCATCTCAAATTCATCGCCATAAAACCCATCAAGAGGGAACATCCCCCAAAGATCGATTCCTTCGGGCATCATCATAAAGAAGAACCAAAGCTGGCTCACAAAAAGACAAAGCTCCATCAAGAGGCAAATGAAAGTCAGTCCCACTGCCGAACTCGAACTCCGACTCGAGAGCACTTGGATTCGAGCCTTCCCCTGAGTTCCGCTCAGCCCTTCCAAATACCTCACAGGAAGAACCAAACTCCGACTCAATCCAGAACGATAAAAGAGCAGCCCGATGATGCTCAGCCACAAGAGCGCGGTCAATCCCGCCACATCATTACGATCCTCGAGCGACCCGATGAACGCCCCACAAAGCGCTAGCGACAGGCCAATGATCACCAAGCCTTTGCTCTTAAGAAGCTCAGACGGGAGCACCTTCATCGTCTCTCGCCACGTTGGATGTTCGCCAAACAGGCTGCGACTCAAGGGATGCAGCGCCACCCGTTCCCACACCGGCTTCAGCCACCAAATCAAAAAAACACCCCAGCCAATCGAGTTCCAACTCAGGGCCAAAATCAGAAGACAGATCGGATACACCGAAGCCATCCACCCTTTTAAAAGAGCACCCGCATGGGCCCGAACCAAGCTCACTCCCAAGTCAATGGCCTCCCAAGAAGTCCGAGGGCGAATTTCCGCCGTCACTTTCTCAAGCTCCACGATGCCCCCTTCCCACAAAGGTGAAGTAAAAAAGATGCAAAACCCAAAAAGCAATCCCCACGGTGTATTTCACGTTCGCCTCAATCGGTTGCGCCGACCAAAATCCTTCCACAACCGCCGCCAAAACCGTCATCAGAGATCCTCCGATGAGAAGCGGCAATCCCTCACGTCCCGCTTTTGAAAGAGCATCTCCTCGGCTCAACTGCCCCGGCGCGAGCAGGGCAAAACCCATCTTCAATCCCGCCATTCCCACCACCAGCATCCCAAGAAGCTCGAAAGACGAGTGCCCCGCCACAAACCGCCAGAGCAATTCTGGTTCTCCCGCGTACTCCACATACCCCACAACTGCTCCAAAAAAGAGCCCATTCATCACGAGGTAAAAGAGAGTCCCAATTCCAAAAAAGATCCCCCCCGCGAAAAGTCGAAAATCAATCCCGACATTATTGTTAATGTAAAACGCGAACATCATGAAGTTGGATCCATGTTCCTGTCTCAAATGCTCTACCGTGTCGGCATCCTTCCCATACATCCCATCGATGCTTGCCATTTGCTCAGCTCCGAGAAGCGCCTGCACCCATTCGATTTCTCGATCAGCCGACCACCACATCGCAAAAAACGGCCCCCAAAAGACCATTGAAACCACCAGGAAGAGCTTCCATTCCCGTCGAAAGGCTTGAGGAAAGGTTCCCAAGGCAAAACGAATTGCTCCTTCGCCGAATGCCCCTCGTTTCCGATGAATCGCTCGGTAACCTCGAATCGCAAGTCCATTCAATTTATCGCAAATCTGATGACCAAACATGCGATACTGCGCTAAGGAAAGATCATAACAAATTTTCCGAAACTTCGAAGGAATCCCGACATCGCTCGCGCTCTCTTTCCCCTTCTCAGATGCCTCCAGCTCTTCTTCAAAAGCCTTCCACTCTTCGCGGTTCTTCGATTCAAATTCTTGCCGATTCATCGTTGTTCCTCCAGCCAATGCGCCATTCCCAAAATTCGCGATACACCTTTCGGTCCGACTTCTCCCGTAATTTTACTCAAGTGATTCGCCAACTCCATTTGCCTCGCTTCCGACCACCCCCCGCTTCGATATCGGAAAGACAATATCGCAGCCTCTTCTTCACGCGTCAGAGTCATATTCACTGGAATCCCAGCTAAGGGCGGAGGCCCTGCAATCACCGGGTCAATTCGTGGTCGAGAATAGACCACCAAGGTCCCCGCTGCCAAATCACCTAATCGCTGAAACCGAGGATGGAAAAAAGCCATCAACGGAAGGAAAGGGAGCATGAACTCCACCCCACGAATAAAATTGCGAATCATCGACTGCCCCATCGTCACGCCGCCGCCTGCCTCGTTCACCACCCGCATCCCTAGCGCTCTCTTACCAACGGTCGCCCCCCAAGGACTGATCTCGAAAATAACATGGTAAAACCACCAGATAAAAAAGATCGAGAGAAGGTAGAACGCGTTTCCGACGTTCTCTCCCAAAATCGGGAAGACGAGGTTGATCAGAAAGCCAATAGAAGTAATCGCAGCAGCTTCGACCAAAAGGTCTAACAAATAGGCCATCAAACGAAGAAATGGACCCGCAGCCCGAAGATGAATCTCCATGCCCTCGGCCAGTTCAACCGTTTGTAATGTATCTATGCGCTGAACCGAAAAAGCCATCGTCTGTTCCAGCTAACGCTAACTGGCAGACTCAGTAGGTAAAGCATCCAATTTAGTCCGGAAAAACAATCGCGCGCCGTCCGTCCACAATTGTCCGATCATGCACGTGGTATCGAATCCCCTTCGCCAAGGCCGAACGTTCGCAATCTCTTCCCAGGCGAACGAGATCCTGCACATTGTGATGATGCTGAACCCGCTTAACTTCTTGTTCAATAATTGGCCCTGCATCTAGTTCTCCCGTCACATAGTGACAAGTCGCCCCAATCAACTTCACTCCTCGCTCGTAAGCTTGACGATAAGGATTTGCCCCGATGAAAGCCGGCAGGAAACTATGATGAATGTTAATCATCTTCCCTGAGTATTTCTCGCACATCCACTCAGGCATGATTTGCATGAATCGGGCGAGCACCACGAGCTGCACCTCCTGTTCTTCGAGTAAGGCCTCGATCTTGCGGAAGCCAGCTTCCTTGTCCTTCTTCATTTCAATATGATGGAAGGGAATCTTGGCATTCTCGGCAATCTCCCGACAGTCGTCGCGATTCCCAATGATCGAAGTAATCTCAATCGGCATCTCGCCCAAGCCCGTGCGCCACAAAATTTCGTTAAGACAATGATCCGTTTTCGTCACAAGAACCGCAGTCTTCATTCGGTAAGGAAGCCTCCGGAAATGCCAATCAGCTTCAATCTCACGGCCCAATTCCTCAAAGCTCGCGATGAAATCGTCTACCGAAATTTCCAAACTCCCGGTATCGATCTCTAATCTCGCATAGAAAGTCTCCCGATCACGGTCGATGAACTGAGTCAGCTCAACCAAGTTCGCCTGATACTTTGAAGCATGGTTTGCAATCTTTGCGACCAATCCTGATTTATCCGGACAGGTGATTTTAAGAATAAGCCCCTCGTGCATGGTCTCCTCCTTGCCCTAGTCCTTCAAAAAGTTCAAGCAAGACCCTTGCTATGCTCCTGAGCGATTCGCAGGAAGTCCGTCACCACGCCCTTCGGCCTCCCTTGATACATCGCCCCAATCACCAAGGGCGGAAAGCTCTGCATCGGAAGCGCCTTCACTCCCTTTGGCGGCTGTAGCCCGGGGATGAAAATCCCGATTCCCACTCCAAAACCACGTCCCACAAAATCACGCACCACATCTGTCGAATTCACCTCCACCGAAACTGGCCAATTCACTTCCATTCGATCAAATTCACGTTGGAAAAGTTGCTGCAGGACTTCGTTCGGAGGCAGGCCAATGAGAGGCTCTTTCCCAATCATCCCTTTTTTTGAATAAGGATCTTTTTCAAGATAGTCCTTCCATGACTTTGCCTTCGAACGGGCCGGAACCCACAAAACACTCGGAATCTCTAAAAGCGGCTCACTCTTCAGTCCCTCCGACATCTTTCCTCCCAAAACTCCGATCGCCACATCGACTTGCTGAGAGGTCACCAGTCCGTGAACGTCTGACGGAGCAACCTCTCGAAGCGAAAGCTTAAGATGAGGCTCTTCCTTCTTCAGCCGCTCCAAGACATCGGGAAGGTGATTTCGTAAGGCCGATCCCGTCGCCGCCAATCGCAAATGCCGACCTTCTTCACCCCGCAACTTTTCTTCCAAATCTCCTAACCTAGAAAAGAAGGGGTAAATATAATCATAAAGCTCTTCACCCGCCGGAGTCAGCGCAAAGGGCCTCCGATTAAAAAGCTTCACGCCCAACTTCTCCTCTAGCTGCAAAATTTGCCCACTCACCGCCGGTTGCTGAATCCCATAGGGCATCTTACGAACCGCAGCGGTGATCCCCTCAAATTTGGCGACAAAGTAGAAAAGCTCGAGATGGTGAATGTTCATCAACCTCTATGATACAGACTCAATTCATCGTTTCAATCAATGTTTCTAGTAATCCTATCACTGCGGCAAAGATCCCCCTTTCCCCCACCTTGCTTGCATGAATCATCTCTTGCAGCGCCTTTCCTCAGTCGAACATGAGCTCGCATAACTTCAGAAAGAAACCCAACGATTATTTCAAACGCTTGCCAAGAGCACTTGAAAGAAATCATCTAATAGCGACTCTCCCGCATGCGCGTCATCCTCCAAAGAGTCAGTCAGGCCTCCGTAAGCGTTGAGGACAAAGTCATCTCTCAAATTGCTCACGGCTTTCTAATTCTCCTAGGCATCGAGGAAGCGGATGGCCCCGAAGACATCGACTGGCTCGTCGCTAAAATCACCAAAATGCGCGTTTTCGATGACTCCGATGGCAAAATGAATCTCTCCGTCCAAGATCGAGACGGCGAGGCCCTTGTTGTGAGTCAATTTACCCTTCACGCATCCACCAAAAAGGGGAATCGGCCCAGCTTCATTAAAGCAGCCCGCCCAGAACATGCCGAACCTCTCTATCAACAATTCTGCGAAGCTCTTTCCACTCAGCTTTCCAAGCCCGCGAAACAAGGATCATTTGGAGCGACGATGGAGGTCGCCTTAGTCAACGATGGCCCAGTGACCATCTCCATCGATTCAAGAAATCGCGAATGAAATCATTCCTTAAGCCGAACCGAAGTTCCACAGTAGATACACCGGAACCAATGAAAGAGGAGCATGTGCATGCTTGTTGGGAAAATGTAACCTAACAAGGGCATCCGGTGGGCTTTCACATGCTTGAAACAGGCCTTTCGACTCAGGAGAGGCTGACCACAAATCCGACACTTCAGAGGCTTCGCAATCGTGAGATAGAGAAACCCAAAGAACAAAAATGCGACCGGCACCATCAAGAGCCAGAGCGGTTCTTCAATGGGGAGTGAATCCCTAGCAATCACCATGACTGCTGCCACAATACTCGCAGGAAAGAGCAGAAAAGAAATGAACGACACCAAGGCGGCTAATTTCACCCGCCTCGGCTGTGGGTGTAAAACGCCACGGACATACCTTCGAGAATGAAGCTTCCTTCCTTCATTTAACTCAGGACTTGCCGTCTTCCGAATGTCAAAGCCCGCATTCCGTTTTAAAGGCTCGACCACAGGGCGATCTTCCAATTTTTTGCTGCTCGAACTCAAAGCCAAGGGATCCGATTTCTGCGGAGGAATTCCACCCAGGGCGCTTTCACGAATCGTTTTACTTTCTTCGACCGGAACTTCTGTTCTTTTCCGGGTCGAGCGCCTCTTCTTCTGAACAGACTTTTTTTTCCGTTTCACTTCTCCCTTGTGATCAACAGGCGAATGCACCTTGCTCGCAAAATTAGCTTCCTGTTTCACTTCCACCTCCTTTGCGCTCACCTCGACAAATTCCTCCATCACGGGCACATCACTGACCGCAATTTTATTGCCAACGATTTGCTCCTTTTTAACCGCTATCGCAATCGGAAGTGGCGTGACTTTAAGAGAAGGTTCACGAGTCGGCTCGGGGACAATGATCGTCTCTTCTCCGACGATCCCTCGCGCCTCCTTAATCCAAGCAATCACATCATCCTCAACGGGCACCTTCTTTCCCAATCCAAGATGCTTATTTGCATTAAATATCTCTTCTTGCAGAGCAAATGCTTCGCTTTGGGCCAAAGAGCTAAGGCCCTCGACCCCAACCGCGCTGAGCAACTCAATTGCATCGTCGGTGAGTCCTTTGACCTGATTTAAATTACCTGCCGCCATTCTCGTTTTAAATTGAACATCATTTCCACGAGGCCTCCAATCAAAGATTCAACTAACTCAAACTTCCGCGCATCTCTTGCAATTGAGAAAGTTTCCCTTCCCACTCTGCAAGACGCTCTCGTTCAGCAGCTACAACCTCCGCTTTCGCGTTCGCAACAAACTTTTCGTTACCTAACTTACCCTTTGATTTTCCAACCTCTTTCTGAATTTTTTCTATTTCCTTATCAAGGCGGGCTTTCTCAGCCTCGACATCAATCAAGCCATCAAGAGGCATGAATAGTTCCCCAGCAGGAGTCACCGCTCCCGGAGTCCCTTGCTCCGGAGCATAGGCCTCATCTCGCGTAACTTCCTCAGCACCAGCTAATAGCGCCAAAATATCCGCTTCTTGTTCTAACCACGATGGCCCACTCTTCGCGACAAAGCGCACGTCTTTTCTCGCTGCCAAACGATACTCCGCCTTCAAGTTCCTCAACTTGGCTGCGGTCTCGTAAACAGCCGATGCTTCTTCGCAACCAGCGGTCACGACTCCAGCATCGACGCCCTCAAGAAGCGCCGTCTTAGGCAATTCCTTCTCCATGACAAACTCCCCCTCGGCAATGTAACCCATCCGAGAACTCAGTTCCTCGGTCATATGAGGCATGTAGGGATGCAAAAACTGCAAGTATCGAGCCATCACCACATCAAAGACGCCCAAAGTTGTATCCCGCTGGGCTTCGCTCGCTTCTTCCCGCAAATCTCCTTTCACCGCCTCTAGGAACTTGTCGCAGAACTCACCCCAAAGGAAATCGTAGAGCTGCTGCCCCACTTCATTGAAACGATACTCGCCATAAGCCGCCTCCTGCGTCACCGCCAGTTGGTCACATTTCGCTAAAATATCGAGGTGGTAGGGCCTCAACGTTTCACACTCCGCAGGCACAAAGTCCACCTTAGGATCACTCCCAGCCATGCGTCGGAATCGACAAGCATTATAGATCTTATTGGCAAAATTTCGACCTTCCTCAACCTGCGCCTCATCAAAGCGCAAGTCCGCCCCAATCGGCGCCGTCCGCATCAAGCCAAAGCGCAAGCCATCCGCGCCATACTTATCCATGAGATCGATCGGATCAGGCGAATTGCCCAAGGACTTACTCATCTTCCGCCCCTGAATGTCGCGAATGATCGAAGTGAAGAAGACGTTCTTAAAGGGCAGTTCTCCCTTAAATCGATACCCCGCCATGATCATGCGAGCGACCCAGAAGAAGATGATATCCGGCCCCGTCACCAAGTCTGTCGTTGGGTAAAATTTCTTCACCAAGTCAGACTCTTCATCAACATTCTGCATCGTCGCAAAGGGCCACAACCAAGAACTAAACCAAGTGTCCAAAACATCGTTGTCCTGCACCCAGTTCTCAGGGTCCGCTGGTGGCTCCGCACTGACATGCAAATCACCTGCCGACAAATCATCCAGCGTCAGCGACTCCGCTTCCTGCAGGGCCTCCACTTTTTCTTTGCGATACCAAACCGGAATCCGATGTCCCCACCACAGCTGTCTCGAAACACACCAATCCTGAATCCCATCCATCCAGCTCCCATGCGTCTTCGCCCAGCGCGCCGGACGATAAGAAATCTCTCCTTCACCAACCGCTTTCGCAGTCTCTTCGGTCGCAGGATACTTCAAGAACCACTGCATCGAAATCCGCGGCTCGATCGGCACATCCGCGCGCTCTGAAAAACCCACGTTGTTCTCGTGCTCTTCCACCTTAATCAGCAGCCCCATCTCATCGAGCATCTCCGTCGCCTTCTTACGAGCCACAAAGCGATCCAGACCATCCAGCTCAGGCACCTCCGGACAATTCACCGTCGCATCGGCATGGAAAACATCGATGATTTCCAAGTCATTCCGCATCCCGATCTCAAAGTCCGCTTTGTCATGAGCAGGCGTAATTTTCAAAGCCCCCGTTCCAAATTCCGGATCGACATGATCGTCCGCAACCACCGGAATCTCCGCATGTGGGAAGGGTCGTTTCACCATTTGCCCAACATACTTCCCATAGCGTTCATCCTTCGGATTCACCGCCACCGCCACGTCACCCATCAAGGTCTCCGGACGAGTCGTCGCAACCTCCAAAAACTTCCCAGGCTCCTCCACCAACTCATACTTCATATAGAAGAGCTTCGAGTTCTGCTTCTTAGGAATCACCTCTTCATCCGAAAGCGCAGTCAGCGACACCGGACACCAATTCACCATCCTCTTCCCGCGATAAACCAGCCCGTCATTAAAAAGATCCGCAAAAACCTTCGAAACCCACTTCGAATAGTCCGCATCCATCGTAAAGCGCTCACGATCCCAATCACAAGAACACCCCAGCCGCTTCAGCTGCTTAATAATGATCCCCCCATGCTTTTCCTTCCACTCCCAAACCTTCTCCAAAAACGCCTCTCGCCCAATATCGCGTCGCGTCTTCCCCTCCTCATCCCGTAACTGACGCTCGACCTTCGTCTGCGTCGCAATCCCCGCATGATCCGTCCCCGGCAACCAAAGAACCTCACAACCCTTCTGCCGTGCCCGACGCGCCAAAATATCCTGAATCGTATTATTCAAAACGTGCCCTAAGTGCAAAATCCCCGTCACATTCGGAGGAGGAATGACAATCGAATAAGGCGGCTTCTCCGAATTCGGATCCGCTTCAAAACACTTCCCATCCAACCAAGCCTGATACCAAGACTTCTCAACATCAGCGGGCTCATAACCTTTCGGCAACTCAGACATAAGCCCACCTCCTACCCGACTCCCCCCCCGCAAGCAAGCCTTCCAAGCCCCCAATCTCCCACGGAGGGGCTGTCTCCAGACTGCCCACCCCCCTCAGCACTCCCCCTACTCAAGCAAGTCTTAAAACTTAGCGTCTTAGCGGTTCAAAAAAAACACAACCCAAGCTCCCCCCCAGTCCCTCTGCTGCTCCGCTGCTCTGCGTGAGACTTCCCCCAACCTAGCTGGACTTACGGAGCTTGGACTTTAGTCCGAGTCACCCTCAACCTAAGTTTCGTTCATTTGTTCATTTTCATGATTGGCCCCTCCCCATCCATAATCCTACCCTCCCCAACACAATCTTTCCCAAATGCCCACCCAACACAAACTCCTCGTAGCTAACCGTGGCGAAATCGCCATCCGTGTCTTCCGTGCCGCAACCGAACTCGGCCTCCGCACCGTCGCCATTTACGCCGAAGAAGACCGCTTCTCCCGCCACCGTTTCAAGGCCGATGAAGCCTACCAGCTCGACAAATCAAAAGGCCCCGTCGGCGCTTACCTCGACTACGAAGGCATCGTCGCCCTCGCCAAAGCCAAAGGCGTCACTCTCATCCACCCCGGCTACGGATTCCTCTCGGAAAATGCCGACTTCGCCCGCGCCTGCGCTCGCGAAGGCATCACCTTCATCGGACCATCCTCCGATCTCCTCGGCTCCATGGGCGACAAGACCGCCGCGCGCGCTCAAGCCATCGCGGCCAACGTCCCCGTCCTCCCCGGCACCGATGACGCCATCACCGATCCCGACCAAGCCATCACCGCATCTCAAGAAGTCGGCTTCCCCCTCATCATCAAGGCCGCCTTCGGTGGTGGCGGTCGCGGCATGCGCATCGTAGAAAAACCTTCCGAACTCCAGGCCCGCCTTAAAGAAGCCCAGGAAGAAGCCCTCAATGCTTTCGGAAATGACGCCGTCTTCCTCGAGCGCTACATCAAGCGCGCCAAGCACATCGAAGTGCAAATCCTCGGCGACCAACACGGAAACGTCGTCCACCTGCACGAGCGCGATTGCTCCGTCCAACGTCGCTACCAGAAAGTCGTCGAAATCGCCCCCTCCATCGATCTCGAAGGCGACCTCCGCAACGAACTCTGCCTCTCCGCCGCCAACCTCGCCAAGTCCATCGGCTACGACAATGCCGGCACCGTCGAGTTCCTCTACGACATGGACTCCAAGGAATGGTTCTTCATCGAAATGAACCCCCGCATCCAGGTCGAGCACACCGTCACCGAGTGCGTCACCGGCATCGACCTCGTCCGCTCACAAATCCTCGTCTCCCAAGGACACAAACTTCACGAGCCTGAGATCGGCATTCCCGCTCAAGACGACATCCCCTGCAATGGCTACGCCATCCAGTGCCGCATCACCACCGAAGACCCCGAAAAAGGCTTCATGCCCGACTACGGCCGCATCACGAACTACCGTTCCGCCGCCGGTTACGGTATCCGACTTGATTCCGGAAATGGCGACGCCGGAGCCGTCATCACCCCCTACTACGACTCCATGCTCGTCAAACTCACCGCCATGGGCCGTGACTTCGAGACCGCCTGCCAGCGCACCGACCGCGCCCTCCGCGAATTCCGCATCCGTGGCGTCAAAACCAACATCCCCTTCCTCGAAAACGTCATCGCAGACGAGACCTTCCGCTCCGGCAACGCACACACCAAACTCATCGACTCCCAGCCCAGCCTCTTCGAGTTCACCGCCAAGCGCGACCGTGCCACCAAGCTCCTCAACTACCTCTCCGACATCACCGTAAACGGAAACCCCGGAGCCAAAAACTGGACCCCGCCCAAGCCTTTCGAAACTCCCCGCATCCCCTCTTCAAGGAGCGCGGGCGTCCCGCCCGTATCCTCAACCCAAGGCTCGCGCGAAATCCTCCTCGAAAAAGGCCCCGAAGGCTTCGCCGACTGGATCAAAAACGAAAAGCGCCTCCTCGTCACCGACACCACCATGCGCGACGCGCACCAGTCCCTCATCGCTACCCGCATGCGCACCTACGACATGCTTGCCATCGCCGAGACCTACGCCAACCGCACCCCGAATCTCTTCTCCATGGAAATGTGGGGCGGCGCCACCTTCGACACCGCGATGCGCTTCCTTAAAGAAGACCCTTGGGAACGCCTCCGTGAACTCCGCGAGCGCATCCCGAACATCTGCTTCCAGATGCTCTTCCGTGGCTCCAATGCCGTCGGCTACTCGAACTACCCGGATAACGTCGTCGCAGGCTTCGTCAAGCACGCCGCCGACTCCGGTATGGACATCTTCCGCATCTTCGACTCCCTCAACTACCTTCCCAACATGAAGGTCGCCATGGAAGCCGCCCGCGAACACGGCAAGGCCGTCTGTGAAGCTGCCGTCTGCTACACCGGCGACATCACCGACCCCAACCGCGCGAAATATTCCCTCCAATATTACGTCGATAAGGCCAAGGAACTTGAGAAAATGGGTGCCCACATCCTTTGCATCAAAGACATGGCCGGCCTCGCTCACCCCGCCGCCATTTCCAAGCTCGTCTCCACTCTCAAGCAAGAGATCGGCATTCCCATCCACTTCCACACCCACGACACCTCAGGTCTCAACGCCGCCTCCATCATGGCCGCGTCCGATGCCGGAGTAGACATCGCCGACATGGCCCTCGCCTCCATGTCCGGGTCCACCAGTCAGCCCAACCTCAACTCGATCTGCGCAGCCATGGGGAGCGCGGGCGTCCCGCCCGTTTCACAACCAAGCCCGTCAACCCCAGGAGACCAGACCGTCCCGCCCGTTTCACAACCCCAGCAAAGCCAAACGGGCGAGACGCCCGCGCTCCCCTCCCGCGACCCAGGCCTCGACATTCAAGCTCTCAACGAGCTCTCCGACTACTGGGAAGAAATCCTCACCCACTACGAGCCCTTCTACTCCGCTCCCCGCAGCGGCACCGCCGAGGTCTACCTCCACGAAATGCCCGGCGGCCAATACACCAACCTCAAGGAACAAGCCAACGGCATGGGCCTCGGCCATCGTTGGCAGGAAATCGCCCACACCTACGCCGACGTCAACCAGCTCTTCGGCGACATCGTCAAAGTCACCCCGTCCAGCAAAGTGGTCGGCGACCTCACCATGCTTCTCGTCACCCAAAACCTGAAAGCAGACGACCTCCTCAACGGAAACGCCCCCGCCCTCGACTTCCCAGAATCTGTCATCGACATGCTCTCCGGAGGCCTCGGCCAACCCGATGGCGGATGGCCCAAGGAAATCCAAAAAGTCGTCCTCGGAGACAAAGTCCCCGTCACCGTCCGCCCCGGCGAACTCGCCGCCCCCTGCGACCTCGACGAAACCAAAGCCGAACTCAGCAAAGAGCTCGGGCGTGAAGCCACCGACGATGACCTCTACAGTCACCTCATGTATCCCCAAGTCTTCGCCGAGTTCCAGCAAAGCCTCAAAGACTACGACCGCCTCACCGTCCTCCCCACCCCCGCCTACTTCTACGGCCTCAGCGGAGCAGAGGAAATCAACGTCGAAATCGCCCCCGGCAAAACCCTCTTCATCAAGCTCATCTCCATCGGCGAAGCCGACTCCGAAGGACGCCGTACTTTGTTTTTCGAACTCAACGGCATGCCCCGTGAAACCGTCGTCGTCGATCGCGCTCTAGGAAAAGAAGCCGTCGCCAACCAAAAAGGCGATCCGAGCAATCCAAATCACATCAGCGCCCCCCTCCCCGGCATGATCAGCGAAGTCGCCGTAAAACCCGGCGACGAAGTTAAAGAAGGCGACAAACTCGTCGTCATCGAAGCCATGAAAATGCTCACCACAGTAAGCGCCCCCGCCGACGGAACCGTCGGAGAAATCCCCCTCGCGAAAGGCAAGTCCGCGGATACCGGTGATCTGCTAGCTACGCTAAAATAGCCACCAAACAACATGAAGTTATTAGCCCTATTTCTCTACTTTTTCCAACTGTTGATTTCGGAAGGGAGCTACCGTGAGCATGGTAGATTTAAGGCTTCAGAAGTCGGGGAAAAAGCTGCGGAAATTTTAAAGCAATTCGATCCTAATCCTGAGCTCAAGGGTATTTCTGTATTCTCGTCTCGGCGTATTCTCCCCAAAAAATGGAGCGGCCAAGAAGTCCGTATCACCAGAAAGAAAAATGGCAGCCTCGATTTAACTTTCCAACTTGGAGTCGAACAAATCACAAAGGGCTACATTGATTCCAATTTTGAGAATCGTAGAGAAATACACTTATTTTCATTTCTATCAATCAAGGGAGCAAAAATTCGATGGCATCTAGATGGAAACCTCCAAGTAGCTCTCGCTAAAAAAACTGCAAATTTCTCTCCAATGGCGGGATTCACCATGAAAATTCAAAACAAAACCATTTTTGAACTAGCGACATCTAAAGCGTTAAAAAGTAGAAAAGAAGTTTCAGTTAACATCTGGCAAGATGACGCCGCCATAAAGCTCATCCAACTGTATTTTTCTAAAAACCCCAAAGATGAGCTTCTTTGGGAAGACGATTAATCAATCTCCCGCCCCAAAGGGGCAAACCAACGTAACCCAGCGGCAGAGCGAAGCGCCGCCCTGGGTTCCCCGTCCGCAGATGACATGAGCCCTGTAGGGGCGATCTAACCTCCCGTGAATTCTATCACCCCGAGGTCACCCCACCATTAGACAGCCCCTACAGGGCTCCCCATTCTTCGCGTCCTGGAACCCCGGGCGATGCCCGAGGCTACGTTAGATTGCCCCCTTGGGGCATGTGAACCTACGTTAATTTTCTCCGTTGGGCCCTGGCATTTTCCGAAACTGATGTGAACATTTCCGTGATCATTCAAAAATGCCCTCCGTCGCCCAACCAATGAATTCACCAGTCACCATTCCAAATTCACCATTCCTTCCCCCGCCCCACCGGGGCAAACCAACGTAGCCCAGCGGCAGAGCGAAGCGCCGCCCTGGGTTCCCCGCCCGCAGATGACATGAGCCCTGTAGGGGCGATCTAACCTCCCGTGAATTCTATCACCCCGAGGTCACCCCACCATTAGACAGCCCCTACAGGGCTCCCCATTCTTCGCGTCCTGGAACCCCGGGCGATGCCCGGGGCTACATTAGATTGCCCCGTTGGGACGCAGGGACTACGTTGGATTGCCCCTTTGGGACGCGGGAACCTTTGAACTCGCGCCGCCGATTCACACTTGGCGATGCCTGCATACAATTGGTATCGTTGCCCCATGCCTCAATCCCTCGCGAACATCTACATCCACCTGATCTTCTCGACCAAATCCCGGCATCCCTTCCTCACCGATTCCATCCGCCCGAATCTCCACGCCTACCTCGCCACCGTCGGCAAAACAATCGACTGGCCCATCATTCTCGTAAATTCCGTCGAGGACCACGTCCACATTCTCCACCGCCTCTCCCGAACCACCACCATCGCCAAGGCCGTCGAAGAATTCAAAAAATCGACCTCCAAGTGGCTCAAACCTCAATCCCCCGACCTCGCCAAATTTTCATGGCAAGCCGGCTACGGCGCCTTCTCCCTCAGCGAATCCCAACTCGACTCCGTCACCGCCTACATCCAGAACCAACGCGAACACCACCGCAGCAAATCCTTCAAAGAAGAATTCCGCGACTTCCTCACCAAAAACAATCTCACTTTCGACGAAGACCACGTCTGGGATTGAGACAGGATTTCAAATTAAACATCAACTATTTTACTCACATTGTATGAAGAACCGCCCTTACCTCGACCACATCATCTCCTTCGAGAAACTCCTCAAATTCCAATCACCCAAAACGAAGCGTAAACTAAAAAAAGGAACTACTCCGCGCCGCCGCCCATCAACTCCGCAGCCCGCTTCATAATCACCTCAGACGAAAGCTCCTCCGTCATCTTCCGCAGATTCCAGCGATATCCAAACGCATCTGAAAAAATCGCCGTCCGCATCCCCCAAAATTGTTCCCGTGGGCTTTCGATTTCCACCCCACCAGCCGCGATCGCTTTCTCAAACGCAGCATCAACATCCTCAACATTGATCCCAAAGAGACAGGGAGCCAGCGCCCCTTCCGCTAACGGTGCCGCCTTCCAGTCCGCGGAACCGACCGAAACATAAACCAAAGAATTCCCGATCATCACCTCCGCATGCACCACCGTGCCATCCGGCATCGCCATCTGAGTCACCTCCTCAGAACCAAAAGCCTTAGCATAAAAATCGAGAGCCGCTGCAACATCGGAAACAGTGAGAGAAAGAACGATAGTGGGATCTTCAATAGTCATTATTCTCTCACAAAAGCGTTCGAGTCCTTACTTGTCCAGCCACAAGCTCCATCAAATAACTTCGCATCACTTCAACGCCCCTATTTACTCCCTCCTAAAGCGGATTCGCCAGTGAATCCCTGATCCACCGGAAGACCACTTCAGGCGAAGTCACTCGTCCAGCCCCCTCGCCAATCGCGATGGGTTGCTCGTTTTCTGAGACGGTGTCTCGTCCATGCGAGCCTTTTACCAAATTTGCATCCAAGGGAATCACATCCATGAGCCCACGCATCCCAAGCTTCTTCTTGGCCAGAAAACCCGCGATCTTCACGAGCGGAAACTTGATCTTAGGATCCAAAAACAACTCCACCGGATCATAGCCAGGCTTACGGTGAATATCGATGCAGCGCGCATAATCCGGAGCCTTCTGATCATCGTTCCAAAAGTAGTAAGTGAACCAAGCATCCTCTTCCGAAACCGCCACAAAATCACCTCCTCGCTCTCGGCCAATTCCCTCTCCCCAGAGATCTGATCCCTCTCGAATCTCTTCGACGCCATCCGCTTCTAAAACCACCTGTCGAGCTTCCTCCGCAATCGTAGGGTCATTGACATAGACGTGAGCAGCTTGGTGATCCGCCACCGCAAAGACCCGACAGCCTCCGCAATCTAATGTCTCCAGACCCAACTCATTCTTCACCTGAATCCAGCCCTTCTCGCGGAAGATGCGATTCAAGTGAACCGGTTTCGAGACCTTGGAGATACCATACTCCGAGAGCACTAACACCTCGACTCCCTGCTTCTCAAAAAACTCGATCAAGTCACAGGTCACCTGATCAATCGCCACGTATTCCGCAGCCATCTCCGGCGCTCCGGGGCCAAACTTCTGCAGCCCATAATCCAAATGCGGCAGATAAACCAAATTCAAAGCAGGCTTCTCCTTCTCCTCAATCCAGCGCGCACTTTTGGCGATCCATTCCGATGAACCAATCCCCGCCTTCGGACCCCAAAATGCCGGAAAAGGAAAGTCGCCCAAGTCCGCCTTAATCTCCTCCCTCATCCCCATCGGCTGAGTATGGATATCAAAAAACTTCCGTCCATCTGCCGGATACAAAGGCCTCGGCGTTGCCGCGAAATCGGCTGAAGAATACATGTTATACCACCAGAACATCTTGGCGCATTTCACTCCGGCCGCCTCCCAAACCTTCTCGCCCTTCACCAAGTGATTCGACTGCTTCCAGAACTTCACTTCAGCAGCCTCTCGATCATACCAACCGTTCCCAACGATCCCGTGCTCACCAACCGGCTTCCCCGTTAGATAGGAACTTTGCGCCGTGCAAGTCACTGCCGGAAAAGCAGGCTTAAAACTCTGCACTTCACGATCCGACGCCCATTTTTGAAGCCTCGGCATTTCCGCCAAGACACTTTTGGTCAGTCCCACCACATTTAAGACCGCAGTTCGTTGTTCCATCGCCATGGGCCATAACGAAATCCCACACCGGACAAAAGCGGAATTCTCCCTCTCAAACTTGCTGAACAACTTTTCTAGCGAGATTGGGTTTATTCAATTAGACTTCTCCTAGATGAATTCAAAGTTTCTGATCGCCACCCTCGCCCTCATCATCGGGCTTCTCGCTGGGTGGCTCCTCATGGGAACCCCGCCTGAGGAAGATATTGTTGTTCAGAAACCCAAGCTGGTCACAAGTCCCATCGTTCCCGTTGCTCCGAACCCTCAAAGTGATCGAAAACTCGCTCAATCCTCTGATCGAGATAATAACTTTGATCCCAATGCCATTCCTTACGAACGCGTCATCGCTTTCTCGAACGAAGAGGACTACCGCAACTTCCTAAAAAGGCTCTCCAATTCCAAACTCCGTAATCTTGGCACAATCGACACCCTCCGCGCCGTCCGCCTCAGCTTTGATAACCTCCGCGATTTCGATGCCCTCGATCTCGATCCTGACGATCTTGAATTCAATTATCCCGTCATGGTTCCTGAGCTACGAGAAGTCGAACCTCAATCAGGCTTAGTCGGTTTCGGGACCTCCGCCCTCGAGTTCCTCGGCATTACCACTGACAACTCAGAATGGGGCACAGGAGTAAGAATCGCGGTCATTGACACTGGCATCGAGTCACACCTCGCCCTCAGTGATCGCATTCAACACATTAACCTTGTCGAGCTCGCGGAAGGCGTCGCTCCCAACAGCCATGGAACTTCAGTTGCCTCCCTCATCGCCGGAACTCACCCGAATATGAAAGGGGTTTCCCCCGGAGCTGATTTAATTTCGGTGAGAGTCGTCGATGAAACCGGTTTTTCCAGTTCCTTTCTCCTCGCCGAGGGCATCACCGCCGCCGCAGACGCCGGAGCTCATCTCATCAACATCTCTCTCGGATCAACCGGAAACAGTCCATTGGTTCAACAAGCGGTGCAATATGCCATCGATCGGGGCGCTGTGATTTTTGCTTCCTCCGGAAATGATGGAGCTAATAGTTCCGCCTTTCCGGGAGCTGATCCAAATGTCTACTCAGTGGGAGCAGTCGACGCACTCGGACAATATGTAAATTTCTCAAACACCGATAGCGACCTCGCCTTCACCGCTCCCGGCTACGAAGTGCGTGCAGCCGTGCCTGGCGATAATGTCACCTCCTTCACCGGGACCTCGGCGGCAGTGGCTTTCCCAGTCGGCGCGGTCGCTGCGATCATGACTCAGAGCGACCCGCCTGTTAGCGCTCAAGTGGCCACTCAAATCCTCATTGAATACGTGAATGAAGCCGGCACACCCGGAGCTGACCCGCAATATGGGAATGGCGTTCTCAACGTCGCTCGCGCTCTTCAAAGAAACACTCCAAATATCATCGACCTCGCCGTCGCCTCGCAAACTTATCTTCTTCCCGACCCCGCAGCCCAAAATTCGGGAGGCCTACAAGTCGTCGTCGAAAACCGCGGCACTGAGTCCGTTTTCCAATCCACCGTCAATATCAACATCGCAGGTGACAACTACCCCTTCAACATTCAAGCCCTCCAACCAAATGAGGATCGGGTCGTCACCATTCCCGCAGGCTTTGGGCAACTCCAACGAGAGGGACAATTGAGCGTGCAATCAGAAGTTAGCCTGAGCGATGGGAGTAACGATCTCATTCCCGCAAACGATCGTCGCGATGAAGTCATCCTCCTCCCCAATGACGACAATTAGACCCCTTCTTTTTCTCCTCTCGCTGCAGGTTCTGCAAGCAGCTCCGGATTGGCTCGCAGCTCCAGCTCCGACGTCTCCCGCTGTCAACCAGCTCCGAACCGACGGCAACGCCTGCGGTCCCGCCTGCCTCCTCGATTCCTTCCGCGCAGGCAGTGAGAAGTGGCGTGCTTCGGTGGCTAAAATCGATGGGAAAACCGACACCGCAAAGATCAAGAAAATCATCTACACTCACGGCAAACGTGGATCGAGGCTCGATCCCAAGAAAGCCCGCTGGAATGGCCGCTACGGCGTGAACGGAATCGACCTCGCCGACATGGCCAATGAAATGCGCCGCGAACGTTGGATGGGAACAGTCCGACAGGAGATCTTTTTCAAAACCTCCCGTGAAACAGACCTCGCCCTCCTCAAGCGGGTTCATAAACGCCTCTCCAATTCTCTCAAAAAAGGCCTCCCTCCTACCATCCGAGTGCGTCGCGTCGCCTTCAGAGCACCTTCCGGTTCTTCGACAAAAAGCTGGCTCTCCGTGAAATCTCATTTCCTCGTCCTCACCGGTCTTCCCGCAAAGCTCCCTAAAAACGCCACTTCCTTCCCCGTCACCTACAACGACCCTTGGGGCGGTAAGAAGTTCCAAGGATCGATCAGTATTCCCGATGCTCAATCCATCGGCCTTTCAACCCTTGTCGCAAAGTTCCCCAGCACAACCGTCGGAAAAAGCCTCGTCCGTCGGGGCGAAGCCACCTGCCTTTCACTTTCTTCCGCCATTGGCCTCTTCTAAGAATCGTTATCATGATAAGCCGCAAATATTGGCTCTTGCCCAGTGGTCGAACACAGCTGAGGGTTCCTAAGTGAGGTCTATTTTAACAGTCCTGTTTGCGACGCTCTCCTTTTTGCAAGGAGCTGAGGTCCGTGTTGCGACTTTCAATGTTCTCACTGGAATTGAAGCACCTGGCACCACCAGCCATGATGCAGTCAAAGCAGTCCTTTCCCGGATCGATGCCGATGTCGTAGGCCTGCAAGAAGTCACCGGTGCCGATATCAGTGGAAACCAAAGTCATCTCGAATCGCTCGCATCCAGCCTAGGTTACCCCCACATTTTCGTCCCTTCTGGAATTGCGCTCGATACCAATTCGCGCGTCGTTCTCATCTCAAAGTTTCCTTTTAGCGAAACTCACAGCATCGCTTCGCCGGTCGGAGCAAAAGATGTTGTCCGCGCTCATGCCGCCGCCTTAGTCGATGTCCCCGGCACTGATGCCGACCCCATGATCATCACGCTTCACTTGAAGTGTTGTTTTGAGGCAGACGACTTCTTCCGCCGAGCGGTTGAAATCGAGCGCATCAAGTTCTTCCTTGATGACGAGAACCTCACCGGTGACGACAACATCATTGTCATGGGAGACTACAATCTTCTCGGCTCAGATTCATCTTACACCTCACTACCACCTGGGCTCCCCGCCACTTACGATCTAGGTTCAGACATCAGCTTTCCCGTTTCCTACTTCCGCGATCCCGTCGATTATTTCACCACTTACCCTCTCCTAAATCCGGAGCCAAGGCAGCAAAATGGTATCGGCGCTGGAACACATAGCAGTGGCACCACGCTTGATTACATGATCATTTCGGAGGCGCTCCTCGACAACGGACCAGTTCTTGAAATCTATACCAGCGAGCTTGAAGCAAACCACCCCGGTCTCCCTAAAGCGGGATCACCCCTCTCCTTCGGAACCTCGGATAACGCTTCGGACCATCTCCCCGTCTTTGGTGATTTCGAACTCGATGGAACTTCGGCTCCACTTTTGATCTCAGTCTCTCCCACCTCCATCACCGAAGGAGGTTCACCCGCTCTTGTCACAGTCACGCTTCCAGCTCCCCCTGCCGCAGGAGAAACGGTCACCGTTCTTTTAAGCTCTTCCGATTGTGAAGAAGCGATGCCCGCTGATCTCACTTTGACCTTCACCGCTGGAGTGAGCTCGCAATCAACAAATATCATTCCGCAGCCCGACTCCATCATCGACGGGTCCCAGCTTGTCACCCTATCCGCTTCTGCAAGCGGCTTTGTTCCCGCCTCGACCTCTTTCACCGTCCTCGATCAAGATAGCTCCACCTATCTTGTCACCGCCTTCAATGAAGCCGTCACCGAGGATTTCCCCGGCTACCTCGGGGAAGTAGCTCCCGCTGGTTGGACCAGCTCCGACCCCAACTTTCAGGGACTTGATGATGGATCATCCTCAGCACGCGGCCCCCGTTCCTACGGACTCCTGCGTGATGGCTCGCTCGGGATCCTCACAAACGACGAGCTCACCTTCACCAGTGAATTCCAAAACACCACTGGAAGCGAAATCACCTCACTCCAGATCGCTTACACCGCCGAACAATGGCAATCCTTCCTCAATGGCGGACAAGACCAACTTGAAGTCTCTCTCATCACAAGCTCTGGGACCACTGCCATTCCTGCACTGACATTCACCGCAGCAAATAATTTGCCCACCGGGGCCATTCAAAATGGCACCGTGAACCAACTCGAAACGACTCTCACTGGACTATCGATCCCTCCCTCGTCTCAATTTCAACTCCAGTTCCGAGCCATTCCCGGAGCAACGGGTGGCGGAGGTGGTAACACCGCCTTCATCAATGAATTCCACTACGACAATAGCGGAAGTGATCAAGATGAGTTTGTCGAAATCATCCTCGGCCCAGGATTTGCAGGGAACATCGATGACTTGAGCCTTCACTTTTACAATGGTTCCAATTCGAGCGAATATATGTCTCACGATTTCACTTCTGCGGACTTTGATCAAACCCTTCCGAGCGGTCACCGCATTTACTCCGTCGCGATCGCGGGGATCCAGAACGGCGCGCCCGACGGCATCGCACTCGTTCAAAACTCCACCGTTTTACAGTTCCTGAGCTATGAAGGTCAAATGACCGCATCCGATGGTCCCGCCGCAGGAATGACTTCAGTGCAAACCGAGGAATCTCAAAGCTCGGCACCAGCTCCCGGAACCGGAAGCATCGGACTTTCCGGTCAAGGTGGAGACTCTGCTGACTTTACCTGGATCAAGACCTTAGGCGCCTTCACCAAAGGTGCACCCAACGACAGCCAGACTTTTGGAGCCTCGATTCAGGGACAGGGTTTCGCGATTGATGACCTCAGCGTCACCGCTCTCTCTCCTGCTTTTGAAGTCTCAATCACTTCAGACTTCACTCTAACTTTCCCCACCCAGTCCGGCGCCTCTTACCTCATCCAGACCTCCACTGACCTCCTAAACTGGAGCACCTTTTCCACCCTCGCGGGTGATGGTACAGAAGCCGTGATCGATATCTCGACAAACGATCCTCGGCGCTTTTTCCGAGTGCTATATCCTTCGCCTTAGGAAAAGAGTCCCATTAACTCGTCTTCTTCTAAGGCAGGAACGAGACCCGCTCCGCCATCCAGAACACTCTCCATCATGGCCTTCTTCTCTTCTTGGAGAGCGAGGATTTTTTCTTCCACGGTCCCACGCGTGATGAACTTGTAACTCGTGACGACATTCTTCTGTCCGATCCGGTGAGCCCGGTCCGTCGCCTGAGCTTCGACCGCGGGGTTCCACCAGGGATCAAGGTGAATCACGGTATCTGCCGCCGTAAGATTGAGTCCAACTCCCCCCGCCTTAAGCGAAATCAAAAAGACCGGCGCAGTGCCTTCTTGAAATCTCTCCACCACTTCACCTCGCTTCTGAGTTGAACCATCAAGATAACAATAGTCCCACTGATTCGCCATGAGGATCGGAACCACTCCCTGTAGAAGCTGCACAAATTGACTGAAGATCAAAACACGATGCCCTCCCGCCACCGCTTCGGTCACAAGCGACTCTAATTCATCAAGCTTCACCCCCGCATCCTTGTCCGCCACCTTCAGCCCCGGAAGCAGTCTCAGGTCACAACAAGCCTGACGAAGTCGAAGAAGCGCAGTCAACGCCACCATTCGCTTCCGCCCATCCTCAGCGGCATCGACTTGAGCTCGACTTTCCTTAAGCAGTTGGCTGTAAATTTTCTGCTGCTTCGGCGTGAGGTCACAGTAGAGAATTTGCTCGATCCGGTCCGGGAGATCCTTAGCCACTTCCGCCTTAAGACGACGCAGCACGACCGGCTTTAAGCGACGTGCAAGTCGTCGCGCTAAAGCTGGGTCCCCTCCCTTACGGAGCGGCTTCTCAAAACGTTCCAGAAAGGCTTTCCGAGGCCCAAGGTAACCCGGCAACGCGAATTGCATGATCGACCAGAGATCCTGCAAGGAATTCTCCACTGGAGTCCCCGAAAGAGCAAAACGATGAGTCGCTTTCAAACGATGCGCCGCGACTGAGATCTGCGCTTCAGGATTCTTGATCTGTTGAGCCTCATCCAACACCGCGATTTCAAACTCGCATCCGTCAAACTTCTCGGCATCCAATCGCAGAATCGCGTAGCTCGTAATCAATAAATCAACTTCCGGGATCTCTCCCCGCTTTGGTCCCACATACTGGACTACCTTAAGATCCGGAACCCACTTCTGCGCTTCCGCCGCCCAGTTTGAGACCAAGGAAGAAGGACAAACCACCAGCGCTCTTCCACCTTTCTTCTGAATAAAAGTGAGCGTCTGAAGGGTTTTACCTAAGCCCATATCATCGGCCAAGATCCCACCCATCCCAAGTTCACTCAAACGATACATCCACCGAACGCCCGTCGCTTGATAAGGTCGCAGGACTTCTGGAAGATCCAACTCAGTCTCGGCATCTTCCTCGATCGCCATCCCGAAGTCCCGCGCACTCGTCTTAAGAAAAGCCGCTTGCTGAGCGCTCACTTCAAAGACCCCCGGCGCTTGCTGGGTCGCTTCTGAATCGGTGAGCGTTTCATTCACTTCTTCGATGAAATCAGAATCGATCACCGCAATTTTCCCGCGTCCAAAGGCCTGCTCCGCACTTCCCATCCGGAGCATTCGCTGAACTTGGTCAGAGCTGAGTTCCTCACCTCCCGCTTGAAAGCGAGTCTCGACCGAAAACCAATCTCGACCGCTATCTGACCACTCCCACTCAGGTTTCACCGCGACCACTTGATCCGCCGCCGCTTGGAAACGCTCTCCTTTCTCAACCCGCCATTGCGGAGGCAGCTCCGCAAAAGCGTGAAACTTTAGAATCTCTTCCCGCTCCCGCAGGGCCATCCGTCCTCCCTTCGCGGGCCCTTCAAACCCCCACGCGTGGAAGAATTCGATGACTGCATTCTCTTTCGAGAGACTCGTAAGAACCTCACCCACCAACTGAGCTTCACCATTCTCGCATGAGGCCTTTTTACCTCCGTAACGGAACTCAAGACGCGCTTCGAGATGACGCAAAGAACCTTCCAGAATCACGCTAATTTCTGGAACCCCTTCCTCGGGAAGCGATTCCCATAGGTCATCGGGGATCTCAAACCACTGCTCAAGTTTCGCGAGCGTAAAACGAGCTTCCGCCGCGCTCACTCGGATTCCAGAACCAATCACTCCTGAAAACTTTGACGGCAAACCGAGCGCAAGTGGATAAAAGGTCCCCTCGTCCAGATGCCAGCTCGCGAGACTCCCCGGACGCACCGCAACCTTTTCGCCAACCAGACGCAGTGGTGGCCGCAGTGCTTTCGGAGAGATCTCAGCCAGTTCCTTTTTCCCAAATTGCACCCGAGGATGACTTACTAAGCCTTCCAATAAGTGCGTAAACTGATCTTGCGAAAAATTGACAATCCCAGGCGCTTCGCTTGGGAAAATTTCTCGCAAAACCCGCCACAGTTCCTCGTCGTATGAATCGAGCTGATAGTCACCATCCGGCAAAGCACTTAGCAGAACCTCATCACCTTCCACCACCGCCCCAAAGCCCACCATCAGCTGACCTCTTTCCCACGACGACTCAACTTTTAGTGGTAACATCACTTGCAGCTCCAGATGCTCACCTTCAGCAGAGATTTTTGGCCATCGATCTTCAACTGGAGCTTCAGGAGTCGTGGCAACTTTCACGCTGGGATCAATGACTTCTAGCCCGATTGCCATGATGTGAGCACAGACCCGCCCGTCTTGCCTTACCATCAAACAAGTGCAGTGATTCTCCATATGCGTGCGCGATATCAGCTCCATGCTGATCCGCTTCACCTTCCCGCTGACGCGTGTTTCGCCCGAAAGAACCCCATCTTTATACTCGGCCGACTTCACTCCGCCATCTCGATGAATCGCGCGCGCTTTCTTCATCTCAACATGCCCGCCCACATCCATCAGGAGGTCGCGGGTCAGTTCGAGATATGCCATCGAAGTGGAGCCTAATCGAGATGGAGCAGAGTCGGAACAACAATCACTTCCATCCCTGCTTCGCGAGCCGCCAGGATCCCCGGGCGCGCATCTTCGTAAACAACGCAGCTCGTTGGATCGACTTCGAGACGAGAAGCCGTCTCAAGAAAAATATCAGGTGCGGGCTTTCCATTCTGAACATCTGTCGCGGTCACGACTTCATCAAACCAATCGGAAATCCCAAGCTTCTGCAGAGTCTTTTCCACAACCTCCCGCGTTCCTCCGCTCGCAACCGCAAGTGGGACTTTTCCACGATACTTCTGAGCGATCTCCGCCACTTCAGGAATCAACTCAATGGCATCGAGGTTTTTCAAATAGGCCTTCTTTTTCGCGTATGCCACCGCATCAGCATCTAAGTCCAATCCCTGCTCACCATTTAAAGTCTCGACGATATCGCGAGTGGGACGACCGCCCATCGCGTAAAAAACATCCTCGGGGAAAATCCCTTTGTGCCCTTGCTTTGTCAGGGCCTCGCACCACGCCCTGAAATGGGCTGGCATCGAGTCGACCAAGGTTCCATCGAGGTCAAAAATGAGGGCTTTAAATCCGGGTGTCGGGGTCTGCAATTCCAGCTTGCTCATAAACGCTGGCGAAATGGCGCAAAGTGACGCTTCTGACAAGTCACAATCGGCAATCTCGTGAGATGACCATCACCCAAGCCCAGCTCAAAGAAGAAGCGTTTCATCTCGGTAGTCACCTGAAGGTACAGTCTTACGCTCGCTAGACTCATTCCGAATCTCAACTTCCCCTGAAATCTTGACTCCTTCCGCAAAGCAAATCGGCCCTGAGATCGTCAAAACATCCGCATCGACGAGAGAGGCCTCCCCCAGAGAATCGAGAGCATCGACAAGCTTATACTCCTCTGAAAGTTTGACCACCGGAGGCTTTCCCTTCCGCGAAGCCACAAGCTGGACCCGACCATCTTCTCCAATGTCATAGGCGTCTGAACGAAGAGCAAAGAGGTCACTAGTCCCCTTAACCGGAGCAAAGCGCGAGCGCGGAACATTCACCGCCATTGCTCCCTCAAAGCACTCGATCGCCGATCCCATCGCCTGCTCCAACTGGTAAACTGGAGTGCTTTCTGGATCTCTCGGATCAACTGTTTTAGCGTTACGGATCACCGGAAGAGGAAGCACGCCCTCGTTTTCTCCCATTACCTTTTTGAGCTCAACCAAGTTCACCCAAATATTATTCGTGTTAAAAAATTTGTGCCTAGAAATATCTTGGAAGCTTTCCAAATCCTCTTCCGGACATTGGGCCACTTCCCTGAGCAATAGCCTCCCATCACTCTTCCGTGTCGCCAAATGTCCCCCCTTTTTATCAGCCTCAGTGCGCCTCGTGACCTCCATCAAGAAAGGCACACTTTGATCCGCAAAGTAGCTCAGTAAACTCGGGTCTAATACGGCTCCGAGATTATCACTATTCGAAATGAAAGCATACTTTACCCCGCTTTCGAGTAGCTGATCCAAGCAGCCACTTCCTTCAAGCGTCGGATAAACGTCGGCATGTCCCGGAGGACACCACTCCAAGTCTGGATTCGCAGGATGACTCACTGCTTCCAAAGTGTTGCGGTCCAATTTCGGAACCCAATTTTGAAGCAATTCGAGCTCAGCAGGGTCGCCAATTTCAGGAACTGACTTCGCGAGATAGTCCTGAGTGTCATCGCTGCTCGCCTGACTGTTCATCAACAGAAAACGGACCTTGCTTCCGGTCGCTTTTCGCAGTGATAAAATCTGCCGAGACATGAGGTCCAAAAACGCCACTCCCGGCCGAACCTCGAGAAGGCTCTTCACCTTTTCCAAGCCCATGCTCGTTCCCAAGCCGCCATTCAACTTAATGACCACGGTCTCCGCAAGGAGCGCGGGATCGAACTCGCAACTCATCCTTAGAGACTCATAATCAATGACCGAATCTGAAGGCTCTATCTCTTCTTCAGCAACTTCCCCCTTGCTTCCACTAGAGATCAATTCTTGAGCTCTCAAAAAGGCAAGAATTGCCGATTTCATCACTCCCTTTTCTTCCATTTTTTGGCGGATCCGTTCAGTTGCTTCAGTCATTGCTCAGTCGATATTCAATCAAGGCCCGATTGATAGCAGTAGAATGAGCCTTTGAGAAATAAAATTTGGCATGATTTCTGCTTCATCCTTTACATCTCGCTGGTTTGGCATATGAGTCTCAACAGCAGCCATGGCCAACGCCTCCCTGAATCAGTCGCTCTCGCAGCAACAGACCCTCGCGCCACAAATGCGCCAGAGTCTCGAAATCCTTCAGGCGAACACTCTCGAGCTCGGTCAACTTCTCAATCAGGCCATGGAAGTGAACCCTGTCCTAGAAGACGCTACGGAAAGCGATTCGCTCGACGAAATTACGGACTCTGAATTTGAGGAGAGCGACAACTTCGACGATTGGCAGGACAGCTACGATGACGACGCACGAGAGCTCGCCATTATGGAACGGCGGAACAGTGGCATTAACAAAGATGCTGCCGACGCACGCGAGCACTTCTATAATTCAATCGTCGCGCCCTTGACCCTCCAAGAACACCTCATCGAGCAAATCCAAGAATACGGATTAAGTAAAGAAGCCCAAGCCGATGCCACCATCGTCGTCGGGAATCTCACCGAACACGGCTATCTCGATATCCCTCTCGAAGACCTCGCGACGAGCCTTAAGATCCCAGTAAGCCGGCTCGAAGATGGTCTCGCGATCATTCAAAATTTTGATCCTTCCGGAGTAGGCGCCTCCGATCTGAGAGAGTGCCTCTTATTACAATTGGACCACTTGGGATTGGGAAATGGTCTCGAGGCCGAGATCGTCGACGAACATCTCGACGAAGTCGCTAAACATCACTTCCCACAGCTGGCAAAGAAACTCCACGTTACTCTCGACACCATCATTGAGACTGTCGAACACATCCGCAGCCTCGATCCCTCACCAGGTTCACGCTTTCAAGCGGGCGGAAACCCCTACGTGCAAGCAGATGTCGAGATTATTGAAGATGATGACGGAGAATGGATTGCCGGATTAACAGGAAGCTACCTTCCTCGGCTCCGAATCAACGATGAGTATAAGGACATGCTCTCGGCATCTTCCGATGATCGCAAAACGCGTAATTACCTCCGCAACCAGATCCGCGATGGACGCGCTATCATCCGGGCTATCGACCAGCGGCAGGAAACAATTCTAGCGATTGCTCGCGAAATCGTAGATCGACAAAAACCCTTCCTCGAAAAAGGAAGTCGACACCTCAAACCTCTGACCATGAATGACATTGCCGAGGTCATCGGAGTTCATCCCACCACAGTCTCTCGGGCAGTCGCAGGCAAGTATATCGACACCCCGCATGGCCTGATGGAAATGCGTAAATTCTTTGCCACGGGCTACCAAACCTCCGACGGGAAAGACGTTTCAAACGAAGGCGTAAGAGAAGCCCTTCAGGAACTCATTCAGAGCGAAGACGGCTCCCAGCCGCTCTCCGATTCCAAACTCGAAAAGCTTCTTACCGAACAAGGAATCAAGGTGGCTCGACGCACCGTTGCTAAGTACCGGGAACAGCTAGGGATTCTTCCGTCACACTTACGCAAGAAATACTAGCGCCACAGCGCGGGGACGCTACCTTCCCGCCATGACGAGCGACGATCTCCGCAACGCCCTTTCTCAAGTCAAGTATCCCGGCTTCTCGCGGGACATCGTATCCTTCGGACTCGTGAAGTCGCACGAAGTGAAAGATGGAGCCGCCTATGTGCAACTTCAGATTCAAACCAAGGATCCCAAAATCCCGCAACAGGTCTTCCAAGACTGCCACGAGATTCTCGATCCCCTTTTGGGCGATAGCAGCAAAGTTCATATCGAAATTGATGTTCAAGATCCCCCTTCAGCTGGTGGAGCATCTACAGAGGCTCAATCCATCCCGGGCGTCAAACGCATCATCGCAGTCGGATCTGGCAAGGGCGGAGTTGGCAAATCAACGGTCTCCAGTAATCTCGCCATCGCTCTCTCACAGCAAGGCTACAAGGTCGGCCTTCTTGATTGCGATCTCTACGGCCCCTCGGTTCCTTTGATGTTTGGCGTCACTCATCACCAACCCCATGCTGATGATCAGGACCGGATCATCCCCATCGAAGCTCACGGCCTCAAGCTCATGTCCATGGGCTTCCTTCTCGGAGATGATTCTCCCGTCATCGTCCGAGGCCCCCTTGCGAATCGCTATACCCAACAATTCCTCCAACAGGTCGCCTGGGGTGAACTCGATGTCCTCGTCATCGACCTCCCCCCCGGCACCGGTGATATTCAGCTCACCCTCGTTCAGACCGTGTCGCTCGATGGCGCGATCATCGTCACCACGCCGCAGGAAGTTGCGATGATCGATGCTCGAAAAGCGGTCTCCATGTTTGCCAAGGTCAATGTTCCCATTCTTGGACTCATTGAAAACATGTCCTTCTTCGAATGTGACCACGGAACCCGCTACAACCTCTTCGGGCAGGGCGGTGCCCAGCGCGAATGCGAGCGCATTAAAGTCCCCCTTCTCGGAGAAATCCCTCTCGAGCCGATCATTGGCCAACGCTGTGATGGCGGCGAACCAACCGCCCTCCTGAGCCCTAGTGAATCAAAAGCCTCAGCCGCTTTCCACAAGGCCGCTCAAGCTCTCATCGAACACGTTTCTTCCAAGTAAAAGAATCTCTTCTTTGCTTGGCATTATTTAGAGGAAACGCCTAAATCCACCCTAGCTTATGAACAGAAGAAATTTCAGCCAAGTGACCGGAGCCTCCCTCTTATCGATGATGGGTTCTTCCGCATTCGCAAAGGAAACCGCAACCGCCGCCCCTTTCAAATCCAAGTTCGCCCCTTCTCCCAATCAACTCTTTGGAGGAAAAGGTAAGAAGCTCGGATACGTCGATCAGTTAAAGCTCGCCTATGACCTCGGTTTTCGTGCTTGGGAAGATAACAAACTCAATGGCCAGAAAAATGAGCTCCTCGAACAAATCGCGGAATTCATGAAGGACAAGAAAATGGAATTTGGAGTCAGCGTGATCACCTCAGGTGCGAAAGCGATGTTCAACAAGCCCACTGACGAACAAAAAGAGAGCATCAAAAAGGACCTCATGCGAGGCATCGAGGTCGCTAAGATCACCGGACAAACCAACATGACGATGCTACCCGGCGTTCGTGACGAATCCATGACCCGCGAAGAGCAGATCAAGGCCTCCGTCGATACCATGACGATGTGCTGCGACATTGTCGAAGAACACGGCATCATTCTCGCTCAAGAACCCCTCTCACACCCTATCGGAGGAAAGCCCGTGCTCATTGAATCCTTTGAAGACGGTCACCTCCTCTGCAAATCGGTGAACCGGAAGTCATGCAAACTCCTCGCTGACTTCTTCCACGAAGGACAGATTGGAAATGGCGAAAAGCTCATTGAGAACGCCAAGAAAGTTTGGGACCAAGTGAGCTACGTGCAATACGGAGCCTCACCTGGCCGCAAAGAACCCGGCACCGGAAATCTCGACTACGTCGCCGTCACCAAATTCCTTCGCGAGCAAGACTTCACTGGAGTCATCGGGATGGAACATGGTCAGAGTAAGAAGGGCCAAGAAGGGCTCGATGCCCTCCTCGCTGCTTACCGTAAGATCGACGCTTAGAGTTCTCGCTCCTAATCAATCATCACCCGTTTCAGCTTCTTCGCTGAAGCGGTTTTTTATTGGCTCTCCATTTGCTCCTTTAGCTTTGCAAGCGCATCAACTGCCGCTTTTTGCGACTCTTCTAAAAGTGCAAATTCCGCATTTAGCTTTTCAAGCTCCGCCTCTTTCTCTTCCAATTTCTTCCCAAGTTCTTCCACCGAAACTTTGGGCCCCTTCGTTTTCAGCTCGGCGGTTTTGATTCGCAAATCAATCAATTCAGCTTCCAGTGCCTCAAGCTCCACTTTTTGTTCTTCATACTTTACCACATCAGGATTCTTTTCCTTAGCACTCTTACAAGAGCTCAGAGAAAACAGCGCCAACAGAAGGATCAATATGCTTTTCATATCCAAGTCTTTCCACAAAAACTGTTTAGTCAATAATCAGCTTCGATCTTCCTCTCCCAGATTGACAAGCGTCATTCTAAGGGAATGCTTTCCCCATGACTTGGAACGACAAATTTCTGGAGCTTTTTCGCCGCTGCCTTTCCGCCTATCAAGAGGGAAACAAAGACTTCATGAGCTACTATAGCCCTGAGGATTTCACCTTTTTAGGGGAAGTGGGATACAAGCCGAGAGAGCTCTTCGATTTTGTCGAAGATTTTTCAGACGAAGGAGTCCCAAGCGAGTCCACCGCTCTTCTCGTTGCGGCAGTTCGACGGGATTACTTCCTCGTCGTTCAAGGCGGGCAGGCAAGCTCACAAGAAACCTCCCGTGATGACCTCCCTTCCTTCAGCGACGAATTCGAGGGCATTGCCTATCTTCCCCGCATCATCGCTAAGGCTGAGGCGAAGCTCAAAGGAGAGCTTCATCCTGATGTCATGTTCAGTTGCGGAGGTGATCGTAACTTCCTCCGCGAGAACGGTGAAATTCATCCCGCGGATTTCCTCCGCCATGTCTGGGCATCTGAAGGCGACAGCTCGAAAGTCGCCCAATTTGTGCGCCAATCATCTTAACGTCCTCCCGTCCGCTTGAGATCCTCAAGCTCGGCTTTCAGTCGCCCAACTACGATCCACGCATCTGAATTGATGAGCGAAAGCGCCTGTGCCTTATCTCGGACCAACTCTGCATGACGCATAAGCCTCGCCGCTTTCTTCTCATTCCTTTCATTGCCTGACTCAAGCTCTAGATTTGAGGCTTTGGATTTCCATCCTTTGATCTCACCGATACGAATGTTGATGGCATCCTCCCTTTTGAAAATTTCGTCCTGTAAATCCCGGACCTTGTCCAGAAAGGCGCTTTTCGCAGCTTCCTTATTACGTTCAGCCTGACCCGCTTTCCACTCTTTCAATTTTACAGCTCGAGCGGCGGCGTCTTCACCTCTTCTTTGGAGATACTCTGCCGCTTCCTCTTCGCTCATGAGTAACATCTCGCGCACCTTGGCGGGAATATCGCGAAAGGGAATCAATTGAGGACCAGACGACATGTAAACTTTGATCGCAACCGGATTCACCCCCATAATTCGGACGTTTTCGAATCCTTCCCCCTTCGTCGCGGAGAGATCGACAGTCTTATCAATCGCTGCTTTACGAGCGCTTACCCGATAAAGGTTTCTTAGCTTCTCGAACTCAAGTTGAATTAACTCTACCGTATCCGATAATTCGGTATTTCGAGCCGAATTCTCTTCAATAGCCTCCTCTACCTTCACCAGTGCTTCTTCAAGTTCGGCTCCCTTTTTTTGATCCTCGGCAGCCTGCTGATAATTTTTCAATTTCATCTTCTCAGCTGCGACAAATTCTTTCGTTCGTCCGATGTCAAAACGCTGCCCATCAAGCTCATCTAACAAGTTCTTAATTCCCACCCCCTCTTCTTCCTCCAAACACCCCAATAGAACAAACGGAAGCAAAAGCCCAAAAATCATCCTCGACCAGATCATTCTTTTCATCTTCCTAAAACTGCAATTCTAGCATTGATCTATCAAGAACTTTTAAAAAGAAATCTCATCGAAAACACCGGCCAAAGAATGGACAGCGCAAGCGCGCCCTGCCAAACTCTCCATATGCGCGACTACAATGGCGAAGAGATCCTCGTAATCCCCCGCGAGCTTTTTGAGGAACTAGGTTCTTTTCAAGGGATCGAAACCAATGTCACTCGATACTTAGAAGCTATTTTGGACCCGGGGAACAATTTCTTCATGGATCGAGGTCAGGCTGAAGAAGACCCCTCTTATAAGCAAATTATCCCCTACGCCATCTTCCATCACCAAGGGAAATACCTCCACTACACCCGTGGAAAAAGTGGGGGCGAAAGCCGTCTCCATGCCCAAGGATCGGTTGGTATCGGTGGCCACATTAATCCGATCGATGAAAGGGCCGATCCCCTCGGGCGTGAAACCTACCTCGCCGGGGTAGAACGAGAAATTGATGAAGAGTTGCTCATTGAAGGCTCTCATAAGAACCGGATCGTCGCGCTTCTAAACGATGACAGCAACGATGTCGGCAAAGTCCACCTTGGAGTCGTTCACCTTTTTGAACTCGAAAACAATCAGGTGAAGTCAGGCGAAGATGCCCTCGCCAACCTCGCTTTCCAATCAGCGGCAGACCTAAAAGGCGAACTTCACGGAAGCTTAGAAACTTGGTCCCGCTTCTGCGTCGATGAGTTGATTTAACAACAACAGGGGCATTTTTGAACCCAGTGCCCAGGAGCGACTTCTTCAAAAGGGAGATCAATCCCAATACTCTCCTCGTAACGAGGATGATTCACGCGGTGGCCGAAAGCACATCCCTCCGGCGGATTAATCGGACTCGGCACATCCCCGTCTAAGATAACCCGCTGCTTCTTTGCCGTCGGATCTGGTGTCGGAATCGCAGACAAAAGAGCCTTGGTGTAGGCGTGACGGGGATTTTGATAAATCTCATCGGCCGGAGCCAATTCGACAATCTTTCCTAGATACATCACCGCGATGCGATCACTCATGTGCTTCACCACAGCAAGGTCGTGAGCAATGAAGAGATAGGACATGTCAAAGTCCCGCTGAAGCTCAAGCAGGAGATTCATCACCTGAGATTGAACCGATACATCGAGAGCCGAGACCGGCTCATCCAAAACCAAAAGCTCCGGGTTAAGGGCGAGCGCCCTCGCGATCCCAATCCGCTGCCGCTGCCCACCCGAAAATTCAAAGGGAAATTTCCCTGCCGCATTGGACGGTAATCCGACCCGGTCTAATAACTCTGCAACCCGTTTCTGCCGAGACTCGCGATTACCAATTCCCTGAATAATCAAAGGCTCCGCCACCAATTCCCCGACAGCCATTCGCGCATCGAGCGATTCCGCAGGATCTTGAAAGACCATTTGAAAGTCTTGCCGCAGCGGACGGATATTCCTTTGGCTCATCCGCGTGATATCCTGTCCTTTAAACAAAACTCGACCACTCGTCGGTTCTAACAAGCGGACCACCGCTTTCCCGAGGGTCGATTTACCACAACCTGATTCCCCCACCAAGCCGAGGGTCTCGCCCTTCTTAATGTGAAAGCTCAGCCCATCGACCGCTTTCACGGCCGCGATCTGACGCATCAAAACGCCACCACGAATGGGAAAGTGCTGACGCAGATTCTCAATTTCTAGAAGAGTGGGATTATCAGTATTCATGCCTGGAAACATTCGGGGCAGGTTTCAACCCAGTGATTAGGAGCGATTTCACGAAACTCAGGACGTTGGCGAAGAAGGACAGAGTCTTGCCGATCGACTCGCTGGCAAAAGCGACAACCTGAAACGAAATCTTGAATAGAAGCGACTTGCCCCGGAATAGTCGTTAGCTCGCTTTTGCGCTCACTATCGATCCGTGGGATCGAACTCAAAAGCCCTTTGGTGTAGGCGTGGCGAGGATTTGCGAAAATCTCATATACCGATGCTCTCTCCACAATCCGACCCGCATACATCACGACGACCTCATCGCAGTTCTGCGCAATCACCCCTAAATCATGCGTAATCATCAAAACTGCCATTCCCAATTTCTCCTGCATCGCCTCGATGAGTTCTAGAATTTGAGCCTGAACCGTAACATCCAACGCGGTGGTCGGTTCGTCAGCGATCAATAAATCGGGTTCACAAGCCAGCGCGATGGCAATCATGACCCGCTGACGCATCCCACCTGAAAGTTGGTGCGGATAATTTGAAATCCTCTTTTCTGGGGCTGGGATCCCAACCGCATCGAGAAGCTGAACTGCTTTTTGCAAGGCCGCACGCGAGGACATGTTTTCGTGGAGTTTTAAAATCTCAACGATTTGCTTCCCGATCCGATGAACTGGATTCAGGGCTGCCATGGGTTCCTGAAAAATCACCCCAATCTCTCCTCCGCGAATTCGGCGCATTTCCGCATGATCCATTTTGCGAAGATCCTTCCCTTTGAAATTAATCTCTCCATCAAGAACATGACCCGAAGGCTTTGGCAGGAGATCGATAATCGACATCGCCGTTACCGTCTTTCCACAACCAGACTCTCCCACAAGTCCAACCGTCTTCCCCTTCTCCACTGAAAAAGAAATACCATCAACCGCCCGGACCCAACCGGAATCGGTTTCAAAGCTGGTGACCAGCCCATTAATATCTAACAAGCTACTCATTTGATTCGATAATCTTCCACGATGTTTTGAACCTCAGGAAAAACCTTTCCTGAGCGGATTGCTTCGATTGTTTCCTCCTGCATCTCCACATCGATCCAGAAGCTGTAGTGCTCATAGGGATAAGAGACAATGGGGGGGCAAAACTTCACCGTCTCGGTGTTCGGCCATCGCAGCCATCGCCAGCAGGCCACTCGCTCGAAGTCCCTCTTCCAGCCGGGAACAAAGACACAGCGATCGTAAACCTGTTGCTGGATTTTATGGGCGAGGGATCTCTTTAAATCGTTGTCAGAAGTTTGCCGATATTCGGAGACCCACTTATCCATCTGAGGATCCTTGTAGGCAAAAACGTTGTTGGTCTTCTCCTTTATATTCCCCTGCTCATCGTAAGCGTTTCTCGAGTGAAAATACTCGTAGAAGGCGAAGTATGGCGGCTGCACCGACCAAGCCACCGCAGTCAGTTCAAACTTCTTATCCATCGCACTGGTGAAAACAATGCTGGGATCGCTTCCATCGAGAATGAGATCCACCCCCGCGCTTCTCGCCTCAGTCTTAAGAATCGACATGATATCGGCATAGGTCTTCACCGCATAATGGCTCAGGGTGAACTCAAGACGCGTCCCATCCTTCTTCCGCAGGATCCCATCGCTCCCTTCTTCGGTAAATCCCGCCTTCGCAAAATACTGCCGAGCTTTCGAGGGCGAGAATGGCCATGGCTTCACCTTGGGATTCACGAAATCTCCAAAGCCATCCACAAAGCCTGGGAGACGGTTATAGTCTCCCCAAAACTGAACCTTGATCACTTTGTCATAGTTCAAGGAGTGAGCCAGTCCTAAGCGAACATTTAGGTCCTTCAACTTCTCCCGATTCAGATTCATCTCCACCCCAAGCTGCGGGCGCGGAAAATTATTATACCACCAATGTCGCTCAATATAGCCATCATAGACTTTGGGAATTTCGGTTTTCTCATACCACGACTTAGGGGGCGAAACGAGAGCCATCTCAAGCTGTCCTGCTCGAAAAAGTTCGAAGCTTTTATTCACGTCTCGAATCACCCGCCATACAATTTTATCTGGGTTAAAGCGGTAGCGGTAAAATTTCTTATCATTCCCCCACCAATCTTTATTCCGTGTCAGCGTAATCGAGACCCCTTTGTCAATGTCATCCTCTTTTACGAAATAAGGGCCCGTGCTAGGTTGATGCCTCCAATTGTAGCGCTCCTCATAATCTGGCCCAAATTCCTCATAAAAATGCGGAGGCGCTGGGGTGAAATCCCCAATCTTACTATACATCCCCAACTCGGTCGCCGGCTCCGGAAAGGTCACCGCGAAGGTGTGTTCATCAAAGATCGTAATTTGGGCCACTTCTTCGCGGAGATATTGCTTAAAGAAAGAAGCATTCCCGTAATCAGAAATTCGTAGATAGGCCGCGATCGCATAATCTCTCGCCTCAATTTCAACCCCGTCAGAATAAGCAGCATCCTCGTGGATCTGATAATACCAAGTCCGCTTATCTTCGCTATGGGCCCATTGCTTTGCCACGGCTGGGATCACCGTGCTATTCAGGCGATTCAGAGCGACAATTCCCAGTTGAATATCGTCATAGAGATTCCCCCTCATCCCATTATTCGATGCTGTCCCAAACGCTCTGAGAGTTGGGGGGAAACTCGGGGTGAAGTAGCGAAAAACCCCACCCTTCTTTGCTGCAGGGTCCGAGTCCTCGGGCTCATCAAGTCCATCCTTCCAGACTAAATCGCTTGGCAGTTCCTCAATTGATTTAAAACTAAAGTAGTCCCCCAGTGCAATTCGGCGTTGAAAGCGATCGACCACCTTCTGGGCATCCTTAGCGGCAGGTGATTGTGGTTCCGCTTTGGCAAACTCTTCCTGAGCTTCCTGCAACTTCCCTTCGCACCAATTTTTATTATACGCGTTGTAGGTCGGGTAGTATTCTTCAAATCCCAAGCCTCCAACATAGGGATCCTCATCCTTCTGACAGGAGAGAAACAGCAGTGGTAAAATGAGAAGCAAATAACGCATCATCTTCTAGCGATAGTAGGTGTATTTTTTAGGATCAAAAGCCTCACGAATGGCCTCACCAACGAAGGTCACAAGAACCAGCATCGTGACTAAACAAAAGAAGGCGGAGCTCACCAAAAGTGGCGAAGAAAGTGAGCTCAAACCGTCTTTGAGCAACTTCCCCCAACTTGCATATTGAACCGGCAAACCGAATCCGAGGTAGTCTAGCGCAGTGAGTGAGAGCACGAGGCCTGAAATCGAAAAAGGAATCAAGGTAACCAAAATCGCGACCGAATTTGGCAGGAGATGACGGAATAAAATCCGCGGAACTCCTGCTCCAATCACTCGGCTGGCCGCGATATAATCCCGTGCCTTCTCTTTAAGCGCCGAAGTCCGCATCAGGTAAGTCATTGCCATCCAACCAAAGAGAGCTAGAATTCCTAGAATGAGGTAAAAACCAAGGCGATCCTTGTATTGAGCTGGAACCCCCAAAGTGATGATGATGACAAGAAAGAGGAAAGGAATATTGGAGAGGACCTCGATCAAGCGCTGGACGACAAGATCAAACCATCCGCCAAAGAAGCCCATCAAAAGCCCCACCGTGATTCCAATAAGATAGACGATGGGAATATAGAAAATGGCGGCCTGAAAATTAACCTGCAAGCCTCCGTAAAGATAAGCAATGACATCATCACCTTGGGAGTTCGTTCCTAGAGGATGACTCCATTGTGGCTCGGAAGGTGGATAACTCACGTCGTATTCCTGCTCGTCACTCTCTTTTAGAAAGTCGGCGAGTTCCCCTTCGCCCTCCCACTCTACGGAATCTTCCACAAGCTTTCCCTCAAGATACTTCGCCTTGTAGACTCGGTCACCTTCGGCATTCCAACCTTGCACATCTCCCGTTCTCATTCCCTTACGATAGGTGTAGCGCAAATGTTGATCGGCAGGCCGTTCAGCATCTCGAAGCCGCGTCCCTAATCCACTATAATCTATTTCCTCGGGATCGATCTCCTTCGCGAGGGCGTTGATCGTGTCCTGTGTCGGAGCATAGGGCCAAAGAGGGAGAATCACCTTTCCCTTCCCTGTCTCTTTCAAGGTCTTCTTAAGCTCTCGGTAGTCAGGCTCCAAATCGGCTACTTGTTCGTCCCCTATTCCGAAATCCTTATTCTTTTCGAGAGCCTTGCTAAAGGCAGGAAAGTGCCAAGCCCCCTCATACTTAACTGCAAGCGCTTCCTTCCCCACCACAAGTTGATCGAGAGCCGCCAGACCAGCCAAACCAAGAAGAATCAGGAAAGAATAGTAGCCCCGTTTGATCGCTTTGAAGCGCTGAATTTTTCGCAAGGTGACCGGGTTTGCCGGACCGCTGTTGAGCTTCGTCACGATGAGCCAAATCCCGCTCAACCCCATGATCACAGCGGTGATTCCGCCAGCGCGCTTCACCAACCAAGTTAAAAAATCCAAAGGCAAGTTCAACTCCCCCGCTGACTCTGAAAAATTGTAACCCCAACTGATCGTGGGGAGCTTAAAGCCATAGCGATCTGCGACCACACTAAGCACGGCGGAGATGATGAGAAAAAATCCAATGAAGAGCTTCATGACTTACTGGAATTTCACCCGTGGATCGATCAGGGCGACGATGATATCTGATAAAATATTCCCCATGATCATGAGGAATGAGGCAATGGTTAACGTGCCCATGATAAGCATTTGATCTGGACCGGTGATGGCTCGAAATTGAAGCAGTCCGAAACCTTGAATATCAAAGACGGTTTCAATCAAAAGACTCCCCGACACAATCATCGTGATGAGCGAACCAAGGCTCGTCGCAATTGGGATAAAGGAATTTCGGAACGCATGGCGAAACACCGCCCGATTAAAGCTCACCCCTTTGGACACCGCTGTTCTCACATAATCTGCGGCGAGATTATCCATGAGGTTATTTTTCATCATCATGGTCATGAAGGCGAATGACCCGACGACATACGAGAGAAGTGGGAGCACGGTGTGCCACGCCAGATCCTTGATCTTCCCGAAGGTGCTCATCGACTCGAAGTCTTGCGAAGTCAAACCCACCATTGGGAAAATCGGAATCGTGGCGCCGAGATAGACTAAGAGCAAAGCCCCTAAGGCAAAGCCCGGAACGGCATAACCGACAAAAATTAAAACCGAGCTGAGATTATCCAACATTGTTCGGTGCTTGATGGCCTTTACGATGCCGAGAGGCAGACAAATTCCGTAAGTTAATATCGTCGTAAGAATCCCAAAATAGAGAGCCACCGGCATGCGCGACTTAATCAAATCCCAAACCGGCTCACCAAAGACGGAGGACTTACCCATGTCTCCTTGCAGAAGGCCAGATGTCCGTGACTTAAAAAGAACTGCGCGCGGGAGATAATTCTCAACCGTTCGATTGGTCTCCCCTTTTTCACGCTCCAAATGAGTCTCAAATCTTTCCGCCGCCGTTTCATAGCGATATTGCCAACCATCCTTGGCAATATCCTCCCACTCAGACATCGCTTTGGAAGAATCGGCATAACGAGCCCATTCAATTTTCCCGCCCTCCTTTTGCACCACCACCGGCCGGCCAGTCCCCGCTAAACTAATCAAAACCTGCTTATCAGGGTCTTGAATAAAATTCGTTCCCACCGTCTCCTCACTTACCTGATCTCCCTGAGTCGCCGGCTTAAATTCCGCCTCACTGTAAAGTCGTTCACGTGGATAAAGTCCCAGCCATGTCATATAGGCCAAAACCACGGGCTTGTCGTAAAGGTACTCCCGCTCAAAAGCTTCCACTTGCTCCTCCGACAATGCCCCACTCTTACCTCCACTTCCACCGCCACCACCCTCTGACGTCCCAGCTGCTGCCGCTTGAAGTTCGCGCTCTAAAGGACTTCCAGGCATCACTCGTGTGATCGCAAAAACGAGAAAAGTCACCCCCAAAACGGTCAACGGAACAAGTAGCAGGCGTCGGAGGAAGTAGACTTTCATGCAGAGGCAAATGCGTCTTAAACGCGGGGGAACTTCCTTCCATTCGCCCCCTCTTGTCAAATCAAAGTCGTTGAAAGCAAAAATTCATTCCCTTTTCCGCTGATTTGTCCAAAGTTCTGCCGTGCTTCGAACCACATCCTTACTCACCCTCGCAAGCCTCGCATTTGTCTCCTGCGAGACCCGATCTGATGTCGAGATTGCCAATGAGGAAAACATCCTGATTGTTGGCAATAGTAACGAGCCTAAGGGCCTCGATCCTCACCTCGTTTCCGGAGTTCTCGAATCCAATATCATCCGAGCACTCTTCGAAGGCCTCTGCGTCGAAGACCCCGCCAAAGACAGCTCCTCCCTCCCCGGAGCAGCCATTCGCTGGGAACCCTCTGAAGACTTCACCGAGTGGATCTTTCACCTCAATCCTAAGGCCAAGTGGTCCGACGGTGTGCCCGTGACGGCTCACGATTTCACCTTTTCTTACCAACGTCTCCTCTCCCCAGATCCTAATTGGCCCGCAAAGTACGCCGAGATGCTCTACTTCCTAGACAACGGCGAGGCCTACCATCGGAGCCAGTTCGGCAAGATCTTCTGTAAAAACGATCCCGACTTCCCCCTCGATTGGGAAATTCTTAAAGAGGCCAATTTCACTGGGGATAAAAAAATCAAGCTCGACAGTTTTGCCGATAAAAAATTTTCAGACCTAAAAGAAGCTGAGCTTGAAAAAATCAAACCCTACCTCAAGGAAGGTGAAACCGTCGATCTCACTAAGCTGAGCGCTGAAGAAATTAAACTTGCCGACCTCAGCGATCCCGAAAAGCGGATCTACTTAAACTCCATCGGCATCGACAAACTCGACAAGGACCAACTCGTCTTTCTCAAAACACAACCCGATCTCATTGATTGGACCGATGCCGTTCCCGCCGATGTCCGTCAACTCGTGATCGATCGCATCATTGCTCATCACGAAGCTGGAAAGCCCAACCTTTGGGAAAAAGCAAAAGTTGGTGTCACCGCAGTCGATGACTTCACCCTCAAGTTAAACCTCCGTGGCCCCGTCCCGTTTCTAGCCGAGATTACCAAACACTACACCTGGTATCCCGTTCCAAAACACGTTGTTCTCAGTCATGGCGAAATGAACACCGCTTTCTCTTCTCCTTGGACTCGCCCCGGAAACATCGTCTCCAACGGCCCATTTCAACTGAAAACCTGGCGCACCAACCACCTCATTGAAGTCGAAAAAAACCCACACTACTGGGATCACGATACCGTTTCCCTCAGCGGCATTCGCTACATCCCCATTAAGAACTACTACACTGAGACCCGCATGTTTGGTGATGATCAACTCCACCTTACCTACACTGTTCCCTCCGAGCTCATTCCGATGGCCAAGGAAAAATATCCTAACGAGCTCCGTCAGGAAGACTACGTTGGGGTGAGATTCCTCCGCGTCAACACCAAGAACTCTCCCTTTGATAACCCAAAGGTTCGCCGCGCCTTCGCCCTCGCCATTGATCAAAAATCGATCTGCGAAAAAATCCTCCAAGGGGGCCAAAAGCCCGCCTCTGGAATCGTCCCTCCTTTTGGAGAATATGAACCTCCTGGCGTCATTCACTTTGATCCCGAAAAAGCAAAAGCCCTCCTTGCCGAATCAGGTTATGAATCGACTTCCTCCTTCCCTGACATCGACCTACTCACCACCAACTCAGACTCTGGTCTTCGCGAAGCAGAAGCACTCCAAGCAATGTGGCAAGAAAACCTCGGCATCAAGGTCCGCATCATGCAGCGGGAATGGACAACTTACCTGCAAAAACAATACGACAAGGACTACGACCTTTGCGTAGGAGGTTGGATTGGCGATTACCTTGACCCCACCACCTTCCTCGAAATGTGGGTCACCGATGGCGGAAACAATAACACCGGCTGGGGATCCGATGAATTTGAAGACCTCCTCACCAAAGCTGAAAATACCGCTGATGTTCCCACTCGCATGAAGATTCTTTCGCAAGCCGAGCGACGCTTGCTCCAAGACACCCCCGTTCTTCCCATCTACTGGTACACCACCAACTACCTCATCCGTCCTGAGGTCAAAAACTGGTCTCCCCTCCTTCTCAATAATCATCCTTTCAAGTTCGTGAAAATCGAAAAACCCTGATCCCAACGAACCATGCTCCGCGTCATTCTTAGCCGTCTTCTCCAAACCATTGTGGTGGTCTTCCTTCTGGTGACTTTCACCTTCTTCGCCGTCCGCGCGATTCCCGGAAACCCCTTCGCCGCCGAAAAAGCGACCTCGCCGGAAGAGCAAGCTGCCCTCGAAGCCTACTATGGTCTCGATAAACCTCTTCCCATTCAATATCTCAACTACTGGGGAAATGTCATTCAGGGGGACTTTGGTGATTCCCTCGCCATGAAGGGTCGCAAAGTCTCCACCTTAATCTCCGAGTCTTTTCCAGTCTCACTTAAGCTCGGGATTCTCTCCCTCTTCCTCGGAATGGGCATCGGGATTCCTTTGGGTATCATCGCAGCTCTTTTCCACAACAAATGGCAAGACTACTCCGCCATGGTGATTGCCATGGCCGGTATTTGTATCGTGGCTTTTGTTCTAGGTCCCATCTTTCAACTCCTAATCGCCAAGCCCCTCTCTCTCCTCAACGTTGCGGGTTGGAATCGAGGTTCTGACATTATCCTCCCAGCCATCACCCTTTGTTTTGGCGTTGCCGCTTACCTCGCCCGACTCACTCGCGGGGGCATGCTCGATGTCCTCTCCCAAGACTACATCCGCACCGCTCGCGCCAAAGGCGTTCCCACAATGCAGATCATCACCAAGCACGCCATGCGCCCTGCGCTCATGCCTGCCGTGACCTTCCTCGGGCCAGCCTTTGCTGCCATCATCACCGGATCCTTTGTCGTTGAGAACATCTTCCTCGTCCCCGGAATGGGACAGCACTTCGTTCTCGGCATTACCTCAAAGGACTACAATCTCGTCCTCGGGTTGGTCCTCTTTTACGGCATCCTTATGGGCATCGCTAATCTGCTCTCAGACATCGCCCTCATCTTCATGGACCCCAAACTTCGCAATTCCTAATTCACCATGACCTCCACTGCGAAAACTCTTCCGGCTGATGCCGCTTCCATTGAGAAAGGCTCCAGCCTCTGGGCCGATGCCTTCCTGCGCCTCAAGCAAAACAAGCTCGCGATGCTTGGTGGGATCATTGTCATTTTGATCCTCATTCTCTGCTTTATCGTCGCTCCCATCCTCGCCATGACAGGCATGGATGCGAACGCGCAAGACCTCACCAATCGCTTCGCCCCCATCGGCGAAGGAAAAGGAGGTCTCGGAACCGACCAACTCGGTCGCGACCTCCTCATGCGTGTTCTTGAAGGTGGCCAAATCTCTCTTCTCGTCGCCATTCTCGCCACTCTGATGACGGTCACCATCGGTGTGATCTACGGAGGTATTGCCGGCTACGTCGGCGGCCGAACCGGAAACATCATGATGCGTATTGTCGATGGCCTCCTCGCCATGCCCTTCCTCATCATTGTCATTCTCTTCCGTGAAATCATCAGTGGGCATGTTGATGACCTTGCCAAAATCCTCATCGATGACTGGGGTTGGAATGACAACACCGTCCTCCGCTTTGCCAATCTCATCCCCCTGACCATCGCCATCGCGGGCTTCGGCTGGCTCTCGATGGGGCGCATCGTCCGCTCCTCAGCTGCCTCACTTTCTCAGCAAGAATTTGTCGAAGCCGCTCGCTCGCTGGGCCTGAGCCATCGTCGTATTCTGTTCCGTCACATCCTGCCAAACATGCTCGGCCCCGTGATCATTTACGCGACCCTCACCATCCCCAGCTTCATTCTTTACGAGGCTACCCTGAGCTTCATCGGACTCGGAATCGAGCCTCCTAATTCCTCTTGGGGAAAACTCATTCAAGAAGGAGCGAACTTCCTAGAGACAAATCTCACCGTCCTCGCCATACCAGCCGTGATGTTCTCACTCACCCTCTTCGCCTTCAACTTCCTTGGCGATGGCCTCCGCGATGCTCTCGATCCGCGAGCTTCGAAAGACTAAATTCCTTTCCTCCAAACGCAAAAAAGGACCGGAAGCAGAATCGCCACCGGTCCTTTGAGAAATTATGAATCGCGTCTAGCGCTTCCTGCGAGAAATCCCTGCAAGTCCAGCCAAGAGGAGCAGAACCGAACTCGAAGGCTCTGGAACACTGACAACATAAGTCGCGCTATAGGAATCAACTCCGTCGTTGAGAACCACTCCACTATTTACAGCTGCGAAACTGTAGACCTCCTGATCGTTCACTTTCACGACCTCGCTGATTTCGATCCCATTTGGGAAAAACTGACCCAGGATGAAGGTGCTAACATCAAGAAGACCAGCCACTCGTGGAGTGGCATCTTCAAATCCTCCCAATCCAACACTCACAAAAGAATCTGAAGTGTCGATGTAACTAATATTCGGGTCGGACATCTGAGCAAAACCGCCATTGTCTCGAAAAGAATCAAAAAGAGTTCCCTCGTTTCCAACAATGAAGGCGTTCGCGGCTCCACTGCTTTGGCTATTCATCGCAGAGAGAAAATCGCCGAACCATTGATTCGCAAGGTTATCCGCTCCGTATGCCGTGTCGTAAACACTTCCAGAATCAACAAACCAATCCTGCCCGTTGAGACCACTCACCGTCACACTTGATGAATCCGAAAAACCAGCCGTAAGAACCGTAGGGTTCGCCATTGCGAAAGCTCCTGTTGCCGAAGCGTCATCGTAGCTTGGGCTATCACTGGATGCAAAAAGCTCCACATTGCCTCCCGCTGCATTTGCGGATCCTTGCATAGCTAACACTGGGTCATACGAGCTATTCGCCGTAAGAACGCCAGGAGAACTCTCCTCGTAAATCGTGATATCAGAATCCGAGAAAAAAGCGGAATTCAGCGTCTGCGATTGAGCACCAGTTAAGGTCGCAGCTGTAACTAGGGCATAGCCTTTTAGAGTTTTCATAATGTAAGGGATGATTAAACGTGCCAGATTCACAGATATTCACAATTTTTTTCTAAAATTTATTTGCACCGTATTCCCCCATTTTCCTCTTCTTCTGGTAAGCACCTCTCCTTTAGTGTTCTAAACAAACTATGAACCCTTTCTTTATCGCCTTTTTAAGCATCCTAGCTGCCATCGCCTCGCCTTCAATCTCTGCCAAACAGCCAAATATCGTCTTTTTCTTCACTGATGATCAAACGATCAACACTATCGGTTGCTACGGAAACCCTATCGTCAAAACCCCTAATATCGACGCCCTCGCCAAACGAGGCACCCGCTTTCAAAAAGCCTTCGTCAGCCACCCCATTTGCTGGGCCAGCCGTGCCTCGATTCTCTCCGGCCTCACTGCCCGCAGCTACCGCACCCCCGGAAACGAGGAACAAGCCAATCCCGATGCCGCCAAGGAACTCTATTCCGATCTTCTCCGCAAAAAGAACTTCCGCACCGGCTACTTCGGTAAATGGCATGCCAAATTCCCAAAAGGCTTTAAACGCGAAGAGCATTTCGATGAATTCGAAGCCATCGGCCGAAATCCCTTTTTCAAGAAACAAGCCGATGGCTCACTCCGACACGAAACTGACCTCATCGTCGATCGCGGCATTGAATTCCTAAAATCGCAACCAAAGGACAAACCCTTCGCTCTCAACATGTGGTTCAATGCCTGCCACGCCGAAGACGGAGATAAACGGCCCGGCATTGGCCACTTCGCGTGGCCCCAGTCTGCCAATGACCTCTACAAGGATACCTACATCGGACCACCTCGTCTTGCCGATCCCGCCATCTTTGAAGCTCTCCCCAACTTCTTAAAAACCACTATCACTCGTGAACGCTTCTTTTGGCGCTGGAACACTCCCGAAAAATATCAAAGCAACATGCGCGGCTACTACCGCATGGTCACGGGGATCGACAACGCCATCGGCCGCTTCCTAAAAGCCCTCGACGAAGCAGGGCTCACTGAAAACACCATCATCGTTTACTCCGCCGACAATGGCTACCACATGGCAAATCGTGGCCTCGCCGGCAAGTGGTCGCACTACGAAGAATCCATTCAAGTCCCCCTCATCATCGCCGACCCACGCATCCCCAAAGATAAACAAGGACAAGTCACCAACGCATCAGCCCTCAATATCGACCTCCCCGCCACCTTCCTCGACTGGGCCGGGATCGATCCCCCAAAGCGCTACAATGGCCGCAGCCTCAAATCCATCGTAGACGGTGAAACGCCCAAAGATTGGCGAAAAGAAACCTTCCACGAACACTTCGCCGTGCGACACCGCATCCCAGCGTACGAAGGAATTCGTACTCCCACTCATAAATACGTGCGCTACATCGATCACAATACCGAGTTCCTTCACGATCTCGAAAAGGATCCCGACGAACTCATCAACCTCGCCCAAGACCCAAATCATCGTGCTAAACTCGATGAAATGCGCGCGCGCACTGACGCTCGTGTCAAAGAACTCGGCGGGCCTCTCGCTCCTCCCACCAAAGCATTCACCGCCTCCACCGTCCCTCACCCCGAAGCCTCCGCCTCGGTTGGTCTCGCGAAAGACAAAGACGGCTTCATCCGGATCTTCAATGGTCAAAACCTCCGCAATTGGACCGGCAATTCCAAATACTGGTCTGTCAAAGATGAGGCTATCACTGGCGTTGCCGATGGCTCCTTAAAGATGAATCGCTTCATTACCTGGAATGGCTCCACCATCAGAAACTTCGAACTCAAACTCAAAGTCAGATTCAGCGATCAAGCCAACAGCGGCATCCAGTATCGCAGCAAGATGCTCCCCGAAGTCGACCTCGACATCGTCACCGGCTACCAATGCGATGTCATTTCGAAAATCCCCGACATGACCGGCAATCTCTACGAAGAACGAGGACGCCGCATCCTCTCCTACACCGGCCAAAAAGTGGTCATCGACGAAAAAGGCCAATCGTGGATCGTCGGAGAAATGCCCGTCAAAAAGTTCGAGCCAAACGTCTGGCACGACTACCGCATCCTCGTTCGGGGCAACCATCATCAACATTGGATCAACGAACACCAAACCGCCGACCTCATCGATCTTGATCCCAAAGGCCGCTCCCTCGAAGGCGTCCTAGGCTTTCAAGTCCACGTCGGCCCCGCCATGGAAATCCAGTTCCGTGATATCCTCCTCAAGAACCTCCCCGACGAGCTCCCGCTACGCACATCGAGAGATACGAAAGTCGCCGACGGTTCCCCTCAAGTCCGCCCCCAAGGCACGCCCACCAAAAACTGGAATCCCCCGTTTTACCGAAAAAAAACGAGGTAGAAAAACTTTCACCCTCCAATTTTTCCATTTTTCTTTTGACTCCACATCAATTTCGGCATCAAATGATGGCATGAGAACGACCATCAATATTGATGATTCCTTGTTGGAAAGTGCGGCGGCCTTCACAGGCATCCATGAGCGCTCCAAGTTGGTCAATGCTGTTTTTGAGTGTTTCGTTGCCGCAGAATCAGCCAAGCGTCTTCGTTCACTTGCGGGCAAAGCCCCTGATTTCACAGTCGCAGATCGCCCAAAACGTCAAAACTCTGATGCCGCTCCTGCTTCTTATCTCAACGAGCCTTCTTCCCCAGATTAATGCCTGTTCTTGTCGATACGAATCTCTGGATCAAGCATTTCCGGCAAGGCAATGATCTCCTCAATGCCCTCTTGGAGGAAAATGAGGTTCTTTGCCATCGCGTGATCATTGGCGAACTCTCGATGGGGAATCTCCCCCGTCGTGAGCAGACCATCATTGATTTTGAAAGACTCGCTAAGACCAAAGAGGTGTCATGGTCTGAAACTCGCCACCTCGTCGAATCCCGCCACCTCTACGGAAAGGGGCTCCAATGGAATGATATGATCATTTTAGCATCCTGCGTGGTTTCGAGGGTCCCCCTCTGGACTCTCGATATGAGGTTGGCGAGAGCAGCCAGTGAACTCGGAGTGGTTTATCTTGGTCAATAGCCATCAGATACCGGCGTCTTCACCTCTCCCGACGTCAACCCACTGCCAGCTAGCCCTTCCATAATCAGGAACGCTACAACCTTCACGACCCCACCCCTACAATTTCCTGCCGAATCTCCCCAATTCCCTCCACCCCCATCTCCACCACATCCCCAACTTTGAGAAAACACGGCGGCTTCATCCCCGCTCCCACTCCTCCCGGCGTCCCCGTCGCGATCACATCTCCCGGTAGCAGGGTCATAAACTGCGAGATGTAACTGATCACTTCCTTTACCCCGAAAATCATATCGCTCGTCGAGCTATCTTGCCGGATCTCCCCATTCACCTTCGACCAAATCCGTAAATCTTGCGGATCCTCGATCTCTCCCTCCGGCACAATCTTTGGCCCCGCCGGACAGAATCCATCGTGACTTTTCCCCTTATTCCACTGCCCACCCCGTTCCTTCTGCCACGCCCGCTCGGAATAATCACAAAGCACCACGTAGCCCTTCACATAGTCCATCGCCTCCTCTTCACTAACCCGCTTCGCCTTTGTCCCAATGACCAGTCCAAGCTCGACTTCATAGTCCAACTTCTCAGCTCCTGGCGGCAACTCGAGCGGATCAAAAGGCCCCGCCCAACTACTCGGCGCTTTTTGAAAAAGCACCGGCTCACTCGGGAGATCATTCCCCAACTCCCGCGCATGCGCCGCATAATTTTGCCCGACACAAACGATCTTGGATGGCTGAGGAAGAATCACGCCTGAGGAGGTGCCAACTTAATCACGCGAGTTTTCGCGATATCATCATGCAAGCAGTTGCGTTCTCCCCGGAAAACAAGGAGCGCGTCAACGAGAGCGATGAACTGCCCTGCAACAGGAATTGCGGAGATCGCCGCCATGATTCCATAACGGTTGAAAGCAATTGTTTTCACATCCGCCGGACTTCCATCGAGATTCACAATTTGCGTCTTCATCACCTTCTTCCCAATACTCTGAGAAGTTCCTTTCCAAAAAGTCCACTGGATCGCGATGTAGATGGCAATCGCTACCAATGAGAAGAGGAGATCTCCAACAATTCCAAAGCCGGCCCCTTCTTGTAAGGTCTCAAGAAAACCTGCCTCTTCATTAACAACCGGCGTGAAGACCATCCCAAAAATAAAACCAAGCACCACCGCAACTGGGATCAAAATCACTACATCAATGATAGCCCCCACCAATCTCTCGCCTAAACCCGCGTAATTGTGAGGTCCCGGAGGCCCACCAATCACAGAAGCATTTTGTACATCCTCTTTCGGCGCGGCATAAATATTCTCCTCAGACATATCTCTTGCTTATCAGGGATTTCTGCTGACTCAAGCAGAGATGCCCCTCCAAAACCCTGTGACACTCAATAGAAAAAGGAAAACCCTTTGCGACTGCGCCTCGAATTGATAAAGTTTGAAGGTATGAGAACGCTCCCAGCTCCTGAGGAAGTCGCCACTTCACTCGTTGAAGAAAGACTCAAGAACGCCCTCATTCGACAAATATATTTGAATCGCGAGAGAGGAGGCCAAATCTCCCTTCTTCTCATTCACCTGATAGGAACGGAGACCGAGAGATTCGCCGCTGAACCGGTTTACGCGGTTCGAGGAAAGGGCTTACTAAAGAGTAAGGGCGTCGAGGGACTTCGTGAAGAAGCCGAATTGGAGGAATTTCTTCGCGGAGACGATGGCCGGAACTACGTAGATGAAACATTAAGTCTGGTGCGCCGAAAGATTGGACAAATATCCGAAAGCTCGGAGCGATGAAGAACCCGCTTAAAGCCTTCGATTGGGATGTCGTCGTCGCTACAAATAAGGACCTGTGCCAGAAGTCTGGGTACCAACACGGCACGACCTCCGACGCGCTCGAAATTTTCGAGAAAGCTTCAGCTCTTCCCGAGATGGAGATGCCCAAAGTCGCCGGAACTCTTCGCAAACTCCACCGCGTAGCACCATTTCTTTTCCTGAATGGAAACACCTTCGCTGAGATTGGAAAAAGCATTCGAAGACGAAAGAGAGAATAATCAAGATCTCTAATTTTCAATTTGCCCATCCTAGGCTAACACCCGCCCGCGCCCATGTTCGAACTCCTCCACAGCGACTCTGACTCCAAGGCCCGCCGCGGTCGCCTCACCACTCCACACGGAGTGATCGAAACCCCAATCTTTATGCCCGTCGGCACTCAGGGTTCCGTCAAAACCCTCCATCCCGATGACCTCGTCATGATGGATGCTCAGATCATCCTCGGAAACACCTACCACCTCTGGCTCCGCCCCGGCACTGAAGTCATCGAACAACTCGGCGGCCTCCACTCCTTCACCACCTGGGACCGTCCCATGCTCACCGATTCCGGCGGCTTCCAAGTCTGGTCCCTTTCCAAAATTCGCAAGATCACCGAAGAAGGCGTGCAATTCCAAAGCCACCTCGACGGCACCCGCATGATGCTCAGCCCCGAGAAGAGCATGGAAATCCAAGCGATCTTCGGCTCTGACATCGCGATGCTTTTCGACGAATGCCCGCCCTATCCCTGCGAGCGCAAATACGCCGAAGATTCCACCGCGCTTACCACCCGCTGGGGAAAACGATGCAAGGACTGGATCGAAGCCAACAAGCCCACCAGCGGCACCGGACGCCAACTCCACTTCGGCATCGTGCAAGGCAGCTCCTACCCCGACCTCCGCGAGCTTTCCGCCCGTCAACTCGTCGATCTCGATCTCGACGGCTACGCCATCGGCGGCGTCTCCGTCGGCGAACCCGAACACGAAATGTTCGCCGCCATCCAAAATGCCGAACCCTTTCTCCCAAAAGACAAGCCTCGCTACGCCATGGGCCTCGGCACCCCCACCCAGCTGCTCGAAATGATCGGCCAAGGCGTCGACATGTTCGACTGCGTTCACCCCACCCGCTGCGCTCGTCATGGTCAGGCCTTCACTCCCGATGGCCCCATCCACATTAAGAACAAGCAATTCGAATTCGACGCCAAGCCGCTCTCCGAAGACGCCCACCCCCACGTCGCCCGCTTCTCCCGTGCCTTCCTCCGCCACAGCTTCCGAGCCGGAGAAATCATCGCCCAGCGGGTCCTTTCCTTCCATAACCTCCACTTTTACCTCGGCCTCATGGAAGGAGCCCGCAAGGCCATCTCCGAAGACCGCTTTCGCGAATTCCAACGCGAATTTGTGGCCCGCTATACCGCCGGACAAAAATAAAGAACATCCCCCTCTTGCGATTCCCAATTCTCAAGCTCCATTTGTTCATTCCTAAATCGTTCATTTGTTCGTTCCAGAGGCGGTTTAGGATTGCTTTCCTTAGCTAATCCTAGTTTTTTCCCCGTCTTCGCTCGTTTTGCCAAATTTGGCGTAGCGGTCCTCACAATTCTACATACCTTCCACTCCAGTGACTTCGACATTCTCAATTCTCGCTCAACAACCTGCCGGTGGCGGCATCCTCGGAAACCCTCTCGTCATGATCGGTCTCATGATCGTGATGTTCTACTTCCTTCTCATCCGCCCGCAGAAGAAGCAGCGCCAAGAGCTCGAAGCCCGCATCGCCTCAATGGCCAAAGGAGACAAAATCATAACGATCGGTGGAATGCACGGCATCGTTCACCACATCTCTCCCGAGACGGTGACCATCAAAATCTCCGAAGGCGTCTTCGTCCCTTTCAATAAGTCCTCCATCGCCACCGTCGACAAGACCGGCAAGGGCGACAAGAAAGCCCCTGAAGTGATTGAGGCTGACGAAGTCACCAAAGGCTAATCCTGCTCTCTCCCTAAATTTCTCAAATCAACTCATTCATGGATCTCCAAGATTATCCTCTTCTCGTCGTTGGCGCCGGTATCGCCATCGTCGGTCTCATTTTCTGGTATGTCGCGAGCGAAATCGACCGCCGTAAGCGCAACGTCGGCTCAATCGCGATCGCAATCGTCATTCTCTTATGCACCGTCGCCATTTTCCCGAACTTCTACAAAGCGGACTTTTCACCAAACCTCAGAGGCGGAATCGATCTCATCGGAGGATCGTCCTTCACCGTTGAAATCGAAGAAGGCACCGACCGCGATGAAAATCCCATCCCCGTCACACCTGAAGCGGTCCAACAAGCCATCGCCACTCTCTCCGATCGCCTCTCTGGCAGCGGCTTGACCGATAACCTGATGCAACCTCTCGGTGAGAATCGCATCATCATTGAAATGCCCGGTCTCGGAGATGAAAACCGCGCAGATGTTCGAGACACGATCGAACGCACCGCACGCCTTGAGCTCAAAGAAGTTCACCCTCAGAGCGATGAAATCATCGCAGGAATCGAATCTGGCAGCCGCTTAGCCCCTCCGGGATACCGAGTTTACCAACTCCCCATTATTGACGAGGAAAGCCAAACCAAAATCGGCGACCGTCCCATTCTCCTTCGCGGACGAAACATCGTTGGGGGTGAATCCGTCAAGACCGCTCGAGCCACGAATCGGATTGGTGAAATCGCCGTCCTCCTCACCAAAGAAGGTGGCGAGCGAGTCCGCAACTCCACTGAAAAAATGACAAAGGGCCGAGACCGCATGGCCGTGGTCCTCGATGACCAAGCTCTCATTGCCCCAACCGTGCAAGCCGTCCTAAGCCGAGACTTCGTCATCAATGGACTCGATAACAAAGAAGAAGTCCGCCGGATCGTCTTCGCCCTAAACAACCCTCTGAAGAACCCGCTCAAAATTCTTTCCGAGAACAACGTGAGTGCTCGCTACGGTAAGGAAGTGGTTCGTCAAGGAATCACCGCAGCCGTGACAGGCCTTGCCTTGACCCTCCTTTTCATTCTTCTCTACTACCGCTTTGCTGGTGTTGTCGCCCTAATCGGCCTCGCGATCAACATGCTCATCCTCTTCGGAGCGATGGCAATGTTTGGCGCGACCTTCACCCTTCCCGGTATTGCCGGTATCATCCTCACCATCGGTGTTGCCGTTGATGCCAATGTTCTCATCTACGAGCGCCTTCGCGAGGAAATGGCTGCTGGCAAATCACTCAAGAACGCTCTCAAGGCAGCTTATGAAAAGGCCTTTAGTGCCATCTTCGATGCCAACATCACCACTCTTTTAACTGCCATTATTCTCCTCTGGCGGGCTTCCGATCAGATGAAGGGCTTCGCGATCACCCTAACGATCGGAATTCTCTCTTCGATGTTTGCCGCACTTCTTGTCACTCGCGTGGTCTTCTTTTGGGGACAAGATACAGGAGCATTGAAAAAACTGAGTTTCATGAACCTAATCCCTGAAAAGACGGTCAAGTTCATGCAGATGCGTAAGCCCGCTTTCATGCTTTCAGCTCTCCTCTTTATCGGATCACTCGTCATCATGGGCACCAAGGGAAACTCAGCTCTCGGCATCGATTTCCTTGGAGGAAGCCGTATCACAGCTCAGCTAGAAAAAGGACAAGAGCTCAGCGCAGAAACTGTGACAGAAGTAATTTCAGATCTTACGCTCGCGAAGAATGCCACCGTGCAACTTGAAAGCGTCCCTAATGCTGATGGTAAAATCATCAGAATTAAGTGCGACACTAAGGACGTTGATCAAATTGAAGCTGAGCTCCGCACAGAGATCGACATCTTTGGAGAGAAAAATGCTGACGGTAAATGGGCTCTTAAAATCACGCCCGAAAGTATCTCAGCCTCCCTCGGCGGAGAGTTCCTCAAAAACTCCCTCTGGGCTCTCGGCTTGGGTCTCTTCGCCGTTCTGATCTACATCAGCCTGCGCTTCGAGTTCTCCTTCGCCGTCGGTGCTTTTGCCGCGCTCTTCCACGATCTCGTCATCTGTATCGGAGTGGTCATTCTCTTTGGCACGGAACTCTCCCTCATTCACGTCGGAGCTTTCCTCACCATTGCCGGTTACTCGATCAACGACACCATCGTGGTCTTTGACCGCATGCGCGAAGCTTTGCGAAGCAAACGAGGTGAGGTGATCGATGTCATGAACGCCGCGATCAACGCAACCCTCTCACGGACCATCCTGACCTCGGTCACGACCTTCGTAGCGGTCTTGGTTCTCTACATCTTCGGTGGTGCCGCACTGAAAGACTTCTCCTTCGCCATCATGATCGGAGTCGTCGTCGGAACCTACTCCTCGATCTTCATCGCCGCTCCCGTGGTTTACCTCTGGAGTAAGGCCCGCGGAACGAACCTCCGCAAAGAGCTTCTCGACGCAGACCTCGATATGTCCACCATGCTTCAGGACAAGAAGCCTGCCGAGTCAGAGTAAGCGCCTGATCAAACTCTCTCACAAAAGCCTATCTGGATTGTTTCCGGATAGGCTTTTTCAATGATTGCAAAAGTTACTTAAGTCTTCTAAACTAAACGCCGCCATGACTCACTCCGCATTCGCCTTGTTGACCTTGGGAACTCTTTTTCCATTTTCCCCGCTCGCGGCCCAAGAATCCCCAAACAATGCTCCCGCACCTGCGGCCAAAGCACCGGTGCCCCTAGAAGACGATGGCTCCCGCGTCTCCGTGCTTGGTTATCATGTTTTCCACGCCACCCAAAAGCCCTCTCAAATGCGGATTCGCACCTCGAAGTTTCGCGAGCAAATGCAGGCCATTAAAAATTCGAATATCCCAGTGATCAGCATGGAGCAATTTCTCGGCTGGCGACGCGGAGAGCAAGAGATCCCACCCAAGTCCTTTCTCATCACCATGGATGATGGCTGGAAATCGGTCTACACCGAGGCCTACCCAGTTTTGAAGGAATTCCAAATGCCCTTCACCATCTTCCTTTATAAAAAATACGTTGGCTCAAATCGCGGAAGCCGAGCGATGTCTCTGAAGATGATCAATGAAATGGTCGATAGTGGTCTTTGCACCATCGGTTCCCACTCCGTCAGCCACCCTTTTCCCAGTGATGTCAAAAAGGCCGCCAAAAATGGACCCGCAGCCTATGACGAATTTCTACAAATGGAACTCGGAGACTCCAAGAGCTTCCTCGAAGAGACCTTTAAGAAAAGCGTGACCACTTACGCCTACCCTGGTGGCTATCATACCGACGAAATGTTCCCGATCGCGGATTCTCTCGGCTATGACAATCTCTTCACCGTTCTTCCCGGAAAAGTCCGCCGTGATTCCGCCTCGCATACTCTTCCTCGCTACATCGTTCTTGGAAATCATGATGGCCCCTTCAATACCGCCATGGTTTTTCGTAATAGCCCCCGCTTTTCTTCCGCTCCCGTGACTTTACCACACCCCACCAAACCTGAATCAGGAGCCATCGTGTCCTCCCGTCTCCCCACAATCTCAGTCGACCTCTCCAATGTCATCGACCTCGATCCCGAATCCGTCGTCATGAGAGTCGCGGGCTTTGACAAAGTCCCCGTTGTAGTTAACCCAAACACCAAGGTCTTCGAATGGACCGTTACTCGTCCACTCCGCCAACCGATGTGTGAAGTCACGGCTCAGTGGAGACTTCTCTCAAAAGAGAAATACGAGCCCGTCATGCGTTGGTCTTTCCGCTTAGACCGAGAATCGGCCTATCAGGCAAATTAGCCGACTTTAATAGAGTCCGGATATCCAAAAGACCGCACATCGAGGGAAATAGCCACTTTTCAAGCTATCATAACCCTGAAAACTCTCATTTTCTCGAAGAAACGGTCATTTTTACTTGCCATGACTCGAAATTAAGGCAGTCTTCCGCCCGAAACACCCAACTTTCATGAGCAAAAAGAAAATCGACGGAGCACAGGCTCTCATCAAGACTCTTGATGACCTCGGAATCGAATACATCTTCGGATATTCCGGCGGTGCAGCCATTCCTATTTTTGACGCCTTAGAAACCGTCAAAACCAAGATGAAGTTCATTCTCGTTCGTCACGAGCAAGGAGCAGTTCACATGGCAGACGGCTACGCCCGCGCCACTGGCAAGCCAGCTGCGGTTCTCGTCACCTCTGGACCAGGAGCAGGAAACACCGTCACTGGCCTCATGACCGCTCAGATGGACTCCGTCCCCATGCTCGTGATCTGCGGACAGCAAGTCACTTGGATGCTTGGGAAGGACGCCTTCCAAGAAGCGGACATTTTCGGAATCACCGTTCCCGTCGTTAAGCACAACTATCTCGTTAAGGAGACCAACGATCTCGTGCGCATTACCAAAGAAGCTCATCACATCGCGACCACCGGCCGCCCGGGCCCTGTCCTCATCGATGTTCCTAAAGATGTTTCTTCAGGAGACTTCACCGCCTCCATGGATCCTGAGCTCGATCTCCCCGGCTACGATCCTTACGAATCTCTCAATATCGACCCGAAAGGGGTCGCCGATGTCGTCGCCTTAATCAAGGAAGCCAAGCGCCCCGTCATTCTGGCCGGCCAAGGCACCATGATTTCCCGCGCCGACAAGGAACTCATGGAGCTAGCGGAAACTCTCCGTTGCCCAGTCACCTCCACCCTTTTAGGAAAAGGCGTCTTCCCCGAGACTCACGAACTCAGCCTCGGGATGCTCGGAATGCACGGCACCGCCTATGCCAACAAAGCGATGTGTGAGTGCGATCTCCTCATCAATGTCGGCTCCCGTTTCGACGACCGCATTATCGGTCAGCCAGACAAGTTCTGCGCCGACGCCAAGATCGTCCACATCGACATCGACCCCGCCGAGATGGACAAGATGATCCGTCCCGACGTTCAGATCGTCGGAGATGCCAAAGCGGCCCTCGCCCTCATCAATCAAGAAATCGAGCCCCTCGAAACCGCCGATTGGCTCAAGAAATTGGACGGCTACAAGAAGAAGTTCCCCCTTGCCTACAAAAAGCAAGGCGGCCTGCGCATGCAGCAAGTCATTGAGGAACTTTACGAGCAAACCGAGGGCAAGGCCATCGTCTCCACCGACGTCGGTCAGCACCAAATGTGGGCTGCTCAGTTTTACAAGAACAACGAATCCTACCACTGGCTCTCTTCTGGAGGTGCCGGAACCATGGGCTTCGGATTCCCCGCCGCAATTGGTGCTCAGCTCGCTCAGCCTGACAAAATGGTGATCTCGATCTCTGGAGACGGAGGATTCCAAATGACCCTCTTCGAATTGGCCACCGCCGCCATTCACAAGCTTCCCATCAAGATCGTGGTTCTCAACAACCACTACCTCGGAATGGTTCGCCAATGGCAGGAGCTCTTCTTTGAAAACCGCGAATCCGGAGTCGACCTCGAAGGAAACCCTGACTTCTGCAAGCTCGCAGCAGCCTACGGAATCCCCAGTGTCCACTTCAAGCGCCCCGCTGATTGCAAACGTAAGATCGAAGAGGCCCTCGCCTATAACGATGGCCCCATCCTCATTCACGCTGAGTGCGTGAAATATGAAAACGTCTTCCCGATGATCCCTGCCGGAGCCGCGCTCGAAGACATGATCACCGAGCCGCCGAAACACCAAATGGCGAAACCCACTGGATCGACCTAAAAAAGTGACTAGGGGACTGAGTTAGCGAGTTATTAAGCCTCACTGCTACCGTCGTCCCTTAACATCATAACCAATAACCAAATCACTTGATTTCATGTCCAAGACAATCGTAACCACCGATACTCCGGTTGAAGACGCCACCCGTGGTGCTTCAAACACTCTTTCGATCCTCGTGAACAACAGCCCTGGCGTGCTCATGCGCATCTGCCAGGTCTTCTCACGACGAGCATTCAATATTGATTCCCTTGTCGTTTCCGAGGGGCGCACTGGTGCCTTCTCTCGCATGACGATCGACGTCTCAGGCCACCCCGATGGCTTGGAGCAGATCATCAAGCAGGTGAACAAGCTCATTGATGTCATTCACTGCTTCGAGCACACCGCTCAAAACTCGGTGGTGCGTGAAATGCTCCTCGTGAAAATCCTTGCCGGAAATGATGAGCGCAACGCCGCCCTTCAAATCATCGAGCACTTCGCTGGTAAGACCGTCGACATGAGCCCCACTTCGATGGTTGCGATGTTCACTGGAACGACGAGCAAACTCGACGCCGTCACACTCATGCTAAGTCAGTGCGAAGTCATCGAAACGATCCGCACCGGTAAAGTCGTGATGGCACGCGGCAGCCAAGCGACCTAAACGGAGAGGCTCTCTCCAGAGTGCCCAAGCTCATTTCAAAACAAAAGCGGCTCGGAATTCATCTGAGCCGTTTTTTGTGACCGCGATCACACCTTCTCCAAACCGATCTGCTCGATGATCTCCTCTTGGATATGATCAAAGTGGCCGTTGCTCATCGTGATCAAAATGTCCCGCTCTTTGATCTCATCTTCTAGATAGGAAAGGATCTGCTCATTCGTCTCAAAACGAACAGCCGGAACTCCGAGGGCCTTGATCATTTCACACACTCTTTCCGAGTCCATGAAATCGGCTTCATCGTCATTGTGGCGAAAGGGAGGAATTTTCAAAATCGCCAAATCGGCCGCTTCAAACGAAGCGGGATAATCATTCTCAAAGGACTTCCGCCGACTTGAGTTCGATCGAGGCTCAAAGATCGCGACAATCCGATTCTTCTCCTTCGGATAACGCTTCCGCATCCCCGCCAGAGTCGCCTGAACCGCAGTCGGGTGATGAGCGTAATCATCAATCAACTCGATTCCTTTCTCAGAACATTGAGCAAGAAGCTCCTGACGCTTTTTCATCCCGCTAAATTTAGAAATCGTCTCTCTCAGCGAAGCCATCGCGAGACCATTCTCAATCGCAACCCCCAAGGCACAGGCCACATTTAGGAAATTGTATTCGCCCGTGAGAGGAGTCGCAACTTGCCCGAGTTCCTCTCCAAAGAATTGGAAGTTCAACACCTGCAATGCGGCATCGCTTTCTCCACAAGAAACTTTCAAGTCGGCTTCCTCTGCGAACCCATAGGAGATGACCTTCCCTTTGCAGTAAGGCCGGAGCTTCGCAGCGTCATTGTCAGCACAAAGGAAGACCGTGCTGTCCTCAGACATTTCTTCGACCAAATAGCGGAAGGCCGTAAAATAATCTTCCTCGTCCCGATAGATGTCGGTGTGGTCCAACTCCAAGGAAGTCACAATGAGAAACTTGGCGTCATAATGGAGGAACTTCGGACGCTTATCAAAATAGGCCGTGTCATATTCATCACCCTCGATGATGAAGGATTTTCCTGACGTCGTCGCATAGGCCGTATTCTCGCCCTGCACCACGCCGCCAACCAAAAAGCTCGGGTCAGCTCCGGCATCGATAAAGAGCTTCAGAAGAAGTCCGGTCGTCGTCGTTTTGCCATGTGTCCCCGCCACCACAATCCGCTCCTGTTCGCCCATCACGAAAAGCGAGAGAGCCTCCGCGACTGAAATGTAAGGCGTCCCCAACTCCCTCGCCGCCACGGCTTCGACATTGTCCGGCCCCAAGGCATTCCCAACAATGATGAGATCAGCATGAGCGACATTCTCCGCGGCAAAAGGCTTCTCCTCGATTCCCAGCTCTCGGATGACATCGGCCATCGGAGGCGCAAAGGTATTATCCGATCCTGTGACTCGATATCCCTTCGCCACCAACAAACCGGCAAGAGGCGCCATCGCTTTTCCGCAAACCCCACAAACATGAATCGTTTTCACCGCCTCTGGCGATGGAATCATTGGCCGCTCAGCGCGGCGCGCTTCTTCGTGTTTTAAACCGCTAATCTTCTGTCTGAAATACTCTTCTGATGTCATTGGGGAAAAAATCTCTGCTTAAAATCCTGGTGCCGCCACCCGGCCCAGTTGCCCTTCTTCGAGGCGTTCCTTGAGAATTCGGTCTGCGACTTCCACGACCATCTCTTCAAGAAGAAGGCGGAGATGACTCCCCTTCGTGTAGTCCGCAGGCGCGATGTGCTTCACCCGATCCGCATGGGTGCAAAGTTGATAGCACTTCCGAAAACTCCTCCCGCTCGGATCCTTCGGATTATAAACCGCGATGCCATGACCGCCATTCTTCTTCATCACGGTGAAGCAAGGAACGTCAGTCGGACCATCGCCGACATAGATCATATTCTGAAATGGAATGGGACGTGCATCGATTGGCATGTGGTCATTGACGTCATCGTGAGGCGACAACAGCCCTTTATTGATTCGGAAAAGATACTGGGTCTTGGTGGTGTGTGAAATGGTGCGCTTTGGGAAACTAATGCGACCCAATTCATCTTCGCCAAATTCGCAGCCGAAGATCGCCTTCACCTTCCCCGCTAAAGAACAACCATCGAGAAGAGCCTGCAGACCCGAGGAAACGATGTAGTGTTCCACCTTAATCCCCGCTGCCTCGTGCTCCGGCCGAATGCAGAACTCGCGAATCTCTTCAAAAACATCCTCCACTCCCGGATAGTAACTCAGGCCTTTCCCAAGCTCGGTGAGATCCGCGTTGGTGACATTATCCATACCCAAGTAATCAAGGAGGCATTTCATGTAAGCCAGCTCCCCATCCCACTGCTTCTCTTTGACGAGAATATTGCACTTCTTCCAGAACTGCTCGGGATCGATTCCAAACTTCGGGAAAAGCACGTCGTCCTGCATATAGCTAGGACTCAAGGTCTGATCATAATCATAAACCAGAGCGATCGTGTTTTGCGGGACGGACATCGCGGAAGAGAATGCCCCCTTCCCGCCCCTCTGTCAAAATCCAAGATCGTTAGAAAATCAGGCCATCTTTACCACGCCACCGGATCTAGGCCGTAGTAATTCTTCAACTGCTCATAAAGCTCCGGATAATCCTCCTGCAACTGCTTGGCCTTCTCAAAAAAGGTCTCGGTCGCAACCGCGAAGAACTCCGCTGGATTGGTGGCGCCATAGGAATCCATGACGGTCTTTCGACCTGCATCGAGGTCTTTGCAAAAGTCTTCATAAGCCTCCGAAAAAGCATGAGCCCAATTCCCAATCGCGGAACGACTTTCGAGTTGCGGCAAGCCATCGGCATGACGATTTTCCTGATCCAGTTGATGCGCGAATTCGTGAATCACGACATTGTGACCATCCTCGTCATTCTCGCCTCCCTTTTCGACACTCTTCCACGAGAGAATCACCGAGCCCGATTCCCAACTCTCGCCCAATCTTACCGAGTCATCGTCTTCATCTTTTCGCCCTCCTTTGAAGGCATTCGGATAAACCAAAATGCTTTGTAACTTCGGGTAGAGCTTATGATTTCTTCCCACCAAGAGCAAAGCCGCTTGCGCCATGATGACCACTTCCATTTCGCGCGTCACCTCATCAAGATCACCGCAGGCTTCAAAGTTCTTTTCCGCGATGAGAACCTGAATAATGGGCTCCATTTTCTCGCGAACCGCAGTTGGAATCTCTTCGTAGAGACGAAAATGCTCCGCAAGATAAGATCGATCCAGATCATTTAAGGGGCCCGCTTCCGCCAGAGCTTTCGCGCGCTTTCTCTTCACTCCGCCAAAAGCCCAGATCGCAATTGCAATAATCACCACAACCCAAATTACCCAAAGAAATCCACTCATGGATGGAAGTTAGCAGCGCGATGAGAAAGAGGAAGTCTTGGCTGAATCTTGGTTGGGGGGATCCCTAACCACGGATCTTCACGAATCTCGGTTGAGGGGCTGAGAATTGATCAAGCACGAAACTTACGAAAGAAAGAGGTTGATGACGTGGTTGAGGGTTTTGAGCTTTCTCCTTCTCACCCTTCCACTTTCAAATTTCAGAGATCCCCGCCCTCCGCAGTGATTCGTGTCGATTCGTGGTTGCCTCCTTTCCGGCCAAAGAAAAAAGCCCCACCTCGAAGAACGAGATGAGGCTTTGAAAGTGTTGAAGAACTTTAACGCGAGTAAAGTTCGACGATCAGCTGAAGGTTGACTGGTGCGTCTACGTCTTCCTTCTCAGGGAGACGAGAAACCGTTCCTTCCATCTTCTCGCGGTCGAGAGCCAACCAGTCCTGAAGAGGAACCGACTGAGTCAAGTCGAGCATACGAAGTCCGAGTTGCTGCGAAGAAGCGCGGTCACCAACTTTGATGACGTCTCCTGCTTTCACTTGGTATGAAGGAATGTCGAGCTTCTTGCCATTCACAAGCACGTGACCGTGGTTGACGAGCTGGCGAGCGGACTGACGAGAGTTGCCGAAGCCGAGGCGGTAGCAAACATTGTCGAGACGAGTCTCAAGGAGAAGGAGCATGATGTCTCCAGTAATTCCACGACGACGCCCCGCTTCTGCGAAGTATCCACGGAACTGCTTCTCAAGAACTCCGTAGATGAACTTGAGCTTCTGCTTCTCACCGAGAGCAATTGCGTAATCTGACTTCTTCCGGCGACCGGAGCGGAGTCCGTGTGGGCCTGGAGGGTAGTTACGACGCTCGAGTGCTTTTGAAGGTCCGAAAAGTGGAACTCCGAAGCGGCGGTTGATTTTATCTTTTGGGCCGGTGTAACGTGCCATTGATCTGTTCTATAAATTAGGGTTAGAAGAATTACACGCGACGTGCCTTTTTAGGACGGCAGCCGTTGTGAGGAATTGGAGTGACATCAAGAATGCCGGAGACTTCTACGCCGAGGCCTTGCACGGCACGGACGGCAGACTCACGACCTGCCCCAGGTCCCTTGACCCGGACAAGAGCTTCTTTCAATCCGTGAGACATTGCCTGACGGCAAGCATCTTGGGAAACAACCTGTGCCGCGTAAGCGGTGCTCTTACGAGACCCCTTGAAGCCCATCTTCCCTGAAGAAGACCAGCCAATGGTGTTACCACGCTCGTCGGTGACGGTGACGCAGGTGTTGTTGAAAGTCGCAGTGACATGAACGATCCCCTTGGTGACGTTCTTGCTCTTCTTGGACTTGTGAATCTTGACCTTGTCAGGATCCTCTTCTCCGAGAAGCTCCGCGAAAATATCGCGCTTCTTCTCTTCCTTCGGTGCCGTAGACTCTCCTTCGGAGGCGCCTTCGGTTGTGCTTTCACCCGCAACAGGAGCGTCATCTTTTGCCGGAGCATCGGACGCTTCTGGAGCTGCTTCTTCAGCAGCCGCCTCAGGGGCTGGAGTTTCCGCAGGCTTCACCTCGGTCTCCTCGTTTTTTTCTTCTTCAGCCATGTTTATGGAATGGAAATTTTTCGGTAACCTTCAAGCGAGATTACTTAGCAACACCGACGGTGCGACGCTTACCCTTGCGAGTGCGAGCATTGGTGCTGGTGCGCTGTCCGCGAACGGGAAGGCCACGCTTGTGACGAATTCCGCGGTAGCAGTTGATGGAGGAAAGGCGCTTCATCTGGCCTTGCTGCTCACGACGAAGGTCACCTTCAATCAGGATTCCTTCGTTTTGGATGACCGCTGCGATCTTGACGAGCTGCTCTTCGCTGAGCTCACCAGTGCGAATGTCAGGATTCACGCCTGCGTGATCGAGAATCTTCTTGGACGTAGAAGGTCCAATTCCGAAGATGTAGGGAAGAGATGCTTCAATACGCTTCTCGTTAGGGATGTCTGTGCCGAAGAGTCGTGCCATGATCGTAAATGTTCAAAAAATCCCACCTCAATGCCTTCTGCACCGCTGCGGGGACGGGTTCTGTATCAAAGATCACCATCCTGGCAAGAGGAATTCAGCAATTTTCACGAAGAAAAGGCATTTAATTTAGCTTTATGAAGTATTTCTAGATTCAAGACCTCAGCGCCATCTTTTCCTGAGAGGTTCAAAGTATCTCAGAATCAATCCGGCAACCCCAATGACGCCCCCCGTGATAAATTGCCCCCATGCCACTCTCTCGGTCTTTGCTTCCATGAATTCCGGTGACTTCCCTGAATTTAGAACGAGCCAAAAGAGCCCGCCGCACAGCACAAAAACAAATGACAAAAGAAGAAGCACCATTCCCCAATGGAAGATCGCCGCAAAAAGGGGGGTCTTGATCACGAGTTCATCCTCCGTCGATTCAGAATCGAGATCCAATGATTCCCAATCAGGTTTTCCTTCCCCTCTCACGTCCTCTTGGTGAACAAAAAACCCTCACCAGACAAGGTCTGAGGAGGGCTTTTTGGTGGAGGCGACGGGAATTGAACCCGTGTCCTAGATGCCTTTCACGAAGGCGTCTACATGTATAGCTAGGCGTTTGCTGCTTTAAAACCGATGGGCCTCACCTAGCCCGTCCATTGATTCGATGACCCTGTTTAATCTCACTGCTTTACCCGGATCCCCGACTCAGCAGCCAGCCTATTAAGTAGTCGCCCCGCACCGTAATAGGCGTCAAGTTTGGGACGTTGCTGTCAATTAAGCAGCAAGTGCGAGCTCGTTAGAGTCTGCAATTATTTGTTTTGAGCGGCTTTTTAAAGAGGCCAACCGATCAACCTCTACATGCAGCCAGCGTTATGAACATCCAGTCGAAACCAAAACGCCCCCACAAGCTATTGATAAGATGCCTTGTTGAACTAAAATATTCAACCTCAATCACCTTTCTGCCATAGAAATTCCACACCATGATTTTTCGCACCTCCTATTTCACCTTTTTTCTAGGGATTCTCTCCCTTTCCGCCGAACCCCTCATCACTCTGCAAGAGGCAAATGGTAGCGATCAACTCAAAGTTGAACTCCTCGACTTAGAAAAAGACATTGCTCTACTCCGCCGAGCTGACGGTCAGGAATTCCAAACTCCCCTTGCCTATCTTGCCGAGGATTCCCGCGCTGAAATCCGAGCAACTTGGGCCTCCCATCGCACAGGCATCGAGAAACATCTTACCCCTCTCAACAAGGCCCTCGGCCACCCTCTTTTTTCTAATCGTGGTAATATTTGGAACGAGCCCATCGACGAAGTTGCGAAACGTCTCAGACTTCCACTAGAGTCCAAGACGCCCTTCACCAGCAGCTTCCGCCTTTACACCCGCGATGCCTATACCTTCGCTGGCGCCAAACCTAAAACTCTAGTCGCTTACGGAGATCACAAGGGCCGCGCTCTTTCGCTTTCCATCATTTACTCCAACAAGGGAGATTCCCTCAGCAATGTTGGCTCCGGAGAGGATCACTTTAAAAAGGACGGTCAGGAAATTGATCGCAAAACCCTCAAAGGAGCAATGAACTATGATGCCGCATCCATCGCGCACACCTTGACTCAAGTTCTCGGAAAACCACTGGAGCAGCGCATGCTGGGACAGGGAAACAAAAGTCACAAGGTTCAACGCTGGGACTGGAACGGGCATTCCTTCCTCCTCGCGAATGTGAAGGGCGAATACGTAGGTCTCAATATCGTCCGGGCCGACTTTGCCGATGGCGGTGGCCGCTTTTCCCGCGTGAGCGACGGCGAAATGAAGGTCCGCTTAAAGGGCAGTGTCACCAGCAGGAAAAACGGCGACGTCTTCATCAAAGACATCCCCATGGTCGACCAAGGACCAAAAGGCTACTGCGCTCCCGCAACTTTTGAACGCGCCATGCGTCACGCCGGAGTTCCCGCAGACATGTATCTCCTCGCCACTCTTGCGACCATCGGAGGAGGAGGAACAAATACGGCCAAGCTCTACGATGAAGTCGCCTTCACCACTCGCAGCAAAGGTGGCCGCACCGCCCGTGAAATTTCACTCAAGTCTCTCTCCCCAAATAAGATCAAACGCTACATCGACAAAGGGGTCCCCATCCTTTGGCAAATGTGTAGCCTCCCGAACTACAATCAGATCGCAAATGCCCGAACTCGCGCCCGCAAAAGTATTAAGGATTGGTCAGCCTATGCTGCCAAAATCGCCAAAGAAGCGGAGACCAATGCCCGCCAAATGCAGGGAAAAGGGAATTACCATATCTGCATGATCATCGGGTATAACGAAGCCACCAAAGAGGTCGCCGTGAGCGATTCGTGGGGGAAAAATTACAGCATCCGCTGGGTCCATATTGATGAAGCAGAAGCGGTCAGCAACCAAAATGGCTTCGTGATCGACATTTAATCGCTCGCGATAACCAGCACCACCGGATGATGGTCCGAATTCACCGGATCTCCATCAGCAAGAACTTCAAATCGTCCATTTTTAAAAGACGGGCTCGTGAAAATATGATCGATCCGTAAGCCCTCTTTGAGCTCCGCTTTCCAAAAATTAAAAGTCACCATCTGTTCCTCTCCGCCGTGGTCGACCAGTAAAGCTGAATTCAAAAGCGTCTTTATCGCAGGATTCTCAGTTGTGGCATTAAAGTCCCCCATCAAAATCACCGGATCATCACCGGATGTCCGAGCCTTAATCCGTTCTAATACCAATAACGCCGCCTTCTCACGCGATGGCTGACTTTGATGGTCCCAGTGCGTGTTATAGACATAGATCGACTTCCCGTTCTTCCCAGTCAATCGAGCCCACGAGCAAATCCTCGTCACCCCATTCCCCCAAGTCTTACTGCCCGGCACCTTCGGCGTATCCGACAACCAAAAAGTCCCTTGCTCATTCTCATCAGCAGTCCAAATCGCTGGGTCATAAAACAAAGGCGAATACTCTCCGCTCTTCTTACCATCGTCTCTTCCAACGCCAATCCGCTTAAATGAAGGAAGCCCCTTCTGAACATCCTCCAATTGATTGTGCTTCACTTCCTGTAGACCGATGATCGAAAACCCACCTTCGTTGAGAAACTTCACCACCCCAGGCATCCTTTGACTCCAATCCCGAGCTCCACGATCACCACCGGTATCCTGCCGGATATTGTAAGAGCTTACTTTAATTTCTCCAGCCGTCGCAAAAAGCGAAACACCTAAAAACAACAAAACCTTCAGAGCCATCCCCTAGCTAAGCAACTTCTCCTTCAAAGCGCGAGCTCTCTCCTCCACCGAACTCCCTCCCACCAAATTCACGTGACCCAACTTTCTCCGGCCACTCGGATTCTTTTTCCCATAGAGATGAAGCTTGGCTCCTTCCGTTGCGAAAATTTCCGCCTCCTTAAGCTCGGGATTCCACATATCTCCGAGCAAGTTCAACATCACCGTCTCTCCGAGCAATTCGCTCGATCCCAGCGGCAAGCCACACACCGCCCTGAGCTGCTGCTCGAACTGCGAAGTCACACAGCCATTCATCGTGAAGTGACCTGAATTGTGCGGCCGAGGAGCCATCTCATTCACAAGCACCCGCCCCGATTGCTCGACAAAAAACTCCACCGCCAAAAGCCCGCGATAGTTCAGCTTCTCCGCCAATCGAATCGCAGTCTCTTCCGCTTCTTTTCTGGTCTCATCTGACACCCGGGCCGGCACGATTGTCAGATCCAAAATATGATGCCGGTGCTCGTTCTCAGCTACTGGAAAAGCCAAACATCTCCCCGCTTCATCACGAGCCACCAGAACTGAAACCTCGCACTTAAAATCGACAAAACCTTCCAAAACCGAAGGCTCACCCTGCACCGATTCCCAAGCCGCCTCGACTTGATCTGCCGCCGTGATCTTCACCTGACCCTTGCCATCGTAACCAAAAGCCGCCGTCTTCAAAACCGTTGTCGGTCCCAGCTCAGCATAAGCCGCCTGAAGTTCCTCCAACGAATTCACCAGAGCAAAAGGCGCACAAGGAATCCCGTTCTCTTTGAGGAAGGTCTTCTCTCTCGATCGATGCTGACTGATCCCTATGCTCTCCGCCGATGGATAAAGCCCCACTGCTTCCTCAACTTCCCTCAAGGTCTCCAGCGGAATATTCTCAAACTCAACCGTCGCCACATCGACCTGATCACAAAACTCCGCCCGTGCCGCTTCATTATCGAAGCCCTTCATGATCACCAGATCCGCCACCCCTACGGTAGGTTCCGCCGTCGGAGTCCCACTCCACACCACCGTGCGAAATCCCATCCGCCGCGCATCGAGGCAAAGCATTCGCGCCAATTGCCCCCCGCCTAAAATACCAAGTGTCATTCTTAGAGCTCTGGAGGTAAAACTTTCCCAAGAACGGTGTCTCTTTGATCAATCCGAAACTGCTCAAGCTTCCCCGCCAATTCCTCATCACTCGTTGCCAAGATTGAAACAGCCGAAAGACCCGCATTCCCCGCACCCGCTTCTCCAATTGCGAAAGTCGCCACCGGAATGCCCTTCGGCATCTGAACGATCGAGAGCAACGAATCCATCCCACTGAGCGCCCGCGATTGCACCGGAACCCCGAGCACCGGAAGTGTCGTCATCGAAGCCACCATCCCTGGCAAATGCGCCGCTCCTCCCGCTCCCGCAATGATCACCTTGAGACCTCGCTCCTTCGCCGATTTAGCATATTCGACCAAAAGCTCCGGCGTGCGATGCGCACTCACCACCTTAGCTTCACAAGGCACACCGAACTCTTTAAGTACGGCGAATGCTTTCTCCATCGTCGGCCAATCGGAATCACTACCCATGACCACACCAACAAGGGGATGTTTGGAATCGCTCACAGGCGGAGTATCAGACTAAGAATGCAACCTTGGCAAGACTAGCGTCAATTGATGGGTCTTTATCGCTGCTCTTCATATCGCTCAAGCATGTGACTCCAACGCGCATGAAGAAGTTGATCAAACTCGGCCCTCAAAGGTTCCCCAGTAATTTCATCCACCTCTAGGAGCCGCTTTTCCAAAAAATGAACCCGGTCTTTTGCCAAGCGGTAAGCAGGGGCCTCTAAATTTCTCATCACCGCCGGGAAGCCGATACATAAACTCATGAAAATCAGCAATACTCCCCCCCGTCTCAATCGCCATTCACTAGACCAAGCCCTCGCAAAAAAGAGAAGAAAGCATACCGCCGAGAGCAGCACTGAGAACCAGAAAAGAAGGTCCCACAGATGTAGTCCAAACCTCTCATCTCGAACGATGAAAATTTCCAAAAAATCAGGGCTCAAGCTACTCGTATAAGTCGCTACCAAAAAACAAAGCCAAGTGAAGGCCCAGAGCATTACGCAGTTTAAAGTTGTCAAAAACCATGCCTCGCCGAGCTCAACATCTTGGAACTCTAGCAATGCAAACAGCTGCTGCCTTTTTGAAACCCGAGAACGCGATGGGCGATATTTAATGGAATCATCCACTGATGAGAAGAATGCCACAGCCTTGTCAATTCACTGCTACAAAATCTTCCTCATTTTCTCCGCAAACCCCCTTAACCCACGAGTGGATCCTGCAAGCTCTTCACCTTTCCATCAGCGAGACCGTAAATCCATGAGTGGATTTCAAGCTTCTGCCCCCTATTTCGAGCATCTTCCAGCACCGTAGAACGACTCAGATTCCTCGCCTGCGCCAAAACATTGAGTTCACAAAGGCGGTCCAATTTCCCCGCCTCGTCCATTTCCGCCAACTCCCCCTCATGAGCCTCCGCAACATCCGCAATCGGCTTGATCCAGTTATCGACGATCCCATGTCTCTGACCATCCACCGAAGCTGCCACTCCTCCGCAGCCGTAATGACCGCATACAATCACGTGCTCCACCTTTAGATGCTCCACCGCATACTGAACCACCGAGAGCATGCTCAAATCACTGTGATGAACCTGATTCGCGATATTCCGATGCACAAAAATCTCTCCAGGATCCAGTCCCAGCAGTTGGTTCGGAGGAACCCGACTATCGGCACAGCCAATCCAGAGATACTTAGGCGATTGCCCCCCGGCATGACGCTCAAAGAATCCCGGATCGGAGGCTTCTTTCGCTTGGGCCCATGCTTCGTTGTTTTCGAAAAGAGTCGGTAGTGTCTTCACGGCGGCAGACTAATTCAGAATGAAATTCTCACAAGTGGCCTTTTTGCCTCCTCTTCATTCTTCGATTGAGAGCAACTCGACCTCGAATTCGAGCGTGGAATCCCCCGGAATCTGCTCGCCCGCTCCACGTTCTCCGTAAGCCAGCTCAGGAGGAATGACAAAACGCCACTTCCCACCCGGCTTCATCAACTGCACGCCCTCTCCCCATCCCTTAATGACCTGATGAAGCCCAAAAACAGCCGGCTCACCTCGATCATAACTACTGTCAAAGACCGTCCCATCCATCAAGCGCCCCACGTAGTGCACCTTCACATTCGAAAGCAAAGTCGGATGCTCTCCACTCCCTTCCTGCAAGACCTGATACTTCAAACCCGAAGCCGTCGTCGTCATTTGCTCCGCTCTTAAAATCCGCTCCGACCTCGTCAGCGACTTCTCGCGCTTCGAGCTTGAAGAACTCATCGACTTCGATCGCGTAGCCCCAGATTCCGTCACCCCATCCTTTTCATCTTTCTCCTTTTGATCCTCTCCACAACTCGCCACTGCCATCAAAGCCAAGATCACCATTCCTTTACGCATTTTCATTTGCCCATTCTTAGCCAATCATCACCTCTGGATCAACTCTCATCCCCGAAGTCAAAAAATTCCGTGGCACCTCGCCCCTTCTCCTCTTAAACATCTTCCATGGACTCACTCTTCGCACCGGACGACCAGCCGTCCGAAATGATGTCCAGCCACTCCGGCGAACCCCTCGCCGCGCGCATGCGTCCGAAGACTCTCGAAGAAATCGCCGGACAACAACACATCCTCGCCGAAGGAAAACTCCTCCGCCGCGCCATCGAGGCCGACCGCTTCACGTCCCTCATCTTCTACGGCCCTCCCGGAACGGGAAAAACCACCCTCGCTTCCGTCATCGCCCACACCACCGGCTCCCGCTTCGAATCCCTCAACGGCGTCGAATCGAACGTCGCCGAAATCCGCGCCAAGATCGAGGCCGCCCGCACCTACCAAACCCTCCGCGATCAAACCACCGTCCTCTTCATTGACGAGATCCACCGCTTCAACAAAGCACAACAAGACACCCTTCTCCCGCACCTCGAACGCGGCACCGTCCGCTTCATTGGGGCCACCACTCACAATCCCTACTTCTACGTCAATTCCCCCCTCGTTTCCCGCTCGCAGATCTTCCAGCTCGAGCCTGTCGCCACTCCCGATCTCGTTCCCCTCCTCTACCGCGCACTCCAAGACGAGGAACGCGGCTTTGGAAAAATGAAAATCGAAGCTCACGACGAGGCCCTTCACCATCTCGCCGAGAAAGCCGATGGCGACGCCCGCAAGGCCCTCACCGCGCTCGAACTCGCCGTCCTCACCACTCCTCCCGTCGATGACACCGTCATCATCGATCTCGCCATCGCCGAGGAATCGATTCAGGAAAAAGCGGTCCTCTACGACTCCGATGGTGACCAGCACTACGACACCATTTCAGCCTTCATCAAATCGATCCGAGGCTCCGATCCCGATGCCGCCCTCTACTGGTTGGCCAAGATGCTGCACGCCGGAGAAGACCCGCGCTTCATTGCTCGACGCCTCGTCATCTCCGCCTCCGAAGACATTGGCCTCGCCGATTCCTCAGCCCTCCAAATCGCCATCGCCGCGCAGCAGGCTTTCGAATTCCTCGGCATGCCCGAAGGCCGCATCCCTCTCGCTCACGCCACCGTCCACCTCGCCACCGCGCCCAAGTCCGCCTCTGCTTACAAAGCTCTCGGCTTCGCCCAAGAGGACATTAAAAACGGGGCCACCCTCAAAGTCCCCGACCATCTCGTCACCCGCTTCCGTAAGAAAATCGCCGAACAATCCGGCGTCGAAAAAGCCGCAATGAACTACCTCTACTCACACGACTACGAGGGAAACTTCACTCCTCAAGCCTACCTCCCCGAAGGCCGGAGCTACTACACCCCCACCGAAAACGGAATGGAGAAGCGCATCAAAGAACGCCTCGAACACTGGAAGTCCCAGTTTGAAGACTGAGGTTTATTCGCCCTCCAAGCGACGCTGTAATCGCTCCATCATCCGGCGCATCATCTCCAACTCACGGCTCATCACATCACGTTGATCTCCCTCGAGGATGCGTGGACGAACTCGGCGCTCAGCTTGAGGATTTGGCACAAAAGGAGTGACTTCTTTCCGAAGAACTTCCTCGATCTCATCACCCGGTAAAATAAGCGTGCTGATTCGTCCCGCCCGCGCGATCACCATCCCCACAATGCGGCCCTCTAAGTCCACCACCGGCAGACCAGCGTGAGAACTCTCAAGCTCCATATCCGACTGGATAACGCTTCTAAAATCTCCGCGAACTCTGCTCTGCGAACCACTCATGCGGTCCATCCGCTCCAAACGACGCGACTGAGTCTCATCAATTTCTCGCTCCCTCAGCTTTGGCTTCACCTTAAAATCCTTTCCGGCACGAAGCAATTCGATCTCCGGCTGATCACCACTTTTCATACGGCGCAGCCGAGTGGAGAGTTCGAAGGAACCTTTCACTTTTTCGCTATCAATTGACTTGATGACATCCCCCACTTTGATTCCGGCCTCCGCCGCCGCCGATCTTGGCTCCACATGCTCCACACGCACCCCCTGACCAATTTCGCGAGGGTCCATTCGAATTCCTAAAAAGCCCTGATCTTCCGATTTCAGGCTCCTTTCCTTCACGCTCAAGACACCCATCGCTTGCGCTTCCCCGTCGGCCCGGATCGCCGCTAAAATCGCTCCTTCGTCCAGGGATTCCGCCTCAGCCCATTTCACCGGAGCCGCTTGTAAACCGGCCACTTCAACAATTGCCAAATCTTCCTCGGGATAAGTGCCGATCACTTTCGCAGCGAGCGCTTCATTCTCTCGACTCGCCGTAAAAATCGCCCGCTCTGTCACCACTTCGCTCGCCTTAGTTAAAAGAAGATTTTCCCCCAGCGAAATCCCATACGCAATTCGCTCACGCCCCGCATAGATCGGATAAACCACCTTCTTCGCCTCAAAGTTCACCGCACGCAGCGCCTTAAAAATTCTCGCTCCCTGCGCATCGGTCGTGGCTCGATCCTTCTCTGGAATATCATCAACCATCAGCTGCGCTTGCAGACCAGTTGTGATGAGCAGGGTAGATAAAATTAGATTCTTCATTTCGAATTTAACGTCGCTGGTTTGGGTAAATCTCGCCAAGCCGAGCCAGCTTGACCGTCTTGTTTAACTTCTTTTGACCTCTGATCAATGTCACCTCGACCTCCGCTCCAGCGGTCAAATCTACAAAGATCCCAGTGAGTTGCTCAACCTTGCTGATCTTCTCTCCCGCAATTGAGGTGACAATATCTCCCGGTAAAAAACCCGCCGCAAATGCAGGGCCTCTCTCTGGGACCGAATCTACAATCAAACCACCATCAACTGCTGCAAGATTCAATCCCATCACCGGACGATTCAGATCACGTAGATCTCCTCCTAAAACACCCCATGATTTCCCAGCCAACATGTTGTCCCAAGAACGCTTGAATCCTGAAAGCCCCGCGTGATTGTTGATTTGACGATTCGAGCCAATATTCGAGTGAATCCCCACGACTTTCCCGCGCAGATCAAAGAGCGGTCCACCGCTATCACCACCAATCAAGGTGCAATCCGTAGTAATAAAATCGAGCTCCCGCTTCGTCATGATCCGTCCAAAACGCACCGGAGGCCGACGCGTCGGGTCGTATCCCTTCGGATGTCCCATCGCGACCACGAAGTCACCCACTTCAAGCGACTTCGAGTCACCCATCTCCGCATAAGGCCAAGGTCCCTCACCCACTAACTTCACCATCGCGCTATCGCGACTATAATTTGCGCCCAAGACCTTCGCTTTTTCCTGACTCCCGTCCGGGAAAATCACGGTCATGAACTTACTTCCTTCAATGACATGAGCCGCCGTAAGAATCAGCCCCTCACTCGAAACGATCACCCCACTTCCAGACGCCCCCATCCTTGGCGAAACCAGCGAAACCGTCGCGTCGGTATTCTCACGAACCACCTTTTGGATCTGCTTTTCCAGCTTCTTAAGATCCCCCAAGCTTTGCACCTTTGGAGCCGCCGATAGCAGGGTCGCGCTCGATAAGATGAGAATTGGAATGAGATTTTTGATCATGTTCTTACCAGAGTATCGTTTGATAAGAGTCCTCTTGTTTGTGAAAAATTCAAGAGTCCTAACAAAAAACTCTCGCAACTTTTCCGTTCCAGACCGCCAAGCCCTCTGACAAAGTCACTTCCGTGACCGACATCTCTCAGGCCATTCTCCAAAGTCTGATCCAAGCGCCCCTCCTCCTCGAGGACCTCCCCGAAGCCAAGGGCTTCCCTCATCAAACCCTCACCCTTCCGCCCGAAACCTCGCCTCTCAATTTCGAGCAAAAACTGGGTCATCTCTACGAGAATGCGCTCGCCCAACTCTTAGAGACATCGTCGAGCCACAAACTCCTCGCTCAGAATCTCCAGATTCAAAAAGACCAACACCGCACCGTCGGCGAACTCGACTTCCTCATCCGCGATTTAACAAGTGGCCAGCTCGTCCATCTCGAACTCGCCACCAAATTCTACCTCGCCGTCGAAACTCCCAATGGACTCACCCTTCCCGGCCCCGACGCTCGCGATAACTACTTCAAAAAACTTGCTCGCCTTCGCGAACACCAGTTACAGCTCCCTTCTCTCTTCAAAGATTACCTCCCCCCAGAATTCCAAAACGAGCCCATCCTCACCCAGCACCTCGTCAACGGCTGCATTTTCGACCACATCAATTCAGCAAACTCCGCTTCACCAGAATCTCTAAACCCAAATTGTCGCCGCGGAAAATGGCTCCACCATAAGGACCTCCTCAAGCACTTCCCGTCCAAAAGCAGCTTCAAAATCATCCCAAAGCCTCTCTGGCCAGCCCCCTTCCATCTCCTTACAGGCATCCCCCTCGAAACCTGGATCCAAGAAGAGCCTCTGACCCGCTGCCTCATGCTCCGCATCGACGACGAACCCATGCCCTACTTCATGGTTTCCAACGGTTACCCTAAGGAGCTTGGACTTTAGTCCAAGTCCCCTCAGCTTTAAAACTCCCCCTTAAACGAGCACCGCGCTGTCGGCGTCTCAAAAATGACAATCTCACAAAGCCCCGGCAGGTCCTTTTCCAACTTCCGCCAAAACCACGCTGCCATGATTTCAATGGTGGGACTTTCCAACCCTTCGATATCGTTCAGGTAGCTATGATCCATCATCTCAAGAAGCGGCTTCATCGCCTCCGAGATGCATTTGTGATCGTAAACCCAACCCACTTCCTTGTTCACCTCGCCCTCGACGTGGATCTCGACCTTAAAACTATGCCCGTGCATTTGACGGCATTTATGGTCCTCCGGCAGGCTCGGTAAGGTGTGAGCTGCTTCAAAGCGAAAGTCTTTAATAATTCGGGCGCGCATAAAAATCGTTGGGATCGTGTTCTTGCCTGAGGATAGACTTGTCTCCCTCGCCGTCCATCGCCAAGTTACGCGCAGTTCATGGCCAATCGCATCGACACCACTTTTGCCCGCTTGCGGGAGCAAAACCGCAAAGCCTTCGTCGCCTACGTCGCAGGAGGAGATCCTGATTTCGACCGATCGCTCGAAATCCTCCACGCCCTCGCCGAGGCCGGGTCCGATGTCATTGAGCTCGGTGTCCCTTTCTCGGACCCCATGGCCGATGGCATTGTCAACCAACTCGCCGCCGACCGCGCGCTCAAGGCTGGGATGAACGTCCACCGCATCATCGACCTCATTCGCGCTTTCCGCGAAACGCACGAGACCCCGCTCGTCCTCTTCACCTACCTTAATCCGGTTTACGCCTACGGATTTGAAAAATTCCACAACGACGCTGCCGAGGCTGGAGCGGATGGCATTCTCCTCCTCGATCTCCCGCCCGCCGAAGCTGCCATCAATACCGACTTTGCCAATGCCGAGGCCCTGCATCACATCCATCTCATCGCCCCGACGACGCCTGATGCTCGTAAAAAGACCCTCGCGCAATCTTCGCAAGGCTTCATCTACGCGCTCTCTCGTACCGGAGTGACTGGTGGGCACTCCGCTCCGTCGGAATCAATCGGGGCCCAAGTTGCCGAAATCCGAAAACTCACCAACACCCCGATTTGCGTCGGCTTTGGCATCACCACGCCCGAGCAAGCCGCCGAGGTTGCAGCTCACGGAGATGGCGTTATCGTCGGTTCAGCGATCGTTCGCACGGTGCAAGAAAATGCTGACGATCCCAATGTCGCTCAAAATCTCAAAGATTTCGTCACCCCTCTCATCGAAGCCACTCACTCAGTCTAGTCTCATGAATTTGTCATTCACCAAAATGAACGGAGCCGGAAACGACTTCGTCGTCATCGATAACCGCGCGCTCGATAAGAATCTTTCGAAGGAGCAAATTGAACGCCTCTGTGATCGCCATCGTGGCGTGGGTGCCGATGGACTCCTCGCCGTCGAACCGGCCGAAAGCGGAGCCGATGTGAAATTCCGTTACTACAATGCCGACGGCGGTGAAGCGGAAATGTGTGGAAATGGTGCTCGTTGTTTCGGTCGCTACACCGCCCGCCTTCTCGGCGGCGACCGCACTTTTTTGACCTTCGAAACCATCGCGGGAACCTTGAAGGCCGAATTGATCGGCAGCGATGTCTGCATCGACATGTCAGATCCCATTGACTTGGAAATGAATTCCCCTGTCGAATCCGTGGCCCCCGTTCACAATTTTAACACCGGAGTTCCTCACGCTGTGGTATTCGTCGATGACCTCGAAAACTGCGACATTGTTAAAAATGGCGCTGCCATTCGCTATCACGACCACTATTCGCCCAATGGGACCAACGCCAATTTTGTCGGCGTCCTAGCTCCCGATCACCTCGCGGTCCGGACCTATGAGCGCGGCGTAGAAGGTGAAACTCTCGCCTGCGGCACCGGCATCACCGCTTGCGCCTTAATTCACCATCTCCTTACTGATTCGCCGTCCCCCATCAAAATCGACGTCCAAGGCGGCGACACTCTCTCAATTGGCTTTAAAGCAGGTCCAGACCAGACTTTCACCAAGGTCACCCTGACTGGACCGGCCGATTTTGTCTTCGATGGCGAGATCACCGTCTAACAAATGCCGCTTTCCTCAGCGAGAGCAGTATGTTTCACTTACTTAAGCATCCATGGAACTCGATTTTACAGACACCCCATTTGATACCAAAGAGATCAAACCTCACGAGATTGAGGAGGTGTTCGAGGACCCTTTCTCAATCCGCCTCCTTCCAGATAACGAACGAGCCGATGGTGAGGCCCGCTTTTACCTGCTCGGAAAAACCATCGGCAATCGAGGTCTCTTCCTAGCCTTTTGGTCGAACGGCAAGAAAGCCCGCGTCATCGCAGCTCGTGAGTTCGCCACTGATGAAGACGCTTACTACGAGCGCAAGCTCGCCGAATTAAAATAACCCCTGATCCTGACGCTATGAATACCATCTCCGACTGGAACGAGGTTCCCGATTTTGAATCTGACGAAGCTGAACACGAATTTTGGACGAAGAACTCGCTCAATCCTCGCCTCATCAACGCTTCGGTTCACTCGCCTGATTCCAAGGAATCAACCACGATCACCCTCCGCTTTGACCCACGCATGCTCTCGCGCATCAAACGCATCGCACGCTCCCGCTTCCTCAACTACCAGTCCATGATGAAGCAGTGGCTCGCCGAGCGCATGGAAGAAGAGATGCGCCGCAGCGGCGATCAAGACTCGTAGAGAATTGGGAATGCCCAACTCATACCGACAGAGCCCGCGCTTTTGGGCAATTTGCTTTCTCCTTTGGTTCATCGTCCTGAACCTTCTTTCTCACGGCGACAAGTTTCAGCCAGAACCCCTTACATTCGACATACCACACCTCGATAAGATCGCTCACTTTGGATACTTCTTTGGCGGCGGAGGCCTCCTTTCAGCGGCCCTCTTTTTCAAGATCTCCCCAACTTGGGCCAAACTCACCCTTATCGTCACGCTCTCGCTCTCGATCATCGGAATTTGGGATGAATTCCACCAATCCTTCTTCGAAAACCGCACCGGCAATGACCCCAGCGACTGGGCAGCCGATACCCTCGGCGCACTTTGCGGGACCCTTGTCTTCCGGCGTCTCCATCGTCGCTTACTCTAAAACTTGGCATCATTTCCCCTTGCCGATTCGCGTTTCTCACTGATTGATGGTCTTGAGATGCTTTCATTAATTTTCCATCCAGTCTCTTCATTTATTCTCGGGGTCTTCATGGCCTTGCTTGTGACCTCTCTTGTTCTTAGCTCTTGTTCAGGACCAAATGACAGCGCTCAAGTGGTCGCAAACTACCAGTCCGCAATCCTACAAGCAGACTCCAAAGGTCTCGAACCAGGAACCCCTGAAGAAAAGGCCGCTCTGGAGCGCTTCACCAACTTTCTAAAAAACGTTGGAAACAAGGACTACCTCGAAAAAGAAACCGCAAAAACCTATGCCCAAGGAGCCTTTCTCGACGACACCATCGTCACTCACAACGGCCCCGAGGAGATTCAGCAGTATTTTATCCAAACAGCGGCAACAATGACCAAGTTTGAACTCACAATTCTCGATACCGCCCGATCCGGATCCGACTATTACATTCGTTGGAAGATGATTTTCGCCGCGCCCAAACTCAGCAAAGGGAGCCCGATCCACTCCGTAGGAATGAGCCAAGTGCGCTTCAACTCAAAAGGCCAAGTCACCTTCCACCAGGACTTCTGGGATTCTGGGAAAAACATCTATGGTCATATTCCAGTCGTCGGGGGATTGATCAAAATCATTCGTAATAGGATGAAGTAAACCATGTCTAAACCTAATCACCAAAAGGCCTCCCCGCTCGCGACCACGGGTCGTGTCATCGGCCAATGGTTGGATTCCGATTTCCGACGCGAGGACTCTCCCGATCCCTCGAATCTCCCTGACAAGGTCAATTGGGAACGCACCTTGCCCTTCATCTTCCTCCACCTCGGCTGCCTTGCAGTCTTCTGGGTGGGCATCAACTGGACCGTCGTTCTTGCCGCTGCCTTTCTTTACCTCCTGCGGATGTTCGCCATCACCGGGTTCTATCACCGCTACTTTTCCCATCGCACTTTCAAGACCTCCCGAGTCGGCCAGTTCCTTTTCGCCGCCCTCGGTAATAGCTCCATGCAGCGCGGCCCGCTCTGGTGGGCCTCTACTCATCGTCATCATCACAAGCATTCGGACGAAGAAGTCGATGTTCATTCTCCCGTTCAACACGGCTTCGCCTGGTCCCATATCGGTTGGCTCACTTCGATGAAGAATTTCCCTACCGACTACGAGCGAATCCCCGATCTCAAAAAATTCCCCGAACTCGTTTTCCTCAACCGCTACGACCAAGTCGTGCCCTTCGTTTACGGACTCGTCATGCTCGCAATCGGCGCGGGGCTAGAACACTTCGCACCCTCCCTCGGCGTCACAATGGGCCAGTTCTTCATCTGGACCTTCTTCATTAGCACCACCGTGCTCCTCCACGGCACGCTCTTTATCAACTCCCTCGCGCACGTCTGGGGAAAGCGCCGCTACGATACCACTGATGACAGCCGCAACTCCTACCTCCTCGCCCTCATTACCCTTGGCGAAGGTTGGCATAATAATCACCACCGCTACCCCCACTCCGCTCGCCAAGGATTCCGCAAACGGGAATTCGACCCAACCTACTACGGGCTCAAAATCCTCTCATGGCTGGGCATCATCTGGGACCTCAAACCCGTTCCCCAACGCGTCAAAGAGGAAGGTGGAACAACCCAATGATTGCGGGTCGCAAGAAAATCGCCATCGTTGGCTCCGGAATCTCCGGCATGGCCTGCGCGCATTTCCTCCACCCTCATCACGACATTACTCTCTTTGAAAAAGACGACCGCATCGGCGGACATTCCAATACCGTGATGGCGGGCGATGATCCCATCGACACTGGCTTCATGGTCTACAACGAGGTCACTTACCCTCTCCTCACCCGCCTCTTCAAAGACCTCAAGGTTGAAACAAAAGAGACCTCGATGTCCTTCAGCGTCCAACATCAGAAGGACGGTCTAGAATTTAATGGCGGCAGTCTCAACCTCCTCTTTGGACAGCGAAAAAACCTCTTTCGCCCCCGCTTCTGGAAGATGCTCCTTCAAATCAACCGCTTTAATAAAGAGACGGTCGAGGAGTTAAAAAAACCTGAAGAAACCACTCTCACTCTCGCCCAATACGTCGAGGAACGAGGCTACGGACAAGACTTTCTCCGCTGGTATCTCTCACCCATGGCCGCCGCCGTTTGGTCCAGCCCACCGGAGAAAATCGAAGACTTCCCCGCCATCACTCTCATGCGCTTTTGGCATAACCACGGCTTCCTCGGGCTCGACACCCAGCACCCCTGGCGCACCGTCGTGGGCGGTTCACAGGAGTATGTCAAAAAGATCATCACGCCCTTCGCTGATCGTATTAAAAAAGGCGACCCCGTTCTCTCCATCACCCCAGAAAACGAAGTAACTCTCTCCTCTGGTCAGCGCGAAAAATTCGATCTTATCATCAGCGCCGCGCACGGAGACCAAGCTCTCAATCTCCTCACTGATCCAACGCAACTCGAGCAGGACATCCTCTCCAATTTTCCCTACCAAGCAAACAAAGCCGTCCTCCACACCGACGAGCAGTTCATGCCAAAGACCCGTCGTTGCTGGGCCTCTTGGAACTACCGCATCGATCGCGGAAAGCATTCCACCATCTACTGGATGAATAGCCTGCAAGGAGCGACCGCCCCGAAGAACTTCTTCGTATCGATCAATCCCTCCGCGCCCATTGCTAAGGAGCACCTCATCAAGGAGCTCGACTACGAACACCCGCTCTTCGATCTCGCCAGCATCGCCGCCCAGAGTCGAATCCCCGAACTCCACGACGCCGAGACCGGCCGCTACTTCTGCGGCGCTTGGCAACGCTACGGCTTCCACGAAGACGGACTCTGGTCGGCCTTTCGACTCTGCGAAAAAATCCTAGGAAGGGCCCCTTGGTCATGACTTCCTGCCTCTACGAATGCGAGATCATGCACCGACGCCTCAAGCCGGAGCAAAAGCGCTTCGACTACCGCATTTTCATGCTCAGCGTGGACCTCGACGAACCCCCAAAGGTCCCTTTCCTCGGGCTCAACCGCTTCAATCTCTTCGCCCTCAACGACCGCGACCACATCGACCTCGGCCAACCCGGCGGCATCCGCGCCAATCTCTTCGCTTGGATGAAGCAGGAAAACATCGACTGCCCAGCCGATGCCCGCGTCCGTCTCGTCACCCTCCCCCGCGTTCTCGGCTACGCTTTCAAGCCGGTCTCTTTTTACTACCTCAGCACAAAAGAAGGCATACCTCTCTTTTCCATCGCCGAGGTTCGGAACACTTACCACGAGATGAAACTCTTCCTCGTCGATGGGGAGAAAGAAAAGGGATGGCAGCGGCGCGTCAAAAAAGACTTCTACGTCTCCCCCTTCTCAGACGTCGAAGACTCCTTCCACTTCAAGCTCGGCCTCCCCGCCGACAACTGGGCCGTCAATATCGACAACCTCGATTCCGAAGGCGTAACCCTCGTCTCCGCAATCCGTGGTAAAACAAAGCCCCTCACCGGCCGCCGACTTCTCTGGTATGGCTTTAAATATCCCCTTCTCTCACTTAAGGTCATATTCATGATTCACTGGCAAGCGCTCAAACTCTGGACCCGCAAGGTACCGCACTTTGCCAAGTCAGCCAAAAAGGAATCTCAAACCGATGTCCTCCGCCCCCACTCCTCACTCACTTCGACCGATGACTAATTCTCCCGCTCCTACCAAAAACGGCCTTCCCGAAAAACTCGTCGTAGGCCTCCTCAACAAAATGCCCGAAGGCCACCTCCGCATGACCTATGCCGATGGCTCCGTGCGGGAATTTGGCGATCTCGAAAGTGAGGTCACCGCTGAAGTCACGATCAACGACGATCAGGAATTTTTCAAACGCTGCGCTTACTACGGAAACGTCGGCATGGGCGAAGCCTACACCGATGGACTCTGGGACACACCCGATATCCGCGCCGTCATCAATTGGTTCATCATAAACATGCAGGCCCTGCAAGGTGCCGACACCTCATCGGACAAACTCCCCGGCGTCGGCCTTCTTAAAGTGGTCAATTGGTTCCGCCACCTCAAGCGCGCCAACACCATCGAAACGAGCCGCCGAAACATCTCCGAGCACTACGATCTCGGCAATGAATTCTACTCACTCTGGCTCGATGCCACCATGACCTATTCCTGCGCGAAATTTGAGAAAGGCGATGAAGCCTTCGAAGATGCCCAAAGCGCAAAATACGAAGCCTTGTGCCAAAAACTCCAACTCAAACCGACCGATCACGTCCTCGAAATCGGCTGCGGTTGGGGTGGCTTTGGCGTTCATGCCGCCAAGCACCATGGTTGCAAGGTCACCGGAGTCACCATCTCGAACGAGCAAGCAAAGTATGCCCGCGAGCGCGTCAAAAAGGCAGGCCTCGAAGACAAGTTCGAAATCCGTATCGAAGACTACCGCCACATCAAAGGGACCTTCGATAAAATCGTTTCGATCGAAATGATCGAAGCGGTCGGCGACAAATTCCACCAACCCTTCTTCGAGAAATGCCACGAAGTCCTCGCCCCCGATGGCATCATGGCAATCCAGATGATCACGGTTCCCGACAACCGATACAAGAGCCTAACCAAAGGCGTCGATTGGATCCAAAAAACAATCTTCCCCGGTTCCCTCCTCATGAGCGTCGGCCGCGTTAATGAGGTCCTTTTAAAAACGAGCGACCTCTTCCTTCACGACCTCGAAGACTTTGGCGCCTACTACGTGCGCACTCTCCAAAACTGGCATCGCAAGTTCAATGACTCGCGCGAATCCCTCCTCAAACTCGGTTTCGATGAACCCTTCATCCGCACTTGGAACTACTACCTCAAGTATTGCGAAGCCGGCTTCGCCTCTCGCAATATCTCCGTCGTGCAAGCCGTTTACACCCGACCAAACAATCCCGCATTAATGGCGTGAGCGAAGGAGAGGACAAACAAGATCCTTGGTGGAAGCGCTGGTTTATTAACCCAGTTCTCAAGCAACTCACCCAAGGAATCTCAGCCGAAAAACTCGCTTGGACCATCGCCATCGGCTGTGGCTGCGGCATCTTCCCCATCATGGGGACGACCTCCATTGTTTGCTTCATCGCAGCCGCCACGCTGGGGCTCAACCAACCCGTCATTCAAGTCGTTTGCCACTCACTCTGGCCCGCTCACCTCGCTCTCATTCTTCCCTTCATCAAGTTCGGCCAATGGATCCACGGAAGCCCTCCACTCACCGCATCCATCCCCACGCTCCTCAAAGAATTCTTCGCCAGTCCTTGGCAATTTGCACAGGACTACTGGCTCGTCGCTTGGCATGGCGTCGTCGCTTGGCTTTTGATCGCCCTTCCACTCGTCTTCCTCATCCGCCTCCTGATGCTCCCTCTTCTCCGCGCCGCCGCGCTGCGGATTGAAAAGCGAAAGGAGGCCGCCGCATGAACGATCTCACTCTCCTCCCAATCGTATCCGCCCTCGTCGTCATCGATTTCATCGCAGGCTGGTGGTTCGGTTCTAAGATCAAAAACTACTCCCTCGTCGATGCCCTCTGGGCAGGCTGGATCGGCCTCGCCGGACTCATCTACGCCCTCTTCGGAAACGGCACGGTCTCCAAACGAATCGCCGCCGGAGCCATCGCCCTCATCTGGGGTGGCCGCCTCGCCTACCACCTGCAAAAGCGCATCCGCAAGCATCACCCGGAAGAAGACACCCGATACCAAAAGCTCCGCGAAATCTGGCAAGGCCGCGTCAAATCATCCTTCTTTTGGTTCTTCCTCGCGCAAGCCCTCTCCGTCCTCATCCTCTCCCTTCCCTACTTCCTCATCACTCGCGATTCCTCCCCTTGGGGCCACTTTGAAACCCTCGGCCTCATCGTCGTCATCATCGGCCTCGCTGGTGAAATCCTCTCCGACCACCAAATGTCGAAGTTTAAAGAAAGGGACAATCGCTCGACCTCCGTCTGCCGCGATGGCCTCTGGAACTACTCCCGCCACCCCAACTACTTCTTCGAGATGGTCATCTGGATTGGCCTCTATCTCTTCGCCTGCGGCTCCGCTTGGGGATGGACCACCATCTTCGCCCCTCTCAGCATCACCTACCTCCTCCTCAAGGTCACCGGCATCCCGCCGACTGAAGCCTCCGCCCTGAAACGAAAAGGCGAGGCCTACCGCGAGTATCAGCGCACCACGAGCGCCTTTATTCCTCTTCCACCAAAAAAATCATCATGAGCACGATCGACGACATTCTAGCCAAAGACATCATCCCCGATGCCCTCATCCGCATCGGCATCCGCTCTCGTCTCAAAGGGACCCTCGCACCGTTTGAAAAACTCACTTGCGAAGAACGCCAAGCCTTGGTGATGCAGCACGTCCGCGAACTCAAAAAAAGCCCTCTCGCCATCGCAACCGACGAAGCAAACGAGCAACACTACGAACTCCCCACCGCCTTTTTCCAAAAGTGCCTCGGCCCACACATGAAATACAGCTCCGGCTATTGGGATCCCGGCGTCACTGATATCGAAACCTCGGAAGCCCGCATGCTCGCCCTTTCCTGTGAACGTGCCGAACTCGAAGACGGTCATCGCATTCTCGAACTCGGCTGCGGTTGGGGCTCACTCACCCTCTGGATGGGAAAACATTATCCAAACTCCAAAATCACCGCTGTCTCCAATTCCCGCACCCAAAAAGAATACATCGATGCTCAGGCCAAAGAACGAGGCCTCGCCAATATCGAAGTTAAAACAGTCAACATGATCGACTACCAAGGCGAGGGCGAAAGCGTCTTCGACCGCGTCGTCTCAGTCGAAATGTTCGAGCACATGAAAAACTACGAACTCCTCCTCGGACGCGTTTCGCAGTGGCTCAAACCCGAGGGAAAACTCTTCGTCCATATCTTCACCCACCGTGAATATGCCTACCACTACGAGGCCAAGGACGAGAGCGACTGGATGGCCCTTTACTTCTTCACCGGTGGCCAAATGCCTTCCGACGACCTCCTCCTCTACTTCCAAAACGACCTTAAAATCGACGATCATTGGCAAGTCAGCGGAACCCATTACCAAAAAACCTCAGAAGCCTGGCTCTCCCGCATGGACGCCGCCAGCGACGAACTCAAACCCCTCATCGCCGAAACCTACGGCGAATCCGACGCCAAACAATGGTGGGTTTGGTGGCGCTGCTTCTACATGGCCTGCGCCGAACTCTGGGGCTACAAAGGCGGCGACGAATGGATCGTCTCCCACTACCGCTTCACTAACCAAAAGTAGACGGAAGCTCCAGCTTTCGCCCCCCATTCCTAGCCCAATTCAATCAAGTCATTAATCTCATCCCGCACCGCCGGTTCGGAGATATGAAAAATTTCTTGGAGGTAAGGCCGAACAGCTCCCGAAAAACTAGGATTCGCCCTCAATAAGGTCCACAGCTTCTGGCTCGCCTTCATCGCACGCACCTCCTTCTTCGCGGCAAGATCTTGAAGCAACTTAGTCAGCACTTTGCCATCCTCTGGCGAGACTCCGTGCTTCTCCCATTTCTCCATTCGCAATCGTTTCCACAGCGGTTCCGCACTCATTGCCAAACCCTACTCGTTCTCGAACGCTTTGGAAGCACCACCCAAAACTAAGGAGCATTCACCTCAATCTTCACACGGAAGAACCTCCGCCCAATCATCGCCCCATCCTGCCATTGCAGTGGCTCACTTCCAAGGAAAGTCAGCTCGTCTTCATGCCAAGTTTCTAGATCATCACTCCACTGAAGAATCACCGTCGCATCATCCGCACCCGCTCTCTTAGGAACATTCACCACTCCCGTGCTAGGATCGTAACTCAAGCTTCCGTCCAGAGCATAAGACAAGAGATCTCCACCAAGGTAAGGAATCGAATCACTCCCTCCCGGATTACCACCCACCGCAAGACTCGCCCGCCAGTTTTGCGGTTCATCGGGATCACCTGAAAGAAAGACTAAGCTCGTCCCGACCTCACCCGGACTCACGGGCCATGCCCCCTCATTCTCATAAGTAAACTCCGCAATCGTAGAACCATCGGCATCATCAAGCTTCAGCGTCTCGCCACCATTTCGCAGGGAGCCCGAAGTGAATTCACTCTTCATCACGACAATCCGGCCACCCGGCGCAAGCATCGTTCCCGCTGGAAAAGTATACTCAATTCCATCCGTAAACTGCACACCACTCAAATCAAGAGTCAGACTATCGCTCGTATTTAAAAGCTCGATAAACTCCGCCTCTTCATCTGGTTGCGGATCATACATTACCTCACTGATCACAAGATGAAGCTGATTAGGATTCGGCATCACCGGAGTCGTCGTCTGAGCAACCACCGCACTCACCTCATTCACCAAAGTCAGACTCTCTCCAAAATTCGAAAGCTTCCCACTGTAGTTTCCGAGAACGAATCGTCGCTCTTCTCCAGTCGGGCCGGTGGCACGACTTCTAAAACTCACCACCTCAGGGCTCAGGAAACAACTAGAGTTGGCCGGAATCACACTCCCCGGAGGGAAGGTGTAAGAAACACCCCCATTCAAAACCCAGTCCGAAACATCAACTGCCCATGAATTAGGATTCGTAATCTCAATAAACTCTTCATCTTGATTCCCACTCACTGGATTTGCCACAATCTGGCCAAAGCCTACGATCGAATTCAGCGGCGCCTCCTCTGGCAAAAGCCCACCCCAAGTCACATAAAGCTGCTGACGCCGAGTCGGCAGGTAAAAGTCAATGAGATCATCTTGCACGTCAACCAGCGACAGCGGCCACTGCGTGGCATCAAAGCTTCGCTCAGCCGCCACCTGCGTATCGAGCGTTACGAAAAGATCATCCATCCAAGTCGTCGCGAGGTAATCATCCATCAAGGTCCGCAAGCGACGATAATACATCTCACGCACGACCTCATTCTTAAAGAGCGCCGCAGACATTCCATTAAATGAGCGACCCTCTTCGCCATCAGGAAACAGCGGATGATTAAAGTCCGGATCTTGGAAGCGTGAATTGATCAAAAGGTTCAAATCGGTATCCCACGCCAACTGCGTCCACTCATCTTTCTCACGATCATGGTGAACGTAGAAATTATGACCCACGCGGTCGTAGTTGTAAGTCAGCGCATCCACCGCGAACTTATTTATGATCCCCGGGAGATCGAGGTGATCGAAGACATAATCTGATCGTGCAGGCTCGGCCGCATTGAGCTGATCAATCAAGGCCACCAGATCATCATAAGGCTCATCTTTTCGAGTCGCTTTTCCAAAGCGGTCTGGAGTTCCGGTGCCCACCCCAAGATTCGCGCCATTTCTTGACTTATAAAGCGCGCCATCATCATCGAGCCCTCGACGTCGCAAAAAAGTCGCATTGATTTGCTCCGTAAATGAGAAGAGCCCGAAGTAATCACTATTCTGGCGCACCTGCATATAGAACATGTGAAAAACCGGCATCCCCACCTCATTGGCGAGCCCTAAGTAGGCATACTCGCGAAGAAAGGAGCTTCGCGCATTTGGGAATTGATCCACAAAGTGAGACTGCAAATTAAATTCATCGACCGGCTCCTCCGCAGGATCCCACTCCATTTCGTAACCCTCATTGAGCTCGACCTTAAACTTCGGCTTCTCCCATCTCGACGCGGAATTCCCCCGTGTCCTCATCTGCGCATTGTCGTAAAACTTGCCCTCATACGATAAGGAAACTGGGCCGAAATCGGAGTTATTCGGCTTACTCGTCCGACCTGCTGAATCCCAACCAGAGTCCTTATACCAGTCCGGATCTTCGGCAAAGGTATGCAAGACCGGGAACGCGGTATTGATCGAACTATCCTCGGCCACCACTCCATAATACTGGGGAGAAAAGTCAGCAGGAACATTCGCCGGATATGGCGTCACTCGTCCCAGCGCATCACTCGCCGTCGCACGCCAGCGCAGCATCTCCCCCTCACCCACCGCGCTCGTCGGAACCGTCGCCGACCAAATATTCCCACCCGTGTTCGTCATCGATAATTGTGACTCCGCGCCATACCCAATCCGATAGTGCAGCGTAACATCAGTCAGCGCTGAACCATTTTCATAAACCGCCACACTCACCGGGATGCTGATCGGAGAAAAAGCAGGATCCTCCGTCAACGCCGTCAACACTGACCCCGTCTCCACCGTAAGCGCGCCATTCGGAGCACCCGGAGTGGGCGATTCAAAAAATCCAAGCGAAACCAAGTCCGGCCCGAGACCATAAGAGACATCTTCGTGCATCTCCGGAAGAAAAGGAATGAAAGCTTGCTCCACCGTGACGCCATCAGCAGCCACCAGCGCCAGATAATCACTCCCACCACTCAGCTTAAAAGAAGTGTGAATCTCTCCTCCGACCGAGACATCATCGCCTGAGGCAAAAACCACCAACGAGCCATTCGCCGGAACAATCGAGTTCACCGGAAAACTCCACTTCATCAAATCGCCCAAATCATCCGATAAGAAAGCCCCACTCAAATCATAGTCACTCTCCGTAAAGTTCGTGAGCTCAATCCAATCGGGCGACGATCCATCTGCCGCGAAAAGAATGTTGTCATTGTCCGACATTACCTCCGTGATTTTCACCGGAAAATCATCCGCAAAAACCAAGAGCCCCCGAGTCTCGGTAAATGCCCCCTTCGTAACCTCTAGCTCATAATAGTGAGTCTCCGCCACACTCAGAGAAAGACTTCCCGCTCCATTCGTGGTCTGACCCGAAACATCGACTCCATCCAATGTCACCGTATCAAAGTCGACCAAGTCCCATTCCAACAGAACCGTTGCCCCGGGCAAAACCGACTGGGAATCACTCATGAACGAACTGATCAACTCCGCGCTCTCACCACTCGCCAGAACATTATCGAGCCAGAAGCCCGAAGAAACTCCACTTGTGCCACCATTCAATTCGAAACCAATTCGGTTTAGCGTCGCCGCATTCCCTGAATAAGGCAGCTCTGCCGATGTCCACTCACCATTACCGCCATCATGCTCAATGACGTATCCACTGTCTCCCAAGACCAACTTAATCTCAGCCAAAGCCGAGGGATCCCACGAACCTAAAAAAGCATGATCCCCTCCTCCTCCGGCGGGGACATTCGTATACCCATTATCTGGATGAGTGTAAGCAACACGCATCCCATCGCTCCCACTACTCACTGCCGTGAGAATCACCTGAAACGAAATCGCATCTGTAGCATCGTAACCCGTCACGATCACATCCTTCACGTGACTCCCTATCGACCTCCGGATCGCATAAGAAAACGAAACCTCAGCACCATCGATAAGACCCAAGGGACTTTCCAAATTTGCATTGATCTCTTGATCCGCTGATGGACGATCGATCAAAAGCCCCTTATCTCCACCACTGTCGAAAACCCCAAGCGAAGATGCATTCCCCGGAAGATCAGACCAAGTCCCCACCGCTGAGCCCGCATTCAAGTTCTCCTCAGTTGTCGGATCACTTACCAAGGAAGCATTAAAATCGGCATCGAAAGCGACACCCTGAGCCTTAAGAGAGCCAACGAAAATAATGCTTCCCCAAAGAATGAGGTGAAAGGGGTAATTTAGCATGAACTGAGCTGAAATGAACTTTGGAAACCCGAAGCCTGCAAGAGCTAAGATCATTCAGAAAATAAATGGGCAGGGATCTGATGAGACATCTTCTCTGTGTGCCAATGAAAGCGCGCCTGTAACCGCCTAACTTTTAGGGTTCTGTCTTTCTCAGACCGACAATAAGCCACTCGCCCCAGCATGTATAACAACTCAAAATAACTTGCGCCACTTTCTCGGCAGCCCTAAATTTCAGCTTCATATGCGTTTTCGACTTAATTCCTTTTCTTCCAAGCTTTCTGCCTTTGGTTTAACACTTGCTCTCGCTGCTTCGGCAAAGGCCCAGACCGTCCTCGTTGACTTTAGTGATGTAAGCACCATCGCTAACACTGGAACCGACACCTACAACATCATTGCCAATCCACAGGGGACGACCACAACCAATCACCCACTCCCTTCTGGCCAGACTCTAACTTTAGATGACCTCTTTGATTCGGCAGGCCTCGCCACAGGTGTTGATGTCATTCTAGACACCTACAATAACGGATCTGGTCAACTTCGTGGAGGTACTGCGAACGGCAACGGTCTCACTCATTTCCCCGTAGTCGGCGTCGAGGATAGCGCCTCTACAGATTCTTTCTGGCTAAATAATCACAACTCAAATGGCACAGGCGCGGGAAACGAATTCGGCTTCGTCCTCACCTTTAATGAGCTCACTGAATCTTTCTACAACATCACTGTTTTCGTTGGCTCAACGAACCTAGCCGGCTCTTGGTCTGTCACGACCGGAACAGGAGACACAAACATTAACGCCTTCGAAAACGACCAAGATAATGTCCTAACATGGACAAATGTCTCACCAATTAACGGCTCCATTACTCTCACCGGTGAGAGTCTTCCTTCGAATTCAAATTTTCAAAACACCTCTATTTCCTTCGCTTCCATCGAGAACGCGACCCCCGCTGGAATCTCTGACCCAGAATTCTCCGCCCCCACAGAAGTTGATTTCGAAGTCGTCCCCACTCCTCCCGGAACCGCAACCAAGACGATCTCGGTCCGGAACGTCGGTGCCTTAAATGACCTAAACATCACAGGGACTTCATTCACCGGTCCAAACGCTGCGAACTTCTCCGTAGTCTCCGCTCCTACCACTCTCACTCCGGGAGAAATTGGCTCGATCGAAATCGCTTTCGATGCCTTGACCGATACTGGCGATCTCACCGCAGCTTTCGAAGTCACCAGCAATGACCCCGATGACAGTCCAATCGTGATCGACCTCACCGCAACCGTCGATCCCGATGGCGACTCCGATGACGACGGCAGCTCTGATGCTGATGAAGAGACGAATGGCACCGATCCACTCAATCCTGATTCCGACGGCGACACCATTAATGATGGCGATGAAGCGAACCTTGGCACAAATCCTCTTTTAGCAGACTCCGATGGCGATGGCTTCACTGATCCGGAGGAAGTCGCCTTCTCCTCCAACCCTACCGATGCCAATGCCGATGGAGACATGGACGATCTTACCGACACCGAAGAATTTGCCGCAGGCACCAACCCCGGCAATGACGACACCGACGGCGACACGATCAACGATGGAGCAGAACTCGCTTCCAACCCAGCCACCAACCCTCTTCTGGCTGACAGCGATGGCGACGGACTCGATGACAATGAGGAAGCAACCTCTAATACCGACCCCACCAATCCAGACAGCGATGGCGACGGCATCCCAGACGGCACCGAAGTCGCCTCATCCTCAAACCCAAACAATGCCAATGACCCCATTGTCGGTGGCTTAACAACCACTTTCCTCAGCGGTTTTGAATACTCAGCAGGAGCACCCATCGTGGGAACCGATGCCGCAAATCTCGACGGCGCCGACGACCAAGTCGGAAGCTGGTCTGGAACTGTTCCCGGAGCAGTCGCTGGCGCTGGTGGCACCGAACTCTTCAGCTTCCAAGATGTCAGTGGCGACCAATTCCTTCTCGCCGACCGCCCCGGCGGCATCGCAACCTTCGATGCTGTCTTCACAAGCCCAGTCACCCTCGACTTCGCACGGGTCAACCTTGATACAGCTGTTCGCCGCACCATTGGCGGACAAGGAAAAGACCTAGAGATTGTAGGACTCGATAGCCTCGGCCAAGAATCCTTCCACCTCATTGTAAGCGCCGCTTCCTCCGGAGCGACTTCTGGAAAAATTGGCATCCGCAGCATAAATGATGGAGGAGCAGCGATCTTCGACCTCCCCACCACAGTCGGCGATGATTTACCCGGTGAATTACCTTTCTTTAGCGGCACTCAATTAAACAACTTTGGTAATGTCTCAATCGCCCTCGAGAGCGATGGCTATACCATCACTTTTTCTAAAGGCAGCGTGATCTACGTCACCGACAAACTGGACTTCAATGGAACTCCTGTCGATCTCAGTAGCATTCGCTTCATCGTTCCTGGCTCTCCCGATAATGGTAACATCCAAGGAGGTCTCTGGCTCGACGATGTCCAAGCAATTGGAGTCCCTACCGCACCAGCGACTCAAGCTCTCCAAATTATCTCCATCGACTTCGATGAAGCCCAGCGAAACACCACCATCCGCTTCGGCTCCACTCCCGGCGCCACCTATATCGCGGAATACTCCGATGACCTCGTTAACTGGATCGAAATCACGGATAGTCTCGAATCCGAAGGCGCAGAGACCGAATTTGAAGACTTAGCCATCCCAGTCAGCGAAAAAAAACGCTTCTACCGTTTTACTAAGAATCAATAGATACTCCGCTAAAGCCGTATTTCACCTTGCTTCAGGAAAAACTCATTTCAAGATCATCATCTAACAGATCCTAAAAAATCGTCTAACCACCCATCACAACCAATCATGAAACTTCGACAGTCCGCACTCACATTAGGAGCAATCTTACCTCTCGCATTCTCGAGCACGGCGAACGCAACTACTGTTTTAACGACCGATTTTGATTCCTTAGCGACCGGCGCAGTCACTTCGACAAATCTCGACGGCATAACCACTGGCGGCACTTGGGCGCTCAACACAAGCCGCGATGCCACCTACATCATCCAAGATGATGGCGGAGATAGAGCATTGCTTGCTGATGATACTACAGGCTCAACTCCTGGTCGTGTTGATTTTTTTACTGTTTCACTGGGCTTACCGGCAGATATCAACGCCACAAGCATCGCAACTGTTGATTTCACCACTGCAACCCGCAGAACAGGTCAGAGCAAAGCACTGACCTACGAGTTCCTGGATAGTGGCGGAAACATCATCTCGAGAATCATTTGGGCAAACAGCGGAGCCGTCACTCTCAATGCTGGTGGCAGCCAAGGAAGTTCACCATTCTTTTTCACTGGCTCTTGGGATGCAGATGGAACGGGCGTTCGTGATGTTTCAGTGTCATTTGATGGAACAAATACCATCCTAGACTTTAATGGCGTGACTGGGACTGTCCCACTCCTCACAGCTTCGACTGATCTGGCGGCTATTCGAGTGTCATCTGATTTCAACGCAGCCAACGGAAAAGGACTTTTTTTCACAGATCTCACCGTAAGTGTCGTCCCAGAGCCCAGCTCCGCTCTTCTCGGATTCTGTAGTCTCGCTCTCTTACTAAGACGCCGCCGCTAGAGTTTAATCGCGAACCTCAAAATTTAGAATCAACCACTCGCTCACCGGCGAGTGGTTTTTTCATGCCATCTCCCCACTATCCTCACTCACCATTAACAATGGCCTTTCCACGCATCAAATTGAGCTTAGACTATAAAATTCGTTCTCATGAAGATTGCCACCAGCCTCCTCTTCGGACTCCTCCTCTCAAGCCTCTCTCTCTTCGGCAAAGAAAAACCCTCCTTGTCCGGTATCTACCCGCACCTTTCCTTCTTCAATGACGAAAACGAATGCGGCACCGGAGCCGTCGTCCCCTTCGCCGACCGACTCTGGGCCGTCACCTACGCGCCCCACTGGCCCACTGGATCATCTGACAAACTCTACGAGATTGATAAAGACCTCAACATGGTCATCCGCGAAGAATCCATCGGCGGCACTCCCGCCAACCGCATGATCCACCGCGAATCGAACCAACTCTTCATCGGACCCTACGCCATCGATCAAAACCGCAAGGTCCGCACTATTCCCTACACAAAAATGTTCGGACGCCACACCGGTAACGCCCGACACCTTACCGATCCCGCCAATAAAATCTACTACGCCACCATGGAAGAAGGTCTCTACGAAGTGGATGTTAAGACCCTCGACGTCAAAACCCTCTTCTACGATGAAGCGCAAAAAGGTTCTCCAAAAACCGACCTTCACGGTTACCACGGAAAAGGATTTTACTCAGGACAAGGTCGCGTCGTCTATTCCAACAATGGTCAACGAGGAAAAGCAGCCAAGACAAACCCCTTCACCAAATCCGGCGTCCTCGCTCAGTGGGATGGCAAAGCTAAAACCTTCGAAACTGTCCTCGAAAACCAATTCACCGAAGTCACCGGACCCGGTGGAATCTACGGACCCGAAAACCCCGCCACCGACCCCATTTGGGCCCACGGCTGGGACGCTCGATCCCTCATCCTCATGTGCCTTCACGATGGCGAGTGGCACCGCTACCGTCTCCCCAAAGCAAGCCATAGCTACGATGGCGCACACGGCTGGAACACCGAATGGCCCCGCATCCGCGAGATCGGCGAGGGCGATGACTTCCTCATGACGATGCACGGCATGTTCTGGAAATCCCCCAAAACCTTCTCCGCCAAAAACTCCGCCGGCATCGCCCCCCGCTCCTCCTACCTCAAGGTCATCGGCGACTTCGCCCGCTGGGGAGACCACGTCGTCATGGGCTGCGATGACACCGCAAACTCCGAATTCCTCAATAAACGAAAAGCGAAAGGCCACCTCGCCGCCCCCCAATCCCAGTCCAACCTGTGGTTCGTCAAACCCGACCAACTCGACCACTTCGGCCCCGTCATCGGACGAGGTTCCGTCTGGCTCAATGACGAAGTCAAAGCAGGCGTCCCCTCCGATCCCTTCCTCTTCGCCAACTTCCGCCGCCGCGCCCTCCACCTCACCAGTGACGTCCCCACCGAAATCACGATCGAGATCGACCGCCTCGGCAACGGCACCTGGGAACTCCTCAAAAAAGAACCGCTCGACCGCTACAACTGGCTCAGCTTCCCCGATGACCAAGCCGGCACCTGGATCCGCCTCACCTCCTCCGTCTCTCTGAAAAAAGCCACCGCCTGGTTCACCTACGGCGGCGAACCTCAGAAGCAAGACCTCGCCCCCTTCAAAGGCCTCGCCCGCATCGGCGAAAAAGACATCTCCTCAGGCCTCGTCCGCGCCCGCGATAAAAACAAGCGCACCCTCCACCTCGGCACCGACTCCGCCGTCTATACCCTCGACGACAAAGCCCAGCTCACCGCCGACAAAAACTCCGACGCCCTCCCTTGGATCAAAGAAAACGTCGCCATCCCCTCTCGCCAAGGAGTCCTCCAAGTCGATGCCTCCTCCGTCCTCTACATCGATGACAAAGGAAAACGATTCCGCCTCCCCAAAGGCCCCGCCGCCTTCGACCAAGACGCCAGCCGCCTCTGCCGTGAAGTCGCCACCGAGCGCGACCTCTTCAACTGCCACGGCACCTTCTACGAGCTCCCCGCAGAAAATGCCCTCGGCTTCGCCCGCGTCCGCCCCGTCTCCAGTCACGACCTCCAAATCCACGACTTCTGCAGCTACCGCGGCATGCTCGTCCTCTCCGGCATCAACCTCGCCGCCACCGAAGACAACCCGCACATCGTCAAGTCAGACGATGGCAAAGCAGCCCTCTGGCTCGGCGCCATCGACGACCTCTGGAAGCTCGGAAAACCCACCGGAACCGGCGGCCCTTGGTTCAACTCCCCCGTCAAAAAAGGAGCCCCCTCCGACCCCTACCTCATGACCGGCTACGACAAAAAGACCCTCACCTTGAGCGCCGAAACCGCCACCACCATCACCGCCGAAATCGACATCACCGGCAACGACGACTGGCACACGGGCCGCACCTGGCAAGTCACCCCGGACTCCCCCGTCACCGAAACCCTCCCCGAAGCCTTCCAAGCCTACTGGATCCGCTTTACCTCCAGCGCAGACACCACCGTCAGCGCTCAGCTCATCTACCGCTAAAAAAACGACACGAGGACTTGTCCCCCTCAACCCAGATCCATCAGCTCATTAATTTCATCACATACCGCAGGCTCGGAGATATGAAAAATCTCCTGCAAATAGGGCCGAATCGGTCCCAGAAAAGAAGGATTCTCTCGTAGCAAGCTCCACAACTTCTGGCTTGCCTTCATCGCGCGTGCTTCTTTCTTCGCGGCGAGGTCTTGAAGAAGCTTTGTCAGAACTTTCCCCTGATCGGGAGAAATCCCGTCCTTCTCCCACTTTGCCATTCGAAGGCGTTTCCAAAGTGGGTCTGAGCTCATGAACCACACTAATCAATTCAGTCGCATTTGGAAGCCTGACCCGCTTCTTGGGTCAAGAAAGTCTTGCAACAAGGCCGTTCCAAGGGCATTTCAAAGGCCTTATGCCATCCCAACTTGACAGCCTCAAAGACTTTACAACCGTCGTAGCCGATACTGGTGACTTCACCTCCATGGAGGAATACAAGCCTCAGGACGCGACCACAAACCCTTCCCTCATCCTCCAAGCCGCCAGCAAGCCTGAGTATAAATCCCTCGTTGAAAAGGCCGTTGCCGAAAACAAGGACTCCGGACTCACTGGCCCAGCCCTTACCGAAGCGATCATGGACCGCGTCCTCATCCTCTTCGGCGTAGAAATCCTTAAGATCGTTCCTGGCCGCGTCTCCACCGAAGTCGACGCCCGTCTTTCCTTCGACACCCAAGCCACCATCGCCAAGGCAAAGCAGCTCATCGCCGCTTACGACGCCGAGGGCATTTCAAAGGACCGCATCCTCATCAAGATCGCTTCCACTTGGGAAGGCATCAAGGCTGCCGAAGAACTCGAGAAGGAAGGCATCCACTGTAATCTCACTCTCCTCTTCGCCTTCGCCCAAGCCGTCGCTTGTGCCGAAGCGAAAGTTCAGCTCATCTCGCCCTTCGTAGGTCGCATCTACGACTGGTTCAAAAAGGAGAACAACACCGACTACGTCGGTGACGACGATCCCGGCGTCCAGTCCGTTGCCAAGATCTACAACTACTACAAAAAGCACGGTTACAAGACCGAGGTCATGGGCGCCTCTTTCCGCAACGTCGGCCAAATCACCTCCCTCGCCGGATGCGACCTTCTCACCATTTCTCCCGGACTTCTTGAGGAACTTCAGAATGCCGATGGCCCACTTGAGCAGAAGCTCAACGCCGACGCTCCTGACAGCAAGCTCGACAAAATCTCGCTCGACGAAAAAGCCTTCCGCTTCGAATTCAACGAAGACGCCATGGCCACCGAGAAAACCGCTCAAGGCATTCGCGCCTTCTCCGCTGACATCGTGAAGCTCGAGAAGCTCATCGAATCAATGGTCTAAACGACCTCTCGTATTTTCCAAAAAGCCCGCATCGCATGATGCGGGCTTTTTTTATAGCCTCTCAAAAATGAAAATAGTCATTCCGATCATCACCCTCATCCTCGGCGGAATGATTGGGTATTTCCTTCGACCTGATGCTCCCGCTCCCTTGCCGCCCAAAGTCACCCTACAAGGTCTCGGCGAAGTCACAGGAGGTCACTTTACCTTAGCCGACGTCATTGAACAAACGAGCGGCGTCAAAATTCTCACTGCGGACTCCAGCCACGCCGACCTCCTCGCTGAAATCGAAAAAGCCGGGCACAAAATCAGCGAACTCATGAGCCAAGCCGACTCACCGGCCCGCCAAAAACGTCGCATCAATGAAGTCTCATCTCTCTTCGAAGACGCTCTTCGTGAAGAGCTCAATGCTCACCCTGATCTCACCTGCGACTTCCCAAAAACCCTCGCTGGCGAAGCGCAACGCTCTGGCTACCCCGACCTCCGCGTTGAACATCTCCCAAGCGGAACCATTGCCTACCTCGACCCTAAGCTCTTCGAAGACAAATCCATCAAATCAAGCTTCCGCACCTTCTACTTCGAACCAGGCGGCAAAACCTCCAAAGTCACCGAAGACGCCCTCCACCTCCTCATCGGATTCCCTCACGATGGCAAAACCGGCCAATGGACCTTCGCTAAGCCCCACCTCGTCGATCTCTCCAAACTCACCGTAAAACTCAAAACCGAGTTCTCCGCCTCCAACAAAGAGCTTTATCAAGAATAGCTCCCCCATCCGCACCACTGTGAAAATTGGCCAAAGGCCAAACCCATACCAGCATGGGGCAACGCCCCATGTCTCCATTCTCTCCACAAAGGTTCGCTGAAGGCGAACGTCATAAGCTCCATCCCATCGCGATGTCCTTCAGAGAAACCGACTCATCACACCTAATCCATGGGGCGATACCCCATGCTGGTATGAGCCAGGCCCTTGGCCTATGAAGACACTAGGCTTTCAACTGCCCATCACCTCTCACGCGGTATTGGTAGGAGGTCAGTTCACGAAGTCCCATTGGCCCCCGCGCATGAAGCTTATCAGTCGAGATCCCAATCTCTGCACCAAAGCCAAATTCTTCCCCATCACTAAAGCGGGTCGAGACATTGTGGAAGACACAGGCCGAATCAATTTCGCGCATAAACTTCTCCGCAGCCTCACCATCTTTCGTGACAATCACTTCGGTATGCTGAGAACTGAATTCGTTGATATGAGCCACCGCCGCTTCGAGCGAAGGCACCACTTTCACCGCGAGAATGTAGTCGAGATACTCCGTCCCCCAGTCCTCCTCTGTCGCCGCCTTTGCGTCAATGATCGCACAAGTCTTCTCATCACCGCGCAGCTCGACCTTCTTCTCAGCGAGGGCTACCGCAACTAAAGGTAAAAACTCAGCGGCAATCGCCTCATCGACCAAAAGCGTCTCCAAGGCATTACACACGCTGGGTTTCTGCGTCTTAGAATCGACGACGATCTTCACAGCCATCTCCAAGTCAGCCTTGGGATGAATGTAGGCATGGCAAATTCCATCGTAGTGTTTGATCACCGGCATCCTCGCCAAAGAAACCACCGTTTCAATGAGTCCCTTACCACCGCGCGGGATAATCAAATCAAGATACTGATCCATCCCCGCCATCACCGCGACACTCTCCCGATCCGTGAAGGGAATGAGCTGAATCGCGCCTTCCGGAAGCCCCGCCTTTTCACCACCTGCTTGCAAAGCCTCCGCAAGCGCTCGGTTCGAGTGAATCGCTTCTGAACCACCACGTAAAATCGTGGCATTGCCCGACTTTAAGCAAAGCACCGCTGCATCGCTCGTCACGTTCGGACGGCTCTCGTAAATGATCCCAATCACTCCAATCGGCACACGGAGCTGCTGAATCCGAATTCCATTCGGCCGATCCCACTCTCCCAAAACTTCGCCAACTGGGTCAGGCAAAGTCGCAACCTTTTCCACCCCGGCCGCCACCGCTTCAAGGCGAACCGCATCAAGCCGGAGACGATCCAGCATTGCGGAGGTCAGACCTCTTTCTTCTCCCGCTGAGATATCCTTTGCATTTGCCTCCAAAATCCCCGCCGCTGAATCCCGAATCCCCGCCGCCATTGCGCGCAAAATTTCGTTCTTCTTTTCCTCAGACAGCACTGCCAACGCAAGCGCCGCCGCTCTTGCCTTTTTGCCCATTGCGTAAACTTGCTCTTTGATTTCCTCGCTGGTCATCTGGGGTGAGAAATAAACACAATCCAGCAAAGAAGGGAGTGCTAAAAATCAAAGATGCTCCTTCGCCGCCTCAAGGTAGCGCTCCCAGTCCCATTCCGTGATATTGTGTTTCCCGTCGCGGAGGTGATAACGCACCTTGCCATCTCCAGCCGATTCACCAGCTCCCGGCATTTTGGATAATGTTTCTCCCCAAGCAGGCGCGGCCATTTTCGTCGCCAAAAACTCTCCTTCCGGATCTGCCCAACGATCCTTGGAGGCGCTAGCAACATAGACCGGACGCGGAGCGATACAGGCGATCAATTGATGCTGGTCCACGGGAAGGCTTTCCTCTTTGTCTCCATACTTCCGAAAATTCTTCGCAAACCAATGAGGAAAAACCTGATTAATCCGAGCCACCGTTTCACCCTTCTTCCGCTGACTCAAGGCCGCGCCTCCACAACCAGAGTTATTTGAAATCACCATCGCAAATTTTTCGTCTCTCGCGCCCGCCCATAGCGCCGTTTTCCCAAGCCGTGAATGCCCAATCACCACCACTTTGCTCGCGTCAATTTCAGCAACTTTCTCAAGCTGCTCTCTCACCTGACTCAAACCCCAAGCCCAGCCCGTAATCGTTCCCCAGCTTTGCTCATCACGTTTCGGTGGAAACAAGCCATGCACTCCATTCTTAAAACCATCGTCTTCATCGGGATCAAAGTCATCGCAGTGAACCGTCACCAAAGCAAAACCCGCATCCGTAATCATTTTCACCGGCCAACGTCCCTTGGCCTTCCCTCTCGCCTCCTCGTTGCTTTTGGTGATCCACTCATCTTCCTCCAAAGTATGATTCCCTCGAAAATTCAGCCCTAGAAATGCCGGAACAGCTTTCTTCCCCGCAGGAAGAAAAACGAGAGCACGAGCAGTCAAAGATCCCCCAAGAGTCAAAAGATACTCTCGGCGCACGACCTTCCCCTCCATGATTGAACTCTCGCGATCAAGTTTCCAAACCCGAGAAACTTCATCGCTGGGGTTCACCCCATAAACTTCACGCGCAAAGACCTCCAAGGTCTTCTTCCGAGCCTCAGGAGACCATTTGGCGGGATCAGAAACTGGCTCAGCTGATACAAGTGATGCCGTAAGAAGCAGTATCCAAAGTTTCATCCCGCCATTAAGCCTTATTCAGCCGAGAGAACAAGGAGGGACACTTTGGAAAGTGTCCCAATATAGAGAGCGTGGCTTCCAGCCCGCTTACCCCCAACCTAAACGACCGAGCAAACAAACTTTAATCTATTCAAATGAAGACCCACGTGTCAGATGAACCCCACTTTTTTCAGAATGGCTCACCTTCCCAAACACTGAAAACACATCTGGGGCGAGTCGTATGATTGGATGTTCTCCCACTCTTTCCACCCTCAAGATCCGATTACCAAATGCCTTAAGTAGCCAATTTTCATTCTGGATTTCATGAAGGGAAAGATCGTGCCAAGTAAAAGGTAATTTAGAAATCGCAACCTCATCTTGATTCTCTCGATCAACTGAAATCATCAATCCATCGACGATTTCATACCCACCATTTCGCGAGAAAAGTAAGAGCCATGCATCGGGATCTTCTCTATTTCGGAGGAGCTTCACATCGGTCTCAGGATCGTGTCCAAGGCCTTCAGCCTCGCAGACAAAGACTTCTTCACCACCACATTTCACATAGTAATCGCCAAGTTCACCAAGAGCTACCGTATTGCCCTCGCGCCCAAAATGGAGAAAAACGTCCGCAGAAAGCTCATGCGATCTGACCCCATTCTGAAACAGAGGCTCTTCTGGATCATTAACGCCCTCTGGATCTCTAGCCTCTTCTGAGCACCCGAAGCAAATAAGGGAGATTACAACCAAGACTAAATTGAATCGCATCCGCTTGAATAACTAAGATTACCTCTCCAACAACACCTCATCCCCCAGCACCACCATCTCAACCGACCCTTTGAGAGTCTTGTCCAAAAAGGGCGTATTCGAACTCTTTGACTTCATAAACTCCTTCGTAAAAGTCGTCTCCTTCTTCGGATCAAAAACGATCAAGTCCGCAGCCTTCCCTTCAGCCACTTCCGCGACTTCCAACTCCATCATGCGACGCGGCTCAGCCGAATATCTTTTCACAATCAGATCCCAACCAAACTCTCCCGTCGTAATAAACCGGTCGTGCAAGGAAACCAACGCGGTGTCCAATCCGCTAATACCATTCGGCGCATCCACAAAAGCCTGCGATTTTTCAAACTCAGTATGCGGGGCGTGATCCGTCGCGATGATCCGGAAAACCCCATCCTTCAACCCCTGCAAGAGCGCCGCGTTATCTTCGCGAGTGCGCAGCGGCGGATTCATTTTATAGTGCGTGTCGTAGTCGCCAATGTCTTCATCCGCGAACATGAGATGATGCGGAGAAACCTCGCCCGAAACCTTGGCCCCGCGTTCGTCACGCCACCAACGGATCGTCTCCATCCCAATCGCGGAACTGACATGCTGAATGTGCAAAGTCGCCCCCGTCGCGTGCGCGAGACGAATATCGCGATCCATACAAATCTCCTCCGCCAAGGCCGGGGTCCCTTGAATTCCGAGTCGATAACTCACGGGCCCTTCATTGAGCGCACGAGGCCCACAAAGCTGCGGATCTTCGCAGTGACTTGCAAAAAACATTCCAAACTCCGTCCCATATTCCATCGCCCGCTTCAGCAAGGCCGCATTCGGAACAGCGTCGCCATCGTCCGTCAGCATCAAGATCCCCGCATCTTTCAAACCCGCAATCGGAGCCATCTCCTCCCCCGCTCGATTCACGGTGATACAAGCCGAAGTATGAATCGGAATGCGACACTTCTTTCCCAAATCCAAAACCCGCTTCACCACCGTCGGCGAGTCAATCGAAGGCGAGGTATTGGGCATCATGACCACCCCTGTGATGCCGCCATTAATGGCCGATTCCGCGCCGTCATAAATCGTCTCCTTATGCTCCTGCCCCGGCTCCCGAAAGTGCACGTGAGCATCAAACATCCCCGGCATGATGACCTGCCCCGTGCAATCCACCACCCGCGCCTCAGCGGGAGCATCGATCACGCCGACCGCTTTGATGACACCATCGACAATCCAAACGTCCGCGCGCTTGGGAGCTTCATTTTCAGTGGCGACTTCACCGCCTTGGAGAAAGAGATTCATAAAATTAAGAAACTTGTGGTTTAAGACCGAAGAGCACCGCCATTCTCGCCGCGATGCCATTCTCAACCTGCTGGGAAATGAGGCAGCGCTCGTAGTCCAGCACTGCATCGCAGAGTTCCACCCCGCGATTAATCGGTCCCGGATGCATCACATAGATGCCTTCATCGCTGATTCGCTTCAGGCGCTCTTCGGTAATCCCAAAGACCGAATGATACTCGCGATCACTCGGGTAAAAGGGTGCCTCTTGTCGCTCTTTTTGAACCCGCAAAAGGTAAACCGCATCCGGCCCCCACTTCATCGCTTCATCGTAATTCGTGAAGCGTCGAAACTGCGTCTTCGGAACCAAACTCCCCGGCCCACAGAAGGCCACTTCGACTCCCAACTTCGAAAGGATGGTGCTCGTCGAGCGCGCCACTCGGCTGTGCAAAATATCCCCCATGATGAGAACCTTGCGCCCCTCCATCTCGGGGTAAACTTCCCGCAGCGTGAAGGCATCAAGCAAAGCCTGCGTCGGATGCGCATGCGCTCCGTCCCCTGCATTGATCACCGAGGCATTGGTCTGACGCGCAATCGCAGCGGGCTGCCCCGAGAGACGATGCCGCACCACAATGTAATCCGCGCGCATCGCTTGCAGGGTATCGATGGTATCGCGAACCGACTCCCCCTTCGTCACCGAGGAATGCGGGACATCAAAGATCGTCACATCTGCCGAGAGCCGCTTCGCCGCCACTTCGAAAGACGAGAGCGTTCGCGTGCTGGGCTCATAAAAAAGCATTAGCACCGTCTTCCCTTTCAAGGCCGGCACTTTTTTCACCGAGCGAGTGAAGAGATCTTTAAAAGGCACCGCTTGGTCGAGCAGATGAATGATTTCCGCGCGGTCGAGTGAGACAATATCCAGGAAATCTTTGCGGGCCATAATTCTAAAATCTATTGGGTGATGATTTCGACCGAATCCTTACCATCGGTCTTTTGTAAACTGACATCAACGCGATCCATGCGGTCGGTTTTGAGAGTCTCTCCGACAAAACGTGGCTCAACCGGAATCTCGCGATGACCTCGATCGATCAACACCGCCAAGTCCACCTTCGCGGGGCGACCGTAGTCAAAGAGAGCATCGAGCGCCGCCCGAATGGTGCGTCCGGTAAAAATAACATCGTCCACTAAAACGACATGCGAGCCATCGACCGGAAATTCGATCTCGCTGCTTTGGAGCGTGGGGTTACTACTGAGATGTTCGTAGTCATCGCGATAGAGCGAAATATCTAAAACCCCGAGCTGAACCTTCGCGCCCTTCGCTTTTAAAACTTCAAAGACCCGCTCAGCCACTTCATCACCTCGACTCCGGATTCCCACGAGATCGATCTCATTTCCATCCGCCGCGAGAAAAATCTGCTCTGCAAGACGGTCAATCGCCGTCGAAATTGCGGAGGGGTCCAAGGCAGTGCTCATTTCGTTCGGCGGGATGGTATGATGAAAGTTTCCGGTGTAAAACAGGAATCAGAAAAATCACGGCGATTGATGAGGAATGACCCGCCGTCCAAAGCGGCGGTAGATCTTAAAGTCCGAGTCCGTGGTAAGCACAAGCGACTTCTCGGCCAGCTCGCTCAAGCGCACCACGCAAGCATCGGCAATACTCATCGGCGTATCAGAATACTTGTCCATCAGATCTAAAATTCTCACGACTCCTTCCTCATCTAGGCCCACCACTTCGAGCGCGCCACGTCGACACGCAGACCTCAGCTGCTGGCACGCATGGGGTTTCAAAAGATGATCCGCTTCAGAGAGAACCGCCTCACAAGACTTCCAAGGCGGCGGATTTCGCTGAGCTTGAGCCACCGCCCAAGCATGATTCGTGTCGTTGCTGCTGAAAAGCGCCACTAAAAAGCCCGCATCGGCAATCACGGGACTATTTCCCATAGCCCGTTTTATTTAAGTAGTCCTTCTTCTTTGAACTGAGATCAGGCGGGAGCCCCTCCGCAGAACCCACCAAGTCCGCGATCATTTGAAATCCCTCTTTCGCTTCCGTATCCACTTTTCCACCCGCGACCAGCCTACGACGAGCCACTTCAGACTTGGTCAGGTTCAGCTCTTTTGCCTGCCTCTCCAAATCACGAGCCAAGTCATCGGGAATGCGAACGACAATCGTTTCCATGAGGAGAATGTATTACACGACTACCGAAAACGCAATACAAACACTCTCCCTAAAAATGCATCCTCCCAATATCAGCACGCCGCTGGCTTCCATCAAAAGTTACCTTCGCTGCTTCGGCGTGGGCCTTATCAACTGCCTCTTCACGAGTTTCTCCGCCCGCGACGATCGCCAGCACACGGCCGCCATTCGTTGCCCAGTCGCTTCCAAGCTTTTTGGTCCCAGCGTGGTAAACACGGGCATCATCGACCTCGTCCAAGCCACTGATGACGTCATCGGCGCGGGAGGTCTCAGGATAGCCAGCCGAAGCCAAAATACAGCAAACCGACCAGCCCTCGCTAAATGAAAGCAGTTCTGGTTTTAAATTCCCCTTCGCCCCTTCGAGGCAGAATTCGGCAAGATCACCAGAAACCAGCGGCATGACGGCCTGGCACTCTGGATCTCCAAAGCGGCAGTTATACTCGATGATCTTTGGGCCATTTTCCGTGAGCATGAGACCAAAATAGAGGAAGCCCTTGTAGTTCAACTCATCCTTTTCTAGCCCCGCCACCGTCGGAGCTACGATTTCGTCCTCAATCCGCTTCATCAACTCAGGATCAGCCAACTGACGACTCGCCACCGCGCCCATTCCGCCGGTATTCGGCCCCTCATCACCTTCTCCAATTCGCTTATAATCACGCGCCGGAGTCAGGATGAGATACTCTGGCCCACTCACCGCCGCAAAGATCGAGATCTCAGGTCCAATCAAGCATTCCTCAACCAGCAAACGCCCCGGTCCAAATCGCCGCTCGACCATCACCTCTTGCAGAAACTCCTCGGCCGTCGCTTCATCAGGACAAACCGCGACGCCTTTACCTGCAGCCAGCCCATCAAACTTCAAAACCGTGGGATACTTCCCCGCAATCGCGGCCCGCGCCTCATCGACATCCGCACAGCCTGCTGCATCGCCTGTCGGGATGGCATGACGCTGCATGAACTCCTTCGCAAACTCCTTCGAAGCCTCCATCTGAGCCGCCGCAAAAGGTGGCCCCCAACATGGAATCCCTGCCTCCTCACAACGATTCGCCAAGCCCTCTCCTGTCACCAAATAACTTTCCTCACCCGCCACACAAAGATCAATTCCCTCCATCGTCATCCACGAGATCAGCGAATCCAAATCATGCGCTTCCACCTTCCCCGCTCCTTCCAGTTCATGAATCGCCTCACTTCCGGGAAAGCAAAACACCTCAGGCTGACTTGCTGACTCACCAAGAGAACGAATCAGAGCATGCTCACGACCACCTTTTCCAACAACGCAGATTTTCACGCCGCCGAAATAACGCAAGACGGCACCTTTAACCAAGGAAACAATAGAGATTCTCCCTTGCCATTCTCTCTCAATCCCGCCCAAATCCCTTCCGACATGGCAAATTCCCCTGCACTCGTTGTTCTCGCCGCCGGAATGGGCAGCCGTTATGGCGGCCTAAAACAGATGGATCCGATGGGCCCAAACGGCGAAACCGTTCTCGACTACTCCGTATTCGACGCGATCCGCGCCGGATTCTCGAAAGTCATTTTTGTCATCCGCGAAGACTTCGCCGAGGCTTTCAAAAGCTCCGTCGGAGCCAAGTTCGCTTCACAAATCGAGGTCGCCTATTCCTTCCAAAAACTCGATGACCTCCCCGAGGGCTTCTCCGTCCCCGAAGGTCGCGAAAAACCTTGGGGAACGTCACACGCCATCCTCGCCGCGCGCGATGAAATCGACCGCCCCTTCGCCGTCATCAATGCCGACGATTTCTACGGAGCCGACGCCTACCAACAAGCCGCCAGCTTCCTCACCAGCAATCCTCCTCACGATGACAAGGCTCACTACGCCCTCGTCGGCTACCACATCGTGAACACCCTTTCCGATCACGGCGCCGTCAATCGCGGCATTTGCCAAACCGACCAAGGCCTTCTCAAAGGAGTCGAGGAAGTCGTCAATATCTCCCGCAAGGACACAAACGAAATTGAAGGGATCGCACTCAATGGCTCCGCTTGCCTCGTGGAAGAAGACGTCGTCGTCTCGATGAATCTCTGGGCCTTCCCCACTTCCTTCATCAAGGAGCTGCAAGATCACTTCGTGCAATTCCTCACCGATCATATCAACACCGAAAAAAGCGAGTGCTACATCCCCACCGTGGTTGATGACCTCGTCAGTCGCGGCATTGCCGACTGCCACGTTCTGGAAACTTCCTCTTCATGGTTTGGCGTCACTTATCCGGACGACAAACCCCACGTCGTCGAAAGTATCAAGGGCCTCGTCGACTCCGGCCAATATCCCTCACCCCTCGTCTAGACTCTCGTGTCAAAGTCCTCTTCTTCCGTCAAAATCACCCGATGGTCGGGAGGACAAAGCGAGACCCGCGATGACTTCGTCTCCGTCGAGGAGCCGCTCCAAGTCATCATCGATGGCCGCCCGCTCGCCGTCTTGATGCGCACCCCGGGAGATGACGAAGTCCTCATCATGGGCTTCCTCCTCACCGAGGGCATCATTGAGCAAGCCAGCCAAGTCAGCCGTATCGATCTCGAAGCGCGCGATAATCACGCCCTCGTCTTCCTCATCGACGACCACCCCTGCGACTGGGATCGCCTCACCCGTCACCTCTTCTCCGCCTCCTCCTGTGGCCTTTGCGGAAAAGCCACCATCGATGCCATCCTCCAAAGCCACCCGCCCATCGAGAACCGGCCAAGCTTCGATCCCGAAGTCATACAAAAAGCCCCCGACGCCATGCGCGCGGCGCAAGCGAACTTTGATTCCACCGGCGGCATTCACGCCTCCGGCATCTTCTCAAGCGAAGGCGAACTCATCATCCTCCGCGAAGACATCGGCCGCCACAGCGCACTCGACAAAGCGATCGGCGAAGGACTCATCAAAGGCCTCGATTTCTCAAACTGCTTCCTCCTCGTCTCCGGCCGCATCTCCTTCGAGCTCATGCAAAAAGCAGTCGCCGCCCGCCTCCCCCTCGTCGCCGGAATCTCCGCCCCCTCCTCCCTCGCCGTCAGCTTTGCCAAGACCTCTGGCCAATCCCTGATCGGCTTCCTCCGCCCCCCGAAGATGAATATTTACGCTTAAGATGCTCAAAACCGTAACTCTAGCCGCAATAAAAATGAACCTCACCATCATCTGCTGTACTATCCTTCTCGCTCTTCCATTGTTTGCTCAAGAGAAAGAAAAAAAAGCCCCACACCCTGCGACCACCGCCGTTCTCACATGGGTGAAAGCAGTGAAATCTGACACTCTTACGCCAAAGGACACACCTTTCCGCCCCAAAGACCTTGTTGCTTTAAAATCCGCTTCCAATAACGAAGGAGACGTTCAAAAAAAGCTCGCAGAATTTATCATCGAAAACAAAAAGGGACTCCACTTTGTATTGAACAAAAAGAACCCAACAAAAGGCTTCTTAATATCAGATGACAAAAAGCGTCTCTCAATGGTTAAAGAAGGAGATCGCTGGTTCATCGACACGCTTGCCAGCCTGAGAACAATTAAAGAAGAAGCGCAAAAAGAGACGGTTCTCGCTGACATCAGAGCATTAACTTCAAACCTTGAGATGTACAAGAACATCGGCGGCCGCTACCCATCCGTCGAGCAAGGTCTAAAGTCTCTTGTCAAAAAGCCCAACTCTTCACCGCGGCCCCGCCGTTGGGTCCAAAGTATCGACTCTGTCGATTCCCTCAATGATCCGTGGGGAAATCCTTATCAATACCGGCTCGTGGATGATGCCCCTCAAATCTCATCTCTCGGTCCTGACGGAAAGATTAGCAAAGACGATATCGCCCTCTCAAAAATAGTCCGGTAACCGATTCACCTTCACTCAATCTATTCCGGTACAAGGAACACGGAGCGGCGTACGTCCCGTCGCCGACCACCTCGTCCTAACAGCCGGGCGGCGAGACGCCGCCCCTCCGTGGCAAATCCTCCGAATCTTCACATTCGGATCATCAAGCCTTCACATAGCCCTTTCATCGTCCCAGCACGATGAAAGCCATCCTATCTATCCTCGCCGCGCTCACGACCTTCACGCACGCCTCTGAGCAATCTCCTCACTTCCAAATTCACGGGAAGCATCAAGTCGATTCCTTCCCGCTGAAATCCTCGCACTCCGAGGTCACGATCACCGGCCCCATTGCCGAGGTCACTCTCACCCAAACTTACACCAACGATGGCGACGCTCCCATCGATGCCACCTATCTCTTCCCCGCTTCTACCAAAGCCGCCGTCCATGGCATGACGATGACAATCGGCGACCGAACCATCGTCGCGGAAATCCAAGAGAAAGAAAAAGCCCGCGCCACTTTCGAAAAGGCCAAGAGCCAAAACAAGTCCGCCAGCCTCCTCACTCAGAAACGCCCTAATGTCTTCTCGATGGAGGTCGCCCGCATTCTCCCCGGCGACGAACTCAGCCTCACGCTGCGTTACTCCGAAATTCTCGTCCCGAACTCCAGCACCTACGAATTCGTCATCCCCACCGCCATCGGTCCGCGCTACGAAGGCGAGAGCAAAAGCCAAAAAAGCATCGCCAACCCTTTCCTAGATCAAGGCGCTAGCATCCCCACTCGCTTCTCACTCTCTCTTGCTCTCACCAGCCCGCTTCCCATCAAATCACTCGCTTGCCCGAGCCACGAATCAGCCAAGATCCACTTCGACAGCAAAACCGAAGCCAAACTCCTTCTCCCAAGCACCACGCCCGACCGCGATTTCGTCCTCCGTTATCAGCTCGCCGGACAAAAAATCCAAAGCGGACTTCTCAGCCACCAAGGCCCTGACGAAAACACCTTCCTTCTCCAAATCGAGTCCCCCATCGACGTCTCTCCACAAGACATCCCCGAGCGCGACTTCATCTTCGTGGTCGATGTCTCCGGCTCCATGACCGGCTTCCCCCTCAATCTCGCCAAAGACCTCTTCCGCGAGCTCACCACCGCTCTGCGACCCGAAGACAGCTTCAACATGCTCCTCTTCGCCGGAGACAATCAAATCCTCTCACCCCAATCCCTTCCAGCAACCCCCGCGAACATTAAACAAGCCATCCACTTCCTCCAGAGCAAACGCGGCGGCGGCGGCACCAAGCTCCTCAACGCGCTCGACCAAGCCTTCGATCTCCCTCACGACCACGATCGCTCCCGCTCGCTCGTCCTGATCTCAGATGGCTTCATCTCGGCCGAAGTCGAAGTCTTCGACCTCATCAAAAACAAAGCGAAAGGAACCAACATCTTCCCTCTCGGGGTCGGCTCCAGCGTCAACCGTCACCTCATCGAGGGCCTCAGCCACTTTGCGGGAAACGATCACGTCATCGTCTCCCACTCCACCGAAAGCGACGCTGCGAAAGAACGCTTCATCAAGTCCATCTCCCTCCCTGTCCTGACCAATATTCAAGTGAAGGCCGAAGGCGTCACCCTCAGTGATCTCCTTCCCGCCCGTCAGCCCGACCTCTTTGCCGGACAACCGCTCTCCCTCGTCGGGAAGTGGACAGGCAAAAGCGGAACAATCACCATGACCGGCACCACCGGAAGCGGAAAGAAGATCTCACAGAGCTTCACCATCAGCCCCGAACAAAGCGAACCCACTCTCCCCATCCTCTGGGCCCGCAACAAAGTACGGGAACTCTCTGACTTCGCCACCCTCTCGAAGCGTGACTCTGAAAAAGAAGAAGTGACGCGACTCGGTCTCAAATACCAACTCCTCACGCCCTACACCTCCTTCGTGGCTGTCGCGCCAGAAACCCGCAGTAACAAAAACAACAGCGTGGCAGTCAAACAAGCCCTCCCGCTTCCCAAAGGAGTCTCGAACCATGCCAAAACCGGGTCATCAGGATCAGTCCCAGAACCCGGCACCGGACTACTCGTCATCCTCGTCGGCCTCCTCACCCTCGGTCTCCGCGTTCGCCGCAGCTAACTTTCCCCGGACAACTGAGATGAACACCCGAAAGCTCCTCGCTCTCATCGCCCTCACGGTCGCCTTCTTCCCAGTCCTGAACTGGTATTGGCTCCGTCTCGGCAATGGTAGCGGGGAGCCCTTCGGCCTACTCGCCCTTGCTCTCGCGGTCGGCTTCGCCCTGCAGGATCGCCAGCCCGCTCAGCTTCGCTTTGCAGAAATCTCCCTCCTCATCTACGCGATCGGCCTCTTCTTCCTCCCCCCGCTCCTCCGCAGTATCCCCGCCCTCGCCACCATTGCCTTCCTCTCCGGAATGCACCGTCAAGCGGGACAATTCGCCCTGCTCCTCCTCTCACTCCCAGTTCAAGCCTCACTCGATTTCTTCCTCGGCTATCCCTTCCGCCTCATCACGGCCGAAGGTTCCCGCCTGCTCGTGAACCTCCTTGGCTATCCCGTCGAGCGGCTAGGCGTCCAACTCTCGTTAAAAGGCGTCATCGTCTCGGTCGATCCGCCCTGCAGCGGTCTCCAGATGCTCTGGGCCACCGCGCTCCTCACCGCCATCCTCGCCGCTCTCTTCCGCCTCAGTTACTTCCGCACCTTCAAGCTCAGCCTCATCGCCCTGACCCTCTGCCTCCTCGCCAACATCCTCCGCGCAGCCTTCCTCTTCTTCCCCGAGTCAGGAATGATCACTCTCCCAGGATTCCTACACGAAGGAATGGGCCTCCTCTTCTTTGCCCTCGCTAGTCTCGTCCTTTGCCAAATGGCTCGCAGCTTTCAAAAAGCCACGCCCTCCCTTCCTCTTCCTAAAAAACAAAACCCCACTCGCCTCCTCACTCTCGCCTGCGGAGTTTCACTCATCACCCTCCTTCCTGCCCGAACTCACAGTCCAAACCCGCCCTCAAACTTCGAAAGCCTCAGCACATATCACGGACGGGCAGTCGAGGAAGTCTCTCTCAGCCCCCGCGAAGAATCATTCGCCGAAAATTTCCCCGGTCAGCTCAAGATCTACCGCGTCGGGCATGACACCCTCATCATTCGCCGCATCACGAAAGCCTCCCGCATGCTCCACCCCAGCTATCATTGCCTCAAAGCGGAAGGCTTCATCATCAGCGATTCTCAAATCGAAAGCGACGACCAAGGCCAGCCCTTCCTCCGCTACCGCGCCACTCGAAATGACGAAGCCTTCCTCGTCAGCGAAAAGATCCGCGATCTCCAAAACACCAAGCAATGGACTGAAGTCTCGGCCTGGTATTGGCATGCCCTCTTCCACCCAAACTCCGGCCCTTGGGAAGCCGAAACTCTCATGACCCCAATCCAACTATGAACGAACAAAATACCAATAGCCTCGGCCATCTCTTCGAAGGCCTCCTCAAAAGCCCGCTGACTCTGATCGAAGAGATTCGCGCGAACAAAAACCCCGGACACATCATCGGGAAGCTCCTCCTCATCACCCTCGTCGGCTTCCTGATCTTTGGAGTCACTCTGGGCAGTTTCTCCTTCGGCGAACAACTCTGGGCCGCGCCCGTGAAAGCCCTTCTCGGCATCAGCTTAAGCACCATCATTTGCCTCCCTAGCCTTTACATCTTCTCCGCTCTCACCGGCACGAGCTTGGGGATGAAAGAGATCGCGCAAGGAATGGCCGGAGCCCTCGCTCTCATCGCCAGCCTTCTTCTCGGCTTCACGCCAGTTCTCTGGGTTTTCTCTCAATCGACCACCTCCGAGGCCTTCTTCGGCTTCCTCGTTCTCCTCACCTGGCTCATCGCCCTTTTCTTCGGGACTGGCTTCCTCATCAAAATGCTGACCCAAAGCGGCACCGAAAAAAACACCCCCCTCAAAATTTGGATCGGGATTTTCCTCCTCGTCACCCTACAAATGTCGACTACCCTCCGCCCGCTCATCGGGACGTCTGATCAATTTTTCAACAGCGAGAAACGCTTCTTCCTCGCACACTGGGCCATGGACACCGAACCCGACGGCTTGGGCTTCAATCGAGGCGGACCACCTTCCGGCGATGAGAGTCCAAAGAAGAAGAAAGGGAACTCAAAGGAAAACCCCTTCCTCGAAGAATAATATGGAGAGCGGGCTTGTAGCCCGCTTACCCTCTGCAAAAGCCCTCTTGGTTGTGGATGAAGCGGGCTACAAGCCCACTCTCCTTATTCCCACTCTCCGCCCCGCCCATCGGGAGGTCGGATGACCTCTTCCTCAAGTAACATTATGGAGAGCGGGCTTGCAGCCCGCTTACCCTCAACCAAGTCCCCTCTCAAAACCAAGCGGGCTACAAGCCCACTCTCCTTATTTCCACCCTCGCCAACGCCCCAAAGACTTCTCCCCAAAAACGACATCGTGCCAGATGATCTTCTCTTCGGCGAAGAGGAACTTAGCATCAAAACTCTGTCCCTTCAGCGCTTGCCGCAGCCAGTAGGAATCATCTTCCCACATCCGCTCAAAAGGAATCTCGGCAATCTCACACCAATGAGGATTCGCCTCGCGAGTCGCGGTGGGCGTGCCTTCGAATTCCGTCGCGGTATAAACGTGGCAATGAATATCCGGCAAATCCGACATCGCGAACCACAGCTCCCCCCGCTTCACCGGATTCAGACAAGTGATGTGCAGTTCTTCTTGGCATTCACGAATCACTCCCTCTTCCGGCGTTTCACCGGGATCGATTTTCCCGCCGGGGCCATTGATCTTTCCCATCCCGATTCCAGTGAGCTTCTCGATCAAGAGAACCCGACTCCCCTGATGCACAAACATCAAGGTTGCATGAAGATCTGGCTTCCAATTCGCCCAATCTGGCGTGTCGTTATATTGATTCTCGGGCATAGGCTTCGACCGTGTCGCAAGTGCAAACGAGGTTGCGGTCTCCATGCACATTGTCAACCCTGCCCACGACGGGCCAGAACTTGTGACTTCGCAAACGCGTCACCGGAAAGGCTGCTCTCTCGCGACTATAGGGGTGCGTCCAGTCATCACTCATCACCATCTCGGCGGTGTGAGGGGCATTTTTCAAAAGGTTATCTTCCGCGTCCATTTCACCACGCTCGATCTCTCCCACCTCCTCATAAATCGACAGCATGGCATCGCAAAAACGATCCAGCTCCTCCTTCGACTCAGACTCCGTAGGCTCAATCATCAAGGTTCCCGCAACAGGCCAACTCATTGTGGGAGCGTGGAATCCATAGTCGATCAAGCGCTTCGCTACATCCTCAACTCCAATCCCACTTCGGGCAGCCAAGGGGCGAGTATCGATAATGCATTCATGCGCCACCAAGCCATCGCGGCCAGTGTAGAGAATCGGATAGGACTCGCGCAAACGATGGGCGACGTAGTTGGCATTCAAGATCGCGACTTGGGTCGCTTCTTTCAAACCATCATCTCCCATCATCGCGATATACATCCAAGAGATCACATTGATCGAAGCACTACCGTAAGGGGCAGAGCAAACAACATTGGTGCTTTGCTCCATCATTTCATGCCCCGGAAGAAAATCGACCAGATGAGCCGCGACCCCAATCGGCCCGACTCCGGGGCCTCCTCCGCCATGTGGAATACAGAAAGTTTTATGAAGGTTTAGGTGGCACACATCTGCCCCAATCATCCCAGGATTGGTCAAGGCGACCTGTGCATTCATATTTGCCCCGTCCATGTAGACCTGACCTCCCGCTTCATGAATCTCGGCACAGATTTCTTCAATCCCCTCCTCAAAAACACCGTGAGTCGAAGGGTAAGTGACCATCAGAGCGCCCAAAGCCTCACGGTGAGCCTCGATCTTCGCGCTAAGATCTGCTCGATCAATGTTCCCCTCCTCATCACAGGCGATCGGAACCACTTTGAACCCTGTCATCACCGCAGAAGCCGGGTTGGTCCCATGGGCTGAGCTTGGAATCAGGCAGATATTCCGCCCATCATCGCCATTCGCCTGATGATAGGAACGAATCGCCAGCAAACCGGCATACTCGCCCTGTGATCCGGCATTCGGTTGCAGCGAAACTGCGGCAAACCCGGTAATCCGCGCCAACCAATCCGATAACTCCTCCAACATCTCACGATAGCCCACACTCTGCTCTTCTGGAACAAAGGGATGCAGTGCCGAAACCTCAGGCCAACTCACCGGCATCATCTCGGCTGCCGCATTGAGCTTCATGGTGCAAGAACCCAGCGGGATCATTGACTCATTTAAGGCGAGATCACGTTTCTCCAATCGACCAAGATAACGCATCATTTCCGTCTCACTCCGGTAAAGATGAAAGACCTCTTGGCTCAGAAAATCACTCTCACGAGGCAAGGCGAGATCTGATCCCTCAGCCCCTAAACGGACCCCAAAAATTTCCGCAATTCGCGCGGCATCTTCCTCGGAGCTCGTCTCATCGAGTGAAATCCCCACCCGACCATCCCCAAAATCACGGAAGTTGTAACCGAGTTCTCGAGCCCTGACCAAGACCCCTTCAGGCGCCTGAATCGTCAAAGTGTCGAAGTACGAAGAATTTAAGATATTGGGTAAAACCTGAGCCAATCGCGAGGTCAACCCATGGACACGATGAGCAATCTCACGCAAACCATCGGGACCATGATACACAGCATACATTGAAGCCATCACCGCGAGGAGAACCTGTGCGGTGCAGATATTCGAGGTCGCCTTATCTCGACGAATGTGTTGCTCACGAGTCTGGAGCGACAATCGATACCCCGGCTTGCCTTGGGAATCGAGCGAGACCCCGATGAGACGCCCGGGGATTTTGCGCTTCAGTTTATCCACGCAAGAAATGAAAGCGGCGTGCGGCCCACCAAAGCCAAGCGGAACGCCAAAACGCTGGCTCGAGCCCACGCAAATATCAGCCCCCATCGCTCCGGGTTCTTTGAGAACAGTCAAAGCAAGCAAATCACAAGCCACCGTAAGCAGCCCCTTGGCGTCGTGTACCTTGGCTGCGAAGTCGGTGAAATCTCGGACGTTCCCCAAGGTCGAAGGGTATTGCACGAGCGCCCCAAAAAAGCCCTCCTCAGGACTAAAATCATCAATTGCCGCGACGACCACCTCCACCCCAAGCGGCTCGGCACGCGTCCGCACGACCTCAATCGTTTGAGGATGACATTCCTCATCGACCCAGAAGCTTGACCCCTTCGGGTTTGTTGTCAGGGACAGGCTCATCGCCTCCGCAGCTGCCGTGGCTTCGTCGAGCAGAGAGGCATTGGCCACCTCCAGACCAGTCAGATCCACCACCATCGTTTGAAAATTCAAAAGAGCCTCAAGGCGACCCTGAGAAATTTCAGGCTGATAGGGCGTGTAGGCCGTATACCAACCGGGATTCTCAAGGATGTTCCGCTGAATCACCGGCGGAGTAATGGTGCCAGAATAACCCTGCCCGATCAGTGGTTTAAGAAGAACATTCTGGGAAAACTTCTCCTTCAAAGAAGCCAGAGCACCGCTTTCAGAGAGCGCCTTGGGAAGCCCCATCGGCTCGTCCCATTGAATCGATTTCGGGACTACTCGGTCGACTAAAGAATCAAGGCTGTCGTAGCCAATAGCATCGAGCAATTCCTGCCGTGAATGGCCCTGCGGTCCAATGTGACGAGTCGCAAATTTTGAGCTCATCGCCGTGACTTAGGAGACAATAGCGGTGTAGGAACTCGCATCCATCAGATCATTGATCTGATCTGGACGGGTCACTCTTATCTTGAAAATCCAGCCTGTGTCGTAGGGGTCCGTGTTGATCTTTGAAGGATCGGTGACGAGGTCGGTATTCACCTCGATGATCTCGCCCGCGATCGGAGCGTAGATGTCACTCGCAGCCTTGACACTTTCCACCACCGCAGTGGGCGAGCCTTTGTCGATATCGCCCATGTCTGGCAGTTCCACAAAAACCACGTCGCTTAATTCTTCCTGAGCGTGGTCAGTGATACCGATCGTTGCGATCTCACCTTCAAGGCGGATCCATTCATGTTCGCGAGTGTAGTGTAAGTCAGTAGGAGCAATCATAGCTTAAAGTCGGAAAAATCTAGAATTCATCATCTACGATAGAAAGGTTTTTTAACCACTTTGGCCGCAATTTTGCGACCGCGAACTTCGAGCGACACCGGAGTATCGATTTTCACACGGTCCACGGGGAGGTAAGCGAGGCAAATCCCTTTTTCAAGAGTCGGGGAAAGACTGCCTGAGGTCAAAACCCCAAGAGGCTCTCCATTCTCGTCTAGAACTTGATAGCCCGGACGAGGCGGCGCGGCGCGCTCGATCACCTCGATTGCCATCAATCGCTCAGAACATCCCTCCTTTTTCTGCCGAGCCAGAGCATCTGAACCTATAAATTCCCCCTTCCCCAGTGCCACAAAAAAGCCTAAGCCCGCTTCTAATGGGCTCCGTGATGGAGACAAATCGGACCCGTTTAAGGGGTAACACATCTCAAGGCGAAGACTATCGCGGGCACCCAAGCCACACGGCTTCACCTCTGCCTCCAGAAAAGCCTTCCACCAACGAATGGCCTGATTGGAAGGGCAAAATAGTTCAAAGCCATCCTCCCCAGTGTATCCGGTTCGACACACCAAAAGGCGCTCACCTTCGTGCTTCAAATCATCGACCCCATTACGGCTCGGCAAAGTCCGACCTTCCGTAATCGCGGTATAGATCTCCGCAGCCTGTGGCCCTTGCACAGCCATTCCAGCCCATTGCGAACTCTCGTTATTAAGCTCCACTCCCTCGACGAGCCACTGCTCTAACCAAGCAACGTCTTCGTTGATACAAGAGGCATTGACCAGAAGAAGAAAGAGCTCATCTCCGAGCCGATACAGGATCAAGTCATCAATCACACCACCTTGCTCATTTAGCATGAAAGTGTAGTGCGCATTACCTGGCTCAAGCGAAGCGACCTCATTCGTCAAAATCCCCTCTAACCATGCCGCCGCTTCTGGACCCGAGACAATAACTTGCCCCATGTGGGAAATATCAAAGATCCCGCAGGACTCACGGACCGCACGATGCTCCTCGATAATCGAGTCATACATGACGGGCATCTCCCACCCCGCAAAAGGAACCAATCGCCCACCGAGGTCTCGATGTTCTTGATCAAGGGGAGATAACTTCAATACTTCGCTCACTGGGCGACTGTGTGAGTGCTGATGGAGCTTGTCAACTTGTCCCTCCCCCCCTTTTCTATGAACCGAGATGGGACTGAATACGAACCTCGAGAAGAATTTTTCATGGCTAGCCTTTCCGGGCTTAATCCGAGCCATCGTGACGATCCAATGCGTTGTCTTTGCGCTCGTCACGATGAAACCCGAGACTGCTGGATTTTTCACGGTGTCTCCAGAAGGACTCGCAAAAGGCGAATACTGGCGGATCATCGCTTGGGTCTTCTACCCCTTCGTCGCACCCGACGATGGCACGTTTAGATTCATCAATGTCATCTTTCTTCTCATCATCATGAAGATCTCCTTTCTCATCAACGACTCGCTGGAACATGCTTGGGGAGAGACTCGCACCAGCTTCTACGTTTACGGGACGTGGCTCTGCCAAAGTATCATTTTGGGGAGCGCCGCTTGGATTGGCATTCCCACCGGCGGCCTCGGCTCAGAGGTCTTTTACCTCGCGCTCTTTTTCGCCTTCGCCACTCTTTTTCCCGATTACGAATTCGCCCTCTTCTTCGTTCTCCCCGTGAAGGTCTGGATCCTCGCCATCCTTGCCGCTGTGATGCTCCTGCTTGGCGGAATCAAATTCCCGCCCCTTCTCCTCGTCTACGCCCTCTGCTTTCTCCCCTATCTTGCCTGGGCCATTCCCCGCCTCCGGAACTTCTCCAAGCATCGCGCAGAGATCTCCGCTCGCCGCGTGAAATTTAACTCCCAAGCAAAAGGGCGCGAAGCCGTCAGCCTCCACTCCTGCGCCATCTGCCAACGCACCGAGCAAAGCGACCCCGACCTAGAATTCCGCGTCGCGAAAGACGATGAGGAGTATTGTGTGGAGCACCTCGATGCGGAGGGAAATCCGAAGCAATCCTAAGCTTTCAAAAAAGTGATCTCGTGACTGGACCCAAGTTTTATCATTCCTTAGAATTCCTCCATGAGAGCAATCATCTTTTTCATATTTTCGCTTGGACTTGGATCACTTCAAGCAGGGTTCAAAATTCCAAAAGGAGTCTTCACCGTATCCGAATTAGAAGAAGCTCGTGATAAAGCGATCGAGGAAAACAAACCCCTCGTCTTTGTTCTCACCGACTCCGGCTCAACCTGAGGACCATGTAATGCTACCAGTTTGGCAGCATTCGACACCTTTCGGAGAAAGGCTATCACCGTCATTCTTGAAACTAAAAAATCTCCTTATCTCAATTCCGTCAGCCCCCTAGTCGTGGCAGGCCTATGCGATCCTAAAATGGGAACAACAATTCCCATTCTCATCAGCACCTCCCCGAAAGGTGAAAAAATATGGGGGGACTTGAACTACCAAGAAATGAAATCAAAAAGAGGTCTCAAAGATCTCTCCTCGGAACTACTCGCAATCCAAAAAGGGGAAGCCGACCCTCCAAACAGCGACGATATTTTCCCCCGATGGAATATCAAAAAGAAGCCCGGCTATGGCACTAATGGCAAATTCATAAAACTGGAAAGTGACGCTGTCCACGTCCTTACCACAAAAGGAACGAAAATAAAAATCAAGCTCAACACACTCTGCGAGCCAGCTGTCTCTTTCGCCAAAATGATGGCCGGACAGAAGGAAGAAGAGGCTGTCAAAGCTGCCGCGCCAAAAGAAGAAACGTGGACGAATACAAAAGGCAGCATCATCAAGGCCACTTTCGTTTCTCTCCAAGAGGATCAAATCACCCTCAAGCTTGAAAACGGAAAAGAAACCACCTTCTCGCTCGACCTCCTTTCCGAAGAAAGCCGCACTCTCGCGAAATCCTACTCCAAGTAGATCCGGAGTAAGCCCGTGAGTGAGATCTAAGATCCCCAAGTATTGTCTGGAATACAATGGTGGATGAGGGCAGAGCTCGCGGCACCATGAGCGAGCTGATAGAGAAATTCTTCACCCCTATTTCCTTGATTTGAAAAGGACTTCCGGCATTTTGGGGTAAGTAGTATTTTTGGCGACACCTCTCCAGAATGAGCTACTGATAAGGACTGTTCGCTAATAAATTTCGAAATCAATACTATGTCAGAGAATTTTCTAGAATCACCAGGAAGAAAGCCGATCGGGAGCTTTAAAGAAGTCTTCGATGCAATCGTTGCCGAATTTCCCGGTTCTGAAAAGGAGACCAGTAAAGCTTGGATCGTAAGAATAGACGGTGAACATATTGCAGATGTCTATGCATTTGGTCCCGACGATGGGGATCTTAAGGATGAGAACAATATCAATAATCCGGAGATCGCCGGTTCTCCAGTCACATGGTTCAATATCATGGGGGATGATGACTGGACATTAGCCGAATTTTTGATGGCTAAGTTTGGCGTCGAAGAGGGCGAGATGTAAGTTTACCGTAACTTAGGTGGAAGCGAATAAGATGAAGTATAAGCTCACATTCTTTTACCTTCCCGCGGCGATCGCAGTCATATTCCTATTGCTTTTTCTTGTCCCCGCCAGCTTCGGTAACCCATGGGTTTATGTTAAGGTTTGGGATTTCTTACTGATTTTATCATGGAGCTACTTGATTGTCGGACTTCTGAGATTTGCACATCAGCCCAGAGAAGAGGCCATGCATCTACTTGTGATTGGTTTCTGTGTGCTCTTATTGAGCGTCATTTTCTGCTTCATGAATTTCTCCACCCTTCACTACATCTTCTCTCCAACCAACTGGCTTATCACTGGAGGCGCGACTGCGATCGTAGTAGCCTTTCTCACTTTGAGGGCGTTTAAAGACACGAGAGGCAGCTCCTAACTACCCTGCCGAAAAAAACACGGTGCAGGACATAACCCTTCGCTCTTGGAGTGTTTTTTTATCAGAGTTTTAATCTTCGCTCGGAAATTCCAGTTCTTTAGTCCAGGGCGAGGCAAATATGTCGAATGTCATAAAACGTAACCGATGCCCGCGTCTTCAGCTTCGAAACAAAAAGCAGACGCTTCCGGCACCCCACCCTCGATTCACCCCCAAATGCTCGCGCTCTTTTTCCTCGAACAAAAACCTAAGGCAATCACCACAATCTAAGGAAAACGATTGAATATAAGACTTGCTCTTCAATAGAATTGCCAATAAATTGTACATGACCAACAAACTGTCTCTATGACAACCGTTTCCTACTCCCACACCCGAAACAACCTCGCCAAGGTTCTAGAACAGGCGGAATCCAATCATGAACCGATTGTGGTGACTCGGAGTGGAAAAAAGCCTTCTGTCATCCTTTCGATGGAGGAATACGAGAGCATGCAAGAAACGCTCCACCTTCTGACTTCTCCCGAGAATGCTCGCCGAATGAGCCAAAGCCTAGCTGATTATGAAGCAGGTAATTTCGTCACGGGAGCCCTTACCGAAGTCGAGTAATGGAACTCGTCTGGCTCCCCTTGGGCTGGGAAGACTATCTCCATTGGCAATCCACCGATAAAAAGGTGCTGAAGCGGGTGAACTTGCTCATCAAAGATGCGATGCGAAATCCCTTGGAGGGAATTGGAAAACCGGAACCCCTGAAGGCCAATTTTTCCGGTTGGTGGTCACGTAGAATTACAGGCGAACACCGGCTCGTCTACCGAGCTGAGGAAGAGAGGATCATCATCATGAAGTGCCGCTACCACTACTAGCTTGCGCACTCAGAATTTTCGGACGCGAAATTGATCAAAAACTTGATTCCTCACGCCCATCAACCAAGTATCTGCCATGCAGACCTACCTCGATCTCCTCACCGACGTTCTTGAAAACGGCGAAGAACGAGGAGACCGCACCGGCACCGGCACGCTCAGTGTTTTTGGTCGTCAGGCTCGTTACGATCTCCGTAAGGGCTTTCCCTGCATCACGACAAAAAAACTTCACCTGCGCTCGATCATTCACGAGCTTCTTTGGTTCCTCAAAGGCGACACCAACATCGCTTACCTGAAGGAAAACAAGGTCCGGATCTGGGATGAATGGGCCGACGAAAATGGTGACCTTGGCCCCGTTTACGGCCAACAATGGCGCTCTTGGCCCAAGGAAGATGGCTCGACCATCGATCAAATCGCCGACCTCGTCGAAGGCCTCAAAAAGAACCCGACCTCGCGCCGTCACCTCGTTTCCGCTTGGAACGTGGGCAAGGTAGACGAAATGGCCCTCCCGCCCTGCCACCTCCTCTTTCAATTCTACGTTCACAATCCCGAATCCGAGCGCCCCGGCCTGAGCTGCCAACTTTACCAACGTAGTGCCGACCTCTTCCTCGGAGTTCCCTTCAACATCGCCTCATACGCGCTCCTCACCATGATGGTCGCGCAGGTTAGCGGCTACGAGGCCCGCGAGTTCGTCCACACCTTTGGCGATCTTCACCTTTATTCGAATCACCTCGACCAAGCTCGCTTGCAGCTCACCCGAGAGCCCTTCCCGCTCCCTCAAATGAAGATTAATCCTGAAGTGACTTCGCTCGATGATTTCACGATCGAGGACTTTACGCTGGCCGACTACGAGGCTCACCCTCACATTAAAGGAGAAGTTGCTGTATGAAATTAACTGCCATTGTTGCCATGAGCCCGGAGCGGGTAATCGGAAAAGACGGAGGTCTTCCTTGGAATCTTCCCGACGACCTCAAATTCTTCAAAAAACACACTTCCGGGCACCCCGTGGTGATGGGACGGAAGACCTTCGATTCAATTGGGAAGCCTCTCCCGCACCGTCAAAACATCGTGATCACGCATGATCCCGCTTGGCACCATGATGGTGTCGAAAGCATTCACCAACCGCAAGAGCTACGGGAATTCGACCTCATCGACCAACAAGTCTTCATCATCGGCGGCGAACAAATCTACCGCTTTTTCCTCCCTCTTCTTAACGACATCGTCGTCACGCACGTGAACGAGTCCCACGAGGGTGACACCTACTTTCCGGAATACGAAGAACTCTTCCCAAAGTCCGAACTCATCTGGGAACAAGAAGACTTCGTCATCAAACGTCACTTTAAATAACAACACCTACCCTCAGCAATATGGCCAACTCATTTGAACTTAGCGGGACTCTCAAAGTCCTCGAAGACCTCCAAACCTTCGCCAGCGGATTTACGAAACGGGAATTCGTGATCGAAGTCCCCGACGGGAAATATCCCCAAATGGTGAAATTTGAAACCGTCCGCGACAAGATCGACCAACTCAACACCCTGAGCATCGGAGACGAGCTCAAGGTGACCTTCGACGTCCGCGGTAACGAATACAAGGGCCGCTACTACGTGAACCTCAACGCTTGGAAGATCGAATCCTCCAGCGGTGGCCAAGGTGGTGGCGACCAAGGCGGAGATCCCGGCGCAGCTCCATCTGATCCTCCCCCGAGTTCCTTCGATAACTCGTTCGATAACGAGACCGAAATCAGCGAGGACGACATTCCGTTTTAGGCGAAGTGAGAAGGTCACAGAGAATCGAGACCACTTAGCTTCTCAAAATCTGTGAAATCCTTCTTCAATCCGGTAAAATCTGTGCTGAAAATCACCAATCCCGGAAGGTGAGGAAGGTTTTTGGACACAGATTTTAACGGATGGGGCACTGATTGCACAGATTCCTAACGGCGGCCTCCCTACTCCACCCGCGTATTGAGACCACTTAGCTTCTCAAAATCTGTGAAATCCTTCTTCAATCCGGTAAAATCTGTGCTGAAAATCACCAATTTCAGAAGGTGAGTAGAGGATTTTTGAACACAGATTTTAACGGATGGGGCACTAATTGCACAGATTCCTACCGGCGGCCTCCCTACTCCACCCGCGATTTGATCTTACCGTCGCTCACTTGCACGGTCAGTTCATCTCCAGAAGAAACTGACTCGGTCGATTTCACAATCTCACCATCGGGTCCGAAGGTGATTGAAAATCCCCGTTCGAGAATACTCCCCGGACCGAGTGCTTGAAGCAATGAGCCGAGTCGGTCGATTCGCGTCTGTTGAAGCTCAAGGGTATGACGGGCCGCGCTGGTGAGATCTGCGGTGATCCGATCCACTTTTTCCTGACGTCGTCGAAAAATCTCACGGGGATGATGATGGTCGAGCTTGAGTTGATACTCCGCAAGAAAGCGTTCGCGCCCCCGCATCGATTCCTCGACGGCATTTTTCAAATCACGTTCCAGCCCCTCAATTCTTAAAATTGGCCGTTGTAACTTTTGCTCGGCAGACTGACTGAAAATTCCTCGCTCATAATAATCGAGCTGATCTGAAAGACGGTCGATCCGACCATGAACGACTCGATTTAGACGAGAGCCTAGATTCAGTAGACGGTTCCTCAGTTCTAACTGATCAGGCACTACCAATTCTGCGGCGGCACTGGGAGTTGGCGCTCGTAAATCTGCGACAAAGTCAGAGATCGTAAAGTCAATCTCATGCCCCACACCACTCACCACCGGAATCGGACAATCAGCGATCGCGCGCGCCACGATCTCTTCGTTAAAATTCCAAAGATCCTCCAAAGATCCGCCACCGCGAGCCACGATTAAGACCTCGGGGTCTGGAGTCTCGTCCCCGCCACGTCCGGCTTGCCGAATCGCTTGGGCAATACCCCGCTCGGCTCCTTTTCCTTGTACCGCGACAGGATATAAAACGACCTTTACCCACGGAGCCCGGCGACTCAGAACATTTTTCATATCCTGAAGGGCAGCTCCCGTCGGTGAGGTGACAATGCCAATGACTTGTGGAAAAGCGGGCAGCGGCTTCTTCCGTTCTTGCGCAAATAGCCCTTCTTGATTGAGGGACTCCTTCAGCGCCTCAAAGCGAGCTTGTAAATCCCCCAGCCCGACTGCTTGCGCTTTTTTAACGATCAACTGCGTGCTTCCACGCGCTTCATAGAAGCTGGTCTCTCCCAAAATCTGGACTTTGGCCCCATCTTGAATGACCTCATTTCCCATGCGACGCTTCGCGCTAAACATCGCGCAAGAAATTTGGGCCGACTCGTCTTTGAGCGAGAAATACCAATGCCCACTCGATTGCTTGCGCAAATTACTCACCTCGCCTTCGACCCAGAGATCTCCAATTTCGATCTCAAGGAGGTTGCGAATCCGGCGCGCAAGCCGAGTGACCGAGATCGCCTTGATTTCGTTCACAAGCTAGGACTCCTCTTTACTGTTTAACTCCGCAAAGACCATCTCGCCGGCGCTCGTTTGAATCGAACTCACAACAGTGACATCCTGAGACGTCCCGATTTTATCGACTGCATGATTCACGACAATCATGGTGCCATCTGGCATGTAGCCAACGCCTTGGTGGTCATCCTTACCGACGCGAACGAGGGCTAAGCGAAGAGACTCGCCCACCACCACCGAGGGCTTGAGGGCATCTGAGAGGTCATTGAGATTGATAATGTCCGCACCTTGGAGGTGAGCCACTTTCGTTAAATTTTCATCAGTCGTGATCAGGCGAGCCGAGAGCAGCTTAGCGGTCTGCACCAGGCGCCCTTGAAAGGATTCATCTTCAGCCATGCCACGAGAATCCTGAATGGAAATGGGCACTGCTGGGTTCTTCTGCAACTCGCTTAAAATTTCCAAACCTCGCTGTCCTCGCTGCCGCTTTCCAGCCGCTGGCGAGTTCGACATGACTTGTAGTTCATCGAGCACAAATTGTGGAACAAGGACGCGCCCGGTTAGAAAACCCGCCGCCATCAGCCCAGGCAAACGACCATCCATGATAACCTCGGCGTCGAGGATAAGGAGCTGCCCCGAAGCGGCGTCTTGTCGAAAACGAACGTAGGGAATGATGAAGGAGAAGTCCTCTTGATTGCTTCGCAGTGCTAAAACTGCTCCCAAGAATGCGAGACTGGCATAAGATGTGACGGTGAAGGCCAGTGAAAGAGCCTCACCAACCCCAGGGTCGTTGAGGGGCGTCGCTGCCAACTTGATCAATTCGGGAACTTGCGCGCGATTGAGAAGAAAGGCGCAGAGCAATCCAATTGCGATTCCAAAGGTCGCGGTCGAGAATCCACGAAGCGTGAAGTCCTTCATCAAACCCTCCACAAAAATGAAGAACACCGCGACGCCCAGTCCACCCACAATCCCTACCCAAAGCGGGATATTTGGAGTGCTCAGGGCAATCGCAAATCCCGCCAGTTCGCAGAGCACCAAATAAATGAGGCGCGCTACGTTTACCGAGGGTTTTGAACTATTCATAACTTTTTCAAAACTGTGACTTCGGCCATTCGAGAACCTTCTTCCCTTCGACTTTCTCGCCTTCCACCTCATCACCAATATCCTTGGTGGTGATGTAGAGCATGAAGCCCATCAAGAGGAGCGCGAAGGCGGTTTGGACAAACTCGAGGAGACGCTGTGGAAGAGGTTTCCCCCGAACCCACTCCATGATCGCCATGACAATGTGTCCACCATCCAAAACCGGCAAGGGCATCATGTTCAAAACGGCAAGGTTGACGTTAAAAAGAACGAAAAAGGCGAGCACCTTGAGCCATCCATTGGGCTCCTGTAAAAGAAGGAATTTCGTCTTCGCAATTCCAATCGGCCCAGCGAGCTGATCGACTCCTACATTCGACGAGGGAGAAGAGATGGTTTTAATGGTCATCCACATCGTCCGGAGACTATCGCGCACTTGCTCCCAAGGATTCGGATAAAGGATCTCGGACGAGATCATCGCATCGGTGTCCCAAAAGACACCCAACATGGGGTTTTCAGAATACTCACCCACAGGCATTTCTGGAGTCACTTTAAATTCCAATTCGGCCTCTCCTCGCTTCACTTCGATCGAGACCTCTTTGTAATTGTGGTCCTTGATAATCTGGCTGGCGTGCCCAGGACCATAGACCGTTTGTCCATTGATTCTTAAAACTTGGTCACCAGCTTTGAGACCCGCTTTTGTTGCCGGGCTGGTCCCAATGATCGTCAAATTTTCTGGGAAACCTTCATTCTTCGTTCCCGCATCGAGAGCCTGATCGACAATCACCGGACTACCGGGTCGAATTCCCACTCTCGGCAAAGCGCGCCTCTTAAACCAAGGAGTTTCAGCAATATCGAACTTCGTTGTAACCGTCTGCACTTTCCCGTCGCGCTCGATTTCAAAATCAATTTCGGTTCCCTCGGTGAGCATGATCCGCGTCATGATATCGTCGAAGATTCGCCCGTGAAACCACTGAACTGGTTCGCCATCAATCTTGAGAATCTTATCTCCAGGGAAGAGAATGCCATGAGCGGCACTGCCTTCCTGAACTCCGCCAACGACATTCGACTTAATCGCATCCTGAGGCTTGCCCATTCCCCACACCGCAGTCGCCGCGACCACCGCGAGCAAAAGACTGAAAAGTGGGCCCGCAAAAGCGACGATGATTTTATCGAGCGGAGAAACTGGAGGAAGAGCTTTCCCATCGAGGTTGTTTCCCTCGATTGACTCCATCGCTGCCATCTGTGGGAGGGCCACGAAACCTCCAGCTGGAATCCAGCCAAGGCCATATTGCACGCCGTTGATTTCTTTTTTCCAAATCGGCTTACCGAACCAAATTTGGAAGCGATCGACCTGAAGCCCACGCCATCGAGCTGCCAAAAAGTGGCCTAACTCGTGGACGAAAATCATGATGTTGAACAACATGACGACCACAAAGATCAGCAGAATAGTGGATATGGTATCACTCATAAATTTGTCTACAGGGAAACTAGCCCAGCCCACGCCATTGGACCAGAGTGATTTCCTTGTTTGGATAACGTTTCCTGAAGCGACTTCCGTCTAGGAAAGGCGAACGCTTTGTTTTTTGCTCAAACGAAGGACTTGCCCTGTTTTTCCAGCAAATTCCGCCATGGGATCGCTCAACTTTTCGCCATCGAGCTGGACCGCACCAGTCGTGATGAATTGCTTCCGCAGCTCGCCGTTCGATTTTTCGAGGTCAAAGCCCTCTTTAAAGACCTTGCTGACCACTTCGAGGACATTCCCCTGAAGGTCGCTGGCCGCTAGCTCCGGGAGATCGACCGAATCGAGATCCCGCTTTGAAAAACGCATTTCCCAATCAGTCCGTGCGGCCTGCCCTTCTTCCTCGCTGTGATAACGAGCCACGATGCGACGGGCCAATTCCTTCTTCGACTCCATCGGATGCTGCGCTTCGTCTCGCGCGTCACCGAGAAGCAAGAGATAGTAGCGGTCCATGAGTTCGTCGCTAATGCTCATGAGCTTTCCAAACATTTCATTGGGTGGCTCGCTGACGCCCACGTAGTTGTTGGCGCTTTTGGACATTTTCTTCGTTCCATCCAGCCCCTCCAGCAAAGGCATGCAGATGACTGATTGCTGAGGCTGACCTTCTTCTTTTTGAAGATCACGGCCCACGAGCATGTTAAAAAGTTGATCAGTCCCGCCAATCTCGACATCTGACTTCAGCTCCACGGAATCCCACCCCTGCATGATGGGGTATTGCAGTTCGTGTAAACGGACTTCAGTCCCTTTGCCCACCCTCTCTTTAAAGTCTTCGCGCTGAAGCATTTGCTGCAAGGTCACCCGCGCATTGAGCTTAAGGACTTGCTCGTAATTCATTTTACGGAACCAATCGCCATTGAAAATGATCTCCGTCTTCTCGCGATCGAGAACCTTGAAAGCCTGATCAGTGTAGGTCTCGGCATTGGCCAGGACTTCTTCGCGGGTGAGCGGAGGACGAGCCGTGCTGCGTCCAGTGGGATCCCCCACCGTGGCGGTGAAGTCACCAATGAGGAGAATCGCTTGGTGCCCCATTTCTTGAAACTGGCGGAGTTTTTCCAAGGGCACGGTGTGGCCAAGGTGGATATCGGGCGCGGTAGGATCGACCCCGAATTTGATTCTGAGAGGACGGCCTTCCTTCAATTTTTCATCCAGTTCCTTCTCCGAAAGAACCTTGGATGTGCCACCAATCAATTGGGCCAATGCTGGATCTGCTGCGTCGCTCATGTGAGCGAGAGTCAAACCGGAGGGCGCGGGGAATTCAAGCGTGCTAAAAAACAAAAAGCCGCTCTCGGCAAAGAGAACGGCTTTTCACGAAAAATGGGGTGATCGACGGGACTTGAACCCGCGACAGCCAGAATCACAATCTGGAGCTCTACCAACTGAGCTACGACCACCGTCTTGGTGCGCGGCAGACTAGAAAAAAATCACCCGTTGGCAAGCGGAGACTTTCGGAAATTTCGTCACACTCCAACCGGATGCCAGGTCGTCTTAATCTCCTGGAAATCGAGAATATGATACGGGCTCCGGGAGAGAGGCTTGTCTGGATGCAGGGAAACGCGCTTCAGGTTTTCGGCAGATTCCAATTCCGCCTTCTTCTTTTCCTCGGCATTATTCGAGCAAAGGAGGACGCCATTCACGTCCATGTGCTTCACGAATTCCTGAACGAGTTCATCGCGATGACCGGTGAGGATATTGACCACTCCAGACGGAACATCGGACGTCGCAAGAACCTCCGCAAAAGAGATCGCAGTGAGAGCATTCTCCCCCGCCAAAACAACGAGGCTATTTCCTCCGATGAAAGCCGGAGCAATTGCGGAAACCAACTCAGGGAGGCTTCCTCGTTTCGGAGCGATGATACCCACGACCCCAGTCGGCTGCGGGACTGAGAAATTAAAATGCGGCGAGGCCACGGGGTTCACCGAGGAGAAAAGCGCTTGGTATTTGTCGCTCCAACCGGCGTAGTGGACAAGGAGATCAACCGCTTCCGCGACATCAGCTTCGGCCTTTTCTGGCGAGAGCCCGTGGGCAACTAACTCCTTCACAAACTGATCGGAACGGCCGTCGAGAATCTCAGCGATACGATAAAAAATCTGCCCTTTGAGATAAGCAGTTGACTTGGCCCAAGCACTCGCGGCCTTACGCGCAGCCACCACTGAATTGCGAAAATCTTTCCGACTCGCTCGCGAGGCATTGGCCAAAAACTCACCATCTGGGCCTCGCACCTCAAGAATCCGTCCCGATTCCGTGCGCGGAAATTTCCCTCCGATAAAGAGTTTGTAGGTCTTCTTAATTCCCAAAGTGCTCATTGATGAAGAGGCTACACTCCTCTTTCCAAGAGGTCGAGAAATGCGCCGAAAATGCTTTAAATCGAATCAAATGATGTTAATTTTGATTCATGAGAACGACCGTAACGATTGATGACGCCTTATTAGAGAAGGCTAAAAGCTACTCAGGCATCGAGAAATTGAGTGATTTATTAGAGATGAGCTTAAAAAGTTACATCTCCAGTGAAGCTGCGCGCCGCTTATCCGCCTTGGGCGGAAGTGACCCTTTTGCCGAAGCCGCCCCTCGCCGTGGGAGCGTGAACCTTTTTACCAAAGAGCCCGTCAGCAGCATCGTTGCCGAACGCGGCTTGGATGAGCCATCACAAGAGTCCTAATGAAAGTCGTTGTCGATACGAGTGTGTGGATCAATCACTTTCGCAAAGAAGATCCCATTCTCAGCCGCTTGCTACAAGATGAGATGGTGCTGACTCATCCTCTAATCGTGGGCGAACTGGCTTGTGGAAACTTTAAGAATCGCGAAACCATTCTAGCTTTTCTCAAAGACCTTCCTCAAGCGTCCGAAATCACGGTTGAGGAAACTTTGGCGATGATCGAAGAAAGAAAATGCCATGGCAAAGGCGTTGGCTTGACCGACTTCATGATCCTCGCAGCCACCCTCATCACCCCGAGCGCCATGCTCTGGACTGCTGACAAGCGGCTCGGCGAACAGGCCCGTTTAGCAGAACGATCCTGCGGGCCGATTCACTAAATTTTAAGGTCGCAGTATGCCGAGAGCCCGTGGACTCCCCCTTCCCGTCCAATTCCGCTTTCTTTAAAACCGCCGAAGGGTGAGGTGGGATCAAACTTATTAAAGGTGTTGGCCCAAACTACTCCGGCATTAAGCCCGGTGGTCATTTTAAAAATCTTGGATCCCTTGTCGGTCCAAACTCCCCCACTCAATCCGTATGGGGTATTGTTCGCTTTGGTGAGAGCTTCCTGCGGCGTGCGGAAGGTCTGGATCGCGAGCACGGGGCCAAAGATTTCTTCCTGCACAATGCGATGGCTCTGCGCGCACTCGGTGAAGAGCGTGGGCTTAAACCAATTTCCTTTGCGAGGGACTCCACCGGAAGGTTGCCAGAGGCAAGCGCCTTCGTCCTGCCCCGCTTTGACGAGAGTTTTGATACGCTCAAGTTGCTCGACCGAGTTAATAGCCCCGATGTCGGTATTCTTATCGAGCGGATTTCCGACGACGAGAGTCTCCATGCGCTTTTGAAGTTTTTTGATGACCTTGACAGCGATGCTTTCCTGCACAAAAAGACGTGAGCCTGCGCAGCAAACATGACCTTGGTTAAAGAAGATCCCATTCACGATTCCCTCGACCGCTTCGTTGATCGGCGCGTCTTCAAAAACAATGTTAGCGGCCTTGCCACCGAGTTCCAAAGTGAACTTTTTTCCAGTCCCCGCGACGGATCGCCGGATCGCCTTACCCACTGCGGTCGAACCGGTGAAGGCCACCTTATTCACGTCGGGATGCTCAACCAATGCCTGTCCGGTCTCGCCTGCACCGGTAATAATATTCACGACTCCAGGAGGAAGACCTGCATCATCGAAAAGCTCGGCTAACTTCAGCGCCGTCAGTGGAGTAGTCTCGGCTGGTTTCAAAACAACGGTATTTCCGCAAGCCAAAGCGGGCGCAATTTTCCACGCAGCCATGAGGAGCGGGAAATTCCATGGAATCACCTGAGCCACCACCCCCAAAGGCGCAACTTTGGCTCCCGGAAATGCGTAATCAAGCTTATCGGCCCAACCCGCATGGTAGAAAAAATGAGCCGCCGCGAGTGGGACATCGACATCGCGGCTTTCCCGAATCGGCTTGCCACCATCGATGGTCTCAGTGACCGCAAACTCACGAGCTCGCTCTTGTAAAAGACGCGCGATGCGGAAGAGATACTTTCCGCGCTCAGCGGCAGGCATTTTTGACCAAGTCTCGTCGTAGGCTTTGCGAGCCGCTTTCACCGCCAAGTTAACCTCCTTCTTTTCGGCCAAGGCAACCTGAGAAATCACCTCACCCGTCGCGGGGTTCGTGGTTTTAAAACGCTTCGCCGCCTTGACCCACTTTCCTCCGATGTAGAGGTCGTAGTTCTTTTTGATCTTGAAGTGATCAGCGGACTCGGGAGCAGGCGCAAAGCCGCCCGATAGAAAATCATTGGCACTCATTGGACTTAGTCTTGGGTAAAGTAATCGCCACTCTGGTAGTAGCCGGTTTCCTGTTTGCGAATCTGCATCAGGAGATCATTGGTGAGAGAGCTGGCCCCAAAGCGGAACCATTTGTTGGTGAGCCATTTCGGCCCGAGAACCTCGCGCACCATGACGAGATATTGCAGGGCGAGTTTCGCATTCGAGATCCCGCCCGCCGGCTTCATCCCGACCATGCGGCCGGTGCGTTCGTAAAACTCTTCAATCGCCTGCAGCATCACTAAGGTCACCGGCAAGGTCGCCGCAATCGGCACTTTCCCGGTCGAGGTCTTAATGAAATCGGCCCCGGCAGCCATCGCCATGTCGCTGGCGTATCGAACGTTGTCGTAGGTCGTTAATTCTCCGGTCTCGAGAATCACTTTGAGGTGAGCCTTGCCACAAGCTTCCTTGCAAGCCGCCACTTCATCATAAATCGCGCGATACTCACCTTGTAAAAATTGCCCGCGAGAAATGACCATGTCGATCTCATCCGCTCCCTCACCCACCGCGTAGCGAACTTCCGCCAGTCGCTCTTTTAAACGCATTTGCCCACTCGGGAACTGAGTCGCCACCGCGGCTACCTGCACTTTTGAATTTTCCACCGCCTTCGCCGCCGTGGCGACCATGCGAGGATAGACACAAACCGCCGCCGCAGGACCCACCGAAGGATCTCCCGGAAGAGGTTGCATCGCTTTTTGGCACATTTGGCGGACTTTCCCGACCGAATCCGCGCCTTCGAGCGTGGTGACGTCCAACATCGTCACCGCCAGCTTCAAAGCGGACATTTTTGTCTCCTTCTTCAAACTGCGCGCACAAAAACGCTGGGCACGCTCTTCCACGCCAACTTGATCAATCGCTGGAGAGTCTCGACGTGCTGGGAAAGGTAAAACCTCGGTCTTCACAGAAGTCAGCCTATTTAAACAATGGCCTGAGAGCAAGGTTTCGAAGCCAAATGGACCTTCTTTCCCAAAAGACCGTTTTCGTTGTTGATAATTCCTTGACTCAGCGCGCCCCTATCCCTATTCCCCCGCCCTCCACAGAACCTTTTCCTTTATAAGACCATGGCACTCACAGAAGTTATTCTCCGCGAAAAAATCAACTCCCTTGGCGCTGAAGCCGATGTGGTGAAAGTGAAAGCTGGCTACGCCCGCAATTTCCTTATCCCTAAAGGTAAAGCCTATGAGGCAACCAAGGGCAACCTTCGCCAAATTGAAAATCTCCAAGCCAGCCGCGTAAAGCGTGAAGCTGCTGATCTCACAATCGCTCAGGACCTCGCTGGCAAGATCGCCCGCCTGAAGCCCAAATTCACTCTCGACGTGGGTAAAAATGGCAAGGCCTTCGGTTCTGTCACTACCATCGACATCCAGAAGACTCTTGAGGACAAAGGAATCGAAGTTGACCGCACCGCGATCCAACTCGACAAGCCCATCAAGTCCACCGGCAAGACTGACGTCGAAATCAAGCTCCACGCTGATGTTGCGACCACTCTGACTGTCACCGTTGAAGCGACTGAAGAGGCTGCTGCTGAGTAAGCTCCGCTCTCTTTCCTATTTTCAAAAAGCCTGGCCTTCAAAAGCCGCAGGGTCCCTACACAAGGGAGAGGACTTCTTCGAGGTAGGTTTCGTCTTGGGCGGCGCGGAGCTGTTTTTTGGTGAGGCTGCTGGGGCGTTTGCGCTTGCTGTGGTCCGTCGCTCGTTTCAACGCGTTGAGTGCGATTCG